>NZ_BCVI01000070.1 GCF_001591665.1 Neobacillus soli NBRC 102451 | reverse complement strand
AAAAAAAATGGCACCCATAAGGTACCAAGGAGAACTTGTATCTTGGAACTTTTATAGTATATGAAATTGGTTTTGTTGTGTTAATAAAAAATCCCCCTCAAGAGAGGGGGAAAAAGAAGCTAGTATCCAAATGGTCCTGATGGACAACAAGGATTGTGTGGTACACCGCACATCGTATGTGTTTCACAGCATTCATTTACACATGATTCTGTGTGGGGAAAATAATGTTGATGGTTAACATGAAGCTTGTTGACTGTTGTCGTATGAGAAGGATGGACATGAGAGACTACTTTATTAAATAAGTTTGTTTTTACATATTGTTGTGCAGGGTCAACTAGTCCCGGGTCATACTGTGTTGGAAACACTTGTGGTGGGCAGTATTGAGGCGGACATCCACATCCTCCTGGTCCACCGTATTGTCCCGGCATCATAGGTCCTGGAAAACCACCAAACCCCATATTTCTATTATTCATTAAAATTACCTCCATGTGAATTTGTCTTGTGTCACCATTAGTCTATGTGACTTTTTGTTTATGTGGACTAGTTAGATACCTATTTTTATCATTAGAAATTTGCACAATACGAAGTTACTGTCCTGATACAAGTAAACTTCTTCTTTAGTGCAATAAAAATAGGCGCCAAATTGGCAGAGAAGGGACATGGGTTCAGGACCATTATCCGAATTAAATACAGGAATCTTCGACACTATTCAGGGCAAGACCAAAATGGGACGAGGTTCCTGTCCCCTCGTCCCATTTCCTCTACGCTGATTCTTTTTCAGTTATCTTATCGGTAGTTTTCTTAGAAAGTCGCGCTTTTAGCGAATGTAATACATGATAAGTAGTCGGTACAATTACCAAGGTTAAGAGTGTAGATGTCAGCAGCCCTGAAATAACAACAATTGCAAGTGATCGTGAAATTAGACCGCCATCACTTGATAGCGCTAATGGTAATAATGCACCGATTGTGGCGAGAGCCGTCATGAGAATTGGGCGGAGTCGAGTTTTTCCAGCTTCAAGCAGCGCGGCGCCAACCGCCATGCCCTTCTTCTCATTCTGCTTCACGCGCTCCATCAAGACAATCGCATTGGTGACCACAATCCCGATTAACATCAGGAACCCAACTAAAGCCGGCATCCCAAGTGCTTGATTCGTAAGATATAATCCTAGTAATCCCCCGGAAAACAAGAATGGTAAGGAGGATAAAATCGCCACCGGCATTAACATATTCCCAAATGCAATCAACATCACGATAAACACCAACACAACCGCAACGGCCATGGCAAGCATCATATTGGTAAACCCTTCGTTCATTGCTTGCGCTTGACCTTCTGAATGATAACTTATCCCTTTTGGTAAATCTAAGGTTTTCAGGCGTTTATCGACCTCTGCCTGCACGCCGGAAGAATTATCCGTCGTGATTCGTCCTGAAATCTGCACATATGGCTGCTGATTTAAACGATACAGCGCGGAAGGACTTGGCGTTTTCGTCAAGGCAGCTACTTCTGAAAGGCTTACTTGCTGCCCCAGCGGATTGGTCATTTTTTGGCTCATAATATCGTTGATCGTGCCCTCGGAAGTGCTATTCAATGATAAATTGACACTCGTTGTTTTTCCTTCCACTTGCATCTCAGCGACATGATCACCGGAAATAAGCTCTCTCACATAGCCCGCAATCATGATCGGATTTAATCCTTTTTCTGCTGCTTGCTGATCATTGATTTTCAATTGGAGCTGTTCCTTCACTCCAGAGAGGTTGGATTCCACATTTTCTAAGCCATCAATATCTTTAATTTTATCGGTAATCATTTTTCCGGCCGTCTCTAAATCTTTGGCATTCCCGCCCTCGACCATTAACGCTAAACCACTTGTTCCGACAATCCCTACAGGAGAAAGCGCCACCCGCATGTCATCGTCCAATTTTTCTACTTTTGCTCTTACACTTTTTTCAAAATCACTTGTTTGCTCTTTCGTGACGCCATCCTTTAAATCGATAGAGAAACGAATATGCTCCCCATTTACAATCGTTTGTGTATGGTTAATATCCTGTTCATTTTTCAAAATGGCTTCTACTTTAACCGCCATCTCGTTTGCTTTTTCTAATGAAGTTCCAGCCGGTAAATCACCTGTTAACCTATAGGAAACAGCCTTTTCCTGTGGTAAAAAGTTCTGTGGAATCAGTGGAACTAATGCCAACGAACCGGCAAACAAGATAATCGCTAACACAATCGTGACCGCACGTTTCGTTAAAACCCATGACAATACATGCCTATACGCTTTTTCAAAAAATGTTTCTTTCAACTCTTGGTGTTTGATTCGCAGTAAAAATAATTTTGCCAATAATGGTACAACGGTTAACGATACAATTAAGGAAAATGCAAGGGCAACGATGACCGTGATCCCAAACGGAGCAAAGAACTTGCCAACAATCCCGGGAACAAAGGAAAGCGGCCCGAATACGGCAATGGTCGTCAGGGTGGAAGAGGTAATCGCCCCTCCTACTTCTTTGGCTGCTGTCAGAACCAATCTTTCATCACGCTTCGGGCTAGATAAGGTTCGCCGGTAAACATTTTCTATGACAACAATCGAATCATCAATCACCCGTCCGACGGCGACAGCTATTCCAGCAAGGGTCATCATGTTTAAGCTATAGTCCAAATATTTTAAGGTAATCATCGAGGCTAATATCGATAATGGGATGGACAGAACGGCTACAATCGTTGCTCTTATATTACGAAGGAATAAGAACGTGACGATGACGGCAAACAAGGTACCAAGCAATACTTCCCGCAGCATCCCATCAACAGATGTTTTTACTTCTTTGGATGTATCAAATAATTTCGTTAATTTATAGCCGGCTGGAAGATCTAATGCATCCAGCTTTTCCTTCGCCTGCTCCACTACTTCCACTGTATTAGAGCCGGGAATGGCTAACATTTCTACCAGAACCGCTGGCTTTTCATTCAATCTAGTGTAGACCGTTTCCTTTTTGTCGCTATAATCAACTGTCGCGATATCTGACAAGCTTAGTTTTTGCATTCCGGCAGGTCCCTGAGCCAAAATTTGAACTTTTTTAACATCCTCAATGGAACCCAGCTTGAAATCGGCTTGCACATTGAAGGTTTTATCTTCAACATTTACCTGCCCCGCCGGGAATGAAAAATTGTGCGCTGCCAACGTTTGCTTGACTGTTTCGTACGTTATTCCATGCTGCTTCATCTTTTCCGGATTGAGTTTGATTGCCACTTCCTTTTCAGTCTCACCCGAAATATTAATGCTTCCGGCTCCTTCGATTCCTGTCAATGCAGGCTTGATTCGCTCATTGATAAATTGGGTTATGTCCGATTGATTGGCTGTTTCAGACGAAAGAGCAAACGAAAATACGGGCATGGCAGAAGGACCATCCTTTAGAATGGCAGGCTTTTCTGCACCTGCAGGCAGCTTCATCGAAGCGACAGCCGTTGTAACGTCCTTTTCCGCTTCGTCCATATTCTTACTCATATTAAATTCAAGAATCCCCACAACCACATTACTGTGTGCTTCAATATACAAATTATCTAGTTTCTTTATCCCCGACAATGCCGATTCTAATGGCTTGCCAATATCCTCTAATCCTTGGTCAGGCGTAGCTCCAATATAAGGAACCTGGACGATAATATAAGGAATGTCAACATTAGGCATTGACTCCATCTTCATCGTTTTGACTGAATAGATCCCCCCGGCAATCACCATTAACATCGCAATAAAAATAACCCCTGCATTCTTTAGTGAAAATTTGATCCATGATTTCATTACTCTCTTCCCCTCCGAAAATTTTACTCGTTTCTTCCATTCCCCTGTTTTTTTCGTAGTTTAGTCTCGTCTGTTGGATAATCCCACCTGTTCATTATAAGTTTTCCATTTATTCATCAACATCGGGCAGTTGGTGTAATATTGTCTACGACCTCAGACCTAGAATTTCCCAACAAAATTTAGTTTAATCGTTCTAGAGCATACCTTATAGTGATAAAAGTCATATCTTTAATCATATTGTGCGGCTGAAAGTCATGAATCCACATGGACGGTTCGAAAGTGGCGAAAATGTCTTTAATAGGGGCCCTTAAGGACAAAATCGACCAAGGAGGAGGCGAAAATGTCTTTAATAGGTGCTCTTGGAAGGCTCTCATGGTCTTTTTCTTCATTTTTCCTTGCCGAAAAAAGCCAGCAGAATCGTCCCCATGGTCACTAACTTTGTAAAATGCGGACAATAATGGTAGAATAACTTTTGTTCATAATGGGATAATACCCTTGCTATATAAGGATTCCCTGAATTGTACGCAGCAGGGAATCAGAAGGACTAGGAGGGCATGATGATGTCAAACTTACAAACAATTGATAAAGTCGAACAACAAACGTTCATTGATGTAATTCGGGAACGCCGTTCTGTTCGTGCATATGATCCAACAGTACGGATTTCACGCGAAGAAATGACTGAAATACTGGAGTTGGCAACACTGGCTCCTTCATCTTCTAACCTGCAGCCATGGCGTTTTTTAGTCATCGATAAGCCGGAGTTAAAGGATAAGCTTTTGCCCATCGCGTTTAACCAACAACAAGTAGTAGAAGCCTCTGCCGTTATTGCAGTCCTTGGCGATGTTGAAAGCTACAAGAACGCGGAAAAAATTTATGGAGAGGCAGTTGATGCAGGCTTTATGCCGGCAGATACGGCTAGTTCATTCATTGAGCGTACGGTCAGAACGTACTCAAACCTATCGCCCGAAGCAGCGCGCCAAATCGTCTATACGGATGGTGGACTAATCTCCATGCAGCTCATGCTGATCGCCCGTTCCAAAGGGTACGACACCGTTCCAATGGGAGGATACGATAAAGCAAAATTTGTGGAGGCTTTCGGCATTACTGAAAACCTTATGCCAATAATGCTCATTGCAATAGGAAAAGCAACAAAACCAGGACATCCAACTACCCGTCTTCCGATTGAGGATGTAGCGTTCTTCAACGAAATACCAGCGGAATAGGAAAAATCATGGGACAGTTCCCATGGTTTTTTTTTGTTGTGAGCTCAACCAAAAAAAGACCACCAGAACCCATGATCTAGGAGGGTGGGGATCTGACCCCGAAATTCTTTACAATAAAATAAAAGAGTTTAGCTATAAACAAGCTAAACTCTTCAACAATTCTCGGACCTTGCCAGGCAAGCTAAAAGCGGTAAAACTCCGGCTTCCGGTGACTTACACTAGGAAGTTTTTCTCTTACACGGCGGATGCGATCTAGGTCAATATCGGAAACAATTAACGCTTCTTCTTCGCCTGCGCTGGCTAGTATGACACCCATTGGATCGACCATGATACTGCGGCCGGAGAAAATATCGCCAACGAGGTTTGCACCAAAGACGAACATCGTATTTTCAATCGCTCGTGCACGAATAAGTGTTTGCCAATGGTCCTCTTTCATCGGTCCCGCTACCCAACCTGCAGGAACAAACAGGATATCTGCTCCTTGAAGGGCGAATTGTCTTGCAATTTCGGGAAATCGCAATTCGTAGCAAACCATTAAACCGATTTTTCCAAACTCTGTTTCTACTATCTTGTATTGATTATCCCCCGGAATAATCGTCTCAGACTCATGATAATTAAAGGCATCGTATAAATGGGTTTTTCGATAAGAATGGACGAGCTGCCCTGAACGATCAATAAATACGGTTGTGTTATAGGCACGTTTTTGATCATCTGATTTCGATTCATACAGGCCGCAAATGACATAGATTTCGTTTTCGCGGGCAGCCTCTGCCAACGCAGTAACAAACGGACCATCCAACGGTTCCGCTGCTTCAACCGGTAATACGCCAGACTTAGGGGTAGCCAGCGCCATATAAAATTCCGGAATGATAACAAAATCTGCGCCCAAACTTTTTGCTTTTGCAATGTACTGTAGAGCTTTCTCTAAATTAGCAGTTTTATCAACACTAGTGGATAATTGTGCAATTGCTACTCTCATGTAAGTATGGACCTCCTAAAATGATAGTTTTCATTTATTTTAATCTATTTTCGAAGGCTTTGGTGAACTTTTTATAATTTCATCCCACCGCATTTCTTTAAATTTAGAAGAGTTTTACAATCGCAGAATGTAATGAATGAATAAAAATGAATAGACTAGAAATGGATGATAATAAAAGTGGGTAAGTAGTAAATAGAGGATATGTTATTTTAGCCAGCCAAACTAGTAAATTAAGGAGGCATTTCATAATGGAAACTAATTTTTTCAATCAAGAGGATGACCAACATCAATATAATAGAGAAAAAAATCAGAAATACGTCAAAAAGGGTTTTTGGGCTAAAACAAAAAGGATTGCTGGAAAAGTGCCTTTCGTTAAGGATAGTGTAGCCATGTATTATTGTGCAATTGATCAAAAAACTCCATTATGGGTTAAAGGTGTGGCCTTGGCAGCATTAGCTTACTTGATCAATCCATTTGACGTAATGCCCGATGCTATACCAGTTTTAGGGTTTACCGATGATGCTACAGCCATTTTTGCGGCGGTCAAAACGTTGGATAAGTTTATTACGAATGAACATAAAAAGAAAGCTGAAGAAGCAATGTTAGACCTCGAAGGTTAATGGAAAATGGACCATTTACAAGTTCCTTACGGCCCGAAATGTCGACTCCCCAAAAATTCCTTCGTCTGGGAACGAAGGAACTTTTCTTGGGCTTTTTTAGGGTCATGGAACATAACTGTCAAATAAGAGTATTCGAGGTGTGCCAGGCACCGCCACTCATCATCCTTTAATCTTAACTGAGTGGGAATCGGACCTCAATGTCATGCCCGCTGCGATAAAACCGGCTCCTGTAAAGATCGCTCCAATCACCTCAATGATTAACTTGAAATCATTGATCATACCAGCGGCGGCAAACACTATGGTGCCGGCTACCAACAGATAGCCCGAATAAACGGGGAATACTTTGCCGCGAATAATGGAAATCCCTAATAATATCATCCCTAACACAAACAAAAGCGGTCCATAGGTAGAGAGTGGTTCATTAACGGATGTCATTAACACTTGGCTTGCTTTTTCCAAGGAAGCTTGAGCTATTTCCACAAAGACAATAGCTGTGACCACAATATTACCAATATTGCCAAGAAGCATGGCCAAGAATCCAACTGTACCATTTTTCTCACCCTGAAAAATGTAAAGTCCAAAAAAGGCAAAAACCAAAAGCAAATGGGACATGAAAACGAGGAAATTCCCATATACAGAACCATATTCTCCCGAGCCCAAGTTTAACGCATGTGCGGCTATCAGAAGGGTTCCGGCTAGAATGGAGGTAAAACTCCCAAGCCTTATAATCGATGGATTCATTTTTCCACTCCTTTACTTCTCCTTTGATTCTGCAATAGTTCTCCTTTTCTTTTCACCTATATAGGAAAATTTTCCTGCTATTCAAAATATAAAACGAGACACGGGAGTTGTAAAGAAATATTTCCATGTATGTCTTTGTTTAGAGTGTAAGTACATATTGTGTAGCAATGATAAATCAAAATGAAGCACAAGACCTTTTCCCACACTTTCCCCGATTTCAGTATTCTCCTTCCTCTATATGGAGAACATAAACTCGAAACAAGGGTATGCTATTTTGTACTTTTTGAAAGAGATTTGTTCAAAATGAGGTGGAAGGTAAATGAAATGCCCGCATTGTGGTTACCTAAATCCGGAAAAGGTTAAAAGCTGCTTAGACTTCGGCTATAAAGGTAGTAGTCCTGACCTAACAACAGAAGAAAAAAACAGCCTATTTTATGAGTTTGCTTCTTTTGTTGACATGGTACCAAGGGTACCGTTCCGTTCACGACACTGATTTTCTTTTGGGAAATGAACGCTCCTCAAAATATTGCGATTTATCGAATCGTCTATGTGGTCTTTATCGGCGGGATCCTCTCCATGCTAGCGGCACTGGTGTTCTTTGATATTCTGAAAAACAACATCAATCCCATTACGATTGGTGTTTCGGAGGAACTTGCCAAAGCCGTTACCGTTATTTTTTTGTACGAAAGCTTAAATACAAGTATATCCTGAATGGACTTCTATTGGGTGCTACGGTGGGTGTCGGCTTTGCAGCTTTCGAAACTGCTGGTTATGCATTACGGGGACTTATTTCTGGAAACTTCCATACACTTTATGCTACCATCCTTTGGCGAAGCCTGTTAGCTCCCGGAGGACATGTTGCGTGGGCCGGTTTGTCAGGAGCCGCCTTCTGCATGATCCAATGGGACAAAAAATTCGAGTTGAACATGTTGATCAAGCCAAAATTTCTTCGCATCTTTATTCTTGTCGTTTTGATGCATGCACTATGGGATACACCTATAACAGGTATTTTTCCATTTGGACAACTCTTTCTGATGGCTGCATCATGGATTCTGGTTTTCCGAATGATTCGTAAAGGCTTAAAGGAAATTTCAGAAAAGAAGTGGCGATTTAACTTTTATCCATTTGAACACTCTTCATAATTGGCATAAAAAATGCTCAGTGGATAATTGATGAACTCTGAGCATTTTTAGCTTATTGAATTAAAGCACCCCGAAAGTAAAAAAAGAACGTTTTTTACTTTCAAAGAAACGAATTTATTTTTTCCTTTTTGATTTTCCAAATAAACCGATTGCAGCTGCTACACCAATGCCGACGCCAAACCAGGCAGCCATACTCAATACATCCACCTCCATTAAGACAAAACGTTTTCTTATTGTATTGATATGATTTAAAGATACTAATGTTTCACTAGCCTGTGACGTGAGTTGAAAAATATCTCTAATTATCTTAGGCTTTTTTGAATTCGCCCATTGAATGGTAATATTCGCCCGTTGAATCTGCAAATTCGCTCATTGAAAATTACTATAGATGATTTTTATATTCAAACATTTTTTCCTTCTCCAATTAAACTCGCCCGGTAGCTCCTCAATCAAGACATTTTGCCAATAATCGTGCTTACAGCATTTTCATACTAGTTTTATTAAGGTTTTTTATCCGAAAAAGCAAAAAATGATGTAGTATTAAGAAGAAATAGAATATAACAAAAGACTATTATTATGTCACAATTGGAGGGGAATTTAATTGGCAAATAAATATTGCCCGATATGCGGGGAAGTTAATAGATGTATGTCTAGTGCTGGAGAACATGGCAATTGTTGGTGTGATATAGAGGAATTCCCTAAAGAAATCTTTGAATTAGTTCCAGTTGAAAGTATTAGAATAGATTGCATTTGTAAAAAATGTTTAATTAAATTTCAGGAAGAACAAAAAATTAAGGGCAATATACGATGAAATTATAATGTTAAAAAAACACGATTTTTTTATGGAAATCGTGGTTTTTATTTGCGTTTTTAAATATTTTTATTGCCTTTTGTCCCCCATAAAATAGATCCCGTTATCTTTTTGACGACCCTTTTTTTACTAACGCTGCCCGTTTAATAAGAATACCACTTTATAAATTTAACTCTTCCTTGTGGTTTTCAATAAATTCGTCTTTCGTTAATCCGAATAAAATAAAATCCATATACTTCCCATTTATATAAACAGCCTGTCGACGCACCCCTTCTTGGATACACCCAAGTTTTTTCAACATCTTAGCTGAAGCATCATTTCCTTCAAGAACATAGGCATTGAATTTATTAAGCCTTCGTTCAAGGAATGCATACTTTAATAGAATCTTCATCGCTCTGGTACCATATCCCATACCACGGTTTTCCTTATCAATTATAATTCCAATACTAAATGTTCCATTTCTCTCATCGATTCTACTTAAATTAATTTCACCTATGGTTTTACCTGCAAAATCTTCAATAATAAACATTATTCTTCCATTTGATGAAGAATAATCAGCATTTTCCTCTGCAAATTTTTTCGAACCTGCAATAGTAGGTGGCAGCTCAGTAGAACATAGTAAAAGACGACGTACAGAAGTATCAAACTGTCCAATATATTCTCTTTCCCAATCTTCTGGATGCATCGCACGTATTCTAACTTTATCGTCTTGCCAAAAATAGTTACTATAATCAATTTTTAATATTTTATCTTCCAACAATGTCTCCCCCTAATTATTGTTTAATAAATTTATTTTAACAAAATACAGAACGAAAGTTAGGTTCAAAATTAAAATTTAGAATTAGTTTATTAAATTCCTGGCCTTCTTACCTGTATCTTCAAAACCTACTCTTCCGTCCAGTCGCTGAGCAGGAACATTTTTAAGTATAATCGTCTTTCGGGCTTAATTACATATTATTGGACGAATTGGGAATGATTATTTAAGAAAATTAACCCTGAGAGGACGAATTGATTATGGACGATCTATTAGTAGCCCGTTCTTTATTTGGTACGACAATGGCATTTCATATTATATTTGCAACTATCGGAGTAGGATTGCCATTTATGATTTTGACTGCTGAGCTGCTTTACCAAAAGACGAAAAATCAAGATTACGTCATAATGGCTAAGCGTTGGACAAAGGCGTTTGCCGTCTTACTTGGAGTTGGGATACCGACTGGTACGATAGCCGGAACCCAATTATCATTGCTTTGGCCCGGTTTTATGGAAGTCGTTGGTCGGGTCATGCCGCTTCCATTTCAAATTGAAATATATGCCTTTTTTGTTGAGGCTCTTTTTATGTCTATCTATGTATATGCTGCAGAAAGAATTGCCCCTTGGATGAGAATAGTAAGCTTAATACTAGTCGCTATCGGTGCATTAGCTTCAGCAGTATTGATTACAAATGTCCATGCCTTTCAGGGTACTCCAGCAGGATTCCGATATGAGAATGGGAAATTTGTAGACATTAATCCTTGGGCTGCTTTTTTTAACCCAAGCTTCTTTGTAACTGCTGGGCACGTTGCGTTGTCTGCCTACGTTGTGGGAGCTTTTGTTGTGTGTTCTGTTGCCGCTTTTAAAATGATGAAACATCAATTTGGGTCCAGAATTTACTTGTTTCATCAAAAGGCACTTATGATGAGTTTAGTGTTAGGTGGTATTTTTGCTTTTTTAACAGCAATAAATGGACATGCTTCTGCTCAATATTTACATGAATATCAACCAGAAAAGCTAGCTGCTGCAGAGGGATTATTTGAAACACAATCCCATGCTCCACTCGCCATCGGCGGCTTTACAGATCGTGAAACCCAAGAAATAAAAGGGGCCATTGAAATTCCTTGGGCGCTAAGCTTTCTTGCCGGAAATAGCTTTGATACGGTTGTTGTTGGTTTGAATGATTTTCCAGAGGAGCTTTGGCCTCCCTTATTTGTACATACGCTTTTTAACGCAATGGTTGGCATTGGTTCATTACTGATACTTATCCCAATTCTCGTGTTTGCCTGGAGAAAAGTAATAAAAAAGAAGCATTACCCAAAAATCATGCTGTGGACACTAGTTACTACAGGTCCATTGGCGGTGCTTGCGATTGAATTTGGATGGATTTTTGCTTGTACGGGCCGCCAGCCATGGGTGATATACAGGATATTATCAACTGCTGAGGCTGCAACAACAGCGACGAACTTAAGTACATTATTTATATTGTTTATTGCTGTATACATTATTTTGGCGCTTGCTGTTGTGTATGTATTGCTATACTTCTTTAGAAAAAACACAGTATTGGATGATATCGAGCGTTCAGAGAAAAAAAATGTCCCTTTATTCAGTTCAAATTCATAGGAGGATATGCACATGGTTGATGCTCTTATTGCGATTACCGTGCTATGGGGGTTTGTCTTTATTTATGCTGTCATGGCAACAATGGATTTCGGCGCTGGCTTTTGGTCAATGATTTACATTAATCGGGAAAAAACGAAAGCAACCAATATTGCCAATCGATATTTATCACCCACTTGGGAAGTGACAAACACATTTATTGTTGCATTAGTTGTAGCTGTCTATAGTCTTTTTCCAAATGCAGCATATACTCTAGGCACTATCCTGATCATTCCTGGAAGTATAATCCTGCTTTTACTTGCTTTACGAAGCGCATTTTTAGTATTTTCAAATATCGCAATCGAATATAAAAAGCCCTTGACGTACATATCAGGAATTGCAGGAATACTAATTCCTGGTCTTTTAATTAGTGTATTGCCAATAACACATGGGGAATTTGTTGATTACGGGAATGGTGTAGCGAATTTAAATTTATATAGGCTTTTTACAAGCCCAAATGTATATGCATTTATTGGCTTTGCCATCAGCAGTACTCTTTTTCTCTCGTCTTTATTGTTAGCGGATTACTCGAAAGCATCTAATGAAATGGAGGCATATCGAGTATATCTTCGCGATGGAAAAATATTAGGACCCATTTCCTTACTAATGGCCTTACTCATAATGCTTACCTTACCAAATGATGCTGAGTGGTTATACAATAGAATGATGGACGACCTTTCACTTTTACTTATTTCGGTTGGCTTCTTTTTGATTATAGGGATAGGATTATATGCCCCATCTCCATTTCAGAAAGGGGTCAAGGGGATGCCAAGACTCGCTGTTATTGCAGTGATATTCCAATACTTAATTGCAAGTTATGTATATGGGAAAGCACACTTACCCTATATCATCTATCCTAATGTGACAATTCAGTCGGGTTTTACAGACCCTAATTCATTTAGAGCTGTATTTATTACCTACATTGTTGGGTTCGCAATTCTCTTTCCTGGCTTTATTTACTTTTGGAGTTTATTTATGAAAGATAAACGATATTTACGGCAAAATGGGTAACTAGGATATATAGCAACATAAGTGGTGATTTACTGATATTTAAAGTCTGTATCTTTACATTAATCAATGATACAGGCTTTTTTTATATTCCTTCTTCAATTCCCGTTGGTTGAAATGGAAACCTTCATAAAAAACTTAGGATCTAGCCAGATAAGTAATTTTGGGATTGTCGAAATAACTCGTTTTATGTATCATAGTATCAAATTAGTGTATTTTTGCACTTTGGAGGATAAAAGCTATGGCTAAACTATATTCCTTTGATTTGGATGAAGAGAATGAAACCTTTTTTGTAAAAGTAGGAGGCTTCTTCCAAGTGGAAGATGCAAAAATATATTTAAGCGAGTTTCAAACCATCGTAAATACCATTAACCCTTCAAGGTATAAATTTATAGTAGACGGACGTGGACAAGAAGAAGTTGCTGATCATGTGGTGGATGATATCGAATTCGTTTTAAAATTATATTGGATAGCTAATTTTAAAAAAATAATAATTATTTATCCTTCCTCTTCTGCTTCAAGAAAGCAGGTTGAAAATTGTGTAAAGAAAATTAACTTTCCTGGAATGTTTGTGAATTCCATTGAAGAAGCTAACAGCATAAAAGATTAAAAATATATAAAAGCCAACTTTGACGGTGCGTTTTATCATTTTTAACAGCGACTATGTTAAATAAACGATGTTGTTGATAGCAAAGGAATCTACGATTCCCCTGCGGAAAAATGGGATAGGAATACCCCTTGCTGAGTCACTAGCGAGTAAATGCAGCTTGGAATTTCATTAGTAGCCTTTGCATTTCCCTTACTTTTTTCTTATTTTCAAAAGGTTCGGTTTTGTTGAGTCAGATCCCATCAAGAAGATGTGGCACGATTGGATTCGATTCCTGTATAGCGGCCAGAATGGCTGAGCAAATTTTATTCGAAATTGGGACTGATGTGAAGAAACAATTACGACTGCTCCATCCCTAGTTCATCAGTTGATCGAGTCCGAGTAGATCCTTGTAAAAGAACGTTGCTTTAGTAATGTCCTGTGTTTCACCATTGGCAACAATACGTTTGAGGATGACTTGACATTTAATACTGTAAAGTCATCCATTTTTGATGGATAAGATAAATTCGGATTTTCTACGTTAAGGAATTTCCAAATAAAAAGCCCAACTTCTCTGCTTAGTTTAAATGAGTTAAGTATTTTGCAACAATAAATTCATTACAAACTGTTCACCAATGGGACCCATTTTTCTCTTACCTGTATCTTCAAAACCTACTCTTGAGTACAGTCGCTGAGCAGGAACATTTTTATGATTAACAACTAAAACGATTTCATCACAATTAGGAAATTCAGCTTTTACAAAATCACTTAGTAAGAGCATACCTTGTTTAGCATGACCTTTTCCTTGCTTCGCATGATTAACAGACAATGCAGTTAACAACATAGCTTTCGGATTATCCGAATACTCCTTTACTCGTTCAGTTGAATGCAATAAAAAGAATCCCACAGGTTCATTCTCGCTTAAAATAACAATTCGATGTTGGCCTTCTGCCACCTCTAAAATCTTTCTTGGTAATGCAGTGAACTGCTCCTGTTCTTCAGGGAGTTCGAAAGAATTTAATACATCTAAATAGTCATTCGAAAAATGTTTTAATTCAACTTTTTCCATAGAAGTGGTTGCTCCTTAGTTTTTTTACTATATATTATCACAGGAACGTACATTCGTAATCTTTTAACCTAAATTAGGAGATTTCGTGTTTATGTGATACACTTTATTTACCATTTGATTTACTGTTCACATTTTTCCCCACTCATTCGTGAGTGGGGTTCCTTGTTTTTTTAAGGCAAAAAAAAAAACAGACTCTAAAATAGAGCCTGTCTTGTATTAGACATTTATTATTAAGCTTTACGAACGTTAGTAGCTTGGGGTCCACGTTGACCTTGTTCTACTTCAAAAGTAACTTCTTGACCTTCGTCTAATGATTTGAAGCCTTCGCTTTGGATTGCTGAGAAGTGTACGAATACATCGTCTCCAGCTTCGCGTTCGATGAATCCAAAACCTTTTTCTGCGTTAAACCATTTTACTTTACCTTGTTCCATGTGTGTTTCCTCCTGCTGTGTGCTTTTGCACACAATATGTTACTATCCTTGCTATCAGTGATCATTAAGACGAAAAGTTCTACTAATACTATCCTTTAAACCGCCGAACAAAAATAATTCTTCCTTAGATTACCACTTTTCGAAAGTGTTTGCAAGTTTGAAGTAAAATTACATGAGGTTATTGCTTATACACTAGGTGATGAAAAGATATATATCCATTTAATTTAATTAAAACAGACATTCACATCCCCTTGCTTTATTTTACTTCCTCTAAGGTTGGCAGTGATAGCTGGGCGCCTTCTCTTGTGACGACGATGGCCGACACTAAAGTGGCGAATTCTGCTGACTCCGAGTCGCTCAGGCCTTTTGTTAGGCCGACAGCAAAGGCGGCAATATACGCATCTCCCGCCGCTGTTGTGTCAACCGGAATCACTTTCACTGCCGGTATATGGACTTGAAGTTCTTCATTAAGTAAAAGGGAACCCTTTTCCCCCATGGTAACGATGATTCTAGCTACTCCTGATGTTTTTAACACTAGAGCGGCCGCGACAATTTCGTCTATCGTTGTCACGGGCATGCCTGTCAGCTGCTGCAGTTCCGTTTCGTTCGGTATCAAAGTATGAACCATTCCAAGCATCTTTGTTGATAACGGCTGACCCGGTGCCGGATTTAATATCACTTCTTTCTGATGTTCAGAAGCAATGGTCAAGACATAGTCGACCACATCAAGCGGAATCTCCAATTGCATAATGATAAAATCGCACGCTTGAATCAGATGAATGGAATCGTCAATATCTGCACGACTTACTTTATGATTTGCACCTGGAACTAAGATAATATGGTTTTCTCCATCTTTGCTTACATTAATAAAAGCCATACCTGTCGTGCCTTCTTGCCGTATTCCGGTAACATCGACACCGGCTTGCCTTAAATTATTTAATAACATTTGACCATGATCATCCGCTCCCACCCGGCCGATCATGGCGACATTCCCTCCTAGTTTCGCGGCAGCAACGGCTTGATTTGCTCCTTTTCCGCCAGGACTTTGTTGAAATTTTATACTGCTTATTGTTTCACCAGGATGTGGGAGATGTGGAACATGGGCAACTAAATCCATATTCAAACTCCCAATGACTAGTATTTTCTTCAACGAACCCACCTCAAGCTTCATTCTACCAATTATTTACTTGTTGTAAATGATTCATCATCTCATCGATGGACAAGACCTTCTCTTCTAATTGCAGCGAACGACTGACACGACTAATATGCGGCTGCTTGAGCATGCTTTCTTCTAATACATCAAAATCCCAAAAGATGTCTCGTTTATTCCCTTCCGAAATCTTCCTGCGATTGGCCATGACAATCACCCGTTCAAAATGATTCACAACAAATTCCATATCATGGGTAATCGTAATCACAGTTTTTCCTTCGGCCACTAACGTACGAATCATCAACCCTAATCTTTCCATCGCTAGTAGATCCTGACCAGCTGACGGTTCATCCAGAATAATCACTTTAGACTCCATCGCAAGGACAGAGGCGATGGTCACAAATTTCCGCATTGAAAACGGTAAATTGTAGGGGTGTTCTTTTAAGTAGGGAACAACCCCGGCAAGCTCGGCCGCTTTCATCACACTTTCTTTGATTTTTTCAGGCGGCAAACCAAGCCTCTTAGGAGCAAATTCAATTTCACTGTACACATCACTGTGAAAAATTTGATCGTCCGGATTTTGAAACACGTACCCCACTTTCCGCGAGATTTGCGCGGTCGTATAGTCTTTTGTATTCCAACCATCGATGATGACATTGCCAGACTCTGGTTTTAATAATCCGTTCATTAATTTAACCGTTGTCGTTTTACCAGCCCCGTTTTGTCCTACAATGGCTACGGCTTCCCCTTTACTAAACGACATATTCACATTTTCCACTGCTTTATATCCATTTGGGTAACGAAAGCTAACATCCTCCAGCGTTAAGAATGACATACTTGTTCCCCCTTCGGATGGCTCAATCCTTTTACCGTAGTAATCGCCTGCTGTTCCGTCAAGGGAATTTGCCCCACTTCCCAATTCCGCTTCTTCATTTCAAGACCCAATAAAGCATATTGCGGCAAGGCTGCACCGTATTCCAGCACTTGTGGATCCGTAAGAATCTCTTCGGTTGTTCCTTGCATGACCACTTCACCATCTTGAAAAACTAGAATCTGCTCCGCTTTTTCGGCAATTAATTCGATTTTATGCTCAGCTAAAATAATCGTTTTCCCTTTAAGCTTCATCAGTTCGATGATTTTAAAAATTTCCTCCGTACCCCGAGGGTCTAATTGTGACGTTGGTTCGTCAATGACTAAAATTTCCGGCTCCATCACGATGATCGATGCTAGGGCCACCCGTTGCTTTTGCCCGCCCGAAAGCTCCTGAGGATTTTTATCTCGTAAATAATCAATCCCCAGAAGGCCGATGACTTCCTCGACCTTCTGAATAATGATGTCGACATCTACCCCTAAATTCTCTAACCCAAAGGCAATTTCCTCAAAAACGGTTTCCTTTACCCCACTGATCTGCGTAAAGGGATTTTGAAAAACAAAACCGATCTTCTGCGCGAGCTCACCCATTTCCCATTCACGAATATCCTTGCCATCGATCAATACGTCACCGCGTAAATCACCTTTATAAAAATGAGGAACAAAACCACGTAAAACGTTACAAAAAGTCGTTTTTCCGCTGCCATTGGCACCAATTAAGGCATAAAAACCACCCTTTTCAATCTTTACATTGATGCCCTTTAACACATCACCTTTCCCGATCGGGTACTTATAGGAAACATTTTTGAGTTGAATAAAACTCATAAAGCGACCCTCCAGACAATGATGACAATGAGTAAAAGTAGTAATAGAATTCTTACAACAGTGTCCTTTTTGGTTTTTTCAATCCTGTAGAGGCTTGTTTTTTTGACGGGTGCCGTGAAGGCCCGTGCCTCTAATGTGATTGCCCGTTCTTCCGTGCTCGCGACCGATGTTAAAATCAGCGGGGTCAATGTTGGCAAAAAGGCTTTGGCCCGTACACGTAAATTACCTTCTGTTTCAACCCCCCGCGTTTTTTGTGCATCCATAATCGTCATCGAAAGCTTCTTCATTTCAGGGATGATCGTCAATGTCGATAAGACGACATAGGTTACTTTTGATGGGAGACCAAGCTGTTCTAACGAGTAGACAATATCTTTAACGGAAGTAATGCGAAAAAACAACAGTAAGGCTGAACCGATGGCCCCAATTCTAGAGGTCAGCAGTAAACTGAAATCAATTCCTTCCTGCCTCAGTGAAAGGAAACTCCAGCTCCAAAGGATCGTATCACCCGGAT
This sequence comes from Neobacillus soli NBRC 102451, assembly GCF_001591665.1. Classification (GTDB taxonomy): domain Bacteria; phylum Bacillota; class Bacilli; order Bacillales; family Cytobacillaceae; genus Neobacillus; species Neobacillus soli. The sequence continues at coordinate 7,991 of NZ_BCVI01000070.1, read as the reverse complement.
AGAAAAAACTTTGAATTAAAAAGATAAACGTAATCAAAACTAGAAGTGTCTTAATCAACAATCCTAGTAATTCTTTAAAAACTTTCGCATATAAGGCAAGCAGCAGACAAAGCGGCACCATTAAATAGCCATACAAATACCCTTTTACAATAAAAACAGTAATAATAATAAATAACGTAATCAAAAATTTTGTTGATGGATATAAATCAAGAAGTAGATTGTTGGATTTTTCCTTCATGGCAAACCCTCTCATTATCATTTACTAGGAATCTAAAAAGTTTTGACCATAATTATGTTTGGATAAGTAGCGGTCGGACATTTTTTTCACAATCGTATACGTAATTAATAGTGATAGAATTTTATCAATGCTCTCAATTAAAAGATTGGATGAAAATACGGATTTCCAAATTCCTTGTCCAGAAGCGAGGAAGATCGCTCTAACGGCAGAAGATGAGTCACCGGTTGACCCGCCGAACAAGATGACACTAATCGGTGTACTAACAATAATGACAATAAAGGTTAAAATGACGCCGGCAATGATTGTTTTTCCAACGCTTGTAAACATTTTTTTGATAGAAAAATAACCAACTGTCAGTCCAATCACCATTGAAACAATTGCAAAAGGCAATTCTGTTGGCGAAAAAATTGATTTTATGACGTTTGTAAGACCTCCAGTAACCAACCCAACCCACGGGCCGGCAATCATTGCAACTAACATCGTGCCGATCGCATCTAAATATAATGGGATACGTAATACCTGCACAAGCTGTGAAATGACGACATTAATCGCCACCCCGATTGGAATAAGCAAAATGGCAATCAGTGTAAAATCGAACTTCAGACCTTTTTTCATAAATTAAATTCCCCCTGGTTATATTATTTTAAGTAAAAACATAGGAGTAAGTTGATTGGTAAATCTGATAAACTAGTACGGATTAGTTCAATTTTTTTAAGCGCAAGGGACATAGGAGTAGGATATAGCTGAATGACTAGTACTGATTACTTCAATTTTTCAATCGCATTGTAGAGTAAATCAAGGATTCTTTCGCGGTCCACATCAAATGCTACATTTGCATTTTTCGGCTTGCCTGTTCTCTCCTTCTTATCCACTACGGTTTGCCCTCTTGTGAATTCCCCCTTTGTCTCAATCTCGACATTGCAAGGGATGAAGGTAAATAAGGAAGGATCAATCAGGTTGGCCACTGCACACGGGTCATGCATGGCATCGGCACGACCATCGCGAAAATAGAAATCTAGCATACTGGCAACTGCTTTTCCTGTTTTATTGCCGATAAAGCGAATACGATCAATATCCTCTTTATACATCGGGATTTTATTGGTCACATCTAAGCCAAACATCGTAATCGGAATTCCTGAGTCAAAAACAATTTTTGCTGCATCTGGGTCAACATAAATATTGAATTCTGCTACTGGAGTGCGATTCCCGCCATCACAGGCCCCGCCCATAATGGATAATTGGTCAATATTCTCCATGACTTCTGGGTAGGACTTAATCAATAGAGCAACATTGGTAAGCGGCCCTATCGCAACAATGGTCACTTTTTCCGACGATTGGAGAATCGTATCTCTCATCGCTTCAAGTGCGGTACGGCTGCTAACCGAATAATGCGGTGCACCTAACTCCACTCCTCCAAAACCTGACTCACCATGGGCAACATCTGCAAGGACCAATTCATGAAGTAACGGCCCTATCGCACCCCTCGCAACTTCAATTTCCTCACCAACAAAACTGACCAGCTTTAAGGCGTTTGTTGTGATCTTTTCACTCGTTTGATTACCTGCACAGGTGGTAATGAGTTTTAAATCCAGTTCATCCGATGAGATGGCTAGAAGGATGGCAAGCGCATCGTCAATTCCAGGATCGCAATCAATAATAATTGGTTTGGACATGTCGGTTCTCCTCTTTCTAGTTTTCAAGTTTTTTGGTGCTTTCGCGCAAAATCAATGATGGTTCAAGATACAACGTTTTGTTTTTGACATCACCTCCTTGAGTGATTTGTTCCAATAAGATTTTGGCTGAGATTTCGCCCATGTCGTAAACGGACTGTTCAATGGTTGTTAACTTTGGGTTTAATAACTGGTTATAATTTATATTGTCAAACCCTACCACCGAAACGTCTTCTGGGATGTTCATCCCTTGCTCTGCTGCCGCCTGGTAGACACCAAAAGCCATTACATCGTTAAAAGCAAATATAGCGGTAATGTCTTTTTTCGCCAATAAAGTTTTGGCTGCCTGGTACCCGCCATCCATCTGGAAGTCAGCGGCTAGAATCAGGTCTTGATCAAATGGAATTCCCGCCTCTTTGAGAGCCTTCCTATACCCATTTAACCGATCCTTTGAGTTTGGAAATTGGGCAGGTCCCGTTATACAACCAATTTTCGTATGAGAAAGATCCAGTAAATGTTTTGTCGCAAGATAGCCGGCCTTTTCGTTATCAATCGAAACACCGCTAAACTTTTGGTCATCTACACCGCGGTCAAGCAACACTAATGGTATCTTCTGATCTAACACAATTTCTTCTAGTTGATGGATGGTTTCAGCACATGAATAGGTAAAAATAATGCCATCGACATTTTTTTCCTTCATTAAACTTATATACTCTAATTCTCGTTTCGGCTCCCCATCGGTATTACACAAAAAGACATTATAGGCATGCTGGTTGGCAAAATCCTCCACCCCCCTAACAAGCTCCGGGAAGAAAGGGTTTCGTATATCCGGGATAATAAGTCCGATGGTGTTCGTTTGTTTCGTAATCATACTTCTAGCTATCGAATTGGGCCGATAATCAAGCTCTTCAATAATATCCAGCACCTTTTTCCGGGTGGAATCGCCAATACCCTCACTCTTTTGATTTATCACACGAGAGACTGTGGTAATAGAAACATTTGCCTTTCTGGCAATGTCCTTTATCGTAATCGCCATAAAAAAACCCCATTTTCGGATTTAAGAAAACGCTTTCGTAAAACGTTTTCTTAATTATAGTTTTATTTTCTGAACTTTGTCAATATTATGTTAATATATTGTAGATTAAAAAAAGAAGCAGGGAGAGACACCAAAGTAGTTCAGTTTTGAAGTAGAAAAATAATAAAATCACATCAAATAACAGACATCAACCCAAGGAAGTAAAAGTACCGTCCCCATACTTCACATTCACTCTCATTGCTATAGCTAAACTCCTATTAAAGGTGTTAAAATGGATGGAATTCATCTTAGAAGGAGCACATCGATGCAACAGAAAATATCTTTTTCAACCTATGCCATCATTGGTACAATGCTATTCGGAATGTTTTTTGGCGCGGGAAATTTAATCTTCCCCATCCAAATGGGTCAACTAGCTGGGACGAACTTTTGGTCGGCTTTAATTGGCTTTCTCGTAACCGCAATTGGCCTGCCATTTATGGGGATTTTAGCATTTGGTTTATCCGGGAGTAATGGATTACGTGATTTAGCCGGTCGGGTTCATCCACTATTTGGCGTCGTCTTCGCCATGGCACTTTACTTAACCATTGGACCGTTTTTCGCTATTCCTCGTACAGCAACGGTACCTTTCGTGGTCGGTTTTGAACCGTATATGAATCCAGAGCACGGCAGTTTATATCTCGGGATCTTTAGTTTTGTGTTTTTTGCGATTGTCTATTATTTCTCATTAAATCCAGCGAAAATTATCGACTATATCGGCAAATATTTAACACCAGCATTTTTAGTATTTTTATTTATTTTAATCGTCATTGCCATCGTCAAGCCGATGGGTCACTTCGGTAAACCAACTGGTGCCTATAGTGGATTGGCATTTATAACGGGATTTAAAGAAGGATACAACACGATGGATGCCCTCGCCTCCCTTGCATTTGGGATTGTTGTCATCCATGCGATTAAGGGACAAGGCATCACCGATCCGAAGGCGATTGCCAAAACAACATGGAAATCTGGCATTTTCGCCATGGTACTCATGATGCTGATTTACGGACTCATTACCTATATGGGGGCATCGAGTGTATCAGCAATTGGGACATATGACAATGGCGGTTTGATCTTTGCTGCAGTGGCTCAGCATTATTTCGGATCATTCGGCTCCATTTTGTTAGCGATTATTATCGTACTCGCTTGTTTAAAAACGAGCATCGGACTGATTACTGCCTGCAGCGAGTTTTTTAATGGTGTGTTTCCAAAAATAAGGTATAAAATGTTCGTTCTGATCCTATGTCTTGTGTCATTTGTCATTGCCAACTTTGGCCTAAACAATATCATTCAATACGCGGTACCAGTATTAATGTTATTGTATCCTTTAGCTATTGTTCTGATTTTATTAGCGCTTTGTTCACCTTTATTTGGCCATAAGCAGAGTGTTTATGCTGCCTCAATGTTCTTAACTTTTTGTGTAAGCTTCTTCGACGGCTACAGCACATTAGTCAGCAGATTGCCAGACGCGACTGTCTCTATATTCGAATCCATAAAATCGTTCTACATGGATACTTTACCACTTTACGATATTGGACTTGGCTGGATTTTACCAGCTTTAGTTGGTGCGGTGATCGGCTATTTGTGGCCATCAAGCGCTAACGGCTGAACCGAAAGTCTGCCTATACACAGCACGCTGTCTATTTGTTAAGTTTCCTTCGGGTAAACTTAACGGGCTCTACTTCGACGTTTAGGCTAAAAATCCTCTCAATCCTCTAAGTAGACGAGGACCTATTTGAAGGCAAGGCTAGTGGGGGTGACCCACTAGCTTGCATCAGGCATTCAAAGCGAGTTGAATCATTAGTTCGATTCCAGCGGGGATGGCGGCTTCGTCGATGTCGAATTTGGGATGGTGGTGCGGGTATTGGCTTTTTTCGCTTTGCATACCAACATTGATGAAAGCTCCGGTCTTTTCCTTTAAATAATAGGAGAAATCCTCAGCGCCCATCACTGGTTCCTTTTCCATGAAGACCTCTTCGCCAAAGGATTTTTCAATGATGTCTTTAGCCACTACGCATGCCTCTGGATGATTGTACAACGGCGGCGTTCCCTCAATAAAGTGGTAGTGCCCTTTTCCGCCAAAGCTTGCACATATCGATTCCGTTAACTGAGCCGTTTTTTTATGCATCAGCTCTGCTCCATCAAACGACATCGCCCGAATCGTGCCTTGCAGTGTAACCTTTTCAGGAATGACATTATAGGAATTGCCCGCCTGCATCCCGCCAAACGAAATCACTCCTGCATGCAGCGGGTTCAAATTTCTGCTGACAACCGATTGAAACGCCTGAATAAGGTGGGTCGCAATGTAGATCGGGTCCACCGTTTGATGTGGATATCCTCCATGTCCGCCTGTTCCTTCAATCGTAATGTCAAAATCATCACTTGAGGCCATGGCATAGCCGGTGGCAAAGCCAATTTTTCCAAGAGGCATACCGGAGATATAATGAATGCCATAGATAACATCGACTCCGTCTAAGACCCCCTCTTTTACAAGCTGCTGTGCTCCGCTTGGTGAGGCTTCCTCTGAACTTTGAAAAATCAAGACAATATTGTTTTTTACGAGATGTGGATTTTCACTCATCCATTTAGCAGCCGCAAGCAATGTTGCAGTATGACCATCATGGCCGCAGCCGTGCATAACGCCGGGTACGGTTGAAATATAAGGCTTGTGGTCCCCTTCTTCATGAAGCGGAAGGGCATCCATATCGGCTCTAAGCGCAATGGTTTTGTTTCCTTCTGTTCCTTTGAAAAAAGCAACCACATTTGGTGCTGAAAATCTGGAATCTATCGGAATACCAAATTCAGTTAACTTCTCTTTAACATAAGCAGCTGTCTTAAATTCTTGTCCTGAAAGCTCAGGGTGCATATGAAAATGTCGGCGCTGCTGAATGGTCCAAGCGACGAGCTCTGAATCTATTAATTTTGTCTGTAACATGATTTCTCCTCCAAATTGGATATTTTTCTAAAATAACAATGAATTTTTATACAATAATCGTAATTTATATTCAAGGGAAATGCAACCCAAAAATAGAGCAGAGGTGCCTGTCGCTCTGTATAGCTCAAAATCCAGGGAAACGTTCAAGTAGGCGGGCTCTACTTCGATTTTATGGCTCATAAACCACGGAAAAGTCTAAGTAGAGCGGTTTTTAGATGCCCCTTTGCGTCGCATTTTGCCAAAAATGCGCCAATCCAATTTACGCGCAATATTGTGTAATGATCCCTCTAACGGGGAGTAATGTTTTAATAAGTTGAAAAAAAGCCGTACCAAAAATCCCCTATGGTTATAGGGGATCTTTAATGGTCTTATCAAATTTAGGAAGTTACTAGAACCAGCATCTATAGTTCTTTCGATGAAACAGGTAAAAACAGCTTTATCCCCCGTTTATTGAACGGTAGGATTTTAAGATCTGCAATTAAATGACTGATGTACCCAGCAAGGCAGGTATAAAAAACACCATCAATTCCGATAGACACTTCTAATCTGGAAGCGATAATCCCGAAGAAAGCTACTCCCAATATCGAATGGGTATAGCTGCGGTGAGAAACGAAAGACGCTATTAAAATATAAATCCCAAGTAGCATCAACCATATTTCTTGTAAAGAGAACCCACCCATTAGTACACCGACTCCTGTGATGGTTAACATATGCCTTTGCTTTATCATCGACGATACAACTATCATACCCAAGCCGATACCGATACCCAGCCATTTCTCCGTCGATATTCCCTCATAAATACTATAAAAGATCATCAGAATCCCGATCAACTGGGCAACCGTCCGAATTACCTTATGGGATAAGGTGATTTTTCCACGAAGCTTCCCATCAATGTCAAGATCGGGGATTAAACCTGAAACCCCTCCTAATCCGACTAAAAATAATGTCGTAGAGGGAGAGGCATTAAAAGTGTTTGCAACAATAAATCCTGTTGCTGCTCCCAAAGCTGCATGTGCTGTACCATTCAATTCTACTTCCACCTCTATCTCAATTGTTGTAACATTTCCACAAAACACCACACCTAATTATTTTACAACAAAACATCCGTTCTGTTTAGAGGTGAATTGCGAAAAACGACAAAAATCGACCGGTTTCAACTTTTTTCCTCCCCAATCAAACGATTAATCAAAAGTGGACAACAGGACAGAACCCCTTGTCCGTTCGCTATTTTCTTTTGTTCCAAAATGGAAGGTAGAGTATGTAAAAGCTCAGGATCATCACTAGCTCCATTGATAAGAGATACCACGGCCATGGGCCGAGATAATCTAAAAGGGAGCTGCTATTCGGTTTTTTCATGATAAACAGGTAATTTGCTCCTAGTAGCTTATTTAGGAAAAAAACACATGCTGCATATAGGTTCAAAATGAGGATGGTCACCCACATGGAACGAATGGTGGGCCAATAGTGGAAGGCTACCACCATAAACAAACATGCTAGCACAACTCCTCCATGTGAAACAAAAAACTCGATATATTGAAAGTGAGGAAACGAAAACTTGCCAAGATCAGGTGTCAGGATGGCTTGAATAGAACTGCCAAGTGCTGCAAAATACATAAATTGAAAAAGTTTTTCGCTTCTCGCAAGCAACATGACTATCGCCAGTATGACAACGAGATCACTGAGTTGCAGCGGCAAATCTCTCTTTATTGACCAAGCATTTTCACCCACAAGCCAAAGATGATCTAGCGCCTCTGAAACCACTAGGAGAACAGCCAGCGAGTAACGAAAAAGCCTTCGTTTCCCCTCCTTTTCAAGCTCATTCCTCATCAAAAATAGGAGAAGACAAAGAATGATAATAATCCCAATCGTCAAGAGATGTTCCATTGAAAAAAGACGAAACGACTGAAGTTTTGAATGAAATTGAAAATATGCTTGCATCTTAATTACCCCATTAATTGAGCTGAAATTTTTGATGATTTCTTAGTTTAGGGCAAATTTATCCAAGACTATACCTACCCGTGTGACATCGAGACTGGATCCATGCCCTACTAGGGAATTAATCGGAAAGGTAGAAAC
>NZ_BCVI01000069.1 GCF_001591665.1 Neobacillus soli NBRC 102451 | reverse complement strand
TCGTTACCACCTCCTTTCACCTTCTATATACGGTTTTTGAGGTTAAAAGGACAGGTTGGGGGAGAAATAATTTTGATAGTCCTTTTCAGAAAAATCAAGCTCAGACCCCAGCTCTATGTCAATAAATGTTTGTGATAAGGATAGAAAACTAATAAACAGACGATGTAACCAAATTAATGCTGAATTCGCCTTTTAATATAGTGGGGATGTAGTTGAAAGGATAATAAGTGTAGTTTTCGTTTTTCTAATCGCTTGTACTTTTCTCATTAGTAATACTTATGCAAGTTGGGCATACGCTTTTATTGTCTTCAAAGGTAACATCTATGTTATTTCTGAAACACATATCGAATCCAATAAGATCGGTAAGAAAATAGGTGAGGTAACAAAATATTCAGACCAAGAAGGCACTTGGGTGCATTACTAGAACAACGGTAATGCCTTTTTTCTTATTGAAGTAACGGTGCAGGTCAGTTGAAGGAGGTTTATCTTATATTAACAACTATAAACACCAAGTGATAAAATTAAATAAATAGACTTAATAAAATTGTTATGGGGGCATAAATGATGTTGGATACTCAAAAAATTAAGGAAATAATTAGGCATCGATATCCATTTCTATTAATGGATAGGATTTTGGAATTAGAAGAAGGAAAAAGAGCGGTTGGTATAAAAAATGTGACAGCAAATGAGGATTTTTTTAACGGGCATTTTCCCAACTACCCTGTTATGCCAGGTGTATTAATTGTAGAGGCAATAGCTCAAGTAAGTGCGGTAGTGATGTTAACTAAAGAAGGAAACCAAGGTAGATTAGGGTTATTAGTAGGAATAGATAAATGTCGTTTCAAACAGCAAGTAAAACCAGGAGACCAACTCCGTCTTGAGGTTGAAATCACTCGATTAAAAGGACCTATTGGAAAAGGCAAAGGTATAGCTACGGTTGATGGGAAATTAGTTTGCGAAACAGAAATAACATTTGCATTTGGTGATTAATATTTCTTAATTAAACGATGTTATTCATCGTCTTGAATGAAGGGTACGAGCAATTTACAAAAACGCTTATTCAACTAAATGGTGCATTAGTAGAGGAACTGTTGTAATGACAGTTCCTACTGTTCTTGAAGTAACGGTGCAGTTTAGTGGAAGAATCGTCTTTAGCTCTTATTCAATAATCGGGCCATTTAACGGAATAGACCTTCAATCAAACGCTGGATATTTATGTTAATATTAGTATGGGAATTGTAAAGAAATGACTTAAACTATAGGATGCGGTTTAGTTGAAGCAAAACATCAGGAAATTGATTATAGAAGAAATCTTTTATTAAGGCTCTGTTATTTGATAATTGATAATCAGAAAAATTAAGGACCCGTTTGAGGTCCCTTTTTTGAGTTTCTAATTAACCCCTTCATTAGCAATAAGAGAAATTAATATATCTTCAGAATTAAGTTCAGTGAACAACTTATTAAGTTGTTGAGATTTTACATAAGGAATAAATAGTAATCGTCTCTTTCATTCCTATAATTTTTCCGGATTTTTCATTTATTCAAAGACTCTAAATGGTATCTTTATAGTTCCACACCCTACCACAAGACCGTAAAAATACATATTGTGTGGACCTTTTGGAATAGGTGCAGAAATGTAAAAATGTTAGCAAGGGGATGAATGCAGTGTTTAACGATTTTAAGCTTATGGAAGGCCGTCCTGTATATATTCAACTTAAGGAATATTTAAAAAGAATGATAACCAACGGGCATTTGCTTGAGCATCAAAAGCTTCCATCCACTCGTGAACTCAGCTCTTTATTATCAATTAGCCGAAATACTGTTCTAACGGCTTATGCGGATTTGGAACAAGAAGGCCTTATCTATGCGGTAAAAGGAAAAGGAAACTTTGTAAGTCATGTTGAGACCTTCAAATCCCCATCCATCCAGTTGAATTGGACTGAAAAAATCAATGAGCAAACCTTTTTGGCAGACGAATTGGACCTTATGAAGCATGGAGTGCGCTGGAATAATAAAATGATCTCATTTAATAGTATCGCACCCGATGAAAAGCTTTTTGATGTAGAAAATTTTAAAAGGGCTTTTTTAAATCGGATGTCCATTGAAGGAGACATCGTTCTTAACTATGGCTATGCAAAGGGCTATAAACCACTTATCGAATACCTGCTTCACTACATGGAAATTAAAGGGGTAGACATTAGAAATAAAGATGTTTTAATTACCAATGGGTTCACGGAAGGTCTGGATATCCTTTTATCCTCTTTAAATAAAAAGAATGGTCGTGTTATTTGTGAAAATCCAACCCATCATTCTGCACTTAAGGTCTTTCGGTTACATGGCTATGAAATCGATGGCATTGAAATGGATTATGATGGTGTCAATGTTAGTAAGCTAGAAAAAATCTTATCAAAAAAGGAATATGATTTTGCATACTTAATTCCGTCTTATCATAATCCAACTGGAATCGTAACGTCCTCTGAAAAAAGGAAGGAAATCATGGATCTGTTTTCCGCATATCAGCTTCCTATCGTTGAAGATGGATTTAATGAAGAATTACGTTACTCAGGGTCACATCTGGCACCGTTGGCTGCCTTTGCCGGACTCGGAAATAATGTCATTTATATTAGCAGCTTCTCTAAAATTCTTTTTCCTGGCTTACGGGTTGGGTGGATTTTAGCAGACAAAGATTTGATTTATTACTTGGAAAGTATGAAAAGAGCTCGAACTATTCATACGTCTACATTAGATCAGGCGGTGTTATATCAATATTTGAATGATGGCTACTTTGAGAAGTATATAAAAAAAGCTAAATCAGTCTATAAGAAAAAGTACGAATTAGCTGTTCATTATTGTAAGAAATTTATTCCTTTTAAACGAATAACTGGTGACGGTGGACTCCACCTTTTTATAGAACTAGAAAACAACATCGATTCAAGAAAGCTTTTAGAAAAATGTTATCAAAAAGGAGTAGTTTTTTCTCCAGGCAATGTATTTTACACGGACAGTAGTGGAGGAAATCATACTTTACGATTAGGATTTTCTAGGCTGAAAGAACGAGAGATTATTCAGGGGATTAAAATCATAGGTGACACATTAAAAAATAACTTTGGAGGCTAAAAAAATGAGAATTGGCGTCATTATGGGAGGGGTTTCTTCCGAGAAGCAAGTTTCGCTTATGACAGGTGAAGAAATGATTGTGCATTTAGATAAAAATAAATATGAAATTGTACCGATCCAACTAGATAAAAAAGAAGATTTAGTTGAAAAGGCGAAAAATCTTGACGTTGCGCTACTGGCGCTACATGGCAAGTTCGGTGAGGATGGCACCATTCAAGGTACCCTTGCAACCATCGGAGTTCCTTATACAGGGAGTAGCGTACTGTCCAGCAGCTTATGCATGGATAAGAATATCTCGAAAAAAATCATCCGTTATGAAGGTGTGCAAACACCGGATTGGATTCACCTTACTAACATGGAAGAACTTAAAATGGATGAACTAGACAAGATGGGTTACCCAGTAGTTGTGAAACCTAATTCAGGCGGTTCGAGTGTAGGGGTAAAAATTGTTTATGACCAAGACACAATAAAGTCTTCGATTGCTGAAGTATTCAAATGGGATTCTGAAGTGATGATTGAAAAGTATATAAAAGGCGAGGAAATCACTTGTTCTATATTGGATGGAAGGCTTTTACCTGTGGTTTCCATTCGTCATAAGGGAGAGTTTTTTGATTATACCTCCAAATATAATGATGTGGCTACCATTGAGGAGGTAGTCCAGCTCCCGCCAGAAACATATAACCGCGTCTCTTTTGCTGCAATGACCTGCTATAAATCACTGAAATGTAGTGTTTATGCCCGAATCGACATGATGATTAAAAACGGTATCCCTTATGTGTTGGAAGTTAATTCATTACCTGGGATGACGAAAAATAGCCTGCTGCCAAAAAGCGCACAATCAGCGGGTATTCCTTATAATAAGCTACTTGACTTGATCATTGAAAATTCACTTAAAGTGAGAAAAAATGATGTATAGACAAATATGGGCTGAAATTAGCCTTCACATAATATTTGTGAATTTCGAAAAATAATTCCAAACTCAACAAAAATAATGGCAATGGTAAAAGCAAATGTCTATGGACACGGAGCATCCTAAGTTTCCAAAAAAGCTATTGATACTGGGGTAGATTATTTGGCTGTTACTACATTGATATTGTTCTGTGAGCAGCCGAATAGAAGGTAATTTATCACCTGTATTTAACTGCGCATCCTCTATTTGCTGTTTCACCCATTCTAAAATACCTCTATATTTTGTTTTCATATAGATTCACTTTAGTATCTGTCTCATGACAATGTGGAATTTTCCTGTATTAAAAAGAGTTGATATCAATTTCAATTATGTTTAATTAGCTTATTCTTTTTAACAATGATTATGGAATACATTTGTATGTTTGTGAAGGGGGATTTTGAATGGAAAAAAATATAAAAAGAGGAATGCTTATCGGCTTTATTGGCATAGTTTGTTTTAGTCTTACATTACCAGCTACAAGTATTGCTGTCCCTTATTTCGGTGAGACAATTGTTGGGATGGGTAGGACAGTTATTGCAGCAATAATCGTAAGCATCATTTTTATCATAAAAAAAGAATCATTACCTAATAAAAAACAAATGAAAAGCTTGGGTATTGTTGCCGTTGGTGCTGTACTTGCCTTTCCGTTATTAACAACATTTGCCATGAAATCACTGCCTGTATCACATGGCGCAATTGAACTGGCTTTACTGCCACTCGCGACAGCTGGTTTTGCTTTGTGGCGTGGAGGCGAGCGACCTTCTAAGCGCTATTGGATTGCGAGTATTATTGGTTCGATAGCAGTGCTTCTTTATGCCGTGTATTTAGGTTTAGGTCAATTACAAAATGGAGATGTTGCACTAATTGTAGCTGTCTTAATACTTGGATTAAGTTATGCAGAAGGTGGAAAACTATCAAAAGAGCTTGGTAGTTGGCAAGTCATCGCTTGGGCTATATTAATTGGAGCCCCGTTTTTTATTTTTCCTGTTGCCTTAAGCATATCAGTCGATATGTTAAAAGCGCCAATCGAAGCTTGGATAAGTTTGTTCTATTTAGCTGTTGTAAGCCAATTTTTAGCATATGTCGCTTGGTACGGTGGGATGTCTTTAGGAGGGATTGCAAGAGTTGGACAGATTCAATATTTACAGCCCTTTTTAATGATTGGATTTTCTGTATTGTTCTTAGGAGAATCGATTACATGGCTTACGATTGTTTTAGCAATTGTTGTTGTGATATGCGTAATAATTGGAAAAAATGCACCTGTCATAAAGAAGGAGTCACATTATAATAATAGCGTTCTTCATGATAAAAGTAAAAGTTTGTAAGAAATATACTAAAGCTAAACGGGTGCTTTAGTTAAAGAACGAGTGTTTGCTTAGGTAACTCTTTTTCAGGTTAGTTGAATAAACGAGTATGTCCCATTTTTACAAGGATATGAAGTACCTCTGAGGTTAGAATAGTGAGGAAGGATATTTAAGAATTAATTCTAATTGGAGGTATATGTATGAATGACAAAATAACAGAAAGTGAGTTTCAAGAGATTATCCGCAGAAGAAGTAATGGCGAGATAACCTTTTCGCAATTCTTAGAAGAATTGTCTCAAAGAGGCATAAATGGATACGAAATAGAAGTTGCTACGGGTCAAGCCACATATAAAGGAGTTCTTTCGGAGTTTAAAACAGATTCCCAAGTAAGCTTGGTTATCTCAGATAAATTTAATAGAAATAAGGTACTCGAGGCAATCTCTAACATCTCTCTCCCCTTTTTAGCCTTCTTAAAAGAGATTGCTGAGGCTGGAATTGTAACCTATTGTGTGGACATACCTGAGAAAAAGGTTACTTATATTGGAATCGGTGAAGAAAGTATTGAAGAACAGCTTAAAATTTAAAAAAATTCTAGAACATATAGGTAAATGAATATTCAATAAACAGTAGGGTGCTGAGGCAACTCTTTATTTGTAAACGAAAGATTGTAAGGAAATATACTTAAACCAAAGGGGGCGATACTTCAATAAGGAGTAAAGTCCTTTTCTTATTCAAGTAACGATACAGGTTAATTCAATAAACCAATTTCACATATAACAAGGACATACCCCTGAAAGTGTTGAATAAAGTATCATTAAGAGATATTCGATATGGGGTTGATTTCTTTGGATGAATTGAAAAAAGCCGACCTTCGCAGGGGAAATCATCTTGAAAAGATTAAGGTTTGTTCCAAAGAACACCCATTAAAACAAAAAGGAAGATAATAAGTAAAACAGCTATTACAATTAACCATAATGCAATTTTTCTCCAAAAACCCTTTTCCGATATTAAAGCTAAAACCAATGCGATAATTATAGAGGAAATAACAGCTCCAACATAATGATCTCTAAAGAAATCAAAATTTCTTGCTAAAGACACAGAAAATATTCCGAACAACAAAACTACCATTGATAATGGTGAAGCGATTTTTCTCATTCTAACACCTCCTAACATTAACAATTTTAACATTTATTTGCAGAAAATTCTATGAATATTCAAAAAGAGTTTCATTTAACTGGTGCTTGTATTCGCTATGCCGATCCTTTTTCTTATTGAACAAACGTCGAGGGATTATTTTATGAAATATATGGATATATGTAGAATTTACCGAGAGATGGGAGGGAATTTAAATGAAAAAATGTATTTTGTTAATGCTATTTTGTTTTACCTTACTCTTATCTGCTTGTTCTCAAGGTGAAGAAGATACACAGGAATATTCAGGGATTATTGGTGATGGGAAAACTTTAGGTTATGAGTACACCGTAACAAAAGAACAAAATAAATTTTCTTGGAAGGTTGGCTACAAAGGAGATATATCTATTATCGAAGAGAGAGCTGCCAATGAAGACGATTTAGTAAATTATATGAATGCTGTAAATGATAGTAAATTGGTATTGGTAAAACTAATTTTATCGGTATCATACTTTTTAATTGTTATTATAACAATGCTTATCCTTTATAAGAAAAATAGCAAAATGCTTAAAGATGGCGGTGTAATTATAACTATATTAGCAGGTATTGCAATATATATTGCCGTCAAAGCATCATTTGATTTAAGTAGTTCCTTACAAGATGCAAAATACTACTATTTGAAACTAACTAAATAAAGTAAAGGGTGTCTTAGTTGAACAAGCAGCTACAATAGAACGAGATAAAACTAGTCTGTTTCTATTCTATAAACAAAAAGGAATCAGCCATTCAACTGATTCCTTTTTAAGATTTGACTATGGGTGGGTCTCATTAGGGTCTTCCTGCTGCAGCTCTTTCTGTCGCTGCGTAGTCTGGGTCTGCTGGGTCTGACAAAGACTCAAATTACTTCGGTTGGCTAGGATTCCCTTTTAAATTCTGATTGTACAATGATTGGATTTTGCTCTATATCTCTTCGATGTTTTCTGGAGAGGCAATGCTTAACCTTCGTTTTAAGTCGAAAATAATAAAAGTGGTAAATAATAATATTATAAAAACGGGGTCGTAGGATGAAATTGAAAAGTGCGGTAATTATTATTGGGTTATTTATCTTTCTTGGAGGTTGTAGTGATACTGCTGCACCAAAAATTCAAGATAAAAACCTAGAAGAAGCATCAATGAATTTCGATATGAACAATGTTAAAACTTTTTTACAACGTATTAGCCCATTAATAGAGTCAGGTTTTTCGAAAAAAGAAATTAGCCAAGTACAAGAAGAGATAGGAAAAATGGAACCCGATGATGGGTATGAGGTTGGTAAATTCGATATAGTTTATCGAGACAAAAAGACTAAACTAATCATAAATGCTTTTGATAGTCCTGAAGCACCTGATATTTATATCTTTACTAATCCTAATTTAGCTAACCAGATACAAGAAGAAATGGTTAAGTTTGCAGATGAATTGGAAGCTGGTAATTGAAAAACAATCACATCCATTATTCCAATTAACGGAGGCTTTTCTTGAATTGAGGTGATAAACGTGAAGTACACTTGTCCTTGTTGTGGATACAAAACCTTTGATGAAGAACCAACTGATACATATGAAATTTGCAAAATATGTTTTTGGGGCTTTTGTTATATTCATTAAAATTATTGCCATATTCATCATTTTTTAATGAAC
Organism: Neobacillus soli NBRC 102451; assembly: GCF_001591665.1. GTDB lineage: Bacteria > Bacillota > Bacilli > Bacillales > Cytobacillaceae > Neobacillus > Neobacillus soli. The sequence continues at coordinate 20,349 of NZ_BCVI01000069.1, read as the reverse complement.
AATTACACACGGAGACTCAAAAACAAGACCTTAAACACTTATCTATGGATACATATAAACAAAGATAAAAGGTGCATCATCCAAGGTTTTGTTTGCTGATACTGTATATAAGGAGCATTTACTTCAACAGGAGTAAAGCCTTTTTCTTCCTCAAGTAACTTGGCAGTTTAGTTCAATTGAAATATATAGGTGGTTAAACTGTAAGGAAAAATTCAAAATAATTACATTTTAACTACTATTTATTTATTGGAAAAGAGATAAACTTAGGAAAGATATTATTAACTTTTCGGGGAGTGATGTATGTGAAATTAAAGTATAAATTATTAATTATTGGTGTTTTCGGGGGGATTTTAGGCTCCTTTTCAATGCTAATGATTAGCAAATACTCGGCTGCCTACTATATTGGACATACAAATATCAATATTTCACCGAAGGATACATCACTGTTGACTCTATTATTTATGTCCCATATATTTTTGGGGATTGTTTTTGCTGGTGGAATAGCTATTATTGGTGAACGCTTATCGAAAAAACAAAATGGTAAAGTACAAGTGTAAAAAGTGCATTTAATTTGTTAATAGAGAATGTGAAGAAATGTACTTAAACAAACGGGTAGCTTTTCTTCAATAAGGAGTATGGCTTTTTTCTCCTTCGACTAAAGGTCAGGTTAGTTCAATATGGTTTTCTGAACATTAAAATGCTTGAGATAAGAATTAAAAATTAAAATAAATAAACGATGAAACCATATTAATGCTGAATTAGTCTTATAATATAGGGGGGATGTAGTTGAAAAGGATAATAAGTGTAGTTTTCGTTTTTCTAATCGCTTGTACTTTTCTCATTAGTAATACTTATGCAAGTTGGGCATACGCCTTTGTTGTGTACAATGGTAACATCTATGTTGTTTCAGAAACACATATCGAACCCAATAAAATCGGTAAGAAAATAGGTGAGGTAACAAAGTATTCAGACCACGAAGGAACTTATAGCGGAAATTTTTCAAATCAGTTTCCAAGAGGAACTGAATACTATGAAGTTAAAGGTATAAAAACAAACGAAGCCATTGCAATAAAAGAAAGCAAAGAATCATTTATTAAAGCTAAATATGACGGCAAATATGCTGGTAGCGGTGAGGATGACCATAAGAAATATATTGTGAAAAATTTATTGGTGTATTGTATTGGAGTTGTTTTGTTCATTGGTGTCATTTATTTGTTTTATAAAAAAAGAAATAGTCAATAATTAGCCCAAGATTGTGAAGAAATGTACTTCAACAAACGGGTGCAAGAGCTAAAGATACGGCTGCCATTTTAGGCAGCTTTTTCTTATGTCACTAACGATGCAGGTTAGATGAAGAAGGATAGTAGCAATAAATGGAGAATATATTAACTGAGATAAGGAGGGATATTTTGGAACACGAATTAAAGGGATTTATTAAAAAATGTGATATCGCAATAAAACAGGAAGATTTTGATACGCTAATGAATTACTATACGGATGATGCAATCTTGGTTATAAAACCGGGAATGATTGCAAGAGGAAAAGAGGAAATTAAAACAGCATTTATTAAAATTGCGAAATATTTCAATAACAGACTTGTCCCAACACAAGGGGAAATGATTGTTTTAGAAGCTGGCGACACTGCCCTTGTTATATCCGAAACCTTGCTTGAAGCTGATAAAAATGACAATGAATACTCAATGGATAGACGAGCAACATATGTGTTTAAAAGAGGTCCACAAGGTGAGTGGCTTTGTGCCATAGATAACTCATATGGTACGGATTTAATCAATAAATAGTCCATAATAGTTTGTAGTTTGTGAATCATTGTACTTAAACAAACGGGGAGCTTTAGTTCAATAAGAAATGATCAAACTTTATTATAAACAATTTATATTTAATCAAATGGAAAACCGTCATTTTGAACAATCTTTTTTTGAACTAACGGTTTTCTATTTGTTGGTGTATATGGGATTGAAGGCAGTTTTTTATCAATCTTTATTTTAAAGTTACACATATTTAATTCAATCGTTAGCACAAGATTATCCTATAAACGAAATCTTTGATAATCCAACAGCTACAGCAACAATATCTGTTTCGATAAATGAACGCCCAGTCAAACAGCTCTAAACCCAGTAGTATCAAGGATAGAAAATAGAAAAAAAAACTACCCATTGAGTGCAGCTTTACCAACCGTTTTTGAATATATGAGACCCACTAAAAATGCTGTATATAATCCATACACTGATTATTGCTCCTACAACAATAGCTCCCCACTTTACAGGTTTCTTCATTTTGTCTCTCCTCCTTCCATAATCTATTTACTTAGTGGAATTAATGAGTCAATTAGTGGATGAAGACAGGTTAAGAGTTTACAGCCTTAAAACGTACATTTTTACGTTTAAAGGCTTTTTACTTTTTATGCTTTTGTAACAATTTATATTCCGATGTTTACTTTAGCACTACCATTCACTTTATTTAATATTATTCAAGATAAATTTACGAGTGTACAATAAATTACAGCTAGCTCTTTAACAGTTATATTACTTGGTGTTTTAATGTTCATAGTTCCTTCTAATATAATGTGGTACCTCGTTGTTGGGTTAACGATTATTTGGATTATCACGCAATCTTCACGTAAATATCGCTTTATTTAGAATCTAAAGTTCTTCTTCAACGGGGGCAAGAGTTCAAGAATGGATCGCTGCGGCGGCTTTTTTTTCTTCTTGAAGTAACGGGCAGGTTAGCGGAAGAAGGATTTGGGAATTAAAACATCGAATATAAGATACTGTTTGCATAAAACGTAAATCATCGTGGAGGGTGAACAAATTGAACCAACGCAAGTGGGTTACCGTATTGAGGCGTTTGTTGATGATAACAGGAGTTGTTATGTTCATTATCCACGCATTCTTAGTCGCACCAGAGACTCCGTTTACATTATGGATTAACAGATTGGGCGGTCTTTTCTTTTTTTGTGGTGTCATTGTGGGTGGGGTTGAAGCATATATGAAAAAACATAGAATTGCAGGTTATATATTATTGGGGATAGGCATCCTTATGATTTTTGATTTTGTTTGGTTGAAATTTTGGTTACATAAGTTTTAACAAAGTCAGAACTGTCCTTATTAAACTAAAAGGTGCGATACTTCAATAACGAAGGAACGCACCTTCTTCTTGAAGTAACGATGCAGAATAGTTGAAAAAAATTCGGTTAAGATTGTAATAAGAGGTGGAAATTAGTGGCAGTTATATTTACAGAAGATGAAGAACGAAAACTTTATGCTGGAATGTATTTTATCTTTAAAGGATTTACATTATTGGACGATGTGAATACAGCTTTATTTGAAAGAATGGACGTTGATAATGAAATCGAGAAAAAGGAAATAAAAAAATTCTTTGAAATGATATTAAAAATATCGGAAGCAAGGGCACGAATTGATGATGAATATATTTATACGGAAGATGAAACTGAAGCTGAACGTAGAGAAAAAATTGAAGATGAAATTAGCGAATGGATAGAAGATAATGTATTCAATGATAAACTAAAAACATTGTTATCAATTAAAGATTGAATTTCTTCAACGGGTAGCAAGAGTTAAAGACGGTGGCTGCTGCGGCAGCTTTTTTTTGCTTGTTCCACGAACGTGGCAGGTTTGTTGAAGAAGGATATTTTCTGTTTTAAGCGAATTAGAATTACAAACAAACCATAAACGAATACAGGTATTGAAATAACAGGAACATAGGAGGTATGAGATATGAAGATCCATAGAATAGATCATGTGAGTATAAACGTAAATGATCTTTCAGAGGCTAAAGCGTTTTTTCTTGATTTAGGACTTGAAGTGCAAGCGGAATGGGAATTGGATGGAGAACAGTTGGACAGAATAGTTGGGCTTAATGATGTTAAAACGGCATGTGTAGGATTGGGGATGCCAGATGGTCAGGCATGGATAGAGCTAGTCAAATTTTATACGCCGTCAGATGAAAAAGATATTCAGCAACCTTTTGCAAATACGCTGGGTATCCGACATATTTGCTTTGCTGTTGAAGATATTGAAGCTATTGTTGCAAAATTGAAAAAGAAGGGCACAGAAATCTTTAGTGAGATACAGCAATATGAAGAAAGTTATAAGTTATGCTACGTTCGTGGTCCAGAGGGAATTATTTTAGAGTTGGCGGAGAAAATCAGATAAATATTGAATGGGACTTTAAATTTAGATATCCAACTTTAAAGATTTCTTCTTAAACTATCGGGTAGCATTAGTTGAACAAGCAGCAACAATAGAACGAGATAAAACTAGTCTGTTTCTATTCTATAAACAAAAAGGGAATCAGCCATTCAACTGATTCCTTTTTAAGATTTGACTATGGGTAGGTCTCATTAGGGTCTTTCTGCTGCAGCTCTTTCTGTCGTTGCGTGGTCTGGGTCTGCTGGGTCTGACAAAGCCTCAAATTACTTCGGTTGGCTAGGATTCCCTTTTAAATTCTGGTTGTACAATGATTGGATTTTGCTCTTTATCTCTTCGATGTTTTCTGGAGAGGCAATGCTTTTTATTTGATTTATGGCTTTAGTGCGAGAGTCCTTATTCCTCAACAGGTAAGCAGCTCCACCTATTGCTAATGTGCCAACAATCTTATTTAAAATCATAATGACTCATCCTCCTTGTTTATATTTTTATACCCTTTAATCCAATTGTTAAACAGTATCATTGTAGATATAGATGACGTGGAAGGTTAGACTTTTTACGTTCGATTTGAATTCTATTATAGGTATTAAACTGGGGGCGATGCTTGAATAACGAAGAACCGCTTTTTCTTTGTTCAAGTAACGTGGCAGATTAATTGAACAAAATTTAGTTCAGTAGTTTAATTTATTTTAAAAAATTAAGGGGGACTTAAATTGGATATGTGGGTTAATAAAGGATTTTCAATTTCCACAAATAAGGAGTATTTAGATTTACCGTTAATACATAGCTTCTTGAGTCAAGAAGCATACTGGTCAAAGGGCATACCCAAGCAAATAGTAAAAAAGGCAATTGAAAATTCTCCGCTATGTTTTGGAGTTTATAAAGGTGAAGCAGGAAAAGACGGTTTTGAACAAGTTGGTTTTGCAAGGGTAATTACTGATTTAACAACGTTCGCTTATCTTTGTGATGTTTTTATATTGCAAGATTATCGGAAATTAGGGTTATCAAAATGGTTAATGGATATTATCACAAATCATTCCGAATTACAGGGTGTTCGTAGATTTATGTTAGCTACGAATGATGCACATTCATTATATAGTCAATATGGTTTTGAACAGAATGTTAATCCCGAACTATTTATGCAAAAGGTACTTAAAACCCCAAATTAACAGTAAAGTTCTTCAATAACTGGTGCGATTGTCCAATAAGGGCAGTCGCCTTCTTGTGCTAACGGGGCAGTTTACTTTAAGAAGGATTACTTACATCAAGCATGGAATAATTATTGTATATGAAAAGTTTTTCTTAAGGAGATACAAAATATTGAAACCATTATATAGGTTTTTTCTGAATTTTTCGGTTTTATTTATGGTAGGTTTAATATCTAATGCTATTTTTAAACATAATCTAAACGTCATTACACCCTTTTCAGTGGCATTAGGACTCTCTTTAGGTATTGTTTTTTGGGGTAAAAAAGTCAAAAAAAAGTGATTTCTTATTTACGAACGGGTGCTTTAGCGAAAGATCAGAGCTGCCAATTGTGGCAGCTTTTCTTTTTGTGCTAACGAAGCAGTTTAGTTGAACAAGAAATATGAAAATCCGTCTATTTTTCTGTCACATTTGACACAAAATACGACATAAAAATTAAGTTGTGATTAAGATAAACCATCTCAAAATATTTCTGTTTAACTAATCAACAAAAGGAATTAACAAGTAAGCAATAAAATTTATTTGGTACTTCTTTTGTTCTCAATATATTTCCAGCAATAATACGTAATCCAAAAAGCAATGCCTACAAAGGGTGAATAAAACCTTTTTTCAGCTGGAAGATAAATAGCTAATACTAGAGCAGTAATGATAAATGGTGGAAATAGAATCCAATATTTTTTGTCATACCTCATAAGGAAACTCCTACATTATCGAATAATTTTATTGCTTTATTGGCGTTATCAATTATGAGGCAATATGAGTGTAGGTAAACAGTTAATATTAGGATTATCAATCTATGCAGTATCGGCAGTGATAATATTTGGGTTACTTTGGTATTTTAATCCTTCTCTAAATGAATATCTTAGGAGTGCAATTACTACTTCTCCTATTTTAATATCCTTTGTCCTGACACGAATAATTGTTGATAGAATTAAAACAAAACAAAATGATTAATATCAGGTTGTCCTCCTTGTTAACTAAACAAAAGATAAGGTTCTTACCCAACGGGTGCTTTAGTTCAATAAAAAGTAAATAAGAAACCCACATATTAGATATGTCTACTATGTGGGTTTCTTTTATATTCAAATGTTCGAGTAAACTAACCTATATATAAGCTATTCTAGTCTGTTTGTTTTTTATAAGGGAATTTTTTTATAAACAACTCTAACTAGTTAATTAATGACTCAATCATTTCTGTGATTTTTTTCCTTTGTTGTGGGCTTAACTTTTTTGCAGTAATAATCAGGTTTAACAAATCTGGAGGAAGATTTTTATTATCCTCAAATAAATCGACTATCGTTATTTCAAATGCTTCACAAATTTTGAAAAGGGTTTCAATTGACGTAGAACGTACATTACTTTCAATTCTACTAATTGTGGATTGATTAACACCAACAAGGATTGCAAGTTGTTCAGTTGATATGTCTTTACTTAATCTTATTCTTCTAATTCTTTCTCCCAAATTATTCATACAAAACCCTCATTTTATGTTTTATAATTAAGCTTTTTATATATTTGTTTAAGTATAAATATCATAGCAAAAATGAATGAAAAAAAGTTTCCTTATGCCAAATTGCATAATATATGTATAAAAATATGCCTAAAGGGAATGATTCCTGATATAAACCCAACTGAGAGGTGTAACGATGTCAATTGATAACCTTCGAGAAAATATCTAATAGGAGTGTTTATCTGGCAGGAATAGCTAAGGAAATTTAGAACTTTTATAATGTAGTTTAAAAAGGGAAGAGTGCTTTAGTCTAAGTAGATTTAAAGCTCTTTTGGTATTTAAATGCAGAAATTATATAGGGTAAATGCAGTGTCTGGAAAGGTTTGTAAATTGGTGTGAATAATTTGATGAAGAAACTTCTAATTATTCTAGTTTTTATTTGCAGTATATTGTTAACAGGGTTTAACACAACTGATGAGAGAGAAGTAACTTTTCTAGTTAGTTCGATGATTACTGCAATAAATGAAAAAGATGCCGAAGGTTATATTCAAACCTTAAGTGATTATTTTATTAAAGTAACTTATGGTGATAAGGATTTCATAAGGCAAAATATTGAGAATTTTGGTCAGATAGATTTGTTAGAGTTTGAAGTGGTATCTATAAATAATTATACCTCCTATGCACATTACAAACTGATCCATACAAGTAAAAATTATAGGAAAACAACCTTTTTTGGTGAAATGATATTGGTAAAGTCAAATGAAGGTTGGAAAATTTATTATGTTTCAGAGGAAGAATTATTATAATTTGATATGTTAAGTAAACTAAAGTGGCAGTTTAGTTAAAGAAGGCAATATTTACATTAAGATAGAATATAAGTAGAAAAGTTAAAAATAAGGGGTGTTTTTTGGCGAAAAATATTGGGGATTCAGATATTTTTAAACAAGTAGTAAAGAGACTTTGCGAAATTTACAATATTCCCCCCCAGAAACCTAAATTTGGAGTCATCGATAACTTAATGGTTATTAGCATTAAGAACCATTTAAAAGATGGAGTAGACTTAGATTGTTTTAATATTTTAAATCTGATTTACCAAATAATTGAACCTTTAGGGATAAGATCAATCAACAATTGTACCGCTATCCGAATTCGGAAAGACTGGCTAGGGTAACTGTATCCTTTAAAAAAGAGGATTATGATGCTTTAAATGTAAGCCCGAAATAAAAAAAGAAGCGCACCTTTCCGGTACGCAACACAAATAGCCGAATATCCTGATTTTTTCAATCGAATATACGGCTTATTTCATTTATTTGCTACATTCTGCCTGAATTATTTTTGACCAGGGCATGTATTCATCTAAAATTTCGGGGGTTTGATGGATACCAAGATTCGGTAGATCCGTCAAAAGTTTCTTTAAGTATTCGTAGAAATCAACGCCGTTACTTTTGGCTGTTTCTGCGATACTCAAACAAATGGCGTTTGCTTTTGCGCCAGCTTCGCTGACCGAAAATAGCCAGTTTTTTCTGCCGATAACGCTGGGACGGATGGCATTTTCGGCTGGATTATTATCAATTTCAATGCGCCCATCACTCAAGAATGCTTTAAGGCCATTTCCCCTGTTCAATGTGTATTCAGCGGCTTTCGCGAGGGCATTTTTCCCGTAGAATGGTGATTTTTCAACCCATTCAAGAAATTTATCTACAATTGGCTTCGAATATTTTTGGCGTTTTTTCCTGCGCTTACTCGGAGACAAATGTTTAAATTTCCTTTCGAGTCTATATAAATCATCACAATAGCTCACACCAATTTGGCCATTTTTGCTGTCTACTTTCAGCCAATAACTACGAACATGCGCCCAACAATTTGCGAAGGTAACGCCTTCCAACTTATCATAGGCAGAATAACCATCACAAACAATTGTTCCTGAATAGCCTTCTATGAAACTTTCAAGAACAGATCGAGCCCGTGATAATGAGCTTTGAAAGAGAGTCATTGTTGGCCCCTGGCTTGGCACACTTCGATACACCCAATTATAAGCATTGGTTTGGCCCGATTTTCCATCGGACCGGTTGATGATTTGTCCGTAAGTTTCATCGACATGTAAAATCGATTTAGTCATCATCAAATACTTCATTCGTTCGTAAATAGGCAATAGCCAATCATGTGAAGCACGAATGACCCAGTTCGATAGGTTCTTATCATTGGTATTAAGGCCATAACGGTCCCATTCCTTTACCTGACGATAAAGTGGTAAGTATTGTGAAAATTTATCATAAATTACTTTGGCAAGTACGCTAGGACTTGCGATGCTGCGTTGAATAGGAGGCTGTGGTGCTTTACCACGTTTAATTTGCGCCTTTTGAAATGCATCACCTTTGCAATTTTTACATTCATACGCGTGTTCAATATGTTGAACTTTCATCATTTTTGCCGGAATAAATTCTGCTTCTTCGCGTACGATTGTACTGCCAATTTCAATCATTTGTCCTTGGCAACAGCCACATTGCGTATTTTCTGGATGATAGTGAAATGCTTCAACTTCAATATCATCATGTAATGAATCATTTCGTTTTTTCAGTTTTTGATCCATATAAAAGCTTAGTTAAATTGCGCACTTGATCGGTTAACGCTTCAATCTGTTTTGATAATTCTTTATTTTGTTGATTCGAATGAGCCAATTGCTCTTCGAGCAACCGAATTAATTTCTCGTATTGATTATCATTCGTATAAGAAGCGTTCGCCACATCCTTCACCACTTTTCCCGTTCGGTATCGTTCTTTTTATTATAACTATTTCGAACAGGGGAATAAAGATAAAATTAGTGGCTAAACGAATTTAGAACACACCTTTTGATGACGATTGAATCGCCTTTGGCTGCTGGATAGATAACCCTTCAAGGAGCCAGCGCAACTCCTGTTGTGAAAGATTGCGGACTTCCTTTTCATCTTTAGGCCATTGCAGTTTGCCGTTATCCAAACGTTTATAAAGCATGGCAAAGCCATCACCATCGAAATACAAACATTTATAGCGATCTTTACTCCACCCTGCAAATAAGAAAATGGAATCACCGTATAGATCCAGTTCAAAGGAATCTTGAATCAGTGTGGCTAATCCATCAATGCCTTTTCTCATGTCTGTTTTACCGCAAATGATGTAAATGTTTTTAACGCTTGTATAATCGTGTTTCACGGATTTTTCAACTCCCTTATGACCGTTTGAATGATGCGCTCATCGATGCCGTTAAAGAAGGAGATTTCAGCGTTGCCGGTTTTGATCGTACAAGTAGGATTTGAGGAAAGTGCTGCTGGAATTGTTGCAGCTGTACTATTATTTTCAGGATGTAATGAAACGGGGACAATTGTAAGTTTTTGTTGTGGCATATGAAAAGCACCTCCTTAAATTGATATGTTTATAGTACCGGAGGTGCTGCTATTTTTATATGCGTTGTTTGAATACGGGCTTACCTTTAAATAATAAAATGAAAGAAGTTTTTGAATAAATGTACTTAAGCTACCGGGTGCATTATTTTAACAACAACAGGAACCGTCATTGTGATTGTTCCTGTTTCTTTTAGTTATTCAACTATTGAAGCGGTATAGTTGTATAAAGGTATAAAAAGAATGCAATAGTTTTCATTTTAATTAAAAACTGTATGCTATAAAAACTAAGAATTCTTATTATATAGGCAATGACATGAATGTAGGCTTTTTTTCATACATTAATTTGGGAGGTGATGAAATGCCAAGAGTAAGGGCTAGAAGTCATGAAGTAGATGAAATGGCAAGAATGATGAGAGCAGAAGCAGAAGGCGAAGGAAAACAAGGAATGTTATATGTTGGAAATGTAATAATAAATCGTGTTGTAGCACAATGCTTAGATTTCAAAGGTGTAACCACTGTTCATGATGCAATATTTCAAGTACAAGGAGGAAATTTTTCTTTTGAAGCAGTGCAAAAAGGGAATGTATTTTATCAAAAATCAAGAACTTCTGAAAGAAGATTAGCACAACAAAATATAAATGGTTGGAGAGATCATCCTGCGAAATTTGCCCTATGGTATTTTAATCCAACGGCGCCAGGGTGTCCTCCTACATGGTACGATCAACCTCATACTGGTGCATTTAAAGAACATTGTTTTTATGAACCAAAACCAGGAACATGTGATAGTGTTTATAGTGGTTAAGCTTACTCTTTGAGTAAGCTTTTTTACATAATCAGAATATTTACACAAAATAAAATAAAACTTTCATTAAAAGTTTTTATCCAAGAAAGCAAGATTGTGAAATGTTGTACTTAAACTATCGGGTGCATTACTGGAAGAACGGTAATGCTTTTTCTTATTGAAGTAACGGTGCAGGATAGTTGAACAAGAAAATGTTAAAATAGTGGTAAAAAGGTGATGAGATGGACAATGAAAAAAGTTCAAAAAGAAGTAACTTTAAAACTTGAATATTTTCATAATAGAGTGGATAAAAAGAAGGGGCTTTATGAGGGTGGAGTCGTTGAACCAGATATAGAAGGTTTAATTATTGATGTTGTTAATGGAGAATCTTTTGATTTTGAAGCTGATGAGTTTATAGGCAATGGTAAGTATGAAATACAGTTAGAGGGAAGTAGGAAAGCGATTTTGCCAGTACCCTTAATTCCTCCATACAGTGTCACAGCTTCGCTTGTTATACGAGATCTAAGTCCCAACCAGCCTCAAACATGTTTCTACAAGTAGGGGGCGAACTGTTTAGCTGACGGGGTCGAAGCTCCACGGGCAGTTACGTTCTACCCTGGCTACTGATATAATAAGACCAAAATAAATAAGGTTAACCGGAAATATTTAGCATTCTGGTTAACCTTATAATACGATAGGGAGTTTAGTGAAAGTCTTAATGCGATTCTTAAATATCATAGTGTAAACTCCGGGACGGAAAAGAGCTTACATTCTTTACTGTTCTGGAGCCAAACTATACAAAACTCGAGAGGACAGGGTGATAAATATATGCTGCAAATTCTCAAGAAAAAAGGATTAAATGATTAGTATAAAAGAAGAATCTAATGAAAAAAAATGCTTGGCTACCCAGCATTCTGTTAACCCAATTGCCGTTTTATTGGTAATCTCTTTTTTGAAGTAATAAATTTACTAAGTATCTAAATTGTTCCCTCTTTATCAATTACTGCTTCTATCTTAATCATAGCAATATCGTTATTGAATTAACTATTTGGAAATAAGAATAAACTAATACAAAAACTATAAAATATATCCTCTTCTGAATAATTCTCCGATCGCATGGGAACGATTTTGTGCTCCCAGTTTTTTGATCGCAGTTTTTACATACTGATTAATTGTTAATTCGCTAATTTTCATAGTACTTGCCATTTCTTTGGTACTTTCTCCTAGAGAGATTCTTCGCATTACTTCTAATTCTCTTTTACTTAAAAGTCTTGCTACATTGTGTTCTTGTGTACTAATGATCAATTTTCCAACTAGTTTTCCAAAATAGGTAAAGGATGATAAAATGTTATCGTCAATGGTTGTGTTTTCCTCAAACTCAGAACTACAAATATAACCGAACACGAATGAATCGTAGCAAATGGGAATGACTAGCAAAGAGTTAAATTGAGAGGATATCGAATATTTAATGCTTACTTGTTTTAGGTATTCAAGTCCCGTACAGTATTTTGCCCTCTTTTCACTTATTGCAGAAAAGATTATAGGAAAAGAACGGATATCTTCACGAATTTCACCTATATGTACACCCTCAGTTTCAGAAAGATAAAAGACCCCTTCACCCAGATAGCCAAGAGGAGAATATCGTATTAAGTATGAATCTTTTGCAGGGAAAAGTTCTATATAGATTTCCAACATTTTATAAAGCTTTTCCTCGTGACTTAATAGTAACTCTAGTCTTTGTAGTGCTTGTTGGATGATATCGTTTGAGACCATAGTACATCCCCTTTTTAAGCTAATTATACACGAATTTTACAAAATATTCTAACTTTTATAAATATATAAAAAGGTATAAAGGTATAAAAAACAAAATGATAATCACTCATTATTTAGGGTACTTTGATTCTAAAAATAGGGAATTTTCAGAATTTGTAAATTAAATTATGATTAACGTACCACCTTGAAATATGTTTATTTTTGAGTGCGGTAGGTTGAGCTGTTTAAGATGAGTAAATCATTAAAAAAGGAGGAAAAAATGGTAGATAATCATGTTAACGACTTTGATGCAGTTGTCATAGGTGCGGGTTTTTCTGGATTATACATGTTATACCGCTTAAGAGAGGCGGGCTTTTCCACTCGCGTGATAGAAGCTGGTGATGGTGTGGGTGGAGTCTGGTACTGGAATCGATACCCTGGAGCAAAATGTGACATAGAAAGCATTTATTATAACTATACATTTTCGAAGGAGCTTTATCAGGAATGGAATTGGACATCTAAATATCCTGAACAGAAAGAAATACTAAGTTATCTTAATTATGTTGCTTATAAATTTAATCTTCGTAAAGACATTCAGTTTGAGACCCGAATAACGACTGCCTATTATGATGAGGTAAGCTGTAGATGGAATATTCAAAGGAATGATGGGACAAGTGTGACAGCAAAATTTTTTATTTCAGGAGTAGGATGTCTTTCTGCAGCCAATATTCCTAATTTCAAAGGTTTAGAAAGCTTTAAAGGGGATTGGTACCATACTGGAAAATGGCCACATGAAAAAGTAGATTTCAGAGGCAAGCGTGTAGGGGTAATTGGCAATGGTTCGAGCGGTGTCCAGGCCATCCCTGAAATTGCAAAGGAAGCAGGACATCTGACTGTATTTCAACGGACCCCACAGTATACAATCCCAGCTAGAAACTACCTTTATGAGCCATCGTTTATACAACAAACGAAAGATAACTATGAAGAGATTAAGAGAATTATGCACGAATCACCTTCGGGAAATGGGCTTCAAATTCGTAATGTGTCTGTCTTTGAAGAATCCTCTGAAGAACGAATGAAGGTTTATGAAAAGGCATGGCAAGAAGGAGGATTTGCCTTTACATCTACGTATAATGACTTATTTACCAATGAAGAGGCAAATAAAACGGCTGCTGATTTTATACGAATAAAAATTAAAGAAATAGTCAAAAACCCTGAAACAGCAAAAAAGTTACTACCAGACTACTTTTTTGGCACAAAACGTCCAATTTTAGACACAGGGTATTACGAAACTTTTAATCGTGAAAATGTTACTTTAGTGAATGTCAAAAATGATCCAATTGTAGAAATCACTCCAAACGGACTTCGAACAATGGAAGAGGAATATGAACTGGACATCCTTGTTTTCGCAACAGGGTATGACGGGATGACGGGTCCATTATTTAATATCGATATTCGAGGCAGAGACGGGGTTACTCTTAAAGAGAAATGGGAAAATGGAGCAGCGGTTAGAACCTATTTAGGACTCGGTACAGCTGGATTTCCAAACTTTTTTATGATTACTGGTCCGGAAAGTCCATCCGTATTAGTGAATATGCCTACAGCCATTGAGCAGCATGTTGATTGGATTGCGGATTGTATCGAGTATCTCACTAAAAACAACCTTGATATTTTGGAGCCTACGAGAGAAGCAGAAGAAGAATGGAGCAGGCATTGTCGGGAAGTAGCAGAAATGACTCTTTATGTAAAAACGGATTCCTGGTACACGGGTGCGAATATTAAAGGAAAACCACGAAGTTTTCTAATCTATCTAGGCGGGTTTATCTATTACAAACAAAAATGTAATGAAGTTGCAGCTTCGGGATACGATGGTTTTGTTCTCTCGAGTAGAATGACCCTGCAATAAAAGTTTACTACAAATATTTCTAAACGAACAAAGGTTCCAAATCTTTTTGGATGATTGAGAGAATGGAGTGGAGAAATGAGCTTAGCAAATCGTGTAGCAATCATTACTGGAGCAGGAAGTGGTATTGGCAGGGCAGCCAGTTTAAAGCTTTCGAAACAGGGTATGTTGGTTGCATTAGTTGATTATGATAAGGCAGGTGGAGAAGAAACCCTTCGACTTGTTAAAGAACAAGAGGGGAATGGGGTTTTTATCCAAGCGGATGTATCTAGTAGTACGGATGTACAGAATTTTGTTACGAATATAAAAGAAAGATATGGAAGAATAGATGTATTTTTTAATAATGCTGGAGTTATGGGGACTCTATCCCCTTTAGCTGAGTATAGTGAGGAGACGTTTGATCGGATTATTGCAGTAAATCTGAAAGGAGCCTTCCTTGGGCTTAAATATGTAATCAAGGTCATGGAAGAACAGAAATCAGGGGTTATTATAAACACAGCTTCTACAGCGGGAGTTCAAAGCACACCATTTTTAGGAGGCTACTCTGCAAGTAAACATGGTGTAGTGGGTCTTACAAAAACGGCAGCTGCGGAATACGGACCAAGGGGAATTAGGATTAATGCGATTTGTCCAGGAGGGGTAATGACAAATATGACAAGGGATATGGATATGTCCGATCCAGTACAGAACGGGCCACTAAGAAGACCAGCATCTCCCGAAGAAATAGCCAATGTTGTTTGTTTTCTCGTATCTGATGAGGCTAGTTATATGAATGGTTCTGTCGTAACTGTAGATGGAGGTTTAACAGCATAACCAGCAAAACATAAATGGTGCCTACAAATGTAAACGCATACATTAATTTTGATTAAAAAATACTATCAGAGGTGAATTTTTTATGAAAAACAGAATTGATCCTGAATTAAGGGAAGTTCTTGAAGTTTTCCCACCACTAGATTTAGATTATCTTGAAGAAACAAGACAAGGTATGATTCAACTCTCTCAATCTATTGAAAAACCGGTTAACGATTCGGTTTCTATATCTAATCGGATGATACAAGGGCCAACAGATAACCCTTCCATTCGTGTACGAATTTATGAACCAAGGCAAAAAAATAAACTCTTGCCGGGATTATTATGGATACATGGAGGTGGTTATGTATTCGGAATCCCTGAAGGGGATGATCTATTATGCCAGAGATTTGTTACAGAAGGAAATTGTTTAGTGATCTCAGTCGATTATAGACTAGCACCAGAAAATCCATATCCAGCAGGGTTGGAGGATTGTTATTCAGCACTACAATGGTTCTCCGGAAATGCTGCTAGTTTAGGTGTAGATCCTTCCCGAATTGGAGTGGCAGGTTCTAGTGCCGGGGGAGGGTTAACAGCTGCCTTATCATTACTTGCAAGAGATCGGAAAGGTCCAGAGATTTGTTTCCAAATGCCGTTGTACCCAATGATCGACGATCGGAATAACACACCATCAAGTCTTGAAATTAAAGGTAACATGGTTTGGAATCATGATTTGAACCAAAGAGCTTGGACGATGTATTTAAATGGTGCAAATGGAACAGAAAATATCCCTCTGTATGCGGCACCTGCTCGAGCTACAGATTTATCTGGCCTTCCATTTACGTACACATGTGTTGGACAATTGGATCCATTTCGTGATGAGACTCTAAATTATATCCAAAAACTTTGTCAAGCAGGTGTAGATGTTGAATTTCATTTATATCCAGGAGCTTATCACGGATTTGAAGGAGTTGTACCACAAGCGAACATCAGTCAACGGGCACTTGCTGAGTATATCGGTGCAGTAAAACATGTGCTCCATCGTAAACAGCCTGTAGAAAATAAATAAATAAATATATACTCCCCTTAAATGGTATTTAAGGGGAGTATTAAATCGATTGGGTGCCTAATTTTAATTTCCTTGTTTTTTCCAATTGATCACATTTTTATAAGGACCATATAGTGAAATTTCAAGTAACTTAGCTGCCATTATTTCAGGTGTATACTTATAATTATTTTTGATCCACCAAAAAATGCTTTCTAAATAGGCACCTGTTGTGTAAGAGATAATAAATGGAATTTCCATTCGATAATCTTTTTCTGTGCTTTGGGAAGCACATATTCCATCCTCAATATATTGACAAATAATTAATTTAACTTCCTCCATAAAAAGAGCGTCTGGTTTATAAATGAAAAGGACTTCATATGCCAAATGGTTTTGTAAAATATGTTCGAATAGAAATATCATATTTTCTGGTAATTCTTCCGGTTCAATATCTTCTAGTTTTTTTGGATTGGTTATAGTCAATGACTTTCTTAATTCTTCCAGAATACTATTATATAAATGAATGCGTAAATCCATTAAATCTTTATATAAATTATAGAATGTTGGTCGAGTTACCTGTGCTTCTTGGCAAAGCCGTTGAATGGACATATTTTCGTTTTCCTGTAATAGAAGAGATAAATATGCTTTTTGTAATTTTTTTATAGAGAGAATTTGACGAGGATCCTTTATTTCCATATATATCACACCTTTAATTGTTATATTAATACTAGCATGATTTCAATGAAAATAAAAATAGCAACTTTAGAATATCTAAAGTTGCTATACTAAATTTTTAAAGTGCAATCCAACCACCGTCAATTACTAATTCAGCTCCAGTCACGAATTTTGATTCATCACTTGCTAAGAATAGTACACCATAAGCAACATCTTCTGGTTCTCCCATGTAAGGTAATTGAGTATGGGCTTCATAATAGGGCATTGCTGCTTCCATTGTAGGAGCCGTCATTGGTGTTACAATAATTCCAGGGTGTACAGAGTTTACTCGGATTTTATCTTTAGCATATTCAACTGCTGCTGATTTTGATAAAGAGCGTAAGGCACCTTTAGCAGCAGTATATGGGCTTGTACCTGCCATTCCAACGATACCACCAATTGAAGAAATGTTAATAACTGAACCTCCACCAGCTTTTTGCATTTCAGGAATACAGTATTTCATTCCAAGAACACAGCCATTTAGATTAATGTCCATAACGAAATTCCATTCATCCATTTCCATGTTTGCAATTGTTTTGTTTATTGCAACACCAGCGTTATTAACTAAAACATCTACTTTACCATACAATTCTACTGTTTTTGCAACAACATTTTTCCATTCCTCCTCAGATGTTACGTTTTGTTTAATCGCAACGGCTTCTCCACCTGCTGCTTTAATTTCGGAAACTACTTCGTTTAATTTTTCTTCGTTTAAATCTGTTGCTACAATCTTCGCTCCTTCTTTTGCGAAAAATTTAGCTTCAGCTGCTCCCATACCATTTGCAGCTCCTGTAATTATTGCTACTTTACCATCCAATCTCATTTGAATAACCTCCAAATTCATTTTCTTTACAAAGTGTAAAATAGTTCATATAATTGATTTGTAACATATATTTTAAAATTATGCAATTGGGGAGGCTTTTTTATGGGTAGATTAGAAAACAAAGTTGCTATCATCACAGGTGCAGCTTCAGGTATGGGAGAAGCGACTGCAAAACTATTTGCGTCTGAGGGTGCAAAAGTAGTGGCAGCAGATATTAATATGGAAGCTTTAGAGCGTGTAGTAAAGGAAATTAAAGATAAAAATGGAGAAGCAATAGCTCAATTTGTTGATATCGGGGAAGAAGAGAAAATCAAAGAAATGATTCAGGCTGCTGTCGATACCTACGGTCGTTTAGATATTTTGCATAATAACGCAGCACGCCTCGACTTTAAAAATGACTTAAATGTTAAAGATTTAGATGTTTTTGAATGGGATGAAACAATGCGGTACAATTTAAGATCCGTTATGCTGGGGACAAAATATGCCATTCCAGTTATGTTAGAAAATGGCGGCGGATCAATCATTAATACAGCGTCTATGGGTGGACAAGTTGGTGAACTAACAAAATCAGCATATGCGGCAGCCAAAGCTGGTGTAATTGGCTTAACGAAATCAACAGCAGTGCAATTTGGTAAACAAGGTATTCGTTGTAACGCAATTGCACCTGGTATGGTTTTAAACGATTTCATTATAGAAAATGCACCGGAAGGCTTAAAACAACTTATTGAAGTATACCAAGAAACAAAATTAGTAAATCGAATTGGTAATCCCCGTGATATCGCTAACTTAGCTTTATTCTTAGCAAGTGAGGAATCTGATTTCATTACTGGACAAGTTATTAATGCAGATGGTGGAATTCTTGCTCAAAACCCAACCGTACCACAAGTGAAAAGTAAAAATTTAAACTGGTAATCTAAAATTAGATGAATATTTTAGGTTTGAATAACTTCAACTTTTATAAAAAGATGGTAGGAAACAAGAGCGGTTGGTTTATCTATTGATTGATTGATATTCTGCTAGAACTGGCTTTAAAAAATTGTTTAGAATAGGAATGGGGGCTTTTGGCAGCTTGTATGGGTTCGTATTTATTGTTCAGGAATACAATCAAGATATTACTGGAGTATTAAAAAAGTACACTTGAATATTGCTACTCGTGAAGCTTGGAATAACAAAGCCGTAGGTATCGTAAGCTATGGGGGAACTGGTCGAGCTCGTGCAGCTGAACATTTAAAAGGGTTTTGTGGAGAATTATTCATTGCAGATGTGAAGACTCACCCAACATTATTTTTATTTACAGATTTTGAAACTACGTATAAACCATCTCTATTACATCTTACTAATGTCAATTTAATACTTGCTTGAACAGGTTAACGCTTGAGCGTTGCATTGAAAACCTTGAGATAATAACGATAATTGATAGGTGCAATATAATCTGAATATCAGACGCTACCATAAAGTGTCTGATATTCATTTTTAGCTAAAGAAAATAAAAGAATACACTCTATAAAAAAGATTGTGAACCGTTACACTTAAACTAACGGGTAGCGATAGTCCAAGAAGGATTATCGCTTATTTTTGTTGAAGTTATTGTACTAACGGGGCAGGTTAGTGGAAGAAGATGCTAAAATATTGTTAGAACAAAATTAACAACGGGGTAAAATTATGAAGTTAACATTGGCAACAAACGAAGAGATTAATATGCTACATTCAAAGTTTAAAAAATTTAATACTCATCTTCTGGAAGAACCAAGAAAGGGGTATCCTTTTATTGGTATTATGGATGTATTTAATCGTGTTCTTACTGAAGAAGAGGCAAGTGAGCTATTGGGAAGAAGTCATAATTTAAAGTACGGTTCAAAATTTGTTAGTACATTTACTCAACTTTTTCATATGGAAGATAATGAGGTGTATGTACATATTTATAAAAAAGGGGTTGGAAAAGAAGAGTTCAGGTATATATTAAGCTGTTTAAATCGAGAAGAGGCAAATTTTTTTCGCAAGTTGTTTTCCAACAGCAAGGGAATTTACAAAATAGGTGATGTGGAAGCCCTTATCTTTTTAACGAAACTTTCCGTGGATGAGCTGTATTTTATAAATTTTTTCTTTCCTTCTCTCGATACAGTGATAATTGGGAATTATGAATTGTCTTTTCCTGTTTATTCTAAGACGTCAATAGGTTTTAAAAAGTGTAAGGAGATTGTTGAAGAAAATGGCTTATTTATACGACAGTAAGAAATGAACGAGTGACAGGAGTGCCGATTCCTTGTTGAACTACCATGAAAATAAGTTCTTCAAGAATAGAAAAATGACAACACAAAA
>NZ_BCVI01000068.1 GCF_001591665.1 Neobacillus soli NBRC 102451 | reverse complement strand
AAATCCAATTCGACAAAATTCGGGTGGTGACAGGCACCGGTAGGCACCGGTAGGGCGAACAGTGACTGGACTGTTCGCCCTTTGCCATATCGATTTAATTTTTAGACCTCAACTGCAGCCACGTTAACTGTCCAGTTAAAGGGGTCTTCTTTTTTCCCGAGTTGAATTCCGGTAATTTCATCATAAATGTCCTGCGATAATTGGCCGATTTTATGATCATTGATGACGATTGTATCATCGTTCCAATTTAATTCTCCAACGGGTGATATAACGGCGGCAGTTCCCGCCCCGAAGACTTCTTCCAGTTCGCCGCGCTCATGTGCAGCATAAACCTCTTCAATAGAAATTTTTTCCTCACGGACTGGTATGTTCCAATGCCTTAATAATTGAATAACAGAATCGCGGGTGACGCCGGGTAAAATGCTACCATTTAATTTTGGCGTGACTACTTCGCCATTGATCTTGAAGAAAATATTCATACTGCCAACTTCTTCAACGTATTTATTCTCTTTCGCATCGAGCCAAAGAATTTGTGCATAACCATTCGCATCGGCCTTTTCTTGTGCCTTCATGCTCGCCGCATAATTACCTGCGGTCTTCACATGGCCCACCCCGCCAATGACAGCCCGGACATACTGCTCTTCTACATAAATTTTCACAGGACTTAATTGGTCGCCATAATAGGCTCCTGACGGCGAAAGGATGACAAGCAGCTTGTATTGGTTGGCAGGACGGACACCCAGATAGGTTTCTGTCGAGAAAATAAACGGGCGAATGTAAAGCGATGTCCCTTCCCCATCAGGAACCCAATCCTTTTCCGTTAAAATTAATTGCTTAATCGCTCTTAATAGGAAATCCTCATCAATTTGCGGAATGCACAGCCTGTCGCATGAATCATTCAATCGCTTCATGTTTTTTTCTGGACGGAAGAGTTGGATTGATTCATCGGCTGCCTTATAGGCCTTCATTCCCTCAAAAATAGCTTGTCCATAATGAAAAACCATCGCGGCCGGATCAAGTGTTAACGGCTCGTAAGGAGTGATTCTTGGATCATACCAGCCATTTTGGCTATGATAATCCATCACAAACATGTAATCGCTATAATACTTGCCGAAACCAAGTGAAGCGGTATCAGGTTTTTCCTTTAATTCTTCTCTTTTAATAAAAGCAATTTCTTGTTTCATCATTGCACCCCATATCCATCTTTTTTCATTTGTCTTTGAGTTTAGCTCAAACCCAATTGTTTGCTACCGATAAGTAATTGATAGATTACCAATTGTTATTAATTTTACTATATCACTTTATTTGTTCAAACTTCCATTCCTGAGGTCCTAAAATTCAATACATAGAAATTTAATACTTTGACATACTGATAAAAATAAGGTAAATTAACTAATGTACGAACATTTTATAGTGAATTGAAATTTATTATTCGTGTTTAGGGGTGTTACTCATGGAAAATGTGTTTGATTATGAAGATATTCAATTGATTCCTGCGAAATGTATTGTGAATAGCCGATCTGAGTGTGATACATCGGTAACCTTAGGCAAACATACATTTAAGTTGCCTGTGGTGCCTGCAAATATGCAAACGATTATTGATGAAAAAACTTCCGTATACTTAGCTGAAAATGGTTACTTCTATGTAATGCATCGTTTCGAACCCGAGAAACGGCTTGCTTTTATTAAAAATATGAAATCACGTGGATTGATTGCCTCTATCAGTGTGGGTGTCAAAGGGGAAGAATATCAGTTCATCCAGCAATTAGCAGATGAACAGCTTACACCGGAATATATAACGATTGATATTGCACATGGTCATTCCAATGCAGTAATCGAGATGATTCAGCATATTAAGAAGCACTTACCTAATAGTTTTGTCATTGCAGGAAATGTTGGAACTCCAGAAGCAGTCCGAGAATTAGAACATGCCGGTGCAGATGCGACAAAAGTTGGTATTGGACCAGGAAAGGTATGTATTACGAAGATTAAGACTGGATTTGGAACGGGCGGCTGGCAGTTAGCAGCACTAAGATGGTGCGCAAAGGCTGCAAGTAAGCCTGTTATTGCGGACGGTGGAATTCGGACACATGGTGATATTGCAAAGTCCGTCAGGTTTGGGGCCTCGATGGTCATGATTGGCTCCTTATTTGCTGGTCATGAAGAATCTCCAGGTGAAACAGTTGAGAAAGATGGAAAGCTGTATAAAGAATACTTTGGTTCCGCTTCGGAATTTCAAAAAGGTGAAAAGAAAAATGTAGAAGGCAAAAAAATGTTTGTAGAGTACAGAGGTGCTTTAATAGATACTCTGATTGAAATGGAACAAGATCTTCAATCCGCTATTTCTTATGCAGGAGGAAACAAGTTAGAAAACATCCGTAATGTAGATTATGTTGTTGTTAAGAACTCCATCTTTAATGGTGATAAGGTATATTAATATTTTTCTTTAAAAAAAGGTGCCAGCCCCCGTACGTAATTGTTTTACGCATAGAGGGTCCAGCACCTTTTTCCATTGAAAACTACCGATTCGACAAAATTCGGGCGGTGCCTGGCACCTTAATACGGGCGGCTTCTTGCACCTTAATAATCTGTTACTGTGAGGTTTCTGTCCAAAAAGGATTCAATTAATTCACTAATTTGATAAGCCGTTTGTGGCGAATCATTATTTTCAAAGACGTGTTCACAGCTATCTTTATAGCCCATAATCTCGTCATAATGGCTCATATGCCGCTCTATTACTGCCTCACTATCTTGACGCTCCTGGTGTCTTTTGATAACCGTATCACGATTGGCATAAATAAAAATGCGGGTGACTCCATTACCATACATCTTTTTCAACTTTTCAGTACCTTCGGGATTTAAAGTCAAATAGACGAGATCATGGTTTTGAAAGGCTTCAATGATATCTTGTTCACGGATTCCATAATGGATTCCATCGATTTCGACACTTTCAAGAAATTCCTGCTTTTCTTGCATGTGTTTGAAGGATTCTTCCGTAACAAAGTGGTAGTCCTCACCATCTTTTTCATAGTGTCGGGGGGAACGAGTAGTGTAAGAGAGAACGGTTTCCATATCAAATGCAGTAGCAACCATTTTAGAAATGGTCTTTCTTCCAGATCCATCAGGACCGGTGTAAACGAATATTTTCTCTTTTTCCTTGATTTGAAACATAGAGGTGCCTCCTTTTAGTTTTGATAAAAATAGAAAATGCCCCTTTATTCTACGGAAACTTATACTGAAGTGAAGAGGGATTACTATTATTATATCAAAATGTTCTCCTAATAGAAATATATGTATTTATTATGAGCAGTAACTGATACTGTTCAAATTGGAAATTCCAGAAAAAAGTACTATAGTGTTTAGTATAGATTGGGTAATATTTAGCAAAGCTTAGAAACGAGTGTCTGAATAATAAAGGAGAAATGGACATGTTAGACGAAATCTTATCAACCTTTGCTTCCATGTTAGATTGGCATATGTGGGCAGATGTGTTGACTTCACCAAAATCATGGGGATTAATTTTATCTTTAGCGGTACTGGAATGTATCTTATCTGCAGATAACGCCTTGGTTTTATCTGCATTTGTCAAACCGTTAGCAAAAAAGCAGCAAAAGAAGGCACTAATATATGGATTATGGGGGGCTTATTTATTTCGGTTTATATTCATTGGACTCGGAACGTTTCTGATTAAACTATGGTTTATTAAGTTAATTGGGGCACTTTATTTGCTGTGGTTGTCGTTTAAGTTCTTTAAAGACAAACTAAAAGGTCAAGCAGAAGGAGAAGAGGATACGGCAGCTGAGCCAAGGGGCTGGTTAACGAAAACGTTTGGCGTATTCTGGGCAACAGTTATAAGCGTTGAACTGATGGATTTGGCCTTTTCTGTAGATAGTATTCTTACCGCACTAGCTGTTTCCGAGGAAGTCTGGGTGTTATTACTCGGTGGGATGATTGGAATCCTGTTAATGCGGGGAGTGGCAACCTTTTTTATTAGTTTAATGAACAGGGTCCCTGAACTCGAAACGACTGCTTACGTATTGATTACCTTTATTTCAATTAAAATGGGGCTAACCCTCGTCGATATCCATATTCCAAATGAAATATTTATCGGATTCATGATCCTTGCTTTTCTTATTACGTTTATCATCCACGCGATTCGGAAATCAAACGCTAAGAAATTTTCTCATTAAACAATTGAATCTTATATGTTACATAATCTATTCGACAAAATTCGGGTGGTGCCAGGCACCACGATGTGCACCACGATGTGCACCATGATATGAGCCAGCCTCCGGCATAACTATTGGTTTTTAGGGGGCTGGCTCTAGTTTATCATTGTGTCTAGCCACAAATTGGTGCCTGACACCATTATTAATGCTGACACCTTTATTACATTACATCTAAAATAGAATTTAACGTACTGAAATGGGATCTGGCTTTTAGGATGACATGACTTGCCCGCCGTTTACATGAAGTGTTTGTCCGGTCACGAAACGGGAATCATCGGAGGCTAGATAAACAAAAGTTGGAGCGACTTCAAAGGGCTGGCCTTGCCGTTTCATTGGATTGTCTGCCAGTGCTACTTGATCAGCTGAGAAGCTTGCCGGGATTAAAGGAGTCCAGATACGCCCAGGTGCAATGGCATTTACCCTGATGCCCTTGTCAACAAGATTATGTGCCAATGCGCGGGTAAACCCAACATTCGCCCCTTTTGTTGCCGAGTAATCCATCAATTGATCGTTTCCATAATAGGCCACAACGGATGCAGTATTAATAATGGAACTTCCTGCTTTTAAGTAGGGAAGGGCCGCACGGGTGGTATAGAAATGGGAGTAGATGTTGACTTTGAAGGTATCATCGAACTGTTCATCGGTAATATCAAGCAAGCTTAATTGCTGAAACTGAATCCCGACATGGTTACAAAGTACATTGAGATGCCCGAGTGTTTGGATTGTTTTTTCCACGATATCGATACACTGCTGCTTTTCCCTTAGGTCACCAGGTAATAATAAACACCGCTGTCCGAGTTCTTCAATTCTAGTCTTGGTTCGGTTCGCATCCTCGTGTTCATCCAAATAAGCGATTGCCACATCCGCGCCTTCTTTAGCAAAAGCAATCGCAGCTGCTGCCCCCATCCCACTGTCACCTCCAGTGATTAGGGCAACTTTTCCTACAAGTTTGCCGCTTCCCTTATAATTCGGATTTTCAATGATTGGCTTTGGAACCATCAATTTTTCAACACCGGGCTGGCGAAGCTGACGTTGTTCAGGGACTGTAATTGGAATGTCTTCGTAACGGGTTATTTTTCCATAATGGGGATACATCGGATAATCTTGATTCGGTGGTTTTTTTTGATGATCATGTGTCATAAAAATCCTCCTAGAAAAACCATTTTGCTGTTACAGTATGTTATCTGGGCTTTCAGGGTGCTTGCCAAAGATGCAAAAAGTATCGTGGGTACGGGCTCGTTGAGGCTGGAAGTGGAATAAAGTGAAAGGATAGAAGGAAATGTTCCAAGGAGGTTTTCCACTTTGCAATACTATCCATTCAGTCGAGAAATTTTGCTATTGGTAGTAGATCATTCGGATGAAAAGGTTGAGCTAGTATACAATGCTAATCCCTATTCTTTTAAAATGCCTAAAATTGGACCGAGGCCGCCGTATTATTATAATCCGAGATATGAACAGTATTTTCCTGTGATTTAGAAGAATTGCCTCTTTAAAAAAGGCTCTTTTCTAAAAGTTTATTGCTAATTTGGATTCGCCGATAAAATTAAAAATTCGCCGATAAAGTGGCTGGATTCGCCGATAAACCTATAAAATCCGCCGATAAATCAGATCAACTTGCTAATATGTGTAATTTTACACCATATTAGTTGCTGTTTTTGGGGTAAACGTAGTTAATAACAATATTTCTTTACGAAAACAGCCTTAAAAAAGATGCCTACAATCAATGATTGCATTGATGAGGCATCTTTTTTACTTGATATCTGCGGTTCTGCTAATTTCTAAAAATGATTTGGAGAAACTATGTTTAGGAAAAAATAAGGAGGAACTTCAACCGGTGCATGAGTTAGATTTACATTATATATTTGAACTGGGTCTTATTTTAGTAATGATTGCAGCAGGAATCACCGCGATTGCCAAAAAGTTTAAACGGCCTTATCCGATTGCGCTTGTCATTGTTGGAACCATCATCGGTCTTGTCAATATTCCGGTGCTGGAGCCGTTAAAACAATGGATAACAAAAGGAGAAATCTTTAATTTTGTCATTATCACCTTATTTCTGCCTTCCTTATTAGGGGAAGCCGCCTTAAAACTGCCGTTCGCACATCTTAAAGAAAATAAAAAGCCCATTCTGGCCTTAGCCATTGGCGGAACACTGCTATCATTTTTCATCGTTGGCTTTTTAGCTATTTGGCTATTAAACTTTTCAATCCCCGCTGCCTTTGTATTTGCGGCCCTAATGAGTGCAACGGATCCGGTAAGTGTGCTTTCGATTTTTAAAAGCGTTGGCGTCAACAAAAGGCTGGCCACTGTTATCGAAGGAGAAAGCTTGTTCAATGATGGATTAGCCGTTGTCTTTTTCAAAATATCGGCCTTTTATCTGCTGACCTATCTTGACCTTGGAATCGAGGGGGCCGGACTTGGGCTATGGGAATTTATTAGGGTCATTTCACTGGGACTCATCATCGGCGGAGCTCTTGGCTATGGCTTTTCCCATTTAACTAAATACTTTGATGATTATCCATTGGAAATTATTTTTAGCATGATTCTCTTTTATGGTTCCTTTTTACTGGCGGAAAGTGTCCATGCATCAGGAGTCATTGCTGTGGTGGTTGCGGCGCTGATCTTAGGGAATTATGGAGCAAAAATCGGGATGAGCCCAACAACCAAGTTGAATATCAATAACTTTTGGGATGTTACGGCATTATTGGCAAACTCACTTGTTTTCCTCATGGTGGGATTAGAAATAACCATTATCGATTTAACAGGTAAATGGGGTTTGATCGTGTTAGCCATCGTGATTGTATTAGTTGCCAGAAGTGTCGCCGTGTATATAAGCTTATTATTTATCAAAAACTTTCCTGCCTCATGGAAGCATATTATTAATTGGGGCGGCCTAAAGGGGTCATTATCGATTGCTCTTGTCCTAAGCCTGCCAAGAGATTTCACAGGACGTGAGGAGATTTTGATTCTGGCCTTTAGTGTGGTGTTGTTCTCATTGGTCGTTCAAGGGCTGTCGATTAAACCGCTGTTAGCCTTTTTAGGGGCGAATAAAAAAGAAGCAGGCTATACGGAGTATGAAGAGCTAATCGCCCGCGGCCATCGATTCGAGACGGCCATCCTAGAAATAAATAAGGTGAAAAAGAACTTGTTTATTACGGATGCAGTATCAAAGGAAATCGTTGATCAATATAAACTAGAACTTGCCAACTTGCAGGGCGAAATGGAGTTGCTTTTTCAAAAACATCCAGACCTTAAAGAAAAGCAGCAAACCATCTTACTGAGACATTCCTTGTATGCCCAGCACGAAGCCATTGATATCCTGCTGAAGGAAGACATCATTTCAAATGTAGTGGCCGCAAAAGAACATGAACAGATTACAAACCATCTTGTGGAATTAGAGGAATCTCATTAATAATGGAGGAAAATGGGCGATGCCTGTAGGTTTGGTAAAATCTTTTCATTAATTATTTTTAAAAAATAAGTGTACAACCCCTGGCTTTTAGTTTATTCTAGGAATTACAAAATTATATTACTATACAATGATAGGTTATTAAGTAGTCTTTTTATCCCTGTTTTAAAGAGCTAGTGACCGGTGAAAACTAGTATCTTATAAAAAGGTGAATTTCGTCCCTGGAGTATTTTTTTCGACCGTTGGAAGGGAAAGACGGATTGTCCACGATATCGACAATAAAGCTGGAGAATTGGTAGTCCTATTCTCAATTAGGGTGGTACCGCGATATAGTCGTCCCTACGTGTAGACGTAGGACGGCTTTTTTTGTTTTTAAAAAAGGATGTTTAGGAAAGAGGGAATGAGTTGAAGAATACGGAGCAGTGGTCATCAAAGATTGGTTTTATTTTAGCAGCAGGCGGTTCCGCGATTGGACTTGGAGCGATATGGAAGTTTCCCTATATAGCGGGAATTAGCGGGGGAGGGGCCTTCTTTTTTATCTTTATTCTATTTACGTTATTCTTGGGCTTGCCCTTGCTGATAGCTGAATTTGTGGTAGGTCGTAAAACACAGAAAAACGCCATTGAGGCTTATAAAGAGCTTGCGCCACATTCGAAATGGCATTGGATTGGATATTTGGGAATGGTCACCTGTTTTATTTTGCTGTCATTTTATAGCGTGATTGGCGGCTGGATCATTAGTTACATATGGAAGGCTGTTTCAGGACAGTTGAACGGATTGGATCAATCCGGTTATGCTCAGTTGTTTGGTGAGACGATTTCAAACCCAATGACCAGCGTTGGGGTGCAGTTGATCTTCATGCTCTTAACCATCGTCGTCGTGGCAAAAGGGGTTCAAAAGGGGATTGAAAAAGCAAGTCAAATCATGATGCCGGTTTTATTTATTCTTTTTATCGTTTTGATCGTTCGTTCTTTGTCACTAGAAGGTGCGATGGAAGGTGTCACCTTTTTATTTAAGCCGGACTTTCATAAAGTAACAGCAGAAACGATTCTTTTTGCCCTGGGTCAATCTTTTTTCGCCTTAAGTGTCGGTGTTTCGGTAATGGTGACGTATAGCTCCTATTTATCGAAGGAAGAAAGCCTGGTTCGTTCTGCCTTTTCGATTGTCGGACTAAATATATTTATTATTATCTTGTCGGGTCTTGCGATTTTCCCAGCGGTGTTTTCATTCGGATTAAAGCCTGATGCCGGTCCTGTTTTATTATTTAATGTCCTGCCAAATGTGTTTAATCAAATGGCCTTTGGTATGGTTTTTTTTATCGCCTTTCTAGTTTTGTTCTTATTTGCAGCCCTGACGTCAGCGTTTTCGATGCTGGAGATCATTGTGTCAGTTATCGCTAAGGGGGATGTTAAAAAAAGAGCAAAATGGTCATGGATCATCGGAATTGCCATCTTTATCTTCGGTATTCCATCTGCCTTATCCTATGGAGTGTTAAGCGATGTCCATTTGTTTGGAAAGTCGATCTTTGATGCTGCCGATTACTTAGTAAGTAATGTTTTAATGCCGATTGGAGCGTTACTAATCTCGATTTTTGTGCCGCTCAAGATTAAAAAGTCAGTAATATATGAAGAATTATCATTGGGCGGGGGATTGTCGCTCAGCCTATTTCGAGTTTGGTTTTTCCTCATTCGCTACGTCGCACCCATTGCCATATTACTTGTTTGCTACCATGTTATTAGGGGATAAGGTGTCAGGCACCATTAATAATACGTGGGTGTTAGAAACGGTGTTAGGCACCCTATTGGTGCCTGACACCGTACTAAGGTTTATAACAAGGAATGAAATAAATTAAGTGTATTTGTACTTTACATTATTTCCCACGTGACTTATAATTAAATCATAAGTAGTAAGTAGTAAGTAGTAAGTAACTATTCAAATAGGAGGGATTTTCGTGAAGGAATTTAGTTTTGCGCAAAACTTTTCCATTATTGCACTTAACGCCCAGAATAGTCTCCATTTAACGACCGCTAAAATAGTATCCTTACGCTGTATGGCTGCAGCCGTGATGTTAGAAAAATACTTGGATAAAGGTTTTACAAAGGCAGGGGAAGTCCTTACTATAACAACAGAGGACTTGCAGTCAGCGGCGATTCCGACCTATCAGGAATCAGTTGTAAAGGTGATTTTGGGTAAAAAAGAAACAATGAGTCTGACGCTTCCAGAGTATCTGCGGAAGGTTACGAAATTATCCGGAAAGATGCTGAAAGAGGTTGAACATGGTTTTGCCATTTCCTTAAAAGAGGAAAATGCGATAGAGGAAATTCCGGCACTGCTTGGTTGTGATTTAGAGTATGTAACGGCGGGTATTTCGATGAGGGAATACCGCAGCCAAACAGATCTCTATAGAAGAATTGCAGAAAGTCTCCGTGCTGAGAGCTTAGAAGAGGGAAACATGACAGACGAAGCCATTCTGATGCTTTGGTTATTACGCGAAAGCGGCTGTCTTTATGATCTATTCTCTAAGATTGAATTAAAAAGAGTTGCAGAGCGGATGATTGAAATGCTAGACAGCAGTGCGTTGGCAAAGCAGATTTACCCAGTCATAATTCATAAATCTATTGAAACAGCGGTTAAGAACTTTCTTAATATGAAAAAGGAAGTAATGTCCACGCCAACAGGTTCGGGAATTAACTTTATTTTTCCATTAATTGAACGGTCGCAATCCGTTTTTATTGATACAGAAGAGTATTTTGCAAATAAGGAAGATCGTTTGCGTGATGTAATAGCAAGGCTTGAAAGCCAAGGCCACCACTATTCGGTCATCCGTACGGGAGAAGTACCGCTTATCAAGATTGATAATGTCCTGTATGAAGCCGTGCCGTCAGCCAAGCAATATCCCGTTCCTGTTCACGGTGTCCGTTTAAGAAAACACCCACTATCCTTATAACAAGGGGGTTAAAAAAATGTCCCGGCAACGGTCGATAGAAAAAATACTAGCATCCCAATTTATCTCAATCGGGGAACTTGTACGCTTAACCGGCTGTCGTTACAGCACCCTTAAATTCTATACAGAAGAAGGGATGCTTCCTTTCGAGCAGGAAGAGGAAAAATTGACCCGTCGTTTCCCCAGAGTAGAAGCCATTGATACAATTAAGGAAATACAAGAATTGAAAAAGCAGGGGCATAGTATTCCGGAAATAAAAGCAAAGCTAAACAAAGGCACCTGACCCTTGTACAATTAAAAAAGTGGGTCAAAACTTCTGTCATTTGCAGTACCGTTTTGACTACCAACATTATTGAGCTTTATTTGCTGGTCGATAAAAAGCTGCTGATTCCTACATCTACGATCAAGAGGGTCCGCACTTATCGGTTGGGGGATTAGGTTAAGCACTCGTGTTGATAAATAGGCGGAAAAATTTCGCCTATTTAGTAATTATTATAAAAAAAAGCTTAAATAGACGGAGAGATTCCGCCTATTGACTCGAAAAATACGAAAATCGGAGATTTTGCTTTGCATAATCGGAAAACCTCCCCTTATTTACCCCGAAACAAGCTCCATTCTGCATCTAACCGGAAAATCTCCGCTTATTTTACGTTTGCTGGTTACTCTTATTTAAAAGGTAGTAAGTTTTATCTCAAAAATTCAAGAGGACCTCATTTTGATGTATTACGGTGAAAACGTATCACAAGAAAGTGAGGTTTTAAATAAATAAGGTTATTGTATTCCTAATAAAGAAACTCGCCAATTATTACAGCGAGTTTTACTTTTTTATATACTAATAACGATGCCAATAGGACTGTCATTTCGGCACGTATTTTAAGAAAAGCACCTCAAAAAGGATACTTTACGGTGCCTGACACCGTACTATAAACCTCGGTACATTGTCCACATTCCTATATCTTTAAAGCCAAGTCTCTTATAAATGCGGCCCGCTGCAGGATTATCATAAAAAAGACAAAGTGTTTTGCCCTCGTCTAGGACATCTTGAAATAATTTATGCATGATAGATGTGGCTAGGCCTTGGCGGCGGTATTCCTTCCTAGTGCAGACACCGACAATCATAGCCGACAGGGAATTTTCCGCTGTTGTTGAAACACAGGACGTGATGACACCATTTTCGGCGGTATAGTAAGTTCTTGCTGTGTTGGATTCCATCGCCTGAACTAATATCTTGCGTGCATCACTTCTGACATGAAATTCTTCAATTGATTTACGAAGTTCAATAATTTGATCTACATCCTCGATTGTTGCCTTTTTAAACTCGACATCATTAGCAATTAGGCATTCATCAGTGAGACATTCTGCAAAATAGGTGACTTGCTTCTTACCAAGTGTTAGGTCTTCAAAGTTTTCGAATTTCTCGACAATATCGGACTTTCCTGATAAAAGAATAGGTTGGTTATACCGTTTCATAATCGAAACAAAGCCCTCTGTATCGAATTCTCCCTTGGCATAAGGAATAAAAGATTGATGAAATCTTAGAAGAACAGCTTTTATTGTATTCAGATCATCAAACTCTGCCCAAATTTCCTGGAATTCTGAAGTGTATCCGAAGGCTTCTAAATCCCCTATGATAAATAGATTAATAGATGGTTCCTCACTTAAAAAAGCGAAGACCTGATGTTGGTCTTTGTCTGCAAGCTTTCTAATCACGTCACATTCCCCCTTGCTTTTAAATAGAATATACACAAGGTTCGAAAACTTCAAGTCCCTTTTTGAAAGGTACCACTTTTGAGAGATTCACACACCATTACTAATAAAAGGGAAGGGGGGGATAGGGGTACTTTCTCTGAATCTTGACAGAAAGCAGGTTATCTACTACTATATATTTAGACGTCTAAATACTTTTCGCATAGTGTAAACAGAAATAATTAGGAAATCTTTATCATAGAAGGGCTAAATAAAGGAGCTGGGTTCAAATGGAAAGATTATTGAATAAAGTGGCGATTGTTACCGGCGGTGCGTCTGGAATCGGAGAAAGCATGGTAGATCTTTTTAGCAAAGAAGGCGCCATTGTCATCGCAGCCGATATTAATGAAGCCGCACTTGAAAGAGCAAGTCAAAAGGAAAATGTCTATGGAATGAAACTAAATGTTGCTTCCGAAGAGGATTGGGTGCAACTGTTAAAGGAAGTCAAAGAGCGTTTTGGGCGAATTGATATTCTCGTTAACAATGCCGGTATTTCCTCTGAAAAATCTGTGCAAGACATCCATATTGATGATTGGCAAAAAATGCTGACAATCAATGGGTTTGGACCATTCCTTGGCATGAAGCATGTTGTTCCTTATATGAAAGAACAACAAAAAGGATCGATTGTAAACATCTCTTCTTATACGGCACAAATCGGAATGGGCTTTAACCATTATTCAGCATCTAAAGGGGCAGTTCGTGCAATTTCCAAAGCAGC
Source organism: Neobacillus soli NBRC 102451 (assembly GCF_001591665.1). Taxonomy (GTDB): domain Bacteria; phylum Bacillota; class Bacilli; order Bacillales; family Cytobacillaceae; genus Neobacillus; species Neobacillus soli. The sequence continues at coordinate 18,293 of NZ_BCVI01000068.1, read as the reverse complement.
TGCAACACAATATGGACGCTTTGGAATCCGCGTCAATACCCTGTTCCCTGGAACGATTGAAACTCCGATGACGAAAAACTTAGAGTCATCGAAGGAAATCCTGAAACACTTAGTTGCAATGACACCTCTGCAGCGACTAGGCAAACCAGAAGATGTTGCCAATGCCGCCCTTTTCTTAGCAAGTGATGAATCCTCTTATATCGCTGGAGCTGAATTGGTCGTTGATGGCGGTTATTCCGCTCAATAATTGAGATTTCTAAAAAGGTCCCTTTTCAACAAAGGGGCCTTTCCTATATAGTTAAATGAGTAAATTTTTTTGAAAGCAGGGGTATCGTGGAAAATCCATCTATCTTTGAACTCATCCATATGATGGATAAGGTGAACAATCGATTAATCATCGAGTGGAATAAAACGTTCAATGAAAATATAGGCATCTCACATATATTAGTTTTGGCTCATTTGAAGAATCATGGCAAAAGCAGGCCGTCAGATATAGCGAAAGCTTTAGGATTAGCTCCTCCCTCGATTACACATTTATGCGAAAAATTAATCAAAAAAGAACTCGCTGTTCGAGTGACAGATGAAGAGGACAAGCGAATTCTTTATTTAGAAATTAGGGATAAAGGGCTCACAATTTTAACGAAAGCACAGGACGAAGGGAAAGAGCTGCGAAAACAGTTGTTTGAAAAATTAACCACCGAAGAACAGCAACATCTTTTAAGCATCTATGCAAAATTAATCTAAATGAATAAGTGTCAGGCACCATCTGTTTTTCTGGACAGTGCCTAGCACATGATAATTTCGAACTATCTCCTATCTATGTCAACTTTCCCTTTTTAATATATCCTTTACTACATCCTCTACGGTTACATTCCCCAGTGACTTTTCCATGGCAAGCTGTGCTTCGGAAAAGAGCGGGCCGATGGTATCTTGAATATTTCTTCCTACAAGACAAGCTGGATTCGGGCTTTCGTGTACGCTAAAAAGTGCTTTTTCCTGAACCACGTTTACAGCCTTATAAACATCAAGTAAGGTAATCTCCGATAGATCCCTTGCTGGTTCTGCCCCTGCAATCCCGGGTCTGACGTTGACTAATCCGGCATTTTTAAGCATCCCGATAATTTTCCGTATCACAACTGGATTGGTATTTACACTTTTTGCAATAAAATCTGAGGAACTCACGCCACCTTTGTTGATCTCCAATAGAGAAAGTATATGAATTCCGACAGAAAAACGGCTGCTGATGGACAATGAATTCGCCCCTTTACATAAAATATCTTCATTAGTATAAAGTATAAACGATTTAGTATAAATAGGAACCAGTAGTTCGAAAACCAACTTTTGAAATAACATTGTTTCACTGTTGACAAATACCCCGGTTGTAACTTATATTATTACATGTAATCAAATTAGTTACAATGAAATCAAAGTAAGTAATGGAGGAGAATAAAAATGAAAATAGCTATTATTGGAGCAAGTGGAAAAGCGGGAAGCTTCATCCTTGAAGAAGCGCTTGAAAGAGACCATAAGGTAACAGCGATTGTTCGAAACGCTGCTAAACTTCAAAATCAACAGGCAGCTGTATTGGAAAAAGATGTTTTTGACTTAAAAGCTGATGACGTGAAAGAATTCGACGTTGTTGTCAATGCATTTGGTGCGGCACCTGGGCAAGAGCATCTTCATGTGGAGGCCGGCAGAGTATTAATCGAGGCAATGAAAGGCGCACCTCAAACAAGATTAATCGTTGTTGGTGGAGCAGGAAGTCTGTTTGCGGATGAAGCCAAAACCATTCGTGTCATGGATACTCCTGATTTCCCGAAAGAGTTTTATCCAACTGCATCAAATCAAGGTAAAAACCTTGAGGATTTGCAAAAAGCGACGGACATTAAATGGACGTTTATCAGCCCATCAGCGTTCTTTAATCCTGAAGGCAAAAGAACGGGTGCTTATCAACAAGGGAAAGATCATATCATGGTAAATGCACAAGGCCAAAGCTATGTAAGCTATCCAGATTTCGCCATCGCTGTCATAGATGAAATTGAAAACCCACAACACATAAATGAACGATTTACGCTAGTTTCAGAAGCAGAATAAAGGCTTTTGATCTAGTTTTTAACCCCACAACCAAGTCTTATACAAGCGAGTTATTAAGTATAAAAAAAGAGTATAGTCAAAAAGAAAAACCACCCCGTCGTCATTAATAGCGAGGTGGTTATTTTAGTGCTACGTATTCTAACAACCCAAGAGCAGAGCTTGTTCACAGCGAAAAAGCAGATAATAATTTCTACATAAAACACGAAAAGAGGAGCCCAAGAGGCTCCTCTTTTCGTGTTCAAAAATCAATACCAATGGATGGGGTTTAGCCTTGCGAAAAAGAGGGTAACCAACCAATAGAGCAAATGACACAAGTTGTCTGCTTCACCTAATTTCGCCTACTGAAGAAAGGAGATTGATATCCAGCATGAGGGTTAACAAAAAGTTCATTCTGCCATTATTTTTCACGATTGTCAGCCTGCTTTCTGCATGTGCAGAAAAAGATAAGTTAACGGATGGGACCGAGCTGATACATAAGAATCAATTTATTTTTGCGGCATCCGGTGAGTTTAAGCCATTTAGTTATATGAACGATGATCTCACAATGACAGGCTTTGATGTGGAGGTTGGCGAAGCCATTGCAAAAGAGCTTGGCCTCAAGCCCATTCAGAAACGGATGAAATTCAAAGGAATTGTCGAAGGGATAAAAACAGGGCGTGCGGATGCCGCAGTTGCCAGCCACACCATCAATCCACAGCGGAGCAAGCATGTTTCGTTCACTACGCCTTATTACTATTCAGGTCCGCAAATTTTCACCAGACCAGACAGCAACATTAAGACGGTTAAAGATTTAGCCGGAAAAGAGGTTGCTGTAGCGAAGGGTTCGACTTATTCCGATACAGCCGCAAAGTTTACGGACAATATCAAAACATACGATAGCGACATCACCGCTTTAAAGGCGTTAAGCACCGGACGCCATGATGCTGTTATCACAGATTTTGTGACGGGAAAAAGCGCAGCAAAGGAAGGTTTTAAAATTAAGGGCCAGCAATTAATTGAACGCAGTGAACAGGCAGTCGTTATTCCGCAGGATAACCCCCAATTATTAAAACGTGTAAACGAAGCGCTTGAACAACTTCGAAAAGATGGGACATTATCCCGTATTAGCAAAAAGTATTTTGGTGAAGACATTACCAAAAAGCCTGAATAAAAATAGAAAGGAAGTCGATTTTTTGCCAAGTTTAGCACATTTTCTTCATATACTTGCCGAAACAAAAGGGCTATTTCTCAATGCCCTGCTCTTAACCTTAAAGCTGACGGTGGTATCAATATTAATCGGAATCGTCATCGGACTCTTCTTTGCCCTTTTAAAAATATCCAAATTCAAAATAGCAGGGTTTATTTCTGATACATACGTATACCTGGTGCGGGGAACTCCGCTGATTGTCCAAATTTTCATCTTGTATTTCGGTTTAAGCGGCATCTTTTTGCTCCCTGACTTTTGGGCCGCTTCGCTAGCCCTGGCCCTTCATAACGGCGCATATATAGCCGAGATATTTCGCGGAACCATCCAGTCTGTCGACAAAGGGCAAATGGAGGCCGGCCGCTCACTTGGTATGACAAAAGCTCTGACGTTAAGACGGATTATTCTCCCACAGGCCTTTCGCCGTGCCCTGCCGCCTTTAGGTAACCAGTTTATCATCGGATTAAAGGATTCTTCGTTAGCGGCATTTATATCAATGAATGAATTATTCAATGTTGCCACAACGCTCGGTTCCAATAACTTTGATGAAATGACTTATTTACTAATCGTAGCGGTTTACTACTTAGTGCTTGTAGCACTAATGACATTTGTTGTTAGCCGAATTGAAAAGAGTTTAGCAGTAAGCGACAGATAGGAGGGAAAATTTTTGGATGCAAAAGAAATGATTAAAATAGACAACTTGAATAAGTCTTTTGGAGATTTACATGTCTTAAAAAATATAAACATGACGGTTTACGATAGTGATGTGGTTTGTTTAGTAGGGGCAAGCGGGTCAGGAAAAAGCACCTTGCTTCGCTGCTTGAATTTTTTAGAAAAGAAAGATAGTGGGAAAATAATCATTGGCGAGAGAGAGATTATACCTGGCACGCATAACCTCAATAAGGTCCGGCAAAAAGTAGGGATGGTGTTTCAACATTTCAACTTGTTCCCGCACAAAACCGTTCTCGAAAATATCATTGAAGCACCCACCATGGTAAAAAAAATACCAAAGGATCAAGCAATCGCTGAAGCAAAAGTACTCCTCAGTAAGGTTGGCCTGGAGGATAAGGCTAATGTTTATCCTAGTAAACTATCAGGAGGGCAAAAACAACGGGTGGCAATTGCCAGGGCGCTCGCGATGGAGCCAGATATTATGCTTTTCGATGAGCCGACATCGGCGCTCGATCCCGAACTCGTCGGTGAGGTTTTAACGACAATGAAGGAGCTGGCCGAAGAGGGGATGACAATGGTCGTTGTCACGCATGAAATGGGTTTTGCCAAAGAAGTCGCCGATTGGATTGTCTATATGAATGAAGGAAAAATCGTCGAGTTAGGAAAACCGGAGGAATTTTTCAATCATCCAAAAGAGGAACGCACCAAGGAGTTCTTGAGGACTACGATGCTGAAATAGGGTAATAGTTTTGAAAAGGGCCTGACCCCCGAGGGGAAGGCTCTTTACTTTTTGTGGAAGTTATCAGGAGCTTTGTATTCCTATCGTTTGACAAAAGCCTTATAATTACGAATAATATCACTAACAATTCGAACTTATTTAGGAGAGAAAAAGATGAAGGTCTATGTTGATGCAGATGCTTGTCCGGTAAAAGATATTATCATCTCCGAAGGAACATATGCGGAACTTCCTGTTATCCTTGTGACGAGTTTTTCGCATTTTTCTAATGCGGACCAACCATCAGGAGTCGAAACCATTTATGTTGATTCTGGAGCAGATGCGGCGGATTATCGAATTATGAGGTTAGCGGTGGCAGGGGATATCATTGTTACGCAGGATTATGGTCTTGCTTCGCTAGGTTTAGCAAAAGGCTGTACAGTCCTTCACCATATGGGGTTTACTTATACAAATGAAAACATTGACCAATTATTACAAACACGTTATCTAAGTGCAATGGCCCGCAAAGGCGGAAAGCGTACTAAGGGACCAAAGCCCTTTACAGCAGAAGATCGGGAGCAATTTAGGGCTCTTTTTAAAGAAGTCATTTCTTGTTAAAAATAAGCATACTGGCGGAAACACTTTACATCATAATAGAAGTAATAGAAAAACTTCATTTTATTGGAAAGTAGGTTTGCAGATGTCTCTCTCGTTGGTTAAAGGACAAAAAGCCGATGTTACCAAGACAAACCCACATGTAACAAAAGTAAATGTGGAGTTAGGTTGGAATACGGCCGCCACTATAGAACTCGATGCTTCAGCGTTTTTATTGACGGGGAATGGAAAGGTAAGGAGTGATGCCGATTTTGTCTTTTACGGACAGCCTTCATCCACATGCGGCTCGGTAACAAAAATAATTGGTGTAAATAATAGTCGTCAACAATTCCAAGTTGTTTTTAATAACATTCCTACTGAAATTCAAAAAGTCGTCTTTTCGCTTACCATCTATTCACCCAATCAATCCTTCCGTCAAGTTTCTGATATTAGTTTGAGAATTCTCGATTCGCAAACAGGGGCGGAAATCATTCGTTTCCCTTTGCCAAACACATTCTCAGAGGAAACGGCGATTGTCATCGGTGATTTATACCATCATTCAGGGCAATGGAAATTCAATGCAGTCGGTGCTGGCTATTTCGGCGGGCTTGCGGCTCTGTGCGGTTCATTTGGTGTGGATGTGGAGGAAGAACAGCCAGCAGCTGCTCCATCCATACATATACCTGAAAAACAACCCAAATCACAGCAACCCGTTATTTCACCGGAACCAACAATTCCTATTGTCAACTTGGCAAAAATTGAATTAAAGAAAAAACAAACCGTAAATATTAAAAAGTCACAAAGGATTACGGCTACATTAGAGTGGGAAACCAATAAAGACCTCGACCTGTACTGCTTTTACGTAATGAAGAATGGTCGAACGGGTAAGGTATATTACCGTGATTTAGGCGCTTCTAATCATTTCCCCTATATAAAACTAGATGGGGATGCGCAACAATTTGGTAAGGAAACAATTGAAATCTATAAAACCGATGAATTAGCCTATGTTTTATTTGCTGCCTACAGTGCTGTCGGAAATGGGGTTGGCAGCTTTTATTCGATGCGAGCGAAAGCTGTCGTTGATAATCATATGGGGAATGTCGTGGTCGCTCCACTTCTTGAGCGTAATGACAATGCTTACTGGGTCGCAATAGCCCAAATTGATTTTACCCAGCAAGGGGCAATGAACGTCGCCCATGTCGAACGGTATTCCAAAGATCATTCAGAGGCTTCACCCCTGTTATTTCCTGATGGGACCTTCAAAATGGACGTTGGCCCCATCGAATTTAAAGATGATGAGGATTATGATCATTATTTTAATTGAGGCGAAAAATCTTCCTATCTGATTGGGAAGATTTTTTGGTAATTCCAATTATTGCATCAAAGGGCCGTTTTATTATCATTTTAATATTCTTCTTCTTCAGAATAAGCTTCCGATGTCGTATCTATGCACTCCCAACATTCACTCCTATTCCTCTCCATGATTGACAATTCTCTTCCACAAGAAATGCAAATATCCATAGGTGAATCCCCTTTCATGTGAAAATGGTTAATGACATGTATAGTATATATATTCATTAAGGCTAATTTATATTTCTTTTTAAGCATTATCGAAAGTGGGTGCCTGACACCCAGTGTGTCAAAGTATGGACGAATTGGGGGTCTGGATACTTATTCCCAGCTGCTGAAAGCTTTGTGCGGAAAATGATTAAAGTGTTATAATGGAGGCAATGAAAAGGGGGGGATATACATGGAGAAGGAGATTATGGCCTTACTTCAGCAAATGAATGGTAAGCTAGATAATTTGGAAGGTACTTTGAAAGAGCACAGTGGAATTTTGAAAGAGTACGGTGAAACTTTAAAAGAGCATAGCAGAATGTTAAGCGCCTTAAGGACAGGACAAGAATTTAATAAGGCTGAATTAAGTGAAATGAAACTTCAAAATGCTAAAGATTTAGGCGAAAATAAAGAGCACTTAAAAAGCCAAGAAGACAGCATTGAACTATTATTAAAAAATACTTGGAAAAATAAGGAAGATATCTTAAAGATTCAAAAAATATTGGGGCTTTCTTAGCATCAAGTTAACATTGAAAGGTAAAGAAGTTGTAATGGACCTTCTTGGCAAAGGAATGACAATAATAATAATAATAGTTTCTTTTCGTATTTTTTCGCGTAAATATCTTCCATATCCCATGAGACATGAAGAAATTAAATACTCCACATACCTATCACATCCCAATATAACTTCAATAGAAATCCTCAATCAGGGCCAGCCAGCCAAAGCAGAAGTGATAATTTAATGAATAAAAAGTGTGCCTATCCTCCTATTACTAAGTGGGACAGGCATTTTTTTCGTTTTTCAAGGGAAACGTTGAAGTAGAAGTGCTCTACTTCAACATTCAAGCTCAAAATCCAGGGAAACGTTGAAGTAGAAGTGCTCTACTTCAACATTCACGCTCAAAATCCAGGGAAACATCGAAGTAGAAGTGCTCTACTTCAACATTCACGCTCAAAATCCAGGGAAACGTCGAAGTAGATGAGATCTATTTCAATATTCTTGCTCAGAATCTAGGAAAACGTCGAAGTAGAAGAGTTCTATTTCAATATTCTTGCTCAGAATCTAGGGAAACGTCGAAGTAGAAGTGCTCTACTTCAACATTCTTGCTCAGAATCTAGGAAAACGAAGAAGTAGATAGCTGTGGTGCCTAACACCTGATGCGCTAACGCTTTATCACACTGGGCAACAGGTATTTTTTACAAATCCGGCTCCAAAAATGAAACTTTTCTAAAATAAAACAGTATAATGTAATGATTTGGTTTTTATCAGTTTCAGAATTAAGGGAGGATTGTTCCAATATGAGTATTATTTCAAGATTTAAAGATATTATGGCGAGCAATATTAATGCTTTATTAGATAACGCAGAAAACCCGGAGAAAATGATTGACCAGTACTTAAGAAACCTTAACAGCGATTTAGGGAAGGTAAAATCGGAAACGGCATCAGTGATGGCAGAAGAGCAGCGATCAAAACGACAAGTAGATGAATGCCAGGATGATATCGAGAAAATGGAACGTTATGCCATTAAGGCGTTAGAAGCAGGGAATGAAGGAGATGCGAGGAAGTTCCTCGAGAAGAAAGCATCAATGGCCGCTAAACTTTCCGAATTGCAAGCAGCTTATCAATTGGCTTCAGCGAATTCTCTGCAAATGAAACAAATGCATGATAAACTTGTTGCGGATATAGGTGAATTGGAATCGCGCAGAAATATGTTGAAAGCAAAATGGTCAGTGGCTAAGACCCAGGAACGAATGAATAAGCTTGGAGCATCGACAGCACATTCTGGCCAGTCGATATCTGCATTTGAGCGATTGGAAGAGAAGGTAAATCGTGCACTGGACACCGCCAATGCCATGGCGGAACTAAATGCAGGTCCGAAAGACGAGATGGGGGACTTAACAGCAAAGTATGATGACAAAATGAGTGTTGATGTTGACAAGGAACTAGCGGCCTTGAAGGAAAAAATGAAGAAAAACGGTTAGGGTCTGTCAAAGCTGCAGCTACTTAAGCTGCAGTTTTTAAACGCCTTCCTTCTATAAAAATGCTCGATACAAAAGAGGTGCGGAAAACATGATTCTTCATTATAAATGCCCCAGCTGCGGGAGTGATATGGGCTTTGATTCGGAATCAGGCGAGTTATCTTGTCAAAGCTGCGGCAGGCACGAAACGATTGAAAATTACCCGGAAGACTTGCTGACGTCTTCATTTGAAGCCGACGAGGCGAATGAGTACCATTGTGAGAATTGTGGAGCTGTTCTTATCACTACAGCGGAAACAGCCGCAACAAGCTGCAGTTATTGCGGGGCTGGTGTCGTCATTGCCGATCGATTATCGGGTCATCTTGCACCAAGAAAGGTGATTCCTTTTACGATTAATAAGGAAGAGGCAACGAAGGCGTTTCAAAAATGGTGCAGAAAAGGGCTGCTAACTCCGAAAGGCTTCATGACTGCTGATCGGATCAAAAGCATTACCGGGATCTATGTTCCATTTTGGTTATTTGATTTAAATAGTAAGGTGCAAGTAAATGCAGCCTGTACAAAGGTCAGAACCTATACACAGGGTGAATATATTTATACAGAAACAAGGTATTATGATGTCTTCCGCGATATTAACCTGGATTATATCAAGATCCCTGTGGATGCATCGGAAAAAATGAATGATGGATTGATGGATAAATTAGAGCCATACCCCTATGATCAATTAAAAGACTTTAAAACTCCGTATTTGGCAGGCTATATTGCTGAGAAATACAATTATACAGACGAAGAACTGCTTCCAAGGGCGAAAGATAGAATCAGCGGTTATATTGAGTCCTATATTTCTTCAACATTAACAGGCTATCATTCCGTAAATGTAAAGAATAAACAGATTGATACGAGAAATGTGAACAGTTTTTATGTTTTACTGCCTGTATGGATGGTCAGCTATGATTACAACAAGTCTGAGCATACCTTTGCCATGAATGGACAGACGGGAAAGATAGTTGGTAAACCGCCAATCAGCACTGCAAAGGTTGCCGGGTGGTTTAGCGGCATCGCGGCTGGTACCTTCTTTGCTTTAAAATGTGTCTCTTATATGATGGGAGGCGGTTTTTGGTGAGAGGAAGTTTTGTGCAAAAACGCAGTCTTTTATTCTTTTTGATGACACTTATGCTACTTCTGCCTCTGGGGCTGTCGGTTAAGGCTGAAACATTTGATCGCAATCAGTATATATATGATTATGCCAAGCTGCTAACAGATGAAGAGGCAGCAGAACTTCAAATTTTGGCAAGTGAATTGGGCAAAGAAAGGGAGACCGCTTTTACCATCATCACGTTAAATGAAACGGATGGAAAGGACATCGTCCAATATGTAGAGGATTTCTATGATGATAATGCCCCCGGCTATGACCAGCCGCATGGAAATACAGCGATTCTAGCGATCAACATGCAAGAACGGGATGTGTATTTGGCAGGGTTTAAGAAAGCGGAGCAGTATTTGGATGATGGACGCATGGATCAGATTCGCGATAAAATTACCCCTGATTTATCAGAGGGTCATTATTTTCAGGCATTTTCCGATTATATCAATACTTCCTATGAATATATGGGTAATGAGCCAAATGATAGCCCGAATGGATCTAGCGACTATGGAACGGGTGGAAGTTCGGAAGGGTACAATAGCTACGATTCGGGGACCAATCAGGAAAATATATTTTTCCAATGGTGGTTCCAATTAATTGCCTCGTTCATAGTGGGCGGTATAGTTGTAGCGATTATGGCCTATCGCTCAGGCGGCAGGGTGACGGTAGACGCCCGAACCTATATGGATAGTGATCAATCTAAAGTAATTAGCATGTATGATAACTATGTAAGGCAAACTGTGACAAGGCAGAAAAAACCGTCTAATAATTCGAGCAACGGCGGAGGCGGTGGAATTACCGGTGGTGGTCACTCACATAGCGGCAGTAGAGGTAAGTTTTAACGAATCACTATTTTCAAGCGAACGGAAGGGAGCAGATGATCGATGTCTTTTTTTAAAAATCAATTTGCAAATGTAGTAGAATGGCAAGAATTTCGAGATGATATGATTTTCTATAAATGGAGTAATCGTGAAATAAAAAAGGGGAGTAAATTGATCATTCGGCCTGGTCAGGATGCGATCTTTTTTAACAATGGAAAAATCGAAGGAGTATTTCGGGACGATGGCGAGTATGATATCGAATCGCAAATCATTCCTTTCTTATCTACCTTAAAGGGATTCAAATTTGGATTCAATAGTGGTATGCGTGTAGAAGTGCTGTTTGTGAACACGAAAGAGTTTGTGGTGAAATGGGGCACTCAAAACGCGATTAATATGCCAGCGCCGGGACTTCCGGGAGGCATGCCGATTCGAGCGAATGGAACATTTACTTTTAAAGTGGATGATTATATTGCTTTAATTGATCAAATTGCCGGTGTGAAGGATCAATATGTGGTGGAGGATGTTAGAATTCGCATTACATCGATCCTAGACCAGCTCCTGATGAAATGGATTTCAAAGGAAGGGAAGGATATGTTCAATCTTCAGGCTAACTCCTTCGACATTTCTAAAGGGATCCAAGAGGATTTGGATATGCAAATGATAAAAAGCGGCATGACAATCACTGGATTTACGGTCATGAGCTTCAGCTATCCAAAAGAGATTCAAGACATGATTACTAAAAATGCTTCACACGGAATGGTTGGCAATGTTGATCGATATCAGCAAATCGAATTGACTGATGGCATGGCCTCTGGAAAAATGAGCGGAGGCGGGGCAGCATCTGATATGGCTGGGATGATGATGGGGATGAATATTGCGGGCAAAATGATGAATCAAATGAATCAACAATCCCAAAATCAGCCTGCTCCATCGCAAACCACCCAGCCTTCTTCACAGGCAGGGGCGGGTGATGGCGCCCAAAAGAGACCAAACTTTTGCCCGAATTGCGGTACTAAAACAGGCGAAGGCAACTTCTGTTCAAACTGCGGGCAAAAACTTAATTAATTCCAAAATTACAAGGAAAGGCGCTGTTGGATGAACAGCGTTTTTTACTTTTCATAGTTTAATGGTGAAGAAAATTAGTTAAGCTAGCAATTAGATAAGTAGGTAGAAAATGGGGAGCTGTGATGAATGAAGAGTTACCAGATTCGTACATATGAAGAAGCCATTGAAGTGATTGAGGAAATTGGTTTGCTGCCTTTGGCAAAACTAGTACCTGATTATCCCTCATTAGATAGTATTACATTAAAGGAGCATTGGCATAGCGGTTCAGAGCTGGACCCGTGGATGTGGCGTGCAAAATTCCCGGTTGACGGCGTAGCGGCATACGGAAAGTTTATCAAGAAAAAGTCTGTTTTGATTTCACGTGAGCTGCTTCCATTAGTCAGCGCTGTTTTAGGTTCCCAGCGTCCATTGAAACAACGATATGCCGATGGGCTGGTTTCAAAAGAAGCTTTAGAATTGTTCGGTCATATTCGAGAGGAACCAGGTATTGATACAAGAGTGTTACGGTCGAAAGCGGGAATGAGAGATAAAGAAAAGAAAAAGCCGTTCGATCATGCCTTGTTAGAATTGCAAGGGTCGATGGATGTCGTTGTCTCAGGGACGAAGGCAAAGACCAATGAACTAGGTGAAAAGAATGGCTGGAGCAGCACGTCATTTGAGACCATGGATTATTGGGCGGAAAGTAACGATGTTAAACTAGCGGGCATTGATGTGGAAGAGGAAAAGAGGAAACTTCATGACCATTTTTTCCGGATCAGCAGCCCTGAATCCATGAAAGCTTTGGGGAAAATTTTCAAGTTTTAACTGACTTCATCGCTTAATTGTTTTACGGACAGGCTGATTTTTCAGGTGGAACGGGTTCCAATAAGCGCGATAGGACCCCTTTACCCTGATTTTTCTGGTAGAACGGGCTCCAATAAGCCCGATAGGATACCTTTCTCCCGATTTTTTCCGACGGAACGGGTTCCAATAAGCGCAATTGGAACCCTTTATCCTGATTTTTCCCTCGGAATGGGTTCCAATAAGTCCGATTTAATAATAAAAGAGAGCCAATATAAAAAAGGCAGAAGGAAGTCCCCCCGCCTATATGCTATCCAATATTCGCAAGCATTCTTTCACAAAGGCTGGTATGTCATCCGGCTGTCTGCTGGTGACTAGCTGGTTCTGGCATACAACTACTTCTTTATCATGCAAATTGCCGCCTGCATTCTTTAAATCGACTTGAATAGATTTATAGCCTGTTACATCACGCCCTTCAAGCGTCTCAGCAGTGATTAGCAGCTGGGGTCCATGGCAAATGGCAAATACGGGCTTTTTAGCATCCATAAATGCTTTAGCAAAACGCACAAAACGCTCGTCCGCACGAAGGATATCTGGTGAAAAACCTCCAGGAATGAAGAGCGCATCAAAGTTTTCTGGAGAGACATCATCAATACTTTCATCAATGACCACTTCACTTTCTCCCTGCTTCCCCTTCACTGTTTTTCCCTTTTCCATTTCAATTGCGGTTATTTTATGGCCCTTTTCCTTAAAGGACTGAACCGGCTCAGCATATTCGGAATCCTCAAAATGATCCGTTACTAAAACAGCAATTTTTTTGCTCATAACAATCAACTCCTAATCTAAGACTAAAGATTAAAGTACCCTTCATTACAATGGTTCAAACGGGTAAATGGAAAATATGTACAGACTATGACATCTTACTGGAAATACTGCTGCTTACTTGTTGCAAGGGATCAATCTGGTCAGATGGATTAGCAGAAGCGGCTGCCGTTTTGGTCGGAGATTACGATTAAGCGGGCGATTCGGGGATTAGAGGGCAAGGGGTATTGCTATCGGCAAATTGGCATGCCGTAATGCTTGATACTGGTGAAGCTTCTAAAGTCGGGATACCTACTTACACCTAATGATTGAAGAGACTTCTATTTTTTAGTGGGAAGAGGAACCTGTCCCTCTTCCCACTCTTGGTGCCAATCAGACTGAATGAAGCATGAAATTCGTTAAAAAGAGGATGGATATAATAAATATCGGTAGGGAAAGCTCGTTCTGTTTGTTTGTAAAAAGCTTTACCAGCGGGTATGCGATAAAACCGAATGCAATACCGTCAACAATGCTGTAGGTTAACGGAATCATGATAATAACGAGAAAGGCAGGAAATGCTTCGGAAAAATCGCTAAAATCAATATTTACTACATTGGTCAGCATTAAGCCTCCGATAATAATCAAGATTGGTGCAATGGCGGTGTTAGGCACCAATTTGATAAAGGGCATGAAGAAAAGGGATAACAGGAATAATAAACCTGTTATAACAGCGGTTAATCCTGTTCTTCCGCCTGCTGTAATACCTGCTGCGGTTTCAACTGTCGAAACAGCAGGACTTGTGCCAAAAAGTCCGCAAACAATGGTAGAAATAGAAATGGCTTTTAATGATTTCCCGTTTTTTTCAGGTGCTTGAAGCATTCCGTTTACTTGGGAATGCAGCAGGCCGATATTTTCAAACACGAGCACTAAAAACAGTGAAAAGGCAGCGGTCCATAACGAAAAGGCATCTATTTTTCCGATATCCGCACTTAAAAATACATACTTGTATTCTTTGAAAGATACAAAGCCGGTATCTATTGCCGAAAAATGAACAAGTCCAAAGAAATAGGATACAACCGTACCTAAAATGACACTAATTAAAAAGTTCCCCGGAATCTTCTTTAAAAATAAAAAGAGGGTGATAATCAGGTTGATAATGGAAGCTAGCACTAGCGGCGTCGATAAATTACCTAGCGCAACAAAATTGGTTGAGTTCCCGACAATAATTCCGCTCTTTTGTAAGCCAATAAAGGCTATAAATAGGCCAATTCCAACGGTAATCGATTCCTTTAAAGAATGCGGAATCGCCGTTGAAATAATTGTCGATAATTTTGAAAAGGCGACAATAACGAAGAGGATACCGGCCAATACAACGGCCCCTAATGCTTCCATATAATTCAGGCCCATTGAACCTACAATTGTATAGGTAAATAAGGCATTAATGCCCATTCCAGGCACGATGATTAGTGGGGCGTTTGCGATAAACGCAACTAATAAACATCCAATTAGCGATGATAGAACTGTTGCAATAATCCCAGCTTCAAGTGGTATCCCTGCATCCTGGAGGATATTTGCGTTAACGGCAATAATATAGACAATGGAAAAAAACGATGTTAACCCCGCTAGAACCTCCTTTTTCAAATTTGTATTGTGCTGCTTAAGTTTGAATGCTCCCTTCATATGTTAATCACACTTTCGCGTTGCTCCCTCTCCCACCCGCATTAAGTAAATAGTTTATTTTAACTTATGCCGGTAAATATTATAACACGTAAAATGGCTGGTACAAGTCTTTCATTTGTATTGAAACTCCTGAATGTGACTACACTGTCCTATTGTAGGACTAGCACACAGCAATGGGAGTTGGTCTATTTTGTGCCTTGTTAATCTATTAGGAAATAAAAAGTTCTAATTAAAGCAATCTAAAGGTTTCGTAAATTCGATTGTCTTTTCTAAAAATAAAAAATAAGATAAACACAATAATAATGAAATTGCATAGGAGGAGAACTAAATCTTATATGATGAGAGGAAGGTTTGTATGGATATGATGAAAAAAAGTCTAAGTTCTATTTTACGCCTAATCCCTAAGATTCTTCAAAAATTTTTAAATTTTACTCTCGTATTGCTGGCGATTATTTTATCGATTTTATTAGTGAAGGAAATCATCATTTTCGCTGATATTTTAATTTCAGATGGCAGCCATGACTATAAACTTTTTTTTGACAATATTCTTTTGTTCTTTTTATATTTTGAGTTTATTTCTATGATTGTTAAATACTTTAAAGAAGAATATCATTTCCCAATTAGATATTTTCTCTACATTGGTATCACAGCAATGGTCAGATTAATCATTGTTAATCACGATCACCCAATCGATACATTGATTTATTCGCTTGTCATTTTAATCCTCATTATCGGTTATTTCATTATCAATATAACTCCACGTGAACGACCTGATAAGCATTGGTCCTTTAAAAATAATAAGGGAAAGTAAACATAAAAAGAGCACACTAGGGGGGGCAGAAATCTTTTATTTGGAGGATGAGGAATCAAGAATATTTTTCGCCAGGGGTCTGCCATCCTTGTATGTACACTCCTTCCTTTAACACAGGTTATGACCTATATCATTTCTTGGCAGAAAAATTATAAATAACTTTAGATAAAAGAAAAATTGGGTGATATCGAAAGTTGGTGCCTGACACCCGATGCGGTAATGCTTTATCACACTGGGGACTGGCACCGTTCTAAGTTTTTTATTTTGATGATGGAGCTGGGTTAAAAATATGACTTAACTTTTCATAAACGGGTAATGTCGGTGCGATAATAACTTTCCCGGTACCTCTAAATGTTTGGAGCAGACCTTCGCCGGAAGCAACAGAGCCGAAAATGCTTTTTGTTGATTTTTCAACGGTAAAATCAATGTTTCCGAGCCGGAAAAGCGTGAAATTCCCGTCCACTTGAACCATTTCATTTTGAAGTTCAAACTCCACTAGTTCCTCTTCCGGAACAGGGATTTCAAATAGACAAAATCCGCTTCCAGATACTTTTGTTTGAAATAATCCTTCACCGCCAGCAATGGCAGAGGAAACATTTTTCATTGCCTGAACAGAAACAGAAACGCTCGATTCACAGCAATAAAAAAGACCTTTATCCGCAATGATTTCATCGTTATTAAGTTCTACTATCATATAGTGTTTAAAACTTGGTTCTAAGTAAATAATACCGCTGCCTTGGTATTGCGGTTTAATCATGGATTCATTGGCTAAAACACTGGAGGCTAAACCCTTTAAAAACCCTTTTGCACCAGTTCCGCCTAAACTTTTTAACGTAATATTCCCTTTCATAAACTGTAGTGCACCGGATTCAGCGGTAAGGGAGCCGTTTTTGAGTGTAACCCTAACTTGTCTTAATTTAATATTTGATTTTTGCGCAAAATATAGCTTTTCGGCAACAGAAAAATTATCATTCCCGCCTAAACTCTGATATTCTAAAACCTCAATTTTTATATTTTGATTTTCGACAAAACTAACCACTTGATATGCTTCAGACATCTCAATTTCTCCTTTTTCACTTTTTATATATTTTGAGTAAATTTCATCATTCCAAACTTTGGTCTGCCTAAGTTTTCAAGAGAAAAAAGGAGAACCTACAACAGTTCAAAATGTATAGTGATTAGACTCCACTCAGAGATGAAGGGAAAAACCTCCCTATATCTTGTATTATAGTATAAGAAGATCCATTTTTCATGGAGGAATGGAAATATACAATGCCAACAATCTTTGTTGTGGTGCCTGGTGCTTTTTTTATACTTCGACAAAATTCGGGGCACCTCAAAAAATAAAATAGAAAAATAACAATCGGTGGATATGGAAAGTGGAACCCAAACCTGAAAAAAAGTGAAAGAAAGCTGTCCAAAGTCCCCGCGTCACAGAAGTAAATTTAAAACATAAGATGGATTACAGAAAAGAATGAGAAAAAAGGGGAGGACTATGGAGTGCCTTCAGTCATTAATTTAGGAATATTTAATGTTAACTCTCCACAGCCCAGCTCAGCCATCTTTATTGGAGAATCAATTGTTACCGGGATGGACGCCAATAGAAAATATAATTTAGGCTTTGGGGGTATTTATGGATTTGGAAATGTGATGGCCGGAAACTTAGCCAATAATCTAGATAGCTATGAGGTTATTGACGGGGCAATCTTTGACAATGATATTAAACCAAATTTTGGTCCAAATGTATAATATTTAAGCGATATTCCCCAAAATATTTCTTTTGGCCAGTTCTGGATTGAAGAAAAAAACAACAAACCCTTATTTTAACTGGGGTTTGTTGTTTTTTTTTGTTGGGCTTTTTCTTCCATTTGTTCTTGTTTGATTTCTTTCTTTTTCTTCGGGACGCGCTCGTAATTGGTTAATGAGGCAGTAGCATGATCAAAGGTGTTCCGATCTCCGTGGATATTACCTAAGCCCTGGTTATGTTTTTTTCTGCTCTTGAAGTCTTCGATAAAATTGTTTCCTATACTAAAGCAAGAAGCCTCTTCAATGGTCCCGATTTTGATGGTCCCGATATGAAAGGTCGGGGATAAAATGGGGGAAGACATGAATTATTCAGCCTCCCATGTTTCTTTGTTTTTCACCCAACAATTATAGGTTAACTTATTTTCATTTCCAGACAAGGTTCCAACTGCTTCGTTTATCGTCGTTTCACAAGAAAAATGTTTGTGTCGGTTTTTGTCACCAATGAAAATACCGGCAGCTGTTTTCAGTTGGTCTACGGTAATATTCCCGAATGTCATTTCAATCATATGCAGGATCTCCTTTCCTTTCTTTAAGTGATAAGAAACTATAAAATTTCGACTTTGAGAATTATCCAGCCCCAGCGCCCTAGCGTC
>NZ_BCVI01000067.1 GCF_001591665.1 Neobacillus soli NBRC 102451 | reverse complement strand
GTGCTCCAGGCCATACGCCGCTGACCAATGCGCTTGCGCTTTTCTTTTAAGGGGGAAAAAGGATTGAAAAATTATCAGCCAAAGCATCATATTCGCTTTGTGACGGCATCGAGTTTGTTTGATGGCCACGATGCGTCGATTAATATTATGAGAAGGATTCTTCAGGCGAGCGGGGCCGAGGTTATCCACCTTGGTCATAATCGCTCGGTTGAGGAGGTTGTCAACGCCGCGATTCAGGAGGATGTCCAGGGGATTGCTATTTCCTCTTATCAAGGTGGGCACGTTGAATACTTTAAATACATGTATGACCTGTTAAAGGAAAAGGGTGCACCAAACATCCGCATTTACGGCGGCGGCGGTGGTGTCATCATTCCGAGGGAAATCAATGAGCTGCATGACTACGGAATTGCCTGGATTTTCTCGCCGGAGGATGGCCGGACGATGGGGCTCCAGGGGATGATTGACCGGATGATCGAGGAATGCGATTTTGCGACGGTACCGCACGATCCTGCCGAGCAGATTGAAAAACTGCCAACAGGTGACGTTAATAGCGTTGCGAAGTTGATTACCTTGGCAGAGCTTCATGTGGATAAAAGGAACGAGGCTGCGGCAACGGCTGAGCAAGTCCTGGAGCAGGTGAAAGCGCTCGAGAAGGCGGTTCCGGTTGTCGGAATCACGGGAACCGGCGGGGCCGGAAAAAGTTCGCTCACGGACGAATTAATCCGCCGCTTTATTAATGAACTGCCGGATAAAAAGGTAGCGATTCTATCGGTTGATCCGACCAAACAAAAGACAGGCGGGGCATTGCTTGGTGACCGGATTCGCATGAATGCGATTTTCTCGCCGAATGTGTATATGCGCTCGCTGGCGACAAGGCATTCAAAAAGCGAGCTGTCGCTGGCGATTAAAGATGCGGTCGCCGTCACGAAAGCGGCTGGCTTTGACTTTGTGATTGTTGAAACAAGCGGGATTGGCCAAGGAGACGCGGAGATTACGGAAATCTGTGATGTTTCCTTATACGTGATGACGAGTGAATTCGGGGCGCCATCGCAGCTTGAGAAAATTGATATGATTGATTTTGCTGACTTAATTGTCATCAATAAATTCGAGCGCAAAGGCTCGGAGGATGCGAAGCGCCAGGTGCAGAAGCAGTACCAGCGCAGCCATATGCTGTTTGAAAAAGATATCGCGGACATGCCGGTGTACGGGACGATTGCGAGCCAGTTCAATGACCCGGGCACGAACGCTTTGTTTGCGGCGTTAGTTGAAAAAATTAATGAAAAAATGTCAACCGATTGGGCGACTTCTTTTGGAAAAAATGCGGTGGTTGAGAAGCAAAACGTGATTATTCCGACCGATCGCCGCTATTATTTACGGGAAATTTCAGAAACAGTCCGCGGCTATCACAGAAAGGCCGAGGAGCAGGCCAATATTGCCCGGAAATTATTCCAGCTCGAAGGGGCGATGGCGGCTGTGCTTGAGCGTGATACAAGCGGCGAGGTTCATGCGGCACTAGAGGTAATCCAACTGGAAACCGAAGCCAAGCTGACACCGGAATCAAAGAAAATTCTTGATACGTGGGCGGAGACAAGGGCCGCTTATTCTGGAGACCAATTTGTCACGAGAATTCGGGATAAAGAGATTATCACGGTGTTAAAAACAAAAAGTTTATCGGGCCTCTCCATTCCAAAAGTGGCCCTGCCAAAATATAAGGATTACGGTGAAATCCTCCGCTGGGTCTATCAGGAGAATGTTCCGGGATCGTTTCCGTATACGGCCGGGGTATTTCCGTTTAAGCGTGAAGGGGAGGATCCAAGGCGGCAATTTGCCGGCGAAGGGACACCGGAGCGGACGAATCGCCGTTTCCATTATTTATCAAAGGATGATCCAGCGAAGCGCTTAAGTACGGCGTTTGATTCGGTGACATTGTACGGCGAAGACCCAGATTACCGCCCTGATATTTATGGCAAGGTTGGCGAAAGCGGCGTCAGCATTTGTACGTTAGATGATATGAAAAAACTTTATGACGGCTTTGATTTATGCGATCCATCGACATCGGTATCGATGACGATCAATGGCCCGGCGCCGATTATTTTAGCGATGTTTATGAATACCGCGATTGACCAGCAGGTGACGAAGAAAGAAGCAGAGCTAGGGCGGGTATTAACGGTGGAAGAATTCGCTGCGGTTAGGGCGTATACACTGCGGACAGTGCGCGGTACGGTGCAGGCCGATATTTTAAAAGAAGACCAAGGTCAGAATACGTGCATCTTTTCAACGGAATTTGCCTTACGGATGATGGGTGATATCCAGCAATATTTCATTGACCATCAAGTGCGCAACTATTATTCGGTGTCGATTTCCGGATATCATATTGCCGAAGCCGGCGCGAATCCGATTTCGCAGCTGGCATTTACGCTTTCGAATGGCTTCACCTATGTCGAGTATTATTTAAGCCGCGGCATGAAGATTGATGATTTTGCTGCGAATCTGTCGTTCTTTTTCTCGAATGGCTTGGATCCGGAATATACGGTGATTGGCCGGGTGGCAAGGCGGATTTGGGCCACAGTCATGCGCGATAAGTATGGCGCGAACGAACGCAGTCAAAAGCTGAAGTATCATGTCCAGACCTCGGGCCGTTCCCTGCATGCCCAGGAAATTGACTTCAATGATATCCGCACGACGTTGCAGGCGTTAATGGCCTTGCAGGACAACTGTAATTCGCTTCATACGAATGCCTATGATGAGGCGATTACGACACCAACCGAGGAATCGGTGCGCCGGGCGATGGCGATTCAGATGATTATTACCAAGGAGCACGGTTTAGCGAAAAACGAAAATCCGTTGCAGGGTTCGTTTATTGTGGAAGAGCTGACCGAGCTTGTCGAGGAAGCAGTTTTACAGGAGTTTGAACGCCTGAATGACCGCGGCGGTGTCCTAGGTTCGATGGAAACGCAGTACCAGCGCGGCAAGATCCAGGATGAATCGATGTATTATGAAATGAAAAAACATACCGGTGAATTGCCGATTATCGGCGTCAATACGTATTTAAATCCGAATCCACCGTCAGCGGAGGACGTGAATAATATGGAACTGGCCCGGGCAACGACCGCGGAAAAGGAATTGCAGATTGATAATTTGCGGTCCTTCCAGGCAAGTAACAAAGACAAGGCGGCGAAAAGCTTACAGTGTCTTAAAGAAGCAGCCGTCAGCGGCGGCAATATTTTTGGCGAATTAATGGAAACCGTCAAAACAGCCAGCCTCGGTCAAATTACCAGAGCGCTTTACGAAGTCGGCGGGCAATATCGCCGGAATATGTAGGGTGCCTGACACCAATCATTTTATGGCTCAGGGGGCAGCTGCCCTGAGCCATTGTCTTTTTCGGAAAATATCAAGCCCCCATTTGCAAAAAAAAATTTTCAATGAGATATTAAAATGGCGTCTTATCTTATATAATTTACATAGCGTATAAACTTCAGGAGATTGAGGCAGGTGGGGCAGATGAAGATAAGTCATATGATTGTGGTCTTAATTGTGTTTGCCTGGCCATTATATTATCTCTATCAACGTCAATTAGGTGCGATTTCCTTCCTATTGCTAGCAATCTTTTTCCTAGTTGTCTCGATTAAGGAGATGAAAAAGGCACGTGAACCGAAGGAAAATGACAGCGATCAATCCCGTCCGCAAAAAATCAAGTGAAACAAAGACTAGCACTAGCATAAACGTAAAGAATTTGTTTATAATGAAGAATATGCAAATTGGGAGAAATGCCCGTTATTCACTCTTAATGAGTGTTAAATAGTGAAAGGAAGTGCCAATCTTGAGTTTAAAACAATACTCAAAAGAGGAATTACAAGAGTTATCCCTCATGGAAATGGCTTTTGAATACATGAAAAATAGCAAGCAGCCGATTGCCTTTAAGGATCTCCTTAAAGAAATCAAAAAGGCCGCAGGTATTTCTGAACAAGAAATTCAATCAAGACTCGCGCAATTTTATACGGACATGAATGTAGATGGCCGTTTCCTTGCTTTAGGTGACAACCGCTGGGGTCTTCGTGTTTGGTATCCTGTTGATACAGCAGAAGAGGAAGTAGTTACCGTGGTTAAACCGAAGAAGAAAAAGGCGAAGAAGGTTGTCGAAGAAGAGGACTTCGATGATATCGATGAAGTCGCTGAAGAAGAGTATGATGATGATTTTGCCGATGAAGATGATCTTCTCGACGACGAAGAGGATCTAGATCTTGACGAAGTGGACGAATTCGATGAAGATGATGACGATGTCATTGAGGACGAAGAAGAATTCGAGCTGGATGAAGACGAAGATTTAGATGATGATCTAGAGGAAGAAGAAGAAGTGTTCGAGGAAGAGGAAGAGGAAGACTAAGGCGCTTGACTTTTGACTCTGCCCCTTGTAGAATCTTTTTTGGGCTCCTTAAAAAAGGACGATAATTATTTACTCACATGCGCTCCCTACCACCAGTAGGCTGAGCGCTTTTTATTTTTTATAAGAAAACTCACGTCGTGCTGAGTTTTTTTACTTTTTAAGGCAGAAGGGAAAAATATTTTTTCCAAAAAATCTTTAACAATCTGAATAATGTACAAACTGTACTAGAGGGGGAATATTTATGACAAAATATATTTTTGTAACAGGCGGGGTTGTTTCATCACTCGGAAAAGGAATTACCGCAGCATCTTTAGGGCGTTTATTGAAAAATCGCGGACTGAACGTGACGATTCAAAAATTCGACCCCTATATTAACGTCGATCCAGGAACGATGAGCCCCTACCAGCACGGGGAAGTGTACGTTACCGGTGACGGCGCGGAAACAGACTTAGACTTAGGTCATTATGAGCGTTTTATCGACATTAATTTAAACAAGTACAGCAACGTAACAACGGGAAAAATCTATTCAACCGTGTTGCGAAAAGAGCGCCGCGGCGATTATTTAGGCGCAACGGTCCAGGTTATTCCACATATCACCAATGAAATCAAGGAGCGCTGCTTCCGTGCCGGCCAAGAAACCAATGCGGATGTCGTGATTACCGAAATTGGCGGAACTGTCGGGGACATTGAATCGCTCCCATTCCTTGAGGCGATCCGTCAAATTAAAAGTGATATCGGCTCTGAAAATGTGATGTACATTCACTGTACGCTGATTCCTTATATTAAAGCGGCCGGTGAAATGAAAACGAAGCCGACCCAGCACAGCGTGAAAGAGCTGCGCAGTCTAGGCATTCAACCGAATATCATAGTGGTCCGGACGGAATTGCCTGTTTCGCAGGACATGAAGGATAAAATAGCTTTATTCTGTGATATCGATGCCAAAGCGGTCATTGAATGCATGGACGCAGATACCCTTTATTCCATCCCGCTTGCCCTGCAAGAGCAAAATATGGATCAAATTGTCTGTGATCATTTGAAATTAAATTTCCCGGAAGCCAATATGACGGAATGGAAGGCACTTGTCGACCGGGTCCAAAACCTTTCAGGGAAAACACGGATTGGTCTTGTCGGCAAATATGTCGAGCTCCAGGATGCTTATATTTCTGTTGTCGAGGCTCTGAAGCATGCGGGCTATGCCTTTGATGCCGACGTCGAAATCAAATGGATCAACTCGGAGGAAGTTACGCGTGAGAATGTGGCTGAGTTATTGAATGATGTCGATGGTGTGCTTGTACCAGGCGGCTTTGGTGACCGCGGCATTGAAGGGAAAATCGAAGCAACCCGCTACGCCCGTGAGCAAAAGAAACCTTTCCTCGGTATTTGTTTAGGGATGCAGCTGGCAACGATTGAATTTGCCCGCAATGTTCTCAAGTATGAGGATGCCCATTCTGCCGAATTTGTGCCGAGCACGACACACCCAATTATTGATTTATTACCAGAACAAAAAGATGTCGAGGACTTGGGCGGGACATTACGTTTGGGCCTTTATCCGTGCCGTCTCCTTGAGGGGACGAAGGCTTTTGAAGCCTATGAGGATGAAGTGGTCTATGAGCGCCATCGTCACCGCTATGAATTTAACAACCATTACCGTCAAGAGATGGAAGCTGCCGGGTTTATTTTCTCCGGGACAAGCCCGGACGGCCGCTTGATTGAAATTATTGAGCTTGCCGATCACCCGTGGTTCGTGGCTTCCCAGTTCCATCCAGAGTTTGTCTCACGGCCAACGCGCCCGCAGCCGCTGTTCCGTGATTTTATTAAAGCAACGATCCAGAAGTAAGACTTTTTAGTTGGGCCAGTTTTCCAGACTGGCCTTTTTCTTGTGTGGAAATGACAATAAATGTCTAATTAGACAAAAGTGCTTAATAAATAGACAAAACCCTAGTAAAACGAGACAAAACACCAATAAAAATAGACAAAACCCAAAGACAAATAAAAAATGGCCCCAAACAAGGCCATTTTGACAACTAGTATTCCGCTAATATCTCATCAATCGTAAATTTCAGGCCATAATAAACAAATAATGCCAACATCGAAGACGGATAGCCGTAGCGATTCCCAAAATCATCGGGGAGCAGACCTTTTGTCAGACGCAAATCGATATGTACATCCGCTAATTCCGCCACATCGCCACCATCTGTAGTAGAACCGGAATCACTCACAGTCGAAACGGCCACAAACGGAACCCCTTTATCGCGGAGTTGCACTGCTAGCCCTTGGGCCTCTTCATCATTGGAAAAACGTGAAAACAAAAGCACGCGGTCAGCATCAAGGAGCTCATCGATACCCTCGGCTCGTAACAGCTTTGCTCCCTGAAACGGCTCCGCACCATCTAATGCCTCACTCTCAATGGCTTTCATTTCCCTGGTGCCTACAATATAAATTGATCCAGCTCCAACCGGGGCCTGAGCAAGTAAACGGGCGCCGTCTTCGAAGGAAAATTCCTCCTTTTCCGCAACACGTTTAAACAGGCCCGTTAATTGAGTTGTAAACATTTTTAACATAATAAACCTCCTTCTCACGATTCTTATTATATGCCTTTTTGCGATAATGCAAAAATAAATACAAATTTCCACAAAATAACACTATTACCCCGAAAAATTTGCAGGAATGTCAGGACCGTATGTAGAATTATACAGGTGATATATACGGGTGTATTTACAGTACGATTAAACTAGGAAGAGGTGGAGTTATGAAAGAGAAGATTTTAATTGTTGACGATCAATTTGGGATTCGAATTTTATTAAATGAGGTATTTCAAAAAGAGGGGTATCAGACCTTTCAGGCTGCCAATGGGGTTCAGGCCCTTGAAATTGTAAAAAAGCATGACCCAGACCTAGTGCTACTGGATATGAAAATACCGGGAATGGATGGTATTGAAATTTTAAAAAGAATGAAAGTGATTGACCCGGACATTCGTGTCATCATTATGACCGCTTATGGCGAATTAGATATGATTCAAGAAGCGAAGGATCTTGGGGCAATCACTCATTTTGCCAAGCCTTTTGACATTGACGATATTCGTGCCGCCGTTAAAAAGCATATTCCGCAGAAAACAAAATAACCGCCCGGCCTTGCTTTCTGCCGCCTTTTTTTCAAAAAAAAAGCAGTATCTTTATGGGGGCGCTTTCAATGTGACAGTTTCAAAAACTGCGTCTGATTAATGGCATTTCTTCCTTCGTTTTGATATGATACATATGAACTTTGACGGACAGCTATCATTTTCCAAGTCATACATAATTGGCAAAATAGAGGGAAAACCTTTATATGGATGGACCTATTTTGATGATGGTAGCAGCCTAATTTGAGGAGGAAACGAAATGCCTTTAGTTTCAATGAAAGAAATGCTGATCAAAGCGAAAGCAGAAGGCTATGCTGTTGGGCAATTTAACTTAAATAATTTAGAATTTACGCAGGCGATTCTACAAGCTGCCCAAGAAGAGAATTCACCGGTAATTCTTGGTGTTTCTGAAGGTGCCGCACGTTATATGGCCGGTTTCAAAACCGTTGTTAAAATGGTCGAAGGCTTAATGGAAGATTATAAAGTAACTGTTCCAGTGGCCATTCACCTTGACCATGGTTCAAGTTTTGATAAATGTAAAGAAGCCATCGATGCTGGTTTCACATCTGTTATGATCGATGCTTCCCACCACCCATATGAAGAAAATATCGCTATTACCTCTAAGGTAGTTGATTATGCTCATTCAAAAGGCGTTTCTGTTGAAGCAGAATTAGGCACAGTTGGCGGACAGGAAGACGATGTTGTTGCAGCTGGCGTTATTTATGCAGATCCAAAAGAATGTGAAGACCTTGTGAAACGTACGGGAATCGACTGCCTTGCACCTGCATTAGGTTCTGTTCACGGCCCTTACAAAGGCGAACCAAACCTTGGATTCAAGGAGATGGAGGAAATTGGCAATATCACTGGCCTTCCATTGGTTCTTCACGGTGGAACAGGGATCCCTACTAAGGATATCCAAAAATCTGTTTCACTTGGAACAGCGAAAATTAATGTGAACACAGAAAACCAAATCGAATCTGCCAAGGCAGTCCGTGAAGTGCTAGCGGCTAAACCAAACGAATACGATCCACGTAAATACTTAGGACCAGCGCGCGATGCCATCAAAGCAACGGTTATCGGCAAAATGCGTGAATTCGGTTCATCAAACAGAGCATAATCAATCATGCTTTGGCATTTTTTAAAAAGTTAACCGCCCTTGCGAAAAGGGCGGTTTCCGTCTGTAAATGAAAAACTGAAAATTTAGTCGAAATTTGGAGGGTAATAGGATGAAATTTTTTATTGATACGGCAAACTTAGATGATATTAAAAAGGCATATAAAATGGGGGTATTATCTGGTGTAACAACAAATCCTTCGTTAGTTGCAAAAGAAGGTGTGAAATTCGAAGACCGCATCGAGGAAATTCTTCAAGCAGTACCTGAAGTGGAATCTGTATCTGCAGAAGTTTCACCATATGCTGAAACAGCGGAACAAATGATCGCAGAAGCGGAAGAGCTAATCAAAATTAATGGCGGCGATGAAAAAGTTACCATCAAAGTACCGATGACCGTAGCTGGCCTTGAGACGACCCGCTATCTTGCCAAAAAGGGCGTTAAAGTCAATGTGACACTGATCTTCACCGTGAACCAAGCGCTATTAGCGGCTCGAGCAGGTGCCGCCTATGTTTCCCCATTCTTAGGCCGTCTAGATGATATTTCTGAAGATGGTGTCCTATTAGTAGCTAAAATTGCGGAATTAATCCGTATTCATAACTTAGATGCTCAGATCATTGCTGCATCTGTCCGCCATCCAGACCATGTAACCCGTGTCGCGATGGCAGGTGCACACATTGCCACAATTCCTTACAAAGTCATTGAACAGCTAACCAAGCATCCATTGACAGACAAAGGGATGGAAGGTTTCTTAAAAGACTGGAATAATCATACAAACGCTTAAGCCTTTTTAAGGCTTTTCCATTTTTTCGTAAATTTTTTTAATATCGATACATGAAATTCAAATTTTCGTGTAAACTAAGGATAGACAAACTGTCGGAATTTGACTTTTAGTGTTGGAAAAATATACCTAAAGCCGTCTTTGGGACAAGCGGTCCATTTAAACATAGCGTAAGCTTGGTCAATGGAGTCTGGCTTAGAAGGGAGTCGAAAATGGAAAAACTTAAAATTGCGGGCGGATATCCGTTAAAGGGAACGGTTCGAATCAGTGGTGCAAAGAATAGTGCGGTCGCCTTAATTCCGGCAACAATTTTAGCGGAATCCCCAGTGACGATTGAGGGATTACCTGACATATCAGACGTTGAAATTCTCAAGGGATTGCTTGAAGAAATCGGCGGCAGCGTCCAGTTTTCTGATGAAGAAATGACAGTCGACCCATCGAAGATGATTTCGATGCCTCTGCCAAACGGCAAGGTAAAAATGCTCCGTGCCTCATACTATTTAATGGGGGCGATGCTCGGCCGCTTTAAAAAGGCGGTTATTGGCCTGCCGGGCGGCTGTCATCTTGGTCCTAGACCGATTGATCAGCATATTAAAGGCTTTGAAGCACTCGGGGCGCAAATTACCAATGAGCAGGGCGCGATTTATTTGCGGGCCGACGAGCTCCGCGGGGCGCGCATTTATCTGGATGTCGTCAGCGTTGGGGCGACGATTAATATCATGCTTGCAGCGGTTCGGGCAAAGGGCCGGACCGTCATTGAAAATGCGGCGAAGGAGCCGGAAATCATTGATGTGGCTACCCTGCTGACAAGTATGGGTGCGAAAATTAAAGGGGCCGGTACCGATGTAATCCGCATTGATGGCGTCGAAACGCTTCATGGCTGCCGCCACACGATTATTCCTGACCGAATTGAAGCAGGCACATATATGATTATTGGCGCCGCTGTTGGCGAAGGCGTCTTAATCGACAATGTCATCCCGCAGCATTTAGAATCGTTAATCGCCAAGCTGCGCGAAATGGGTGTCCATGTCGAATCCGGTAATGATCAAGTGTTTGTTGATGGTTCAACGAAGCTGAAATCCGTCGACATCAAAACGCTCGTTTATCCCGGCTTCCCCACCGACCTGCAGCAGCCATTTACGACTCTCTTGACAAAAGCGGCCGGCTCTAGCGTGGTCACGGACACAATTTATGGTGCCCGTTTTAAACATATTGATGAACTGCGACGAATGAACGCCAATATTAAGGTTGAAGGGCGCTCCGCCATCATTAATGGCCCGGTTCAGCTTCAAGGGGCTAAAGTGAAGGCGAGCGACCTCAGGGCCGGAGCGTCTCTTGTTATTGCCGGTTTGATTGCAGAAGGAATTACCGAAGTAACCGGGCTTGAGCATATTGACCGCGGCTATAGCAATCTTGTTGAAAAACTAAATGGCCTTGGCGCAACGATTTGGCGAGAGGCATTAACAAAAGATGAAGTAGAACAGCTGAAGAACACATAATAGGCTATACTAATCCACATAATCTGTTATACTATTTAGGAATCCGTAATGGTATAATAGAAAAAATGGGGAGTTGGAGACCGATGGAGAGAAGTTTATCAATGGAGCTTGTCCGCGTCACAGAAGGAGCGGCACTTGCTTGTGCCCGCTGGATGGGCCGCGGGAAAAAGGATGAAGCCGACGGTGCAGCCACTTCGGCAATGCGTGATGTGTTTGACACGGTTCCAATGAAGGGCACCGTTGTGATTGGTGAAGGGGAAATGGATGAGGCACCAATGCTTTATATTGGCGAAAAGCTTGGGACAGGCTATGGTCCGCGTGTCGATGTCGCTGTTGACCCGCTGGAAGGTACCAATATTTTAGCCTCTGGCGGCTGGAATGCCTTAGCTGTTCTGGCTGTAGCCGATCATGGCAACTTGTTGCATGCCCCGGATATGTATATGGAGAAAATCGCAGTTGGCCCGGAAGCAGTCGGCCATATCGATATTAATGCGTCCGTTTTAGATAACCTGAAAGCGGTAGCTAAGGCAAAAAATAAGGATATTGAGGATGTTGTTGCAACCGTCTTAAACCGTGAACGCCATGAACATATTATTGCTCAGCTACGCGAAGCCGGTGCACGGATTAAGCTGATTAACGATGGCGACGTTGCCGGTGCCATTAATACGGCTTTTGATAATACCGGTGTGGACATACTGTTTGGCTCAGGCGGTGCGCCGGAGGGTGTGCTTTCAGCGGTTGCCCTGAAATGTCTCGGCGGCGAAATCATCGGCAAGTTATTACCGCAAAGTGATGCGGAGCTTGAGCGCTGTATTAAAATGGGCTTGGATGTCAATCGGGTCTTGCGCATGGAAGACCTCGTCAAAGGCGACGACGCCATTTTTGCAGCTACAGGTGTCACCGACGGGGAATTATTACGCGGCGTTCAATTCAAAGGCGCCTACGGCTCCACCCACTCCGTCGTTATGCGGGCAAAATCAGGCACCGTCCGCTTCATCGAAGGACGACACAGCTTGAAGATGAAACCGAACTTGGTGATACGGTGATACAGTGAAAGAATTTTGTCGAATGCTCTTTCGTGGTGTCAGGCACCGCGGAGGATCCTTGCAACTAGAGGCTGGATGACAATTCAGTCTCTACTCTTGCAAATCTCCAAATACTTCATGAGGAATTTTGAATATACTCCTTGCTGGAAGATTTTCCAACATGGAATATAAAAAATTTAGTTGATTAATTTTTCGCGACTAGGGTAAAATAGTAATTGTTTTTATTATAGATAATTTCTGCAATTCTATTCATCTTTTTCTACTTCAATATCAATTCCTCTAATCTCTTAATAATTATCTTACTGACATTCTCCCGCTAGCATAATATAAGCGGATTTGATGGAAAAACTTTAAAGTGTGGTGTACTCATGGACTTAACAATTTCAATATTAGAAAATATGAAGCTGAAGGAACTTTATGAGCTTGCGCGCGAATATAAAGTGACTTATTACAGCAAATTAACGAAAAAAGAATTAATTTTTGCCATCCTGAAATCACGTGCTGAACAGCAGGGTTATTTTTTCATGGAAGGCGTTCTCGAGATTATCCAATCGGAAGGCTTCGGTTTTCTGCGTCCGATTAACTATTCACCAAGTTCCGAGGATATTTATATTTCAGCCTCGCAAATCCGACGTTTTGACCTTCGTAACGGTGATAAAGTATCAGGTAAGGTCCGCCCGCCGAAGGAAAATGAACGCTATTACGGACTTCTACACGTCGAAGCGGTCAATGGCGAAGATCCGGAATCAGCGAAAGAACGTGTCTACTTCCCGGCCTTAACTGCTTTATATCCAAACAGACAAATGAAGCTGGAAACAGCGCAAAAGAATATGTCGACAAGAATTATGGATGTCGTTGCACCGGTCGGTTTTGGACAAAGGGGATTAATCGTCGCTCCGCCAAAAGCTGGGAAGACGATGCTGTTAAAAGAAATTGCCAACAGCATTACTACAAACCATCCCGATGTCGAATTAATCATGCTGTTGATTGATGAACGTCCGGAGGAAGTGACCGACATCGAGCGTTCGGTTAAAGGCGATGTTGTCAGCTCAACCTTTGACGAAGTACCTGAAAATCATATTAAAGTCGCCGAGCTTGTGCTTGACCGGGCGATGCGCCTTGTTGAACACAAACGTGATGTCGTTATTCTTATGGATAGTATTACGCGTTTGGCGCGTGCCTATAACCTTGTGATTCCGCCAAGCGGTCGGACACTTTCCGGAGGGATTGACCCGGCAGCCTTCCACCGTCCGAAGCGTTTCTTCGGTGCGGCCCGTAATATTGAAGAGGGCGGCAGCTTGACGATTCTGGCAACAGCATTGGTTGATACCGGCTCACGGATGGATGACGTCATTTATGAGGAATTTAAAGGGACAGGCAACATGGAATTGCACCTAGACCGTCAGCTTGCTGAACGCCGTATTTTCCCTGCGCTTGATATTCGCCGTTCTGGAACGCGTAAGGAAGAATTGCTCATTCCGAAGGATCATTTGGATAAATTATGGGCGATTCGTAAGTCGATGTCAGATTCGCCAGACTTTACCGAGCGCTTCATGAAAAAATTAAGACAAACTAAATCAAATGAAGAATTCTTTGCTCAGCTGGGTGAGGAATTGAAGTCAAGACGTTCCTAAACTGAAATGAGGGACAACCCTTGTTCAGTTATAATAATGGGTTCCTTTTTTTAAAGAAACCAGCAAATCCCAGCTTGCAAAAGAGGCACTACCTTGTTATAATGGGTGCAGTGTCTTTTTAGTAAATAAGTGTGTGTTAATCAAGCACTTTAATATAACTCTGTTTCGAATGATTCAGGGCAGAAGGAGATGAAAAGAATGAAAGCAGGAATTCATCCAAATTATAAAATGGTAAAGGTGACTTGTGCATGCGGAAATACATTTGAAACTGGTTCAGTGAAAAATGAAATTCGCGTTGAAACTTGTTCAGAATGTCATCCGTTCTATACTGGCCGTCAAAAATTTGCTGAAGCTGGCGGACGTGTTGACCGTTTCAACAAAAAATACGGCATCAAGACAGAACAGCCACAACAATAATCGTAACAAGTACAGGCAAGCTGCAATTTACTTGCCTGTTTTTTATTTTAAAATAAAGTAGAGATCTTTAAGGGTTTGCGAGGAAGGAGACACCGTTTTATGTATTTAATGAAGCAAAGCGGATGGGTTGAGGTTATCTGTGGCAGTATGTTTTCTGGAAAATCAGAGGAGTTGATTCGTCGCGTCAGACGAGCTCAATTTGCGAAGCAAAAAATCGCTGTATTTAAGCCGAAAATTGATAATCGCTATCATGATCAATCGGTCGTATCCCATAATGGCTCTTCTTTTGATGCGAAGCCCATTTCCCATTCTATTGAGATTCTGCATCATGTTGAAGCAAGTATCGATATTATTGCGATTGATGAGGTCCAGTTTTTTGATGAAGGCATTGTCCGGGTTGTCCAGCAGCTCGCAGACAGCGGCCACCGTGTCGTTTGTGCCGGCCTCGACATGGATTTCCGGGGCGAGCCGTTCGGGCAGATGCCGGCGTTGATGGCGATTGCAGAAACGGTAACGAAGCTTCAGGCTGTCTGCACGGTCTGCGGCTCACCATCAAGCCGGACGCAGCGCTTGATTAATGGCCATCCTGCATCCTTTCACGACCCAGTCATCCTAGTCGGCGCCTCCGAAACCTACGAGCCCCGCTGCCGCCACCACCACGAAGTCCCAACAGCCGTAGCAGCCACGTCGGTGACAACGCATCGGTGACATCACATCGGTGACAGGCACCACCCGGATTTTGTCGATAATTGTCGTTAAACTGTCTGAGAGTTGATTCTTGGGCGGTTTTTTTGTATGGATTTTTTGGTTTGGCGGAAATATCGTGAATTTTAGCGGAATGATGTGCTGAGTTGGCGGGAATATTGTAAAAGTTGGCGGAATGGAATCCCCCATAACTATGGGCGTTGGAAAGAATTCACTAAGCGATTTCTCCTTCAGACGGACATGATAGTAATGGAGGTGTCACATGAAAAAGTGGATGTTTCTTTCTCTTTCGTTGATGATGTTGTTTGTAGTGAGCGGCTGTCAAAGCAGCAATCGCGGTGCGAATGAACAAGCGTATAATCTGCGGAACGACCGCTCGACTCCGAATTTTATGTCCAACCGTGATCATGACGGAATTACTCCAGATAATATGTCCGACCGTGATAAGAACCAGCAGCATGTGGTGGAGAATGATATTACCAATCAAAATCCGAACTTTCTTGACCTGAAGGGAACGGGAAGCGGCGGGGAAGCTGGTGCGGGTAATCAAGGCAATGACATTGCCAAGGCTAAGCAAGTTATTAACGGTACAAATGAATTTGTTACGGATTCTGTTTGGATCAATGGTGACCGGATGTGGGTGTCTGTTTATAAAAAGGGAACATTTTCTAACCAGGGAAAGATTGATGCCGAAGCACGCCTCCATCGGAAGTTAGTTCAGGCGATTCCGCGTTATAATATCGAAGTACGTGTGAAGGAAGATCGCAGATAGCATGCTCTGTTACAGGGCATGCTTTTTCTCGTGCCGACCTTTACGTTCCTTTTTAAAAAAGGATTTTTCTACGCTTACATTCCCCAACAAAAATTTTTCTTGTGCAATTTGGTTTTGACGGAGGTTTCGGCCTATACTATAATTAGAATGTTATGGACTAAAAACTGAGGTGAATATCTGTGTTTGATCGTCTTCAATCGGTGGAAGATCGCTATGAAAAGTTGAATGAGCTTTTGAGCGACCCGCAAATTATTAATGATTCAAAGAAACTTCGTGAGTTTTCGAAGGAACAATCTGATATACAAGAGACTGTGCAAACGTATCGGGAGTATAAACAGGCCCGCGCGGCGCTTTCGGAAGCGAAGGCGATGCTTGATGAGAAGCTTGATGCGGATATGCGTGAGATGGTGAAGGAAGAAGTTAGTGAACTGGATGCGCAAATTGTGGAATTGGAAGCGAAGATGAAGGTTTTGCTGATTCCGAAGGATCCGAATGATGACAAAAACGTTATCTTTGAAATCCGTGGGGCTGCCGGCGGAGATGAGGCGGCGCTGTTTGCGGGTAGTTTGTACCGGATGTACAGCCGTTATGCGGAGGCGCAGGGCTGGAAGACGGATTTGATTGATGCAAACCCGACAGGTCTGGGCGGCTTTAAAGAGATAAGCTTTATGATCAATGGGACGGGGGCTTATTCGAAGTTGAAGTTTGAGAACGGCGCTCATCGTGTTCAGCGTGTGCCGGAAACAGAGTCAGGCGGCAGGATTCATACGTCGACGGCGACGGTTGTTTGTTTGCCGGAAGCGGAAGAACTTGAGGTGGAGATTCACGATAAGGATATCCGTTTTGATGCGTTTGCTTCGAGTGGTGCCGGCGGGCAGTCTGTTAACACGACGATGTCAGCGGTCCGGTTGACGCATATTCCGACGGGGATTGTGGTTTCGATTCAGGATGAGAAGTCGCAGCATAAGAACAAAGACAAGGCGATGAAGGTATTGCGGGCGCGTGTCTATGATAAGTTCCAGCAGGAGGCGCAGGCGGAATATGATTCTGTCCGTAAATCGGCTGTTGGTACCGGTGACCGTTCGGAGCGGATTCGCACGTATAATTTTCCGCAAAACCGGGTGACTGACCACCGGATCGGCTTAACCATTCAAAAGCTCGATCAAATTTTGGAAGGTAAGCTTGATGATGTCATTGATGCGCTGATTATGGATGATCAGGCACGCAGACTGGATAGTGCATCTAATGAATAAAAAAGTATTTGAAGCTCTGAAATGGGCTTCTTCTTTTTTAGTTGGAGCTGGCCGGGAAGAGAATGCGGGGGAGCTCCTGCTTAGGCATTTCACGGGGATGTCACGGGCGCAGTTGTTTGCGAATCTGCGTGAGGATTTAGCTTTGGGTGTGTGGGAGGCGTTTGAAAAGGCGGTCTTGCGGCATGCGGAGGGTGTGCCGGTTCAGTATCTCATCGGTTCAGAGGAGTTTTACGGGCGCACGTTTGCTGTCAACGAAGCGGTGTTAATCCCGAGGCCGGAAACAGAGGAACTCGTCTACGGAACACTCGAGAGAATGAAGCGGCTTTTCGAGGGACAGCTGGAAATTAAACTGGCGGATATCGGCACAGGCAGCGGCGCCATCGCGATAACACTGAAGCTGGAGGAGCCGACGCTTTGGGTGTCAGGCACCGGGTGTCCGCCTGGGACGGATAAGTGTCTTTCTGTGGTGCCTGACACCAATACTACTGTGAAGCCATTGTTAATGGTGTCAGGCACCGATATTTCGGCGGATTCGCTTGCGGTTGCGATGGAGAATGCGGCGCGGCTTGGGGCGGATGTTGAGTTTCTTCACGGGGATTTGCTGGGGCCGTTTATTGAGAGCGGCGAGCGGCTGGATGTGGTTGTTTCGAATCCGCCTTATATTCCTCTCGCTGATATCACGACGATGTCTGAGGTGGTGACGGGGCATGAGCCGCACCGGGCTCTGTTTGCGGGCGAGGACGGTTTGGATTTTTACCGCCGTTTTATGGTCGAGCTCCCACAGGTACTGGCATCGCGCGCTCTGGTTGGGTTTGAAATTGGGGCCGGTCAGGGTGAAGCGGTAGCGGAGCTTTTTAAAAAGGCTTTTACGAATGTGAAGGTAGAAATTGTTAATGATATAAACGGTAAGGATCGAATGGTGTTTGCGGAGGTGGGCTTTGGGGACAACTAACCCTTCATGAGGACAGGCAAACGAGGAAGACCCGCCCTATTTGCCCTCATAACCCCCCAAGGGGACTGCAAAACTGTAAGTAGCACCCAAGTTGTCCTTATGAATCCTTTTCATGAGGACAACAAAATTTTGTTAACATACAAAGTGATTATTTGTCAGATATTGATTTTTGCCCATTAATCTTACTGAACCAAAGAGCGACATAGTATAAAAATAAATAAATACAAAAGTCATAAATGGATAACCAATTTTTGGGGTCGTAAAAATGAATGAAGACAAAAAATTTCATGGCCCCAAAGGCAGCAAGTAAAGCGAATATAGCCCCTTTTAAAAGTGAATTGACTTTTGGCTTTATTTGAAGCACAAACATCATGGACACAGGGACTAACGAAAAATGATAAGGCAGCAGTAGCAACGGTGCTACGGGTAAAAATTTCATTGGATAGCTCCATAACCCTAATGTAACCGCTATAAGGTCAATGACGATAGATAAAATAATTGTGATCAACCCGCCGGTAAGTAACCTGGCGGTGCTGTCTTTTTTTCTAAATAAAAGCCAGATAATCCATGGGACGATAAATAAGACAATCCCGAACCACCACTGCCATGTAAAGAGATAGTTATTCATAACTGCATCGGACATGAATTTATTTCCTTCGATAATCAGCTCCGTGCCTTTATTCGTTTTTTCAATTCCTTCCATAAATGCCATTCTTCAAGCCAACCCCTTATAAAAATAATGATGGTGCATACAGGAATTTTGGAGTTTTTTCTTACCTATGGTTAATCTTTCTAATTTCGCTCCAATTTATTACTTTTTTTTTCAGGGGAGAGATTTTCTTGGGCGAATTATGGAAAGAGAGAAATGATTATGTGGCTAAAAGAGACGTCACATGAATGATTTATTGGCCCTTGCAAAAATATTAAAATTTACTAGTTTAAGATTCTGGCATTTTGCCCACAATGAGGATAGCGAAGGGACGGTGCTATGAAGATGCGAAGCAAAATGGTGGTTTGGGGATATCTAATCGTTTTATCATTGGGAACGATTTTGAGTTTATATATGCCGAAGACGGAAGCGGCTGCGAAGGAATCGATTGTGATTCCGGGGGAGGCGATTCGGCTTCGGATACTGGCGAATAGTGATTTTGAGTCGGATCAGGCGATTAAGCGCAAGGTGCGCGATGCGGTTAACGCGCAGATTACACTTTGGGTTCAGGATTTAACTTCGATGAAAAAAGCAAGAACGGTCATTAATGCGAAGCTCCCGGAAATTCAGGCGATTGCCGAAAAAGTAGTCCGCGAACGCGGGTCAGACCAATCGGTGAAGGTGGAGTTCGGTAAGGTTCAATTCCCGACGAAGTTATATGGTCAATATTTATACCCAGCAGGAGAGTATCAGGCGATTTTAATAACCTTGGGGAAGGGTGAAGGGGCGAACTGGTGGTGCGTGCTTTATCCGCCATTATGCTTCCTTGATTTTTCAAATGGAGTGGCTGTGAGTGCCGGTTTTGATGGAAAAGAGAAAGTGAAGGCCGAAAGCGCTCCGAGAGAGGTAGAAACGGCAGCGGATCAGGAAGCGGACGAGGAACTAGGTCAGGAAGCGGCGGCAGACCAAGAATCGGACCGAGAACTGGTCCAGGAAACGGTATCGGACAAGGAGTCGGTTGCAATGGATCTCCCTGAAAAAGAGGAAAAAGCCATGATGAAGGAAAATGTAGATGGAGCGGACCACAAGAGCAGCCTGGATCAACAAACGGCAGCACTGGATGAAGAAGGAGTAAAAAAGCCGAAAAAGCAGGCGAAAAGGACTGCTTCCTTGTACACAGCGGAAGACGAGGAGCCGGTGAAGGTGAAGTTCTTTATCGTCGAGATGTGGGAGAAAATTTTTAACTAAGCCAGTCCAAAAACGGGACTGGCTTTTTTGGCTAATAAAACGGAACGCATGGATCGCGAGTTTTCTTTCCATCCAGGACCTAGCGCTTATTGAATATCGCAAAAAATTTTAATAGATTCCCAAGGCGGCCTGTTCTATTCTTCCTATTTTTTCATAGTA
The DNA here is from genome assembly GCF_001591665.1 of Neobacillus soli NBRC 102451. Lineage (GTDB taxonomy): Bacteria > Bacillota > Bacilli > Bacillales > Cytobacillaceae > Neobacillus > Neobacillus soli. The sequence goes on along the minus strand of NZ_BCVI01000067.1, from coordinate 20,258 downwards.
ATAGAGTAGAATCTAAAAAATGAGGTGGAATGAATGCAGGCGTTAATTCGCAGGGCTAATTCGCAGGATTTGAGCAGGTTAAGAGAGTTCCTTTCGAGAGCAAAGCTTGGGACAGATGGACTAACGATGGATACAATCAACTATTTTTTATTGCTAGAGACGGAGGATGGGACATTAAAGGGCTCGCTTGGCATGGAGGCAATGACTGAATTCGGGCTATTGCGCTCGCTTGTTGTCACACCGGGACAAGCGGAAAAAGAAATCTTCATTCTTTTTGATCAAATGGTGCAATTAGCAAAAGAAAAAGGATTGCAGGGCTTATTTTTGGCAACGAATAAAAGTGCAGCCCTTCCATTCTTTGAATTATTGGGCTTTCAGGTGGTCGGACGGGAGGAATTGCCCACAGAATTTTATCATTCTGAACATATTCGACACGTATTAAATGTGGATAACTCGTTATTTTTAAAATTTTCGCTATAATTGTGGATATACCCACAAAGTTATCCACCTTTTCCGGATAGTTATGCACAAATTGTGGATAAGGCTTGTATTTATACCGGCCTTCTTTTATACTTTCAAACGTATTGATAGAAAAATATGAGTCTTTCCGTCTAATTTCGCCAAATTTCGATAAAAGACTCATCGACGATAAAGGTGGATAACTATGAACACATTGGTCTGGAAAGTGGATAAGTATGTGGATAATCTTGAAAATAATCCACATGTTGTGGATGCAGCAAATCTTTTGCGGGAAAATGAAGTGGTCGCCCTGCCGACGGAGACCGTTTATGGTCTTGGCGGCAACGCGGAAAACGATGAAGCGGTGGCGAAAATTTTTGCTGCTAAGGGCAGGCCAGTTGATAATCCGTTAATTATTCACATTGCTGATAAAGAGCAGCTTAGCCGGTTTGTGGATGAAGTTCCTTTGGTGGCTAAGAAGTTAATGGATGCCTTCTGGCCGGGGCCGCTGACGATAATTTTTAAAAGGAAAGCAGGCGTTCTTTCGGAATTAGCAACTGCCGGTCTGGAGACTGTTGCGGTACGGATGCCGGACCACCCGGTCGCCCTCGCGTTGTTGAAAAAGTGTGGATTGCCGATTGCTGCACCGAGTGCCAACAGCTCGGGTAAACCGAGTCCAACCAACGCCGGGCATGTCATTGACGATTTAAACGGGAAAATTGCCGGTGTCCTCGACGGCGGAGCAACAGGGGTTGGCGTCGAATCAACGGTTGTCGATTGCACCGAGCCGGTTCCAGTCATTTTAAGACCAGGCGGTGTGACAAAGGAGGAGCTTGAAGCCGTCGTCGGCGAAGTCCGTGTCGATGCAGCGTTAACGAACGAAGGGGCAAAGCCGAAAGCACCGGGCATGAAATATCGCCACTACGCGCCAAACGCACCGCTCTTTATGGTGTCAGGCACCACTGCTTTTCTCCAAAGTCTTATAGAAGAAAAGCAGCGGGAAGGCTTGCGAGTCGGGGTGTTGACGACGGAGGAAAACGTCGGAGCGTATCATGCCGATCTAGTGCTGGTCTGTGGGAAGCGGGCTGCGCTAGAGACAGTCGCCACAGCACTTTATGAAACATTACGCCAGTTTAATAAGGGAAACGTCGATATCATTTATAGTGAAATCTTTCCGAATACTGGTGTGGGGTATGCCATTATGAACCGCCTCCAGAAAGCGGCAGGAAATAAACTAATTACAGAATAAAGAATAAACACCAGGTGTCCACCGGGGACGGACTGGTGTTTTTTTGTGGTGTCAGGCACCACGTCGTTTTGACTTCTAATTCGGTTTGGACGTGCATATGCTTAAGCAGAGTTAGTCCAAGGCGGGTGAAGAGAATGACGGAAATGGTTGGAGAAATTGTAACACTGGTAATTATGGCGGTAGCGCTCGGGATGGATGCCTTTTCGGTAGGGCTTGGCATGGGCATGTACCAGCTCCGGCTGAGGGAAGTTTTTAAAATCGGTCTGACGATTGGCTTATTCCATGTCTGGATGCCGCTCGTCGGAATGATTGCCGGCAAATTCTTATCAGATAAGTTTGGTGCGTTTGCGACCTTTATCGGCGGCTTGTTGTTAATCGTATTAGGCGTGCAGATGGTTTGGTCAAGCCTGAAAAAAGGGGACGAAAAGGTCATTACGCCGGTTGGCTTTGGCTTACTTTTGTTCGCCTTAAGTGTAAGCCTTGACAGTTTTTCCGTCGGTCTGACCTTAGGCATTTACGGGGCAAAAACGGTTATGGTTATTTTATGCTTCGGAATCGTGGCAACGGTGCAAACGTGGGCCGGGCTTCTGATCGGACAAAAGGTACAGGGCTGGATTGGGGCGTATAGCGAAGCACTGGGCGGCGCTATATTACTCGGGTTTGGCTTAAAACTGCTCGCCCCCTTCTGGTAGTGGAATTTCTGGAAAATTTGCTTGTGAGGCGGCTATGGAAAATAATCGAATTAAATACATAGGTAAACGGGGTAGGGGGCGGTCTTCGAAAATCGCGCCCTTTTTAGAAAGCGGAATAATGGCAACGGTTGGAATTACGGGGCGTTTCGCTTTATAATAAGGGAAAGGGGGCTGACACTTTGGAACGCATTTTGTTTGTATGTACGGGTAATACGTGCCGGAGCCCAATGGCCGAAGCAATTTTGAAAAATAAACACCTCGCTGGTATCGAAGTGAGGTCGGCGGGAATTCATGCTGCGGATGGCAGTGAGGCATCGGCGCATGCAAAACAGGTACTTAGTGACAAGCAAATTTCACAACAGCATCGCTCAAGCCTGTTAACCACTCGAGAGGTCGACTGGGCTGACCTCATCTTAACAATGACCTCCTCGCACAAATTCGCGATTGTGCACCAGTACCCGCATGCGGGCGAGAAGGTGTTTACCTTAAAGGAATACACGGGTGAAAGGTTCAATCACGATGTCGTCGACCCATACGGTGGAACAAAGGCGATGTATGAAGCAACCTATCAAGAGCTAGAAGCATTAATTGACAAGGCGATTGGAAGACTAAACTCGTAACTGAATTTTACGGCAGGGCATTTGGGGATTTTTAGCTGAAGCAGTATGGTAAATTCATCTTAATGGATGCTCTCTACAAATAGAGGGCTTTTATTTTTGCTGGAACTTTAAATTTTGGGAGCAGTGTGTCAAAATGAAAAGCAGATTAATGGAATAAGAAGGAGGTTTTTTCATGAAGGTGGCACTAGCATCAGATCACGGCGGGATTCATATTCGCAAGGAGATTGCCAATTTACTTACTGAATTAAAAATTGACTACGTCGATTTTGGCTGCGATTGTGAAACATCGGTCGATTACCCGGATTATGCGCTGCCCGTTGCCGAAAAGGTGGCGGCCGGTGAGTTTGACAGGGGGATATTAATTTGCGGGACAGGCATTGGCATGAGCATAACGGCCAACAAGGTGAAAGGAATTCGCTGTGCGCTTGTCCATGACACCTTTAGCGCGAGGGCAACAAGGAACCACAATGATTCCAACATGCTTGCCATGGGCGAACGCGTCATTGGCCCAGGCTTAGCCAGGGATATTGCTGAAATCTGGCTGACCGGAGAATTTGAAGGCGGCCGTCATGCGAATCGGATTGGAAAAATTACGGAGTACGAGGATAAGCACCTTTAAAACTTTCATGTTCATGGGAGCAGAATAAAGGCGGTGTGTGCGAAGCCAATTGTTGTACGGCGCGGGTTAACGAAGAGTTTATGGAGGAATCCGGCAGTCGGCGGTTGCTTAGCTCTGCCTCTTTTCAAACAGGAAGGGACGAGGCCAATGATTGATGTATGGGAAAAAGAACTGGAAACGGTCATTACAGAATTCAAAGAGGTTGCCGCGTTTAAGCCGGGCCAGCTGCTGGTCATCGGATGCAGCACAAGCGAGGTAATTGGCGAACGAATCGGGACTTCAGGTACCTTCGAAGTGGCTGAAATGATTTTTCGCGTATTGAAAAAATTGCAGGTGGAAACGGGTATTCAACTAGCCTTCCAATGCTGCGAGCATTTAAACCGGGCATTGGTCATCGAACGCTCGGCTGCCAATGAACGTGGCTTTGATGAGGTTTCCGTTGTTCCTGTCCGGAAGGCGGGCGGGGCGATGGCTACCCATGCCTATGGGCAAATGGACGATGCCGTCGTGGTGGAGTTTATCAAAGCCGACGCCGGGATTGATATCGGTAATACGCTGATTGGGATGCACCTGAAACATGTGGCCGTACCGGTCCGTGTCAAACAAAAAAATATCGGCCACGCCCATGTCACCCTGGCAAAAGTGCGCCCCAAACTAATCGGCGGTGCCAGAGCTGTCTACGAGCGGGGCCCGGACCAATTGAGCTGTACATAAAACCGATGCGGTGTCAGGCACCATTTGTCAGCTATCGCCTGTCGTTAGATTGTTAATGGTGTCAGGCACCACAGTTTATTTTTCATTTGGGTGAGAAATGTGGTATTATGAAGATGGAATTTTCAAATTGTTTACGGTTTCATACATATAAAGGGGGATTTTTTGTCATGAAGCATTTGTCTCAAGCGGACGAGCAGGTTTTCCAAGCAATTCAACAGGAGTTAGGCCGCCAGCGTTCGAAAATCGAATTAATTGCCTCAGAAAACTTTGTCAGTGAAGCAGTTATGGAGGCACAGGGGTCCGTTTTAACAAATAAATATGCGGAAGGCTATCCAGGCCGGCGCTATTATGGCGGCTGTGAATATGTGGATATCGTTGAGGACTTAGCCCGCAATCGTGCCAAAGAAATTTTCGGGGCAGAATACGTAAACGTGCAGCCACACTCGGGCGCGCAGGCGAATATGGCTGTTTATTTTACAGTCCTAGAGCAGGGCGATACCGTACTGGGCATGAACTTGTCACACGGCGGTCACTTAACACACGGCAGCCCGGTTAACTTCAGTGGTATCCAATATAACTTTGTTGAATATGGTGTCGACGAAACCACACACCTCATCAATTATGAGGATGTCCGTGAAAAAGCACTCACACACAAGCCGAAGATGATTGTGGCCGGTGCCAGCGCCTACCCGCGTGAAATTGATTTTGCCAAGTTCCGAGAAATTGCCGATGAAGTCGGCGCCTACCTAATGGTGGATATGGCGCACATCGCCGGTCTTGTTGCGGCAGGCCTGCACCAAAATCCGGTTCCATACGCGGATTTTGTAACAACGACAACGCATAAAACATTGCGCGGTCCGCGCGGCGGGATGATCCTTTGCAAAGAGGAATTTGGCAAGAAAATTGATAAATCGATCTTCCCAGGGATTCAGGGCGGTCCGCTTATGCACGTTATTGCAGCAAAAGCTGTTGCTTTTGGTGAAGCACTCGAGGACAGCTTTAAAGAATACGCTGCCGATATTATCGCCAATGCCAAGCGCTTAGCGGAAAGTCTTCAAAAAGAAGGTCTGAAGCTCGTTTCTGGCGGGACGGATAACCATTTGCTCTTGGTCGATGTTCAGACTCTTAACCTGACAGGCAAAGTGGCTGAAAAGGTACTTGATGAAATTGGCATCACCGTGAACAAAAACACGATCCCGTTTGACCCGCAAAGCCCGTTTGTAACGAGCGGAATCCGCATCGGTACGGCGGCAGTTACAAGCCGCGGCTTCGGTTTAGAGGAAATGGACGAAATTGCTTCGATCATTGCTTTCACATTGAAAAATCATGAAGATGCGGCCAAGCTTGAGGAAGCGCAAGGACGCGTTGAAGCATTAACAAGCAAATTTACGCTTTATCCAGAATATTAATCAACTAAGAATCGGCCCATCTATATAGGGCCGATTTTTTTAAAAAGTCTTACTATTGTTGGGGCCGGTTTCTGATTTGCTCATTGTGGTTTTTTTCTGTAAAATTACTAGAAGTGCTTAATTGAGCAATTATTTTTTGAAAAGGGGCGATTATTGTGGCTAAGGTATACGTTTTCGACCATCCACTTATCCAGCATAAACTAACATATATCCGCGATAAAAATACCGGAACGAAAGAGTTTCGCGAGTTGGTTGATGAAGTGGCAACATTGATGGCGTTTGAAATCACTAGGGATATGTCGCTTGAGGATATTAATATCGAAACACCAGTCTGCCAGACAAAGTCGAAAGTTCTTTCCGGGAAAAAAGTCGGCGTGGTTCCGATTTTACGGGCAGGTATCGGAATGGTCGATGGAATATTAAAGCTAATTCCAGCTGCAAAAGTAGGGCATATCGGGCTGTACCGCGACCCTGAAACATTGATGCCGGTTGAGTATTATATCAAGCTTCCAAGTGATGTAGAAGAGCGCGAATTCATTGTCGTTGATCCAATGCTGGCAACAGGCGGTTCCGCGATTGAAGCGATCCGCTCGCTTAAGAAGCGCGGCGCTAAAAATATCAAATTTATGTGTCTAATCGCCGCACCAGAGGGCGTTGAGGCCGTGAAGGCAGAGCATCCAGACGTCGATATCTACATCGCCGCCCTCGATGAGAAATTAAATGACCATGGCTACATCGTACCAGGCCTTGGCGATGCCGGGGACCGGTTGTTTGGGACAAAATAAATTTTTTGGGGAAAGTCGAGTGCTGGGGCGCTCGGCTTTTTTTGATTTTAACATTTAAGGGTGGGTGTTTTTTTGGTAAAAAATGTCTAAATAGACAAAACACCTTGAAAAATATACAAAACCCTTTGAAAAATAAACATAACCATTAAAAAATGTACAAAAGCCTCTGAAAAATGGACAAAACCCCCTAAAAAATAGACAAAACTCCGACAAGAACAAAAATGAATAGAATAAAGAACAAAATTTACCTCAATTCCAAGAGTTCCACCCATAGAAATGAGAAAAAACATAAAAAATTACCTCAAAACCTTTTAAAAAAAAACCAAAAGGGAAAATTCACAATTTGTCCTTAATATTTAGGAAGGGGATTGACGTTCCACATCGAAATTATCAATGAATCTATTAAATGAGGTGATGGGAATGGTCGTTTTGGAACTAATGTTACCAATTGCAGCCTATCAATGTATGGCCTTACTGCGCAGGCTGCCGAAAAATCATCCAAGCAGGCCTATTATTGAAAGAGATTTAAAATCGTGGCTGAAGGGATATTACGGTGAGAAAGAATGTAGCTATTATCTTTCGCTTTTGCCCGAAGAGCAATATTACATTTTTCATGGTCTTAGGCTTACCGATAAGAAGGAATTTCAAATTGATTTACTGATACTTTGCCAGAGGTTTGCCTTAATTGCCGAAGTGAAAAATCTATCCAAGAAGTTAATTTTTAAAAAGGAATCAAATTCTGTAACGAAGGAATTCAATAATGAAGAAGAAGGCATTTCGAATCCGATTCTTCAGGTGAAAAGGCAGAAAATACAATTCGTAAATTGGCTTGGAAAAGTGCAGATGAAGGGTTTACCAATTGAAAGATTGGTCGTCATCAGTAAAACAACGACGAAAATAGAAACCACCCCGAATAATCTTCAAATTTTTAATGAGTTAATATATGCGGAATCACTACTCGACAAACTGGAAGAGCTGGAAATGAAGTATGGAAAACCCACGTTTAATAAAAGGAAAATTGGCCAATTAGTTGACCTTCTTTTAGCCCACCATCATACACCTATTCCTGATATTCTTCAAAAATACAAATTAGCAAAAGATGATATTAGATCTGGGGTTTTATGCCCGAAGTGTCAAACTGTCGAGATGAGCTATTACTCAGGGAAATGGCATTGTCTAAAATGTCAGCTTGCCTCCAAAACAGCATATTTTCAAGCTGTCGATGATTATTTCCTCCTTATCAATCCAACGATAACAAGAAAGCAATTCGGTGAGTTTTTACATATAGAGCACACTCTTATCGCTGGGAACTTATTGCGAGCGCTCAACCTCACGTCTACCGGATCCAAACGAGGCACATCCTATTCACTTCCGAAAAACCAGCTGCTATGTCCACTAGATGAGCTGGGAATAAACCTTTACAATGTGCCAGTCAGATGAAAGGATATTAAATTGCATACTTTCCCCACTCAAAGAAAACGCTATGAAAAAAGGGGAAATTCTCACATGAAACTTCTGCTGGCCTTACTTCTCGCCTTTCAAACTTCCAAGACACTCATCCACCCGCCGATTCCTAAATCAACAGAAGACACGGTCGCAATCATCATTTTGGAAAAACCACAATCCCAACAGGAAATCAACCAGCTTATCCGCCCCTATAAGGACGTCAAGCTGCGTCGTGTTTTCCGTGAAGCGCTTGATGGCTTTTCTGTCCAAGGCAGCCCAGCGGCAATTGCTAGGCTTGCCGGTGGCAGCAAACAAATCGTCAACGTTTCGCCGGTGACGCAGTATCAGGTGGAGGCTGAGGAAAGCATCAAGATTATTGGCGGTGAAGAGGTTCGCAGTTTTTTTAATAAAAAGAATGAACGCTTGACAGGCAAAGGTGTGACGGTCGGGGTCATTGATACCGGCGTTGATTATAACCACCCTGACCTGAAGCGCAACTATTCGGGTGGCCATGATCTCGTTGACAACGACCGCGACCCGATGGAAACACTCGCTAAAGGCAAAGCGACCATCCACGGTACGCATGTCGCCGGCATTATTGCGGCCAATGGAAAAATTAAGGGCGTTGCTCCGGAAGCGAAGATTATCGCCTACCGTGCGCTCGGGCCCGGCGGGGGCGGGACCACCGAGCAGGTGCTCGCAGCGATTGATCAGGCAATCAAGGATAAAGTCGATATTGTCAATCTATCGCTTGGGAATGATATAAACGGACCCGACCTGCCAATCAGCTTTGCCTTGAATAAAGCGGTCGACAAAGGGATTGTCGCCGTCGCTGCATCCGGAAATTCCGGGCCGAATATTTGGACGGTTGGCTCGCCGGGGACAGCCTCGAAGGCGATTTCGGTTGGGGCCTCGACCCCGACGCTGGAAATCCCCTCGCTATTAATAGAAGGAAGCCGGGAAAAACTGCGGATCCAGCCGATGGAGGGCTCGGCCAAGTGGGCCATGGACCGCAGCCTCATTGTTGCCGATGGCGGAATCGGCCGGAAACGGGAATTGAAAAATGTCCAAGGGAAAATTGCCCTCATTCAAAGAGGAACATTAACCTTTTCGGAAAAAGCAGAGAATGCCCGCGCCGCGGGGGCAAAGGCAGTGTTAATCTACAATAATATGAGCGGCGGCTTCATGGGCAACCTCGATACCCATATGACGCTCCCTGTCGGATCACTCACGAAGGGTGACGGAGTTATTTTACAAAAGGCATTAAAAAAACAAGGTGCGGCGGCTCGGGTCTTGGTCAGCGAAGAACGGGACCGGCTCGCGGATTTTAGCTCGAGGGGGCCTGTGACGGGAACGTGGGAAATTAAGCCGGATATTGTGGCACCTGGTGTGGCCATTAATTCGACGGTTCCGGGCGGCTATTTGTCCTTGCAGGGGACAAGTATGGCGGCGCCGCATGTGGCCGGGGCGTGTGCGTTAATTAAGCAGGCGCACCCGGACTGGACGCCGGTGCAAATTAAGGCGGCATTGATGAATACGGCGAAACCGCTGGCGAGCACTGGAGAAAGCACAGCGGGGATGCACCAAAATGGGTATTATCGTACGTACGAACAGGGAGCGGGGCGGATCCAGGTTGATGATGCGGTCCAATCGACATCGCTGGTCACGCCGAGCAGTGTCAGGTTTGGAAAGTTCACGGCCGAGGGCGATATCCATAAGGTTGTATTGCATGTGGAGAATGTGAGTGAGCGTGCCCAGCGGTATTCTTTTACGATTCCGCACCAGGTGGAGGGGCTTTCGTGGCGTTTTCCGTTATCGTTTACGCTTGAGCCGAAGCAGAGAAAGGCGGTAGCGGTTGAGTTAACAGTTGATCCACAGTTGTTTAAAGGGAAGATTCATGATGGCTATCTAAGTTTACAGGCTGGTTCCGCCGTCATTCAAATCCCGTATTTGTATGTGCTTGCGGAGCCGGGCTATCCACGGGTGATGGGCTTTGACTTTGGCGAGGGCGATCAGCCGGGGCAGTACAGGTATGAGGTTTATTTGCCCGGCGGGGCGGAGGAATTTGGAATTGCCCTGTTTACGCCAGAGGATTACCGCTTTATCGGCTTTTTAGATAGCAGGACAAATGTGAAAAAGGGATTAATCCGCACCGAGATTCCAGCCGAGAAGCTTCCGGAACCGGGGTCTTACCTTGTGAAGGTGTTTGCGAAAAAGGCGAATAAAGAGGATTTTATTGAAAGAATGATTATGATTAAGAAAGAAGAGAAGGACTAGGACACAAAAACAGGGCTGGGATAATTTTAATCCCAGCCCAAATTTGCATTAATGTTCACAAAATAGACACATTATCGTCAAAAATTAGTCAAGATTTACACTACAATTAAAGTGTAAACTGGAAATGAAAAGTGGAAGAAATTATCGGGAATTGTTTGTGGATTAATTCACTTAAACTCATTGACATTAAAAGATGCCTATTGTATGCTAACAAAGGGTGTAAATGATAGGGTTTTCATAATGTTGAAATAATATTCACATGCTGCAAACAACCTCTATCAATTTCCAAATACCGTATTGGGGTACCGAACAAATTTTCTTAATTCTCGGATTGTTCCATAAGTCTACGGCAGGTATTTATTCCACGAATGCACTCTGGTCCGTTACTACTTTTCAGGAGATAAAACCAACCATGCCGGAAATTCAAGTAATGTTTGCAAGACAGCGAAGATGGATGTTTTCTTTATTATCTATTTATGTACTTGGCTGGGGGTTCACGTCATATCAATCGGTCTTTTTGGGATTGGTTTTTGGGACGAGTTTGGGCCTTTTTAATTTGTGGTTAATGGCGAGAAAGATGAATAAGTTTGGTGAATCCGTTTCACAGGGAAAAAGGGTTCGATCACTTGGGTCTTTTTCAAGGTTTGCAACGGCGGCCCTGGCCGTGATAGTTTCGATGAGGTATCCAGAGGATCTTCACCTCATTAGTGTAGTGATAGGTTTAATGACATCCTATATTGTCATGATAATAGATTTTTTTATTCAATCATTGCATTCACATAAATAGTGGAAAGTGAGGTGAACACTGTTGGAACACAAAGCTCCAATAGTAAGATACTTTGGACTCAGCTTTAATTTGGCTGACATGTTAATGATAACCATCGCAAGTGCCGTTGTCTTCTTGATTGCTGTCCTATCGACGCGTAAGCTGGCCATGAAGCCGACCGGCGTCCAGAATTTCATGGAATGGGTCATGGATTTTGTGAAGAACATCATTAACAGTACGATGGATTGGAAAACCGGTGGACGATTTCATATTCTTGGAATTACCATCATAATGTATGTCTTTGTCGCTAATATGCTGGGGCTGCCATTTTCAATCGAAATCAATCATACACTTTGGTGGAAATCACCGACGGCCGATCCAGGAGTTACGCTGACACTGGCGGTATTGGTAGTGGGATTATCCCATTATTATGGTGTCAAAATGAAAGGGACAGCTGCCTACGGGAAAGAATTCTTTAAACCGTTTTGGTTCATGTTCCCAATCAAGATTATTGAAGAGTTTGCTAATACGCTGACTCTCGGTCTCCGTCTTTACGGAAACATTTACGCGGGTGAGATTTTACTTGCTTTACTCGCAGGCGGTCTTGCACAATCCGGACATTTCGGCTGGCTTGCCGCAGCAGTACCGATGCTCGCATGGCAGGGCTTCTCAGTCTTTGTTGGCGCCATTCAAGCATTTATTTTCACCATGTTAACAATGGTTTACTTGTCTCACAAGGTAAGTACTGACCATTAATATAACCGTTCATTTTATGGACAAAAAAATAAATGATTTATACATTTTAAGGAGGAAATTTTACAATGGGTGTTATAGCAGCAGCAATTGCAATCGGTTTAGCAGCACTAGGTGCAGGTATCGGTAACGGTCTTATCGTTTCAAAAACAGTTGAAGGTATCGCTCGTCAGCCAGAAGCTCGCGGTATGCTTCAAACAACAATGTTCATCGGGGTTGCGTTAGTAGAGGCGATTCCTATTATCGCGGTTGTTATCGCGTTCATGGTACAAGGCGCGAAGTAATTTTTCCAATAAGCGTTCAAAAAATGGCGGAGACCCTTCGATGAGAACCTTCGCCATTCGTTTATGCCTATATTCATCGGGGCAATGGTGAAAATATCAACACCGCTCCGGGATAAACCATTCACAGTAATGCTAGTGAATTGACTATTGAAAATAATTCGATTGATATAAGTGTGTTGGACGACTCTTTGAAGGGAGTGAACTACGGGGTGTTAACAAGCAGTCTAGTATTAGGTGCAGCAATTCATGTTAATTACGGTACGATCCTTTTCCAATTAGTGATGTTTATCATCTTGATGTCGTTGCTGAAGAAGTTCGCATGGGGTCCATTGATGGGCATCATGAAAGAACGTGAAGATCATGTCGCGGGCGAAATAACCGCAGCTGAAAACAGCCGTCAAGAGGCGAAGAAACTTTTAGAAGAACAAAGAAGTTTGTTAAAAGAAGCGCGTAACGATGCCCAAAGCTTGATTGAATCAGCGAAAAAGCAAGGCGACATTCAGCGTGAAGAAATTATTGCCGCGTCTCGAACAGAGGCGGAGCGCATTAAAGAAGCGGCACGAGTAGAAATCGAGCTGCAGAAAGAAAAAGCAGTTGCCGCTATTCGTGAACAGGTTGCCTCATTATCTGTTTTAATTGCCTCTAAGGTAATTGAAAAGGAATTAAGTGCAGCAGATCAAGACAAACTGATTAACGAATATATCCAAGAGGCAGGAGAAAAGCGATGAGTAACTCCATGGTAGCAAAGCGCTACGCGTTGGCTCTTTTACAAATTGCAAGGGAAAAACAGCTTCTTAGTGTCATCGAAGAAGATCTTCGGGTCGTAAGGGAAGTTGCTGAATCCAATCCTGAATTACAAGCGGTGTTAAAATCAGCCAAGCTTTCCCTTGATAAGAAAAAGGAGATTGTAACGCAGGCTTTCGCAGCAGTTAATGTCAATGTATTGAATACATTGTTGATCTTAATCGACCGCCACCGTGAAGATGAAATCACAGCTGTGGCAAATGAATTTATTGACCTTGCAAATGAGGAAATGGGCATCGCCGAGGCAGTTGTGCACAGTACACGTGCGCTTTCAGCTGCTGAGCGTGACACATTATCGGCCGTATTTGCAGCCAAAATTGGCAAGAAATCATTAAAGATTGAAAATATTGTAGATTCCAACTTGCTTGGCGGTGTCCGCCTCCGCATTGGAAACCGAATATATGACGGGTCCTTAAAAGGCAAACTCGATCGTTTAGAACGTAAATTGCTAGGCTAAGATTCGTAGATAGGGGTGAAACGCATGAGCATCAAAGCTGAAGAAATTAGTGCCCTGATAAAAAAGCAAATTGAAGATTATCAGGCTGAAATTCAAGTGAGTGATGTCGGTACAGTTATCTCAATCGGTGACGGTATCGCTCGTGTTCATGGCCTCGACAATGTCATGGCTGGAGAACTTGTTGAATTTTCAAATGGCGTTATGGGTATGGCACAAAACCTAGAAGCAAATAACGTTGGTATTATCATCCTTGGACCTTTCACCGGGATTCGTGAAGGCGACGAAGTACGCCGTACAGGCCGCATCATGGAGGTTCCTGTTGGTGAAGGACTAATCGGACGTGTCGTTAACTCATTAGGACAACCAATCGATGGAATGGGTCCAATCAATACATCAAAAACTCGCCCTGTTGAAGCGGTTGCTTCTGGCGTTATGGCTCGTAAATCCGTTCACGAACCATTACAAACAGGTATTAAAGCGATTGACGCGCTTGTTCCAATCGGACGCGGTCAGCGTGAATTAATTATCGGTGACCGTCAAACAGGTAAAACATCTGTGGCCATCGATACAATCATCAACCAAAAAGGTCAAGATATGATTTGTATCTATGTCGCGATCGGACAAAAAGAATCAACAGTACGTGGTGCCGTAGAAACACTTCGTAAGAGCGGTGCATTAGATTATTCAATCGTTGTCTCAGCTTCTGCATCACAGCCGGCACCGATGCTATTCCTTGCACCATATGCAGGTGTTTCGATGGCAGAGGAATTTATGTACGCTGGCAAGCACGTCTTAATCGTCTATGATGATTTATCGAAACAAGCGGCTGCCTACCGTGAGCTTTCCTTGCTGCTTCGTCGTCCTCCAGGTCGTGAAGCTTATCCAGGGGATGTATTCTACTTGCACTCACGCTTACTTGAGCGTGCAGCTAAATTGAACGATACACTTGGTGCTGGTTCGATTACAGCTTTACCATTTATTGAAACACAGGCAGGTGACGTTTCTGCTTATATTCCAACAAACGTTATCTCCATCACAGATGGACAAATTTTCTTACAGTCAGACCTTTTCTTCTCCGGTGTTCGTCCGGCGATCAACGCAGGTCTTTCCGTATCACGTGTAGGTGGATCCGCGCAAATCAAAGCAATGAAGAAGGTTGCCGGTACACTGCGTCTTGACCTTGCTTCTTATCGTGAATTAGAGGCATTCTCTCAATTCGGTTCTGACCTTGATAAGGTAACACAAGCAAAGCTTAACCGTGGGGCACGTACGGTTGAAGTGCTTAAACAAGATTTACACAAGCCGCTAACTGTTGAAAAGCAAGTAGCGATCCTATATGCGTTAACACGCGGTTTCCTTGATGATATTCCATTGAAGGATGTCCGTCGTTTCGAATCAGAGTACCATAATTGGTTAGACCACAACCGCAAAGAGTTGTTAGACCATATTACAAAAACGAAGGACCTTCCTTCTGATGACGATATGGCTTCTGCAATCAACGACTTCAAAAAGACGTTTGCAGTTTCCGAATAATAGGGTCTGACATGTTGCTAAAGGGGTCTGACCCCACTTTCAACATTCAATATATATTGGATTAGATTTGTGGGGTCTGACCCCTCTAAAGAACATTCTTTGAAAAAGGGTGGTGAGAACCTATGGCTTCATTACGCGATATAAAAAATAGTATTAATTCTACGAAAAAGATGAGTCAGATTACGAAAGCAATGGAAATGACCTCGGCAGCTAAATGGAACCGTGCTGTGGTAAATGCAAAGGCATTTGTCCCTTACATGGAAAAAATCCAGGAAGTGACGGCATCGATTGCAATCGGCTCAAGTGACACGAGTCATCCGATGCTGACCCATCGCCCTGTTAAGAAAACAGGTTATATTGTTATGACTAGTGACTCAGGACTTGCTGGTGCGTTTAACAGTAACGTGATCCGCCGTGTCTTTCAAACCATCCAAAGCCGTCATCAGTCAAATGATGAGTTTGCGATTATTGCGATTGGACGCGTGGCACGTGACTTTTTTGCGAAACGCGGCATGAATGTGGTCCTCGAAATTACCGGGATACCGGCGCAGCCAAATTTTGCTGACATTCAAGACGTGACCCGCAATACGGTTGGCATGTTTGCCGATGGAACATTCGATGAACTTTATGTCTATTACAGTCATTATCTAAGTGCAATTTCACAGGAAGTGACCGAGAAGAAGCTCCTTCCACTATCGGATTTATCGACTTCTCATAAACTTATTTCTTATGAATTTGAGCCATCCGCAGAAGAGATTTTGAAAGTTCTCCTGCCACAATATGCAGAGAGCTTAATTTACGGTGCTCTTCTAGACAGCAAGGCAAGTGAGCATGCTGCCCGGATGACCGCAATGAGAAATGCAACCGATAATGCAAAAGAAATGATCAAAAACTACTCACTAATCTACAACCGTGCCCGTCAAGCAGCGATTACACAAGAAATCGCCGAAATCGTCGGCGGTGCGGCAGCATTAGAGTAGAAAAGCGGAAGCGCCTTGTCCAGGCGCTGCAGCTAGACAGTAAAACCTTTTTTAAAAAATGAACCCTGTTTAAGGGCCTTGATAAGTTTTGGTTAGGGAATGATTTAGTCGTTCCCTACTCCATGTTAAAACGAGTACAAGTATGGTGTGGTTTAAAGGTTCCATTTAAAAAGGAAGTTTTAAACCTCGCTGAAAGAGTATGTAAGGAGGGAATACGATGAATAAAGGACGCGTTCTTCAGATTATGGGTCCGGTAGTTGACGTAAAGTTCGACAATGGCCAGCTGCCTGAGATTTATAATGCATTAAGAGTTTCTAGCAAAGCGCATTCTGCTTCAGCAGTTGATATCAACTTAACCCTTGAAGTAGCCCTTCATTTAGGTGATGATACGGTTCGTACGATTGCGATGTCGACAACTGATGGCTTAACTCGCGGTGTGGAAGTTGAAGATACTGGTAGGCCTATTTCTGTTCCGGTTGGGGATGTAACGCTTGGCCGTGTATTTAACGTTTTAGGTGATGCGATTGACTTGAAAGAGGATGTACCGGTAAGTGCCCGCCGTGATTCGATTCACCGCGAAGCACCAACGTTTGAAGAACTTTCTACTGAGGTAGAAATTCTTGAAACTGGAATTAAGGTAGTTGACTTGCTTGCCCCATATATTAAGGGTGGTAAGATCGGACTATTTGGTGGTGCCGGTGTTGGTAAAACCGTTTTAATCCAGGAATTAATTAATAACATTGCTCAAGAGCATAGTGGTATTTCAGTTTTCGCCGGTGTTGGTGAACGTACACGTGAAGGTAATGACCTTTACCATGAAATGACAGACTCTGGCGTTATTAAGCAAACGGCGATGGTATTCGGACAAATGAACGAGCCGCCTGGTGCGCGTATGCGTGTGGCCTTGACTGGTTTGACAATGGCTGAATATTTCCGTGATGAGCAAGGACAAGACGTGTTATTGTTTATTGATAATATCTTCCGTTTCACACAAGCAGGTTCTGAGGTTTCTGCCCTTCTTGGCCGTATGCCATCTGCGGTAGGTTACCAGCCAACTCTTGCTACAGAAATGGGTAAATTGGAAGAGCGGATTACATCTACGAATAAAGGTTCTGTTACATCAATTCAAGCGATTTACGTTCCAGCCGATGACTATACGGATCCGGCTCCGGCAACAACTTTCGCCCACTTAGATGCAACAACAAACCTTGAGCGTAAGCTTTCTGAAATGGGTATCTACCCTGCGGTGGATCCATTAGCATCGACTTCTCGTGCCTTGTCACCGGATATCGTTGGCGAAGAGCATTATGAGGTTGCACGTCAAGTCCAATCGACTTTACAAAAATATCGTGAGTTACAGGATATCATTGCGATTCTTGGTATGGATGAACTTTCTGATGATGATAAGTTAGTCGTGCTCCGCGCACGTCGTATCCAAAACTTCTTATCACAAAATTTCCACGTGGCTGAACAGTTCACTAACCAGCCGGGATCTTATGTGCCTGTAAAAGAAACGGTTAAGGGCTTCAGAGAAATCCTTGACGGCAAATATGACCATCTTCCGGAAGATGCATTCCGTCTTGTTGGACGGATTGAAGATGTAATTGAGGCTGCCAAGCGTTTGGGTGTTGAAGTTTAAAACGACCGGGGAGGGTAAAAAATGAAGACGATTAAAGTCAGTGTTGTTACTCCCGATGGCCCGGTGTATGATTCAGATGTGGAAATGGTTAGTACCAAGGCTCAAAGTGGTGAGCTGGGAATTTTACCTGGTCACATTCCGATGGTGGCTCCGCTTGAAATTGGTGCCGTACGTCTCAAGAAAGAGGGCAAAACGGAATTTGTTGCGGTCAGTGGTGGATTTTTAGAGGTCCGTCCTGATCAGGTGACGATTCTTGCTCAATCGGCTGAGACAGCATCTCATATTGATGTGGAACGTGCCCAAAGAGCGAAGGAACGAGCAGAACAGCGTTTGCATGATCACAAACTCGATCATATCGATTTCAGACGTGCGGAGCTTGCCATGCAGCGTGCCATCAATCGCCTCGCCGTATCGGAAAGAAAGTTTTAATATTATTGTAAAAATTGTAAAACCCCTTCGGGCAGCAGTATTGCTGTTGAAGGGGTTTTTTGTTTTGTGCTTGGTGAGGTGTGTGGGTTTTTAGTATATACAAGATGTTTAAGTGACCAAAGCCAGTCTTGTGACTGGCTTTTTGAATAGTTTCAGGGTTGAAATTAGGGAGGAATGTAAAAATGTAAAGGTGGACAGTAAATCTTAAAAAGCGGACAGTAAATCCTCGAAAGTGGACAGTAAATCTTAAAAAGTGGACAGTAAATTGTTCAAAGTGGAGGGTAAAGAAGTGAAAATATAAAAAAGGTATCCTTGTGCACTAAAAGTAGTGGGGATGGAAGGAGTATGGCTGGTAAAAGGGGGTCGATGGAGGAAATCTGTTATGAATTTTTATTAAAATGGTAATTTAAAAAGGTTTGTGGGTGGAAATATGAAAAAACTAAAATGAAAGTTACCTGACCAGTCTTGCGACTGGCTTTTTAGGTGGTTTGTAGGTTGGATTTTAGGGAGAGGTTGATAAATGGCGCAAAGTAGTTGATAAAAGTTTAAAAGTGGTTGATATATTTCAGAGACGGTTGATATCGCGGCGGTAGTGGTTGATATAATGTTCAAATCGGTTGATAAAAGGCCTTGGGTTAAATATCGTGCAAAAGGTTACCCCAGCCAGCCTTCCATATGGGTTTTTAGATGGTAGATTAGGACTAGTTTTTGTTAAATCGGTATGATACGAGCGATTTTGCATAGTATTGTAGGGGATATGAATAAGGTTTGGTGAGTAGTAGTTTAGATTAGTAGCTGATACCTATTGGGTGCTGCGATGAAACAATGTGATGGCTTATTTTTAAAAAAATGACCATTAAATGACAAACCTCACTGACAATGGGACTATTATGTTGTTAAATAGGGGTTGTTGTCGAATTTTTGTGGTGTTGCCTTTGGGTTCTTGCGAATCCTGGGTTAGGCACGTCATCTCTGGGGAGATTTCGTGATGATTCTCCGCGAGATCACGCAAACGCTCAGGGGGCGGGGACCCCATGTCGATAAACCAATTCGGGTGTAAATTGAAAATTCTCTCGCCGGATGCTATCGCATCCTGTGCTTCAGCTGGGGCTGAAGCTTGCAAAATCCCCCATTGAAAAGTCTCTTTTGAGAGCGAGCTATCAAGAGCCTTTCAATGGGGAATTTTGCGGCGATAGAATTTCCATTTTAACTATTTTGGCTTGTCGACATGGGTTTGTAACAATGCTATAATGAATTCGGTTACAATATTCATTAGTATGAAAATTTACCACATTGGAGGGGATGGACATGGAACTTTTGAATGTATATCAGAATAATTATCTGATAGTCTTTGTGTTCCTATGTCTTGGGGTGTTGCTGCCGGTGGTGGCGTTATATTTAGGTAAGCTTTTGCGTCCGCATAAACCTAGTGATGCGAAGTATACCACATATGAGAGCGGTATTGAGCCATTTCACGATTCCCGTGTACAGTTCAATGTCCGCTATTATATTTTTGCCCTGATGTTTGTTATTTTTGATGTAGAAACAGTGTTTTTATATCCGTGGGCTGTGGCCTATAATAACCTAGGAATTTTTGCGTTAATTGAAATGTTAATTTTCGTGGTTATGCTATTAATTGGCCTAGTGTATGCCTGGAAGAAGAAGGTGCTACGATGGATCTAAAATTAGACAATATTTCACCACAGGAAATGGAAGAGTTACAGAGAAATGTATTTATGACTACGCTGGAGCAAATTAAAGCATGGGCGAGAAGCAGTTCGATCTACCCAATGACATTTGGTCTGGCTTGTTGTGCGATTGAAATGATGGGTGTCGGCGGGGCGAATTATGACTTGGACCGGTTTGGTTCATTTTTCCGGACGTCGCCGCGTCAGTCGGATTGTATGATTGTGTCTGGAACGGTGACGAAGAAGATGGCGCCAATTTTACGCCGTTTATATGATCAAATGCCTGAGCCAAAATGGGTAATCGCGATGGGTTCTTGTGCGACAGCAGGTGGGCCGTATGTTAAGTCTTATTCCGTCGTTAAGGGAGTCGATCAAATCGTTCCTGTCGATGTATACATACCTGGATGCCCTCCAAACCCAGCCGCTTTAATTTATGGAATTAATAAATTAAAGGAAAAGATTCGCTATGAGGCGAAGACTGGGAAGAAGGTGATCTAACCAATGAGTGGGGAAAAAGATCTCGAACAATTAAAGAAAGAGGCTGTTGAAAAGGCGAAGGCCGCGGCGATTGCGAAGCGTCAGGCGAAAGCAGCCGGTGAGGCAGCGCCAAAGCCGTCTGAGCCTGTAAAAGCCGAAGCACCACCTGCCCCGGCCG
>NZ_BCVI01000066.1 GCF_001591665.1 Neobacillus soli NBRC 102451 | reverse complement strand
CGTGTTTCCTTTATCTCAGTCAAAGCGCTCCAGTCCATACGCCGCGCAAAGGAAGCTTCCGCCTTTTTTTATTTTCCGGACTAATTAATTGTTTAAGGGCTGTAAACAAAATTATAATGGATATATTAGATTTGGCAGATATTCGAGGTGGGTACCGACATGAAGTTTTTATCAAAATACATAAAAAAATATTGGAAGTCTTTCAGCATTGCGGTTTTATTTCTCACCTTTGAAGCGATTAGTGATTTATTGCAGCCTACGATTATGGCAAAAATTATCGATGAAGGTGTGGCCAATAGGGATATCCACTATGTTTTAAAAATGGGCGGTCTGATGCTCCTGATTACGGCCTTTGGAGCAATATCCGCCTCGACTAGGAGCGTTGTCGCCAGCATCGTTTCGCAAAATTTCGGCACCGAGCTAAGGTCCGATTTATTTAAAAGGATCCAAACGCTTTCATTCAAAAATATCGATAAGTTTGACCGTGCGTCCTTAATCACGAGGCTGACCAATGATGTCACCCAGGTCCAGGTTTTTGTAAACGGATTGATGCGGATATTCGTCAAAGCCCCGCTGTTAGCGATTGGCGGTTTGATTATGGCCGCACGATTGAACCTGCATCTATCAGTAGTCCTCGCGGTTGTCGTCCCGGTTGTTGCCTTGTTAATCATCGTTAATATGAGATTAGGCTTTCCCCTCTTCTCCCGTGTCCAAAAGGCGTTGGACCGGGTCAACTCGGTGATGAGGGAATATTTATCCGGTGTACGTGTCGTCAAGGCCTTTAACCGTTTCGATGTTGAGATTGGGAAATTCACGAAAACGAATGATCACTTTAAGGACCAATCGATTCGCGCGGGCCGATTAATGGCGACCTTCAGCCCGGCGATTATGCTGACGGTGAACCTCGGCATCGTCGTTGTCCTCTGGATTGGCGGCCTTGGGGTGAATACAGGTGACATCCAGGTCGGCCATATTATTGCGTTTATCAACTATATGACCCAGATATTATTTTCATTGATGATGATTTCGATGGTGTTCAATATGTTTGTCCGGGCAAAGGCATCGGCAGGGAGAATTGACGAAGTATTTTTACAGGAAGATGCACTTACCTGGAAAAAGGAACGGACAGAAAATTCTGATGAAAAAGGCAGAATTGATTTCGAAAATGTTAGCTTTGCCTATGAAGGAACAAGCGGTGAACCTATTTTAAAAAATATCAACCTGACGATCCTGCCTGGGGAAACGGTCGGTATTATTGGCTCCACCGGTTCAGGGAAAAGCACGCTTGTCGGGCTGATTCCTCGCTTCTACGATGCAGTGGGCGGCACGATTAAAGTAAATGGTGAAGACACATTACTGGTGAGCCCGAAAAGCTTAAGAGAGAAAATTGCCATCGTACCGCAAAAGAATATCTTGTTTACGGGCAGTGTCGCCGAGAATATCCGCTGGGGTAAGGAGGATGCCGCAGATGAGGAAGTGATTGAAGCAGCAGTCATTGCCGGGGCCCATAATTTTATCGAAAGTTCCCCGGAAGGCTACCAAACAAGAATTGGCCAGGGCGGTGTTAATTTTTCCGGCGGACAAAAGCAGCGGATTTCAATTGCTAGGGCCTTGGTGAAGAGACCAGAGATTCTGATCCTGGATGATAGTACCAGCGCTGTCGACGTGGCGACTGAAGCCAAAATAAAGGCAGCCTTGAAGAAATATGCCAAAGGGCTGACCTGCCTGCTGATTGCCCAGCGGATTACCTCCATCATCGATGCCGATAAGATTGTCGTCCTTGACCAAGGGGAACTCGTTGGCGTGGGAACCCACAGCGAGTTAATCGAAGGGTGCAGGGTCTATCAAGAAATCTATCAATCACAGATGGGCAAGGAGGTCTTATAGATGGCAAAGGAAACAGCACAAGCCGGCAACAATCCCCCTGCACCGCCGCCGATGAGACCTGGCGGGTTTGGCGGTGCCCACCGCCGCGGGCCCGTTGTCAAACCAAAGAACTTTAAAGGGACTCTAAGAAGGCTGTGGCAATACTTTGGCAAAGAACGAAAAATGCTCTCATTCATTTTCTTTTTTATTTTGATAGACTCGGCGCTGATGCTCCTCGCCCCATTCTTAATTGGGAAAGCCGTCGATGCAATGAGCCTAAACGGCGGAAAAGTAGATTTTGGCCTGCTTGAGGTGATCATCATCATTCTCGTTGCCGCCTATATTGCCGATGCTGTACTGACATTTTTACAAGGATGGCTGATGGCGGGTGTTGCGCAGCGAATTGTCAAAAGCTTACGGGATACCCTTTTTAAAAAATTGCAGAAGCTCCCGGTTTCCTTCTTTGACGCACGTTCACACGGGGAACTAATGAGCAGACTTTCCAACGATATTGATAATGTCAGTAATACGATTTCCCAATCAACGACCCAATTAATGTCGGGGCTGGTTGTGATTACGGGCTCCCTATTGATGATGTTAATCTTAAGCCCGCTGTTAACACTCGCAAGCTTGATTACCGTACCGCTTGTCTTTTTCCTAACTAGGACGATTGCGAAACGAACAAGTGTCTTTTTTAAAGGGCAACAGGTGGAGCTTGGGAAATTAAATGGCCATATTGAGGAGACCATTTCTGGAATTGAGGTCGTTAAGGCCTTTAATCATGAGGAAAAGGTCATCGAAGAGTTTAACACGGTGAATGAACGTCTCCGTGCGGTCGGCCTTAAGGCGCAAATTTGGTCGGGGTTTCTGATGCCGATTATGAACGTCATTAATAATCTTGGCTTTGCGATTGTTGCCGTTGCCGGGGGCGTGATGGCAGTGAAAGGTTTAATCACAATCGGAGCGATTGCTAGCTTTATCACCTATTCACGGCAATTTGTCAGACCGCTGAATGATCTTGCCAATATTTTTAACGTTCTCCAATCGGGTGTCGCCGGGGCCGAGCGCGTTTTTGAAATCATCGATGAACAGGAGGAACCTGCCGATTCGCCAACAGCCATTGCCTTGGAAAATCCAAAGGGGCATGTTGTCTTTGAAAATGTCAGTTTCGGCTATCGGTCCGATGTGCCGATTTTAAGGAATGTCAGCTTTGAAGCACGCATTGGCAGCAGTACGGCCCTGGTCGGTCCGACAGGTGCTGGAAAAACAACGTTTGTAAACCTGCTGACGAGATTCTACGATGTGACAAGCGGCAGAATCCTGCTCGACGGCCGCGATATTCGTGATTACACAAGGGACAGCTTACGAAGCTGCTTCGGTTTTGTACTTCAGGATACGTATTTATTTTCTGGGACAATTAAGGAAAACATTAAGTATGGGAAACCGGCGGCAACGGACGAAGAGGTTGAGAAGGCAGCGAGAATGGCCAATGCCGCTCCATTTATCAGCCGGCTGCCAAACCAATATGAAACCGTCTTGACTGAAAACGGCGGAAATCTAAGCCAGGGACAGAAGCAGCTGCTGGCGATTGCAAGGGTTATCCTAGCGAAACCGTCGTTACTGATTTTAGACGAAGCGACAAGCAGCATTGACACGAGAACAGAGCTCCATATTCAAGAAGCCTTGCTGAAGTTAATGGAGGACCGGACCAGCTTTATCATTGCCCACCGTCTAAATACGATTCGCGATGCGGATAACATCATGGTCATTGACCACGGACAAATTGTTGAACAAGGAAACCATGATATGTTGATGGACCAGCAAGGAAGATACTACCAGATGTTTTTTAATCAATTTAAAAACGTCGAAGGTGCACTTGATTAACTCTCTCAATTTTTTATAGGGTGGTGACAAGTGTAAAGACAACTGATAAAATACTCTTTATGATTACTAGATTTACACTCCTTCTAAATTAACTGGATTTGGGGAATCATGTAAATATCTGTGACTACATAGGGGGATCGATATGAAAAAGAGAAAGGAAATATCGTTGCGGAAGTTACTTGGCATTGCCGGAATGGGCTGGATGTTTGATGCCATGGATGTGGGAATGCTCTCCTTCATCATTGCCGCCTTAAAGGTAGAATGGAATTTAACTCCGGAACAAATGGGCTGGATTGGGAGCATTAATTCCATCGGTATGGCCGCAGGTGCACTTATTTTTGGCTTTATGGCCGACAAGACCGGCCGGAAAAATGTGTTTATTATAACGCTAATATTATTCTCAGTTGGCAGCGGGGCGTCCGCATTTGCGTCGACCTTATCGGTATTTTTAGTATTAAGATTTTTTGTCGGGGCCGGATTGGGCGGCGAGCTGCCTGTTGCCTCAACGCTCGTCTCAGAAAGTGTCCCGGCTGAAAAACGAGGCAGGATTGTTGTCCTGCTGGAAAGCTTTTGGGCAGGCGGCTGGTTGATTGCGGCGCTTATCTCCTTTTTCGTGATTCCAAAGTTTGGCTGGCAGGTGGCGTTGCTGATAAGTGCTGCTCCAGCTCTCTATGCTTTATATTTACGAATCGGGCTGCCGGACTCCCCGCGGTTTACGGCTTTAAAGGAAAAAGAAAAGGTCTCTTCCTGGCAAAGTTTTATGAAATTATGGTCCAAAGAACATCGGCGCCAGACTGCCATGCTGTGGATTGTCTGGTTTTGCGTCGTCTTCTCTTATTATGGAATGTTCTTGTGGCTTCCAAGTGTCATGGTCATGAAAGGCTTTAGTATGATCAAAAGCTTTGAATATGTGCTAATCATGACACTGGCCCAATTGCCGGGCTATTTTACCGCTGCCTGGTGTATTGAGAGATTTGGGCGGAAATTCGTCTTAGTAGTTTATTTAATTGGTACGGCAGTTAGCGCCTACTTCTTTGGTACGGCCGATACAACCGCCCTATTGATGGCAGCGGGAATACTCCTGTCATTCTTCAATCTTGGTGCCTGGGGCGGTCTTTACGCTTATACACCTGAGCAATATCCAACCGTTATCCGTGGTGCTGGGACTGGTATGGCAGCTTCATTTGGACGGATTGGCGGGGTCCTAGGTCCCCTATTGGTAGGATATCTTGTCACTCAAAAAGTATCCATTTCAACCATCTTTACTATTTTCTGTATTGCCGTCCTCATTGGCGCTGCGACCGTCCTCTTTTTAGGACAAGAAACGAAAAGAAAAGAATTAGTATAATAATTTTGAGGGTTGAGATTCCTGATTTGGGGGTCTCTTTTTTATTTTTGCGGCTGAAAGAAACATATTTAGACAAAATATTTCAAAAGTAAATTTCCCATTTTTTAAAAAGTAAATTTGTAACCACTTTAACAGAGTAAAGCTATTTATGTGGAAGTATGTACAATTTTCACTATTTTCAAAATTATTTTAAAATAACTTGTAATAATACTAGACGAACTCGGAAATATTAGATACAATGTTTTCAGAATATTATCTTTTTTTAAAAGAGTAGAACAACGGATTTTATCAAAACTAGGGGGTAAAGTATGAGAAAGAAAAAACTGGCAGGTCTCTTTATGTCGCTTATGGTCGCTGCAGGTGTGTTGGCAGGTTGTAATTCAAGTACAAGCGGTGATGAGAAAAAGGATGAAGTCATTAAGATTGGGGCGAACCTAGAATTATCCGGCGGAGTTGCTTCCTACGGTCAATCGATTAAAGAAGGTATTGATCTTGCATTGGAAGAAATCAACAAGGAAGGTATTAATGGCAAGAAAGTGCAGCTCGTTCAAGTGGATAATAAGTCAGAAGCTCCGGAAGCCATTAACGGTGCAACAAAGTTAATCAGTCAGGATAAGGTTGTTGCCATTATTGGTGCAGCCACAAGCGGAAATACAAAGGCACAGATTGAAATTGCTCAAAGTAACAATGTGCCATTATTAACGCCAACTGGAACGGCTGCTGATGTAACAGTTAAAGACGGAAAAGTATTAAATGATTTCGTCTTCCGCACTTGCTTTATTGACCCATTCCAAGGGACAGTAGCAGCGAACTTTGCGGCTAACGAATTAAAGGTAAAAACGGCTGCCATCTTCATTGACAGTGCAAGTGACTACTCGAAAGGTTTAGCTGCTTCTTTTAAAGAATTGTTTGAGAAAGAGGGAGGAAAAATTGTTAAGGAAGAGGCATATGTCGCAAAGGATACTGACTTCCATGCCCAATTAACCAATATTAAAGGCGAAAAGCCTGATTTCATCTTTGTTCCAGGCTACTATGAAGAAGTTGGTTTGATTGTGAAACAAGCTCGTGAATTAGGTATTGATGTCCCAATGATGGGTGCAGACGGCTGGGATTCTCCTAAACTAGTAGAACTTGCCGGCAAGGATGCTTTAAACAATACGTTTATTACGAACCACTATTCTTCTGGCGATTCTGATCCGAAGGTACAAGATTTCGTCAAAGCCTTCAAAGCAAAATACAAGGATAAATCTCCGGATGCCTTTAATGCTTTAGGTTATGATTCAGCTTACTTCCTTGCTGACGCCATCAAACGTGCCGGCAGCAGCGATTCAAAGAAAATTCAAAAAGCACTTGCTGAAACAGATGGTCTTGAGTTGGTAACTGGAAAAATGAAGCTTGATAAAGACCATAACCCAATCAAATCAGCTGTTATTCTAGAGTACAAAAACGGCGAACAAACATTTAAAACGAAAGTTAACCCAGAATAAAATACAAAGTGAATAGGGAGAGTTAGTCTCCCTATTCACTTTTAATGCGAAAGCTGCTTACTAGCGAAGTATACTAGTCGCTAGGCGCTGAAGCTAGATAGTTAGTTCTCAAAAAGTAATATAGTTAAGTCCTTTCTAAGGGGTGTTTTGGACATGGAACAATTTATACAGCAGCTTGTTAATGGAATTTCACTGGGCAGTATTTATGCGTTGATTGCTCTTGGGTACACGATGGTTTATGGGATTGTTAAACTGATTAACTTTGCCCATGGAGATGTCTTCATGGTTGGTGCATTTATAGGCTTTTATTCTATTACTATACTTGATTTAGGATTTTTCCCCGCTTTACTAATTGCAATGACCGCTTGTGCCATCTTTGGCGTATTAATTGAGCGAATTGCCTACAAGCCTTTGAGGAATGCAACAAGGATTGCAGCCCTGATTACGGCCATTGGGGTATCCTTATTTATCGAATATGGAACCATCTATATTCGCGGAGCCCAGCCGGAGGCATATCCAAACAATATCATTCCATTAAAAAGCCTGGATTTATTCGGTGTAAAAATTAGCAGTCAGTCAGTGCTAATTTTAGCTGTTTCCCTCTTCTTAATGATCTTATTGCAGTTTATTGTTCATAAAACAAAAATCGGCAAAGCGATGCGGGCGGTTTCCCATGATATGGATGCGGCAAAGCTGATGGGGATTAATGTAAATAACACCATCTCCGCCACGTTTGCGATTGGTTCAGCTCTTGCTGGAGCTGCCGGCGTAATCTTTGGTATGTATTATACAAAGATCGAACCGTTGATGGGGATTATCCCAGGTCTTAAGGCCTTCGTTGCCGCCGTTCTAGGCGGGATTGGAATTATCCCAGGCGCAATGGCCGGCGGCTTATTATTAGGTGTGATTGAATCACTTGTCAGCGCGGCAGGCTTCTCGCTCTGGCGTGACGGTGTGGCCTTTGTTGTACTAATTCTTATTTTAATTTTCCGCCCTGCCGGCCTTTTTGGTAAAAATGTCAGGGAAAAGGTCTAGGGGGTGGATGAGCGATGAATATAGTAAAAAAAGCAAAGGGTTTCTGGACGTCAATCGGTTTAGCTGTCGTTTTATCCGTTGTTCTACAATTTCTGATTAACGGGGGTACATTAAACCCTTTCTATGTAAATACACTTTATACAATCTGTATCAATATCATTCTTGCAGCTAGTCTTCATTTGATTATTGGAATTACCGGGCAGTTTTCGATTGGACATGCCGGCTTCCTCGCTGTTGGGGCCTATGCCTCGGCCATCGTCACGATGAAACTGGGTCTTCCCTTCCCTGTCGCGCTGATTGGCGGTGGTGCGGCGGCAGCTCTTGCGGGATTGGTTATTGGGATTCCCACGCTTAGACTGCGCGGCGACTATCTAGCCATTGCTACTTTAGGTTTTGGCGAGATTATGCGAATTGTTTTCTTAAATATTGATTATGTAGGCGGGGCCAGCGGGATGACGGTTTCCCATTTAATTACCTGGCCATGGCTTATTGCCTGCGTATTGATTACAATTATTGTGATTGTCAATTTTACGAACTCCACCCATGGACGGGCCTGTATTTCGATTAGAGAAAATGAAATCGCCGCGGATGCAATGGGGATCAATACAACTTTTTATAAGGTAATCGCCTTTGCCATCGGCGCCTTTTTTGCTGGTGTGGCCGGTGCCCTGCATGCCCATAACTTTTACATTATTCAGCCGACAAACTTTAGTTTTTTGAAATCCTTTGATATTTTGATTTTAGTAGTTATTGGCGGGTTGGGAAGTATGTCTGGTGCCGTCATTGCTGCTATCCTGTTAACGATTATTTCGGCCTTCCTTTCTAGTTACCCAGAGGTTCGGATGGTTATTTACAGTTTAGTCTTAATCGTAATGATGTTGTTCCGTCCGCAAGGCCTGCTCGGAACAAGAGAAATTACCTCATTCTTTAAAGTCGGTAAATCCGCTAAAGGAGGAGTGCAACATGACAAAAACACAGTTGCTTAAGGTAGAAAATGCCGGCATCCGCTTTGGCGGCCTAAAGGCTGTTTCTGAAGTGAACATTGAATTAAACCAAGGTGAACTTGTCGGTTTAATTGGACCAAACGGTGCCGGCAAGACAACCTTTTTTAACCTGTTAACGGGTGTTTATGTACCTACAGAAGGAACCATCTCGTTAGATGGTGAAAAACTAAATGGGTTTGCACCCTATAAAATAACAAAAAAGGGAATTAGCCGGACCTTTCAAAACATTCGTTTGTTCAGCGAATTATCTGTCCTTGATAATGTAAAGGTTGCCTATCATTCCCAGGCTAAGCATTCGATCCTGAGTTCTATCTTCCGCCTCCCGCCCCATTTTTCCGGTGAGAAGGAAATGGAGGAAAAGGCAATTGAATTCTTAAAAATTTTCAAGTTAGAAACGGTTATGCACGAAAAGGCAAAGAATCTGCCATACGGTCAGCAGCGCCGGCTTGAAATTGCCAGGGCACTGGCTGCAAATCCTAAATTATTGCTGCTGGATGAACCGGCGGCAGGCATGAATCCTCAGGAAACGGAAGAGCTGATGAATTTAATTTCGTTAATCCGTGAACGGTTTGATTTAACGATTCTGCTCATTGAACACGACATGCTTCTTGTGATGGGTGTGTGTGAACGAATTTATGTGCTCGACCACGGCCAGTTGATTGCCAATGGTACACCAGAACAAATCAGAAATAATCCAAAAGTCATCGAGGCGTATCTGGGCGAGGAGGTTTCCTAATGCTGAAAATAAATGATATCAATGTCTATTACGGAGTTATCCATGCATTGAAGGGAGTTTCCCTGGAAATCAATCAGGGCGAGATTGTTACGCTGATTGGCGCGAACGGTGCGGGGAAAAGCACACTATTAAAAACCATTTCCGGACTGCTGAAGCCGAAAACGGGCGAGATTTTGTTTGAAAATGAACATGTGGCCGGGAAGGTTGCCCAATCGATCGTGAAGAGAGGGATCTCCCATGTACCTGAAGGGCGCCGGGTCTTTGCCAACATGTCGGTCGAAGAAAACTTGGAATTGGGTGCGTATTTAAGAAAAGATAAAAAGGGAATCAAGGAAGACTTTGAAAAAGTCTATCAGCTATTCCCGCGCTTACTGGAACGTAAGAAACAGCTATCCGGGACATTGTCAGGCGGAGAACAGCAGATGCTCGCCATGGGCCGGGCCTTGATGGCGAGGCCGCGCCTGTTAATATTGGATGAACCATCGATGGGACTTGCCCCTCTGTTAGTAAAAACAATCTTCCGGATTATTGAGGAAATCAATCAATCGGGAACGACGATTTTATTAGTCGAGCAAAACGCCAATATGGCCTTATCGATTGCCGACCGTGCCTATGTGATTGAAACAGGAAAGATTGTCGCCTCAGGGACTTCGGCAGAGCTTAGTCAGAGCGATCAAATTAGAAACGCCTACCTTGGTGGGCATTAAAAAGGTGCTGGGACAAATCCCCAGCACCTTTTCTAATTTAATCACATCTTCATTTCCCTATGTTCCGTTTCAAGCTGGAATTGTTCGCGCCGTTTCGGTCTTAATCGATGTCTAATGATGTTAACATAATCCTCATAAAGCTGCTCGATTCCTACTAAAGCAAGTGAAAAGAAGTTGGCATAATTCTTTTGAACTTCCCACTTCAACTCATTTTTCCCGCAGATGCTGTATTTATTTAATTCCTCAATTTCCTTTTGAATTTTTGCTAGTTCTGGACCTTGTTCATTCTTGGTTAGTGCAAGAACGTAATCAATCCTTTCAATATAAGCCATTGATTTCTCAATTTTTTCTTTGATATGTTGATACCCTTCTTGATCTATCAGCTTGTATTTTAATTTAAAGTCATTCAGTTTTTGGGCAGATTCATAGGTGGAATTAACGATATCATCCCGTGTCATATCCTTTGTTTCGTAACTCAACATATGCTTCCAGGAGGGCTGGGCAATCGCTGTGCGGTGGTCCTCAAGCGTATGGCATAATTTCTTATAGCCATGGATTTCCGGATGTTCAAAGGCAGGACTCGCCGGGTCAAGGAACGGGGCAAGCGGCGCCACAAAGTAGAAAACCCTTGGGTCTTGATGACAGGCCAGGTGAATCGTTTCGCAGAAATCAATGTTCTCCACAGCACTCTGGTAGGTTTGCCCGGGGATACCGACCATGAAGAATAGGTCAATTTTTTTACAGCCATTCTTTAAAGCAAAATTCAGTGTCGCGATGACCTTTTGGTTCGTACAGTTGAATTTGCCGTTATAACGCCGTATTTTTTCATCATGGGTTTCCAAGGTAATTTCAATGCTGTATTTTGGGACACTAGCATTCATTTGTTGAAAAAACTCTTCATCCGCATATTGGAATAATTCAAACACG
Source organism: Neobacillus soli NBRC 102451 (assembly GCF_001591665.1). Taxonomy (GTDB): domain Bacteria; phylum Bacillota; class Bacilli; order Bacillales; family Cytobacillaceae; genus Neobacillus; species Neobacillus soli. Next base: position 38,012 of record NZ_BCVI01000066.1, on the reverse strand, counting down.
ATTTCATTTTTGAGATTGAGCTTTTTAAGGCGGCTGAAAAATTCTTTGACATAGTCACGGCCGCCCTGGCGCAGGTCATGCAGGATAAAAATGGGTGCCCGGCTAAAGCGTGAAATAAATTGAATGTCTTCGACAAGCTTCTTCGGTGACCTTAAGGCAAGTGAGCTGCGGTTACAGTTTTGGTCATAGGCGTCCTTCGAGCCCCCGCAGATCAGGCAGTTTTGTGAGCAGCCCCGTGCGGTCAACAGGGCGGTGTTTGGATATTGGAGCCAGCCATTGTATGGAAGCGGATCTAAGAAGTTACGATATTTAAAGACAGAGCGGATTGTATAGCGATATCCCGGGACATCAATATCATCTAAATCCTTCGGTACATATGTAATGGGATTGTAGCCGCCTTCGGAGCCTTTTTTCCAGGTTAAATTAGGAATATCCGCATAATGGGTGTTCCCGGCCTCAATTTTATTCATCAGCAGGAGCATTAGTTTTTCTGTGGAGTCGCCGCGCATGACGAAGTCGATAAATGGATAGTCGATTAACTCTTTATGATAATATGTAGCGGACAAGCCGCCAAAGATCATCGGTGTGTCCGGATGGAGCCTTTTCACAATTTTTGCAAGTTCGATACTGCCATGCGAATGCGGCAGCCAATGGAGATCAATGCCAAACGCTTTAGTTTGGATCTTCCTTAATTTTTTCTCCACATCAAAGTTTTCATTCATTAGCATGCGATTGGCAATATTGATGATTTTGACACGCAGCCCGTAACGCTCCAAATAATCAGCGATACTTGTCAGCCCAATTGGATACATTTCAAATACAGGTGAGGACGGCACAACATCACTGATCGGGCCAGCGAGAAGGGCGCTTTTTCGAAAGTCATACACACTTGGTGCATGCAGAAGCACTAAATCGTATTTCATATAATCCACCTCAATATTTTTGTGATATATTTCACATATTTACCTTCCAAATAGTAATAGTTCAATCTTTTAGCCACCTTGGCAATCCAGTTTAATAATTGAGTTAAGTTTAGTTTACTATAATTATTGAATAATAGAGTGACGATTGGGTGACAGAATTTGGGTTATTTTGTGTAAATTTCGTCTTTCCGTTATGCTTAATAGTGAAGATAGAAATTGATAAGGCGGGGTATGTAAATGGCACAGACAAAAACGAATGCAATGCGCATATTGGACGCAAAAAAGGTCAGCTATGAAATGCTTACATACGATAATAAGGATGGAAAAATTGACGGGATATCGGTGGCGGAGAAGATTGGAAGAGACCATAAGGAAGTCTATAAAACGCTCGTTGCCCAGGGGCAAAGCAAAAATATCTATGTCTATGTTATTCCCGTTGCTGCGGAATTGGATTTGAAGAAAGCGGCGAGGGCGGCGCGTGAAAAGAATGTCGAAATGCTGCCCGTCAAGGATATTCAAAAATGGACCGGCTACATCCGCGGTGGCTGTTCACCGATTGGAATGAAAAAGGAATATCAAACCTTTATTGATGAAAGCTGCTTGGTGATTGATTCGATTGTTGTTAGTGCTGGAAAAATTGGCGTCCAAATTGTCTTGGAACCAAAGCGGTTAAAGGAAATCACCAAGGCGGAAATACATGAATTAATAAAATGAAGATTTGATTAATTTTTCCATGGGCACTCACCTATAAGCGACAAAAGCATAGGATATGGTGAAAAAACTTTGCGATTGTTGGGAAAAACACATGCCTGCTAAAGAAGTCTTAACAGTGATGTGCAGGCTGGTTGAGTAGCTTAAAGGGAGTGTTGATAAGTGGCAGGGAAAATCAGAAATTATTTTGCTGGAGGGAATACAGCGAGGGGCTTCCATAGTCTTTATGATTCCAATCTGCAAGGGCTGGACCGTTTGTTTATTTTAAAGGGCGGCCCTGGAACGGGCAAATCTTCACTAATGAAGAAAATTGGCAATGAGTGGGTTGAAAAGGGATACGATGTCGAGTTTCTGCATTGCTCCTCCGATAATAATTCCATTGATGGGGTGTTGATTCCGGCCTTGAAGGCGGGCATTGTCGACGGAACAGCCCCGCATGTGATTGAACCGAAGGCACCGGGGGCCGTTGAAGAGTATATTAATCTTGGCGATGCCTGGAATGCCAGGGCCCTTACTGTTCAGAAAAAGATTATTCAACTGTTGACTGAGCAGATTAGCGCGTCTTTCCAAAAGGCATATGCGACGTTTAAGGAAGCGTTAGAAATCCACGATGATTGGGAGAAAATTTATATTAATAGTATGGATTTTAAAAAGGCTGACCAATTAACGAACAAGTTAATTGAATCCTTTTTTGGAAAAATGAAATTGAATAAAACGTCCAATATCCGCCATCGTTTCTTAGGTGCGGCAACGCCAAAGGGTGCGGTTGATTATGTCCCAAATCTAACCGAAGAGATTTCGAAACGCTACTTTATTAAAGGCCGCCCCGGTTCCGGGAAGTCAACGATGCTGAAAAAGCTGGCTACTGCCGCTGAGGTGCGCGGGGTGGATGTGGAAATCTACCATTGCGGCTTTGATCCGCATAGTCTCGATATGGTTATTTTCAGGGAGCTGGGGATAGCGATTTTTGATAGTACGGCCCCGCATGAGTATTTCCCGAGCCGTGATGGCGATGAAATTATTGATATGTATGAAATCCTGATTGATCCAGGCACAGATGATCTTTTTGCAGATATTATTAGTAAAATTGCCGCCAAATATAAAAGTAAAATGACAGAGGCAACAAGCTATCTCGCTAAGGCAAAGTCGCTGCATGATGAGCTGGAGGCCATATATGTTGCGGCGATGGACTTTTCAGTGGTTGACAGAATTCAAGCACGGATTGCGGAGGAAATAAAGGAGTTGGCGGGGGTCAAGGGTTAGTAGCTGATTTGGTTTAGCAAAAGGGTGCCGGTAAAATACCGGCGCCCACTTAACTTGGATTTGTTTTACTTTTTTGGGCCTTCGTGTTGCGTTTATTTCCTTTGCTGTTATCGCCGCTGACAAACTCATTGGCGAACTCAGCCTCGGCATGCCCAGCCTGCGGGGCGTTTTGATTGTGGCTGCCTTTATTAAACTTTTTAGTCATTAGATATCCCTCCTTGTCTGCTAATGATAGTGTGGCATCGGGGGACCTGTTTATGCGTTTTACACCAAATAAATGAGGACAAACTGTTGTGTGAGGAGTGATTTCATTGTCATCAAAAATAAAATTGTTAATGAAGCTGTTCGAAGAAAACCGTAATCAAGTCAATGCCGAGCCAATGAAAAATTATATGAAAAACCACTTTCCTTTTTTAGGGATTAAGTCTCCACTAAGGAAGGAACTAGAAAAGCAATTTTTTAAAGAAACAGGGATTTTAAAAGAGTCATTTAGCAAAGAATTGATAGAAGAGCTTTGGGAGAAGGACGAACGCGAATACCAATATACAGCCTTGGTTTATATCGAAAAGTCGCTGAATAAGCTGCAAAAAAGTGACTTGCCATTCATGGAAATGCTGATTACCACGAAATCATGGTGGGATACCGTCGATGCAATCGCGCCAAAGGCGGTTGGGAAAATTGCCGAAAAGTTTCCGGAAGTGGTGGAGGAAACAATGAATGGCTGGGCAGTCAGTGAAAATATGTGGCTCCGGAGAGCAGCACTTCTTTTTCAATTAAAATATAAACAGAACACGAATGAAGAGCTGCTCTATCACTACATAGTGCAAAATGCCGCTCGTCCAGAATTTTTTATCCGAAAGGCGATTGGCTGGGCATTAAGGGAGTATTCCAAGACCAATCCGGCATCGGTGAAGCAATTTATTGGAGGAACTCGCTTGGCTCCATTAAGTGTTCGGGAAGGCAGCAAGTATGTAGAATGAGCACTAGGGACGATATTGATTTGCTTTAATGATAGAATGGCACTAATGAAAAAATGTAGAGGGTGAACAGCATGTTTAAATGTATTGCATCAGATATGGATGGCACATTATTAAATTCCACGCAGAAAATTAGCACAGAAAATAAGGAAGCCATATTAAAAGCACAAGCCCAAGGAATCGAGTTTGTGGTTGCGACGGGACGGTCGTATCAGGAAGCAATCTACGTCTTGGCTGAGGCAGGTCTATCCTGCCCGATTATATGTGTGAATGGGGCGGAGGTCCGTTCCGAACAGGGTGAGGTTTTATCAGCAACCCCCATCAGTAAACAAATGGCCAGAGCGGCAGCATTAAAGCTTAGTGAAAATGATGTGTACTACGAGGTTTACACAGATAAGGGTGCCTACACGGTTGATATGGATAAGGCAATTTCGACTCTCGTTGATATTGTTGTCAGCGCCAATCCCGAAGTAAATGTCCAAGAAGTTAGAATTGCAGCGGAGGCCAGATTGAGCGATGGCTTGGTCCATAAGATTGACGATTATGAAGCACTGTTTGCGAATGAAAATTATCAAATCTATAAATTACTGGCGTTTTCCTTTGATGCTGACAGGCTGGCAGCAGCAAACAGAGCCCTTACGGAGTTTGAAGAATTAGCTGTTTCCGCTTCAGGCCATGAAAACCTTGAAATCACCAATAAACAGGCGCAAAAGGGAATTGCGCTGGAATCGTTTGCGAACGCAAAAGGGATTTCTTTAGCAGAGACGATGGCAATTGGTGATAATTATAATGACGTTTCCATGTTTGAAAAAGCAGGCAGGTCTGTGGCGATGGGGAATGCCAATTACGAAATAAAGTCATTGTGTGACCACATCACGGATACAAACAACGAAAACGGCGTCGCCAAGGCCATCCTCGAAGTATTGTAAGGAAAGGATGGGCTCTAATGGACAAGGTCAGTTCTATTTTGCTGTCGCTGTTTTTATTGCTGTCCGGCTGTTCCTTTTTTGAAAAAAAAGACGCTGGTCAGCAGGAGAATGAAGCGATTGTGATGCAGCCGGATGTGGATGTCATCGCCGAAAATTTATCTGTCCCATGGTCGATTGCTAAGGCTGGTCAAGCCTTTTACATCAGTGAACGAACTGGAAGTATCGTCAAGGTTGAGGGTGGTAAACTGGAACGTCAGCCCGTACGATTAGCAAAGCCGCTGGCACAGGCAGCTGAGGCTGGGTTACTTGGATTTGTCCTTGATCCGCGGTTTCCTCCGGAAAAGCAAAAGGCATTTGCCTATTATACGTATTCAGACGAAAGCGGAGGGCAATTTAATCGGGTCGTTGTATTGGAGCATCACGGAGCTGAGTGGACGGAGGGGGAAATCCTCCTCGATAAGATCCCGAGTGCGGCCTATCATCATGGCGGCAGGCTTGCAATTGGCCCTGATGGGTTGCTGTATATCACAACCGGTGACGCAACTACTCCGGAAACCGCACAGAAGTTACATACGTTGAATGGAAAAATTTTAAGAATGAATTTGGACGGCACTGTGCCTAGTAATAATCCGTTTCCCAATTCCCTTGTCTACAGCTATGGCCATCGCAATCCGCAGGGGTTGGTGTGGATTGGGAAGACATTGTATGAAAGCGAGCACGGCCAATCGGCCCACGATGAGATTAATCGGATTGAAGCGGGTGCGAATTACGGCTGGCCGGTTATACAAGGAACGGGTCAGAAAGCGAGAATGGAGCCGCCTTTGTTCCAATCGGGTGATGAGACTTGGGCGCCTTCAGGCATGACCGCAGCTGGGGGAAGGCTTTATGTGGCTGCTTTAAGAGGAAATGCGGTTCGTGAGTTTGACTTGGAACGGAAGCAGACTGGCGTGGTTATAAGCGGTTTGGGGAGAATCAGGGACGTCTTGGTTGACAGTGAGTATTTATACTTTGTCAGCAACAATACGGATGGCCGCGGAACTCCTTACGTGAGGGATGATAAATTGTATCGGGTGCGGTTGGGGGATTTAAGCCGAGAATGATTGGAGACATTTTTGAGGGAAACCCGAGGATTTTGTCTTTAATAGGGGCTCTAGAAGACATTTTTGAAGGAAACCAGGTGAGTTTTGTCTTTAATGGGGGCTCTAGAAGACATTTCCGAGGGAAACCCGAAGAGTTTTGTCTTTAATAAGGGCTCTTAAAGACATTTTCTCCGAAGAAACCCAAGATTTGTCTTTAATAACTTGCTGGCGCCTGAAAAACGCAGAAACTCCCTAAAGAATTTCTATCTTTAAGGAGTTTACTTGGGAGACGAGCAGGTCTTCATATTCCTTTTGTGCTTGGTAGTAGATTTCTTGGTCGCCGGCTTTGGGGTTTTCCTTTTGTGCCTTGGTAATCAAGTCCTTTAGCACCTTTTGCGACAGAACGATTAACTTAAACTGCTCATTTTCAGTAGCCCAAAATTGACCTTCTCCATACTCGCTGATTAACTTTTTAGCAGAATCATACTGATTATACTGGTCACGGACCTTAAGTACGGCCTCATCCACCTCTGCATCGGTTGCCTTATGACCCTTTTCAGCTGCCAGCAGCGCCATCGAGCGCAGACGGATAATCTGCGTTAACAATTGATTTTTATCCTCGCTGACCTTTTCCTGGGATTCTAGGTAGGCGAGCTCTTCCTCTAGCTGCTTGCCGCTGTATTTTTTCTGGGCAGTCTCCTTGTTCATTTCAAGCTGCAGCTTATTGAATAACTGATAAAAAGCAATATCCTCATTGGTAATCCAGTCGCCGTTAATTTTAGCAACACCTTTAGGTTTAACAACGTTGATGTCAATGACCTTTTCAGTCTTTTTCCCATCCTTTTCTAACGTAAACACGGCCTCATATTTGCCGCCCATGGGCAGCATTACTTTTCCGGAGTAGGTCCCGCCTTTCCCCTCTGCCAGCTTCACATCATAGCTGCCATGATCCATATTGGTCATCGACAATTGCGCGGTAACCTTAAGCCCCTTAATGGCCTTTTTGTTCTCCAACACCTTAATTTCAAAGCCAGAAGCTGTGTCTTTTTGATAATAGGGCTCCTTGGTCACCTTCATTGTATAATCAGGGCCGGAACTGCAGCCCGCCAGCATCGCAATCATCAGTAGTAGCACAAACAACATTCGTTTCTTCATGACCCAATTCCCCCTAACTGATGAGTTTTCAAAAATTCATCAACCGTGTATTTCTCCATTTTTCCATTATCTAAAAAAGCCACATGCGTACAGACCTGCTTGATTTCATCGAGATGGTGGGAAGAGAGCAAAATCGTTTTATCATGAAGGGAAGCAAGTACCTCGAGGATTTCCTTTCTTCCCATCGGGTCAATCCCGCTCGTCGGTTCATCAAGAATTAGGATGCTTGAATCCTGATAAAGTGTAATCGCGAGGCCAAGGCGCTGCAGCATTCCCTTTGAATACTTTTTCACCTGGACATTGCAGTCGTCCCACAAGCTGACCGACCGAAGCGCTTGTTCCATTCGTGCCAAATCGGCCGCCCCCGAAACAGCTTCTGCAAAAAAGGTCATATTCTCAAGTCCGGTCAGCATCGGATAGAGCATGAATTTTTCCGGCAGATAGGCAATCGCCTTTTTCCAGGCATCATTTTTCTTCGATACGGTAACCCCGTTGATGGAAATCGTCCCTTGCTTAACAGGGAGCAGTCCAAGCAGACTATTAATAAACGTTGATTTCCCGGCGCCATTCCGGCCGACAAGCGCACAAATTTCATTTTTATTAATCTCAATTGTGACCGCATCTAGCACTTTCTTTTTCCCAAAGGATTGGTTTAACCCCGAAACCTTAATCATTCGTACCCCTCCTTGCGGCTGAAAACAATCGCCGTACCAAACGAAACAGCAAGCCAGAATACAAGATTGCCAAGTAAAAAGGAGGCCGGCTTCGTCCACATAAATGCTTGTAGGAGCCTAGACATATGGCCAAAGGAATAAACGCCCATCCCCGTTTCGAGGAACATCCTGACAGCCTGCAACGGATTTAAAAAGTAGCCGGCTGAAAAGAGTTTCACATTTTCATGGGTGACGTCTGGTAAAAACGACAGCAAGATAAAATCATGCAGGAAGAAAAAGTAAAACCAAACAAAAATCGTATAGCCGATAATCTGCATCCGCGAGCGGCTGAAGCTGCCAATCGCTGCACCCATCTGCAGGAATACCAGGCTTAAACAGACAATCGCTAACACAAAAATGGAATAGCCTTTAATATCGAGCTGTAAATTAAATTTTAATAGTAATAAATACAAGAAAAACCAAGTAATGAGCGGGACGAGAACGACGGTATAAAGTCCTAAACTTTTGCGAGCTAAAAAGCTCGCATAATTGTCTTTCTTCGTCAGCAGCATGATCAATGTCTTTTGTTCCTTTTCTTGAAAAATCGAGAAGGCGCCGATAAACAGGCAGAGAATCGGGATAAAATAAATGATTGTATCAAATAAATTGATTAAGAGCACATAAAAGCCTTTATCAAATGAAAGGGCAGAGGAACGAAACAAAATGCTGACTGAAATCAGAACAATAATGCTTAAAGAAAGCCACAGTCCTTTTCCTCTTATGTTTTCCTTCCATTCCTTCCAAATGTAATGCATAGCTGATGTCTCCCTTTTAGTAAAATCAATCCAATCACGAGCCCGAGAGCAGCAAACAGAAAAGTCTTGTGGCTGCTCTTGGCAGCTGCTAACGGGTGCGTGTCTTTAAACATGACTTCATCGCTTTTAAGTGTGGCATTTATTTTTTCAAAGATTTTAATGGCAGGACTTTTGAGAAAAAGATTCGTCAATTCCTGGTCCTCAATCAATTGATGCAAGGAAGAGTGATAGCTGACCGGAAAATCGCCGATGCCGTCCTGGTTTAAATCAGTAAGCGGGAAGGCGGGGCCCCAGTCATTTCCTTTGCCATTCTTGCTCCAGGAGTTGCGTGCCCCCTGTCCGCCAAGGGTAACAACAGGAATCGTATTTTCAGAGATGCGGTTTAAGGTAAAGATTTGCTCATTGGAGCTCGCCCACAGCTCAATCCCAATTTGGTTTTGGATAATCCGGTTGCCCATAATCGTGTTTCTTGTGGCCTGGTCAATATAGAGGCCGCGCTGGTTCATGTAAAAGGTATTACCCGCTATATAATTATCGTTGGCCTGGAGAAGCAGCAGGCCAAACGATTGGTTTCCATAGTTAACGATAAATTGGTTATCTTCTAGTTTCAGATGATTCGAGTTCATGATGGCGGCGCCGCCGGTATTCATCGTAAAAATATTCTTTTTAAAAGTATTTTCATCGGAATACATGTAATGCAGGCCGTATCTTGTATTGCTAATATTATTTCCATAGCTGTGGTTGTTGTTTGCATAGTCAAAGAACATCCCGTCACGGGTGCCCTCAATTGTATTTTTTTCTAATAAGTTATTATTGGCGTAATAAACATGCAGTCCATTTCCTTGAGCGGCGATTTCGCCTTTACCCATGCCCTGAATATGGTTATAACGAATTTTATTATCGTGGGCCTGGCTTAAATAAATCCCGTGAAAGGAATGGCGGATGTTGATGTGTTCGATCGTATTGTTGTTTGTATAAACCTTGATGCCTGCGTATTCCTCGCTAGAGTTCCGGTCCATACTGCTACCCGTTACCGTCAATCGGCTTAGCTTCACATTCGGTGACTTGATGGAAATGACGTTTCCCGATCCGTCTCCTTTGATCACGGTTTTATCCGAGCCAATAATCGTCATGCTTTTGTTAATAACGATATTGCCCTCGTACGTTTTATTTTCAAGCTTCAATACCGCTCCTTCTTTCATGGAGTCGATGATTGCTTGTAAATTTTCGGCTGCCATATTTTTCTCAGGATTCATTAGAAAAAGAAGAAAAAACACGAAAGAGAAGAGCGTTAACTTTTTCATTTTGCTTTTCGATCCTTCCATAACGGAATGAGTAATAGAATAAACGCAACGATGACCAAATAAGTACCGGGTCCGAGCAGACTGCTGGTAACAAAGTTTGCCACCGTATTATGCCCAATAATTGGCGGTACAAAAGGGTCAATTTTTATCGGCGCCTTAGGGCTTAAATTGGTGCCATAATCATGAAGGGCCCGATGAAGGTCATAAACTCCTGCCAGCCCGCCTGCGATAAATACCCCAATCAAACCGTAAAGGACCGCCTTTTTGCGGAGGAGTGCAGTGATAAATGTAAGGGCTGCTAACCCGCCAACAATGTATTTAAGGTAGCCTAATTCAGGGAAGTTGGCTTCACTGAAATTATCCATGCCGATATAATGGTTGAGACCGTTAACAATATCGATTTGCCCCTCAAGCCGATTGGGATAAACAATAATATTTAAGCCTTCCGGATATTGCGGCGCCCAGAAAATCATCCGCCACCAGGGGAAGAATAAGCTAACGACAATCAAAACGGCGGAAAGAGCGATAAGCAAGGAAGAAACGATTGATAATTTTTTACCATTACTACCATTCAAGTTAACCACACCTTTTATAGTGAAATCCGATTTTTATGGCGAAGGGTATCAATCACTAGAATTGATACCCATCACCTACTTTCTGCATTAAGCTTGTTAGTTCTTAGGTTTTACAAGGAAGTAGCCGTTCATTTCCTGGTGTAGTGCGGAACAGAAGTTTGTGCAGTAAATTGGGTATGTTCCGGCTTTATCAGCAATAAATTCCATTGTATTGGTTTGGCCAGGCTGAACTTCCATGTTTAGGTTATAGCTGTTGATGGCAAATCCGTGCGTAATATCCTCATCGAAATCAATATCCGTTAAGTGGATATAGACATGGTCGCCTTGATTGACCTCGATCACATCGGGACGTTTGGCTTTTGCATCAAAGATGAATTTCGAACGCATCGCAATTCCATAAACATGGACTTCATTGCCATCGCGGACAATTCTTGCATCATCCTTTTTGTAAACAGCGTCCTTATTCTTTTCATCCTTAGGGTAAACATTAATCGTCTTGATCTTATCTGCCTTAATCATTTGGGCGTAGTGCGGTTCCGGATCAACCGGTGCCGATTGAATGACCTTCATCTTGCCGCTGATGTCAATTAACTGCATTGATTCAGGGTGTGATGGGCCAACAGACAAGTAGCTGTCTTTCGCAATCTTGTTTAAAGCAACGAGCCATTTTCCATCCGGTGCAACGGTGTCGCCTTCTGCTGCAACAGAGTGTCCTGGAGAGTATTGAACAGGCACGCGGTCTAGTGTTTCGCCCGTTTTTGGATCCCATTTCACGATTTCAGAAGAAATAAACATCGTTGTATAGGCCATGCCTTTCTCGTCAAATTGCGTGTGAAGCGGTCCTAAGGCATTTTCAGGGTTTACTTCTCTTTCCATCACTGATTTGTAATCAAGGATTGGAATTCCATTTCTTTCACCGGCAAAATCTTTGTTCTCAACAGCTTTAAAAGCTTTTTCAAATGAAAATACGGTCATCGTTGGTGCCAGTTTTCCTGAGGCAATAAATTGCTTGCCATCTGGTGTCACGTCAACGCCATGCGGTGATTTGGCGACCGGTACTAAATAAATGCCGCCTTTTTGTTTTTCAGGGAAAATCATTTTTTGGCCGCCGACATCTTCATACTTGCCATCCTTCACCATTTTCGCAAGCTCTTTCCAGTTAAAAAGAACGATGTAGTCGCGATCGGCTTGTGATGCGTTAATTTCAAGGTTGGTTGTTGCTTCTTCAGTATTATAGGTCGTCATGACAGCCCAATCAGCTGAGCTCTTTTTACCGGCATCGGAAAGGTCATAGGACCATGGCGGAAGAGCCACTTGGTAGGCAATATTTAACTTGGTGTTTTTCTCGTCAAAGGTGACAGCAGACATCACACCGCGGTATTCTTTGCTGTAGTTATCAAGCGATTCGTATTTCTGGCCAAGCGGTACAGCGAAACGTGTTGGCAGGAACATGTATTCAGTATTTTCTGTTACAAAAGCTGCACAGTGCGGGCCGGCTGTGTTTGGAACTTTGATGATGTCTTTTGTTGTAAATGTTTTAAGATCAACAACCGCTGCACGGCTGTTACCCACATCAGTAGCAAACATGTATTTACCATCGTAGTCGCCCTTTGTTTCTGAGAAGGCTGGATGGTGAAGGTCGCCCCATGTATAATCACCCATCATTTTCTTAGAATGCTCGTCAAAACCATAGCCTGTTGCGGAATCCTGTGAGAAGACGGGAATCGTTCTGATTTTCCGCATTGATGGAACCCCGTAAATAAACATTTGACCGGAATGACCGCCGGAAGCGAATAAATAATAATCATCCTTTTGACCAAAAGGCACATAAACCTTTTCAGCATCACTCTTTGTGCTCGAAGCTGCTTCCGTGTTTGTCTTTGCGGAAAAGTCAGCAAATGTTATCGTAGCAGCCACAAAACCGGCAAGTAATCCGGCTGTGATTGGAATCCATTTTTTCATTTAGGTTACACCACCTTATCTTTTATTTTGCTTCAGAGGATTGCTTAAGCAGTTCTAAAACTTGCTTGCGCTCGTCATCTGTTAATGGATTTTTGCCTATGACTCCTGACATAACCGCTGAAGTCGGCGCTTTTAGGAATTCTTCGATTGACTTGCCGTGCTTGCCTTCGACGTTAACAAACGCTTGGGAAAGGTCTGGACCAACGGCACCGCCTTTTAAATTCAGCGCGTCAACACTGTGGCAGCCAAGGCATCCCCTTTTATTTAGGATATTGTCTTCGTTGGCGGAAGTGGTTTTAGCTGCAGTGTCCTTACTTTCCGTTTTAGTTGCGCTTGTATCTTTTGTTTCCGTTTGAGCCACTTGCGGCTGTGAATCAGAATTTCCGAGAATGACATCAAATACCAGGTAGCCGAGACCGAAGCCAAGCAGCGCACTAATAACAAAACTGATAATTGCCTTATTCAATTTGTAACCCTCCTTTTTACTCAAGTGAACAACTTTATCCTAAACTCCGGGCGAGGCAGAAAATGTGATGTTTAGCACACTTTTATAGCGCTTTTTGAACGTTTTGTGAAACGCCTTTAGCTGACGCATTTAAAAAAATTGAACGTTTTGTGAATAACATCACTACACCATCCGGTGGAGTTGTTTACAATAGATGGTAAGAATGGCGATCGGAATAGATGCCGGACGGAAAATCTAACGAGGCGGTGGTAGAAATGAATCGAATCGATTGTCTAAATGACCCGCACATTGCTGTCTATCAGGAGGCGAAAACGGCAGATTTACTGCGGAAAATTGTTATTTTCAAGGATTTATCGCAAAAGTCACTGCAAGTCATTGAGAAACGAATCCAGACGTTTGTTTTTAAAAAGGGGAAGCAGATCATCGCGGAGGACGAAGCAGCGAGGGGTGTTTACTTTGTCCATTCTGGTGCCGTCAAATTGACAAAGCAGGATGAAAACGGCAATGAAATCATTGTTTGTATGAAGCAAAAAGGGGATATATTTGCGGAAGCATGCTTGTTTACTCAAAAGACGGAATGCTACCCGGCGACGGCGACGATGCTCGAGGACGGGGAGATTCTCTTTTTGGATAAGCTGGAATTGGAGCGGGATTTATACAATTACCCTGAGCTTTCGATGCAAATGATCAGTTATATGAGTGATACACTGAGGGAAATGACATCGCAGCTGCGGGATGTAGCCTTGCTCGATGTCTATGCAAAGACGGTCAAGACACTCGAGCGGCTCGGAAATAAATTTAATACCGGCCAAAACAGGTGGAATATTGAAATCCCCTTGACCGTTCAAGAGTTTGCCACCGTTGTCGGAACGACCCGGGAAAGTGTTAGCCGCGTATTTTCCAAGCTGAAAAAAGAAGGCATGATTGATTTGAAGGCGCGGAAAATTGTTATTCTGGATTGGTGCGGGCTTTGTACACTGCTGCATAGGGAATATTAAGTAAAAGTTTGGGGATTACTGTCGGATAAGCTGAGGTTACTGTCATATAAGCTTAAGTTACTGTCGGATAGGCTGAGGTTACTGTCATATAAGTTGAAGTTACTGTCGGATAAACCATATTTACTGTCAGATAGCCTTTTACTAATTTTAAACTGCCAACAAAAAAAAGCCCTCACACTGAAGGGCTTTTAATGTGCAAATTTATACGTCCAAAACCGTTCGTTATTGATCCACATCATGACCTGTGGGTCTTGGTTTTTTAGTTTCTCCTCCATGCCGATGAACATCTGCTCGGTTTGCGAGCGATGTGCTTGAATGGCAGCGAGCTTTGTTTCCGTAACCGGGCTGATATTGTTGATAATGTCCGGCTCCCCGAGCTCCTCGACGCAATTATTAGAGAAGGCGACACAGTGTAATTTCGGCCGTGCGGCTGCGGGCAGCTTTTCAACCGCTCTGACAACGGCCGCACCGGTGGCGTCATGGTCGGGATGAACGGAATAGCCAGGGTAAAACGTAATGATAAGCGACGGATTCAGCTCTTCAATTAATGCCGACATCACGTTCGTTAGTTTATCATCATCCTCAAACTCAATCGTTTTATCACGGAATCCGAGCATGCGAAGGTCCTGGATGCCGAGCACCCGGGCTGCCTCCTTCAACTCCTCCTTTCTAATCTTAGGAAGGTTTTCACGATTGGTAAACAGGGGATTGCCCATGTTCCGTCCCATTTCCCCTAAGGTTAAGCAAGCATAAGTAACAGGAGTTCCATTCTGAACATGTGTCGCAATCGTACCAGATACCCCAAATGCCTCATCATCAGGATGTGGGAAAACAACTAAAAGCTGCCGTTCTTTTTCCATAAATCATTCTCCTCTCTGGGCCATTATTCAAAAGGCGTGCTACTGATCTCCAATGCAACGGCAAGTTTTCCGTTACTATCGTGGCCTGCGAGTAATAGCCGATTGTCTTCATCGATTTCAAAATGTGTAAGGCCTTCTGCATAGATCCAGCCCAGATTTATTTTTAAACCAACACGAAATGGACCGTTACCGGTGATTTTGCCCAGCTCATAGCGGACAAGCGCATTACGAATATAAGCGCCAGCAGAAAAGAAAGATTGATCGTTATGTGATGCGTAGGCCCCGTTGGTTGTCTCAAGGTGAATATAAACATCTTGATTGGCAAAGCTGTTGATCGCAGCCTGCACTTGCTTCATATCAATAAGTTCCAAAGATGGCCCTCCTTTCCCTGAAGGGTCTGACCCCTCAATGAGAATATATAGTGAAAAATGTTTAAGCCTTTTACTGTAAAGAGTTTAGCGAGAGGGATCAGACCCTTTGATGATGTCTAATGACTATTTTAATTAATAATGTAACTATCATACTAAAATTAGGTAAAAAATGCGAAATGATTGCTTAAACAAAATCATCAATTGGTAACAATTAACTTTACTAAGAAAAGTTTACTTGGAAATCCTTAATCCTAGATAGATAGTTTTTAGATATGCCAGAAGGGATTATGATCTGTGAGAATGTGGTTTCGAAAACATCCTGCTGAACACGACCAAAACACAGTTTTTGCGTTAATAAATAGGTACAAACAATCTGGAGACTTTGTTCACTTTCATCATCCACAGTCGCCACAAGCCTATTGGATTTCTTATTTTGGGACGTTAATTGATGTCGAGATTTTGCATCGTGACATCCTCCCTTTTTTAAACAAAACAGCCTTTACCACATTAGAAGAGGCAAAGGCAGCCCTTCCTTTCGAAGATGTCTTAATTACAAGTGATTTACAACAAATTCAAGATCAGCTTTTACTAGGGTCTGTCCTTATTCAACTAGATGAAAAGGATTCGATCTGCGCCCTTGTCCGTGCAGAAATGAAAAAGGCACGTGAGGTAACCATTCCAGAAGAAGAGTATAGTGTTGTTGGCCCGAAAGAAGCATTTGTCGAGTCAATAACGACAAATTTAAATTTAGTTCGCAAACGATTGCCAATCTCAGAATTAAAGGTAAAAGAATTTACGATTGGAGCACTTTCGAAAACAAAAGTGGCCGTCTTATATATGGAAGGAATCACAAATGAAGAAAACGTAAATACCGTTTGTCAGCGTCTTACTGATTTGCAATTCCACCAAATACTTGACAGTTCCTTTATTGCACAATTAATTGCAGATAATGGGAATTCGATTTTTCCGCAATTAATTGATACGGAGCGGCCAGACCGGGTCGCAGGTGTGCTGGCGGAAGGCAGTGTCGTCATCCTCGCTGATGGTTCTTCCCATGCCTTGATTGGACCGATTTCAGTCATGGAACTATTTAATGCCTTTGAGGATTATTATGTCAATTGGCAGACGGCTTCGGCATTAAGGGTCATTCGGATCCTTGCTGTGTCTTTTTCTATTTTGGTGACCCCGATTTATGTGGCCGTTTTAACGTATCATTATCAATTAATACCGAAAGATTTAATGGTAACCTTAGTAGCCTCACGACGGAATATTCCCCTGCCGCCCATTCTTGAAGCCATCATACTGGAGCTAACGATTGAGCTGCTCCGGGAAGCTGGCGCAAGGCTTCCGTCAAAAGTTGGCCAAACGATTGGTATCGTAGGTGGTATCGTGATTGGAACAGCGGCCGTTGATGCAGGGTTAACGAGCAATGTGCTGCTGATCATTATCGCACTTGCCGCGTTAGCGTCCTTTACGACTCCGGTATACCGAATGGGTAATACGATTCGATTACTGCGGTTTCCGTTTCTCTTGCTTGCGGATTTGTGGGGACTGTTAGGGATTGCTATTGCCTTTATCTTTTTAATGGTCCATTTACTGCGGCTAACGTCCTTGGGCAGACCGTACCTTGAACCCATCTACCCGCCAAGGCTTAAGGACTTTAAGGATATCATTATCCGCCTGCCGTTTTCTTCTCAATCAAAAAGACCGATCAATTTACAAACAAAAAATCAAATTCGCTTTTCGGAAAAGCAGGCAAAAGAGGTGCATGATATCGATGAGTAACGGTCAATCGTAGAGGAGGCAACACATGAAAACAGCGATTAAGAATGAGTTTCTTGTCTCCCCCTTCCTTGTTTTTTTTCTCATGCATGGTATGCAATATGGGGTAGGGGTGTTAGGCTTTCAACGGGATATCGTCAAGTTTGTCGGCCATGATGCGTGGATTTCAATCCTAATTATAGGAATCCTTGTTCATATAATCATTTGGATGATGTACTCGATGCTCAATAAGGATAAGGGCGATCTAATTACAATTCACCAACGTACTTTTGGAAAATGGCTTGGTAATTTGTTAAGCCTTCTCTTCATTGTTTATGTCCTAGCGGAGAGTATAACCGTGCTGCGTTCGTATATAGAAATTGTTCAAGTGTGGATGTTTCCTTTACTAAAAACATGGCCGTTTGCTTTAGTCTTTTTACTCAGTGTCTATTATGTTGTTTCAGGCGGCTTTCGCATTGTGACTGGTGTTTGCTTTTTGTCTGTTTTGTTACCCTCTTATTTGATTTTAACCTTTTTTGTACCAATCCCATTTTCAAATTTTCGTAATCTGCTTCCAATCTTTGACCATTCCATCTATGAAATAGCCAAATCTATTAAGGGTGCAGCCATTTCTTTTTCCGGATTTGAATACTTATTGTTTTATTATTCTTTTATTAAAAGGCCAGCGAGTTCACAAAAGTGGGCCCATTATGGAAATCTTGTGACCATTACCCTTTATCTTTTAGTTATGATTGTTACATTAGGTTTCTTTGATCAGGGGTATTTAAAAAAAGTTCTGTGGCCGACGTTAATGATGTGGAAAATTATTGAACTTCCCTTTGTTGAGCGCTTCGAACTTATCGGCGTAACCTCTTGGGTTGTTGTCATGCTGCCAATCGTTTGCTTGATGTTATGGTCGGCAAGCCGTGGGATAAAGGAAATGTTTAAGCTTCAGCAGAAGAAAGTCCTCGTCTTCCTTTTACTTATTTGTTTTCTCATTTGCTGCCTATTAATGGAGAGAGAAACCATCCACCAATATAATAAATGGGTAGCAACAGTGGGCTTTTATACCTTGTTTGGCTATATACCTTTCCTCTTTGTCTGTTATCATCTTCGTTTTAAAGTGAGGAAAAAAGGATGAAGAAAAAGTTAAAAATTGCTGCAGTGATCATAATCATTTCTTCTGCTTATCTGTTTGGCCGGGTACAAAGGCAGATTTTAGATGATATTAACATGACATCTGCGATAGGATACGACTATGTCGATAAAGATACGGTTAAAGCCACGGCAGTCCTGCCTGTTTATAAACCTGACCAAAGCGTAGGAAATAGAACAATTACGGCTAGTGATGAGTTGAGTAAAAAAACCTTAAGCAAAATTAATCGACAAGCGGCCCGGCAGGTAGTAAACGGCAAAACTGAAGTGGCATTATATAGTAAAAAGGTGGCCAAACAGGGAATTGGCGGTTTAGTGGACTCATTGCAAAGGGATCCTTCCATCAGTGAACGAATGATGATTGTGGTGGTCGATGGGGAGGCAAATGAACTTTTAAATAAGAAGTATGGTGATCGCGACACGGGTGTTTATTTATCGATGCTAATTGAACAAAATATGAAGGCAGGTTTAGTGCCAAAGACCAATCTCCATCAATTTCTAAACGATTACAATTCCGAATTAAAGGATCCGTTTTTACCGCTGATTGAGCAAAAAAATGAGGATATATATTTTAAGGGGATTGCTTTATTTAAGGATGATCATTATGTGAAAAGCCTTCGGCAGGACCAGCAATTTATTTTTCAGGCACTGTCAGAAAACCTTCGTTTAGGGACTTACAAACTAAGGTTAAAAAATAATGAATATGCTGCCATCGAGAATATTAATACAAAAAATAGCTATCGGGTACAAAACGTAAAAGGAATTCCAGAAATTAATATCCATGTGAAGGTGAAAGGGATTATTAGGGAATACACGGGCAGAAAGACAGACGAAAAGGAAATTAATCTAATTAGGAAACAAGTGGAAAAGGATTTAGAACACCAAGCGGCTGCTATGATTCGCACTTTTCAGAGGTTAAAGATTGATCCACTGGGCTTTGGAGAACAAGTTCGCAGCCGGACAAGAAATTTTAATGATCGTAAGTGGTTAGAACATTATTCAGATGTAAAAATAAGCGTAAGGGCAAAGGTGTCAATAATTGAAAAAGGGGTGGTGGATTAAAAGGTTAAAACGGGTATAGGAACTTACGATAGAAAAGTCAGAGCCGGTCAATGACCGGCTCTTTTGCTAGTTTCTATTCATTACAATCTTCGCAATACTCCGTAACACTTTTGTCGCTGCGGTATGCCCCATGCCAAGTAGGACCAACAAAGTCATTTAAGCGGAAGCCTTCCTGAATGGCAGCTGTAATAAAGGCTTTCGCCACCTCGACTGCCTCATAAACGGATTTCCCCTTCGCTAGTTCGGCAGTAATGGCCGAGGAATAGGTGCAGCCAGCCCCGTGGGTATAGGTGGTTTCGAATTTCTCCGACTCGTAAAGCGTGAATTCCTGCCCATCATAGAGGACGTCAACGGCTTTTTCCTCAGAATGAAGCTTGCTGCCGCCTTTAATCAGAACAAATTTTGCCCCTTGATTGTAGATTTTCACGGCTGCTTCTTTCATTTCTTCCAAGGTATGCGGTGTTTTGGTCCCAGCAAGCTGGCCAGCCTCAAAAAGATTCGGTGTGACAACTAAAGCACGCGGTAACAGAAATTCCCGCATCGCATCCGTCGTTTCCGGATGTAAGGCCTCATCTTCTCCCTTACAAACCATAACCGGATCAATAACCACACGTTCGAGTTTGTTTTCATCGATTTTTCGCGCCGCTAATTCAATAATTTCAACGGTGCCGAGCATTCCCGTCTTCATCGCGTCGATGCCGACAGAAAGAATCGTTTCAATTTGTGTCTCAAGTGTATCAACCGCAAGTGGAAAAACACTGTGATGCCAATCTTTCGGATTCATCGTTACAATCGTTGTAAGTGCTGTCATTCCATAGACACCAAGCTCCTGGAACGTCTTCAAATCTGCTTGAATCCCAGCCCCGCCGCTTGTATCCGAGCCGGCAATCGTCATTACTTTTTTAATCGTCATTATGTACTCCTCCTCAGGTCCAATGTAAAAATAGTTCTCTTTTATAGTATAAATCATTTTTGGAAATATAGCAGAAATCACTTACTGGCTGTAATTGTTGACAAATAAACGACAATTGTTGCATTTTGCCTATTTACAAGGATTTGCCGTGACAAATATTACTTTCAACAAGCACTTCCAATGATTAAATAAAGAAAAATCCCTGAAGAGGAGTGGAAACAATGAATCGTAAAGGTTGTCCCGATGAATATCCCATTCCCTTGATCATAAACGGTTACGAAATAGCTGTTTTTCAACTGACAAATGACGACCTCGAAGATTGGACCTATGGATATTTGTTTTCTGAAGGATTTATCCAAGAGGCAAGTGATATTGCATCCATCGTTATAAATGAACAGGCAGCAACCATCCATGTTACGCTCCGTACTGATTTTGATGGCGAGCAAGTTTTTTCGAAAAAGAAGCATTACACGGCGGGCTGCGGCAGGGGTGTCACCTTCTTCTCGATGACAGATGTGAAAAGCTTCGACAAAGTGGCATCAAGCAAAACTTACCCATTAAGTTATCTGTTAAAAAAGAGAAGTGAATTTGCACAAAAATCAGCGCTTTATCTTGAAACAGGCGGAATGCATGGTGCCTGTATTGTGGATGAAGAAGGCACAGTGACGATTCGAGAAGATATTGGGCGCCATAATGCCGTTGATAAAATTATCGGCCACGCATTAAGAAATCACTTACAACCCAGCATGTTGATTTTGCTGACAACCGGCAGGGTTTCCTATGAAATGCTCTCAAAGGCAGCGAAATTTGGCTTTCCTGTCATTGGTTCACGCACAGCTGCTACGAAACAAGCGGTACAGCTCGCCAAATACTTAAATATCGAGGTCATCGGTTATTTACGGGGGAAAATGGCGACGATTTATACCGCTGGAGGTAGGGTCGAAAACGATCTAAGTGTGGAACTTGCGGTAGAGATGCGTTGAAAGGGGTGAGTTAAAGGCTAGGAGTTTTTTAGAGAGATAAAATATGTCTAGCTGCAGCGCCTAGGGGCTCGGGTCATAAGCCAATCCGTCGAGAAGGTTAAAGAACAACCTTCCCGTCGGCTCGTCTTATGCCTGTCGCCCCTGGACAAGGCGCTTCCGCTTTTCATGGGATGTTCTAATCAAATCTTGGGAAGGAGATTAGTGATGGTTGAAATGAACCTTAATCGCCGGCAATTTTTAAAGCTGTCAGGTGCCACGGCTGCAACATTAGCAGTTGTTGAACTGGGCTTTAATGAGAAAAAGGCGTACGCGAAATCAAAAGAATTTAAGATTGCCAAAGCTACTGTAACACCAACCATATGCTGCTACTGTGGTGTTGGATGCGGAATCCTCGTTCACACCAAAAATAATACCGTGGTTTATACGGAGGGAGACCCGGATAACCCGATTAACGAAGGAAAGCTGTGCAGCAAGGGAACAACATTAAGACAATTATATACATCGGAAAAACGCTTAACAAAACCGCTCTACCGCGCTCCCGGCAGCAGTAAGTGGGAAGTGAAAGACTGGGATTGGATGCTTGACACGATTGCCAAGCGCACAAAAGATACCCGTGACAGCTCGTTTGTGGATGTAGAAAATGGAATCACTGTGAACAAAACAGAAAGAATTGCCAGCTTAGGCGGCGCAGCACTTGATAATGAAGAAACGTATTTGCTCGCGAAACTAATGAGAGGGCTTGGTGTCACCTATTTAGAGCATCAGGCACGAATATGACATAGTTCAACGGTTGCCGGTCTGGCACCTACATTTGGACGTGGAGCAATGACTAACCATTGGAATGATCTGCAGCATACTGATTGTGCGTTGATTATTGGCGCAAACCCTGCGGAAAACCATCCAATCAGCTTTAGATGGTTAACGAAGGCGAAGGAAAACGGCGGGAAAATCGTCAGTGTCGATCCTCGTTACACAAGAACATCGGCACAGGCGGATGTCTATGCGCCGCTTCGCTCCGGTACGGATATTCCGTTTATCGGCGGGATGATTAATTATGCGCTTGAAAATAATCTCATCCACAAAGAGTATGTGGCTAACTATACAAATGCCGCTTTTATCGTCAAAGAGGGCTTCGACTTTAACGATGGCCTTTTCTCAGGCTATGATGAAGATACTAGAACGTACGACAAAACAAAATGGGCCATTGAAACAACGGAAGACGGAAAGCCCGTAAAGGATGCCACCTTAACACACCCGCGTTCCGTATTCCAATTAATGAAAAAGCATTATTCCCGTTATGATATCAAAACAGTTACGGCAGTAACAGGGACACCAAAAGAAGACTACCTAAAGGTTTGTGAAACCTTCTGTGCTACAGGCAAGGTTGGCAAAGCCGGGACAATTCTGTATGCAATGGGCACAACCCAGCATACCGTCGGTTCGCAAAACGTCCGTATTTATGCCATGCTTCAGCTTTTATTAGGAAACATCGGCTTACCAGGCGGCGGAATCAATGCGATGCGCGGTGAATCGAATGTACAAGGCTCGACAGACTTTGGGTTACTGTTTGATAACTTAACAGGCTATCTCGGGGCACCAAAGGCAACCGTTCCAGAGCATGCCACCCTTAAAGGCTTCTTGGAAAAAGAAACGCCAGTAACCGGGTATTGGAGCAACAAGCCGAAATTTGTTGTCAGCCTGCTAAAAGCATGGTACGGCAAGAACGCCACAAAAGATAATGAATTTGGCTATCAATTTTTACCAAAAGGAAATAAAAACTATTCACATATCAACTTATTCAATGCGATGTACAAGGGCGAGCTTGACGGAACCTTCCTGTTTGGAACTAATCCAGTTGTCGGCGGACCGAATGCCGGCAAAGAAAAAGAAGCGCTTGGCAAGCTGAAGTGGCTCGTAGCGATTGACCTGTGGGAAACGGAAACCTCCGCTTTCTGGCAAAAAGAAGCGGGCAGCAACCCGGCCGAAATCAATACAGAAGTTTTCTTACTTCCAGCCTCCGCTTCCTTTGAAAAAGAAGGCAGTGTCTCGAACAGTTCACGCTGGATGCAATACCGCTGGAAGGCGATTGATTCAAGAGGCGAAGCAAGGCCAGACCTTGATGTCATTCATGAACTCGCACTAAAACTGAAAAAACTCTATACCGGCAGTACAAAATCGGCAGATAAACCGTTCCTGGCCCTTGATTGGAACTATGGCAGCGGCGATGAGCCGGATATTGATCTTGTCTGCAAAGAAATCAACGGCTATGACTTGAAAACAGGGAAATTGATTGCTGGCTTCGGGGCGCTGTTAGATGATGGCACAACCTCGAGCGGTAACTGGATTTATTCTGGCTTCTATCCTGAGGAGGGCAAAAACTTTGCCAAACGCCGTGACAACAAAGATACAGGCAATGCCAACTATTTGAACTGGTCCTTTGCATGGCCGGCAAACCGCCGTATTCTTTACAACCGTGCCTCGGCAGACCCAAGCGGACGGCCATGGAGCAAGGAAAAGGAAGTCATCCATTGGGATGCTGCCCAGAAGTTATGGGTCGGCAATGACGTTCCAGATTTCAAACCAATCGTGTCGCCAACAGAACCAGGCGGAGCGAATCCATTTATCATGAATAAGGACGGGGTAAGTCTTTTATTTGCACCAACGTTGAATGATGGTCCGTTCCCGGAACACTACGAACCATTTGAAAGCCCGGTTCCGAATGCCTTCTCAAATCAACAATTGAACCCGGCGGTTGTCATTATTGAGGGTGACTTTAACAAAAAAGGAACAAAGAAAAACTTCCCGATTGTCGCGACAACATACCGGGTAAGTGAACACTGGCAATCCGGTTCAATGACTAGAAACCAGGAATGGCTGTCAGAGCTGGCTGGTCACATGTTTGTGGAACTGAGTGAAGAACTGGCAAAAGAAAAAGGAATCAAGAATAAAGATAAAATTATTATCAGCTCGGCCCGCGGTAAAATTAAAGCCTATGCGATGGTGACAAAACGCTTTAAACCTTACAACGTTAACGGCAAGAAAGTCCATCAAATTGGCATGCCTTGGCACTTTGGTTTTAAAGGGTTCGCTACAGGGGATACAGCGAACCGCTTAACACCGCATATCGGGGATGCCAACACGATGATCCCTGAATATAAAGCATTCCTCTGTGACATAAGGAGGGCTGACTAATGACTAAATATGTGAAATATGTCGATGTTACCAAGTGTGACGGCTGCCGCGCCTGTATGGTTGCCTGTAAGAACTGGAACGATCTGCCGGCGGAACCAACAGAGTTCCTTGGCAGTGTTCAATCACACGTGAAAACAACCGCTGATACATGGAATGTGCTCCAGTATATTGAGCATGAGAATGGCAAAGGCGATTTGGAATACCTTTTCCGCCATTCTTCCTGCTTCCATTGTACCGATGCAGCCTGTGAAAAGGTTTGCCCTGAGAATGCCATCAGCTATACCAAATATGGCTCCGTGGTTATTGATCAAGACAAATGCGTAGGCTGCGGCTATTGCGTCCAGAACTGTCCGTTTGAAGTCATTTCCTTGAAGGAATACAAGGATAAGAATGGAAAAGAGTACAGAAAGGCTCATAAATGTACGATGTGTACCGACCGTATTGATGAGGGCTTGCAGCCTGCCTGCGTCACGACCTGCCACACCGGTGCGATGGAGTTTGGCAACAGGGAAGTGATGATTCAAAAGGCTGAAAAGCGCGTCAAGGAAATACAGGGCCGGTACCCGAATGCCATGGTGTATAATCCCGAGGGAGTTGGCGGCACCCATACTGTTTATGTGCTGGCAGAGAAGCCATCTGTATACGGCCTGCCTGAAAATCCGAAAGTACCAACCTCTGCCGTTGCCTGGAAGGATTATGCCCAGCCAATCGGCAAGATGATGCTTGGAGCAACGACGATGGCCTTAGTAGGTGCGTTTGTTACGAACAAACTATTCAACAAAGAAGGCAAAGGGCTCGATGAAAATGGAGGTGGAAGCGATGAGTAAACAGCAGCATAAGCATGATGTGCAGGTGAAACGTTTCTCAAAGGCGTTTGTCTGGGCCCATGCCATTAATGCCATTTCATTTTTTGCCCTGTATATTACGGCCCTGCCAATGTATACGGAATTTTTCGATTGGCTGTACCCGGTTTTGGGCGGCCCGGCGAATGCTCGTCTGCTTCACCGCATCTTTGCCGTTGCCTTTGTTTCGCCAACAATTATCTATCTGATTTTTGACTTTAAAGGCTTTATGAACTGGATGAAAGAGCTGGTTACCTGGAAAAAGAGGGATCTTCAATTCTTTACCGAATTTGTTAAGGAGCTCTTCGGCTTTAAATTCAAGCATGTCAGACAAACATTCTTTAACGCCGGTGAAAAGATTAACTCCATCATCCAGATTCTTACGGCGATGTTGATTATTGGCTCAGGATTCCCAATGTGGTTTCCGCAGTTTTTTCCAAGAGCTGTGGTCCAGTGGGGCTACTTCTTCCATAACGTCGGCTTTGGCCTCGCGATTGCGGTAGTTGTCGGACATATTTACCTTAGTGTCATTCACAAACACTCACGTCCAGGCTATTCCGGGGTTGTCACGGGTAAGGTTCCAGCGTGGTGGGCGAAGAGTCATTATCCAGATTGGTATGATGAAGAAGTTAAAAAGGGCAACTTCCCTAAATTAGATGATCCTAAGCACAAAAAAGGTGCATAAAGCTTATATTTTAATAAAATGGGAATGGCTGTCGTCTTTATTTGACAGCCATTTCCTATAAATATACGAAAGAGGTGCGGCAACGATGATTAAATCGGTTGTTTCAAAGGAATACCAAGATTTGCAAGAGGAAATTGTCGAGCTTCAAAAACAGTGGAAACTGGACCTGGATCCGGAAGCGGTTAGACCCAGCTTGGAAGACCAAGAGGCGTTGAATGCAGGCGTACCGATTGCCGCATTAACGGTTATTGACTTTAAAAATTCACTATTCTTACAGTGGATAGAGGAATTAATTGTCACGCTTGAAAGGTACAATCCAGAGCTTGAAACAAAGCTTGCAGGTATTATCGGTTTACTAGATAAGGAAACGGCAATTCGTTGGATGGATGAGGCTCGTTCATTCAACCAGTCTTATTTTGCTAGTTTTGCTTCTACGCACGGAATAGAAGAGTGGATCCCGCAATTCCTCGCTGAAACCACGCTTCGTCCATACCTACAATTGATTGCTGAAAGGGTTCAAGGCGAAATCCATCATGCTGTGCTAGGGGCGGGGTGCCCTGTTTGTGCCGAACCAGAGAGATTGGCCGTGCTTGAAGAGGAAGGTAAGAAGGTCATTCATTGCCCGCGCTGCCTTGCCCACTGGTCTGCGAAACGCTTAGAATGTGCTCACTGCGGCAATGAAGACCACAAAACCATCAAGTTCTTAACAATTGAAGGCGATGCGGTTTCGCAAATCCAAGTTTGCGAACAGTGTAACGGCTATATTAAAATTATTGATACAAGACAATATATTGAGAAACCATCAGCTGCCTTGCTGGATTTGAACTCCATCCATTTGGACTTTGTCGCCCAAGAGAATGGCTATACCGCCACCCGTGAGGAAAAACTGCTAAATTAAGAAGGTGAATGAATGAAGGCTGCAGCAATTATTTTATCAGGCGGAAAATCAAGCAGAATGGGTACAAATAAAGCCCTTTTAAAAATAAACGAGAAAACCAATATTGAGAGAATTGCGGATACGCTAAAGGGGTACTTTTCTGATATACTTCTAGTAACGAACAATCCTGAAGTTTATGAATTTTTAGAATTGGAAATGGTCTCAGATCATTATCCAGGGATGGGGCCGCTCGCAGGCGTACATGCGGGCTTAGCAGCAAGCGAATGCGAGGTAAATTTCATTGTTGCCTGTGATATGCCGTTTATTTCTGGTGAGCTAGCTGGGGCTCTTGTTAACAGCTGCCGCGAATATGATGCCGTCATCCCTGTTATCGCAGGAAAACAGCAACCGTTATTTGCTGTTTTTAAAAAGAAAGTAGCTGGGGAAGTGGCCAAGAATATTGAAGCGGGACGGCTGAGAATGAAACATCTGCTCGAGCACTTAAACGTCCTTTATCTAACAGAAAGGGATCTTCAGGAATATAGCAGCATTGACCTGGAACGGGTCTTTTTCAATATGAATCACCCAAATGAGTATGAAGATGCCAAAAAGTGGGCTGGAACAGATCGTTAAGAGTTAAGGGGGAATAGGGGAACCATGCAATTTTTCAAAGTGAAAACAGTGGAAGAGACATTGGCATTAATCGAGGAGAACATCCCGGCAATCAAGCAAACAGAGGTGCGGGCACTGGAAGACGCGCTCCACTTTATTCTTGCAGAATCGGTCATGGCAAAGGAAAATGTACCGGGGTTTGATCGCTCAACAGTGGATGGATATGCCGTTCGTGCAAAAGATACGTATGGCTCATCCGAATCGATGCCAGGCTTCCTAAACATAGCTGGGGAAGTAAAAATGGGCACGGTTCCCGATTCTGAAGTAAAACCAGGAGAAGCGGTGTATGTGCCCACAGGCGGCATGATGCCTGCGGGCAGTGACAGCGTGATCATGATTGAACACTGTGAGGAGCTGGACAGCCTCCTAAATACATACAAACAAGTGGCGCCTGGGGAAAATGTTATCCGTAAAGGGGAAGATATCAGAGACGGTGAAATGCTTCTTAGCGCCGGAACGAAGCTTCGTCCCCAGGAATTAGGAGCACTGGCCGCCTTAGGGATTGCAGATGTGACTGTTTTCCGTCAATTGAAGGTCGGTTACCTTTCATCCGGGGATGAAATTGTCCCCTACCAAACCGAAACCATTAAGGAAGGGCAAATTCGCGATATCAACTATTTAACGATTTCTGGACTGACGAGCGAATGGAATGTGGACTGTCTATATGGCGGGATTGTCCGCGATGATTTTGCGGAATTTAGCCAAAAAGCCCGCGACCTTTACGACCAGGTTGATTGTTTAATTCTGTCGGGCGGAAGCTCGGTCGGGGCAAAGGACTATACCGTTGATGTGATTCAGTCGTTAGGCGATCCTGGCGTCTTTGTGCACGGCATTTCCATTAAACCGGGGAAACCTACGATTCTCGCAATGGCCAACGGCAAGCCGGTAATTGGTCTGCCGGGGCATCCGGCAAGCGCGATGATTATCTTTAATCTGTTCGGCGAGCGGATTTTGCGCAAGCTGAAGGGCGAGGTCACACGAAGGAACCCGGAGCGGATTTTCGCACGGATTACCAAAAACATCCCATCGGCACCAGGACGGTCGGATTATATTCGCGTTCGTCTTTTTGAAAAAGAGGGCGAGTGGTGGGCTGAACCAATTATCGGCAAGTCGGGCTTGATTACGACATTGGTCAAAAGTGATGGAATTGTTGAGATTAGTTCTGAAAAAGAGGGAATATCACAGGGTGAAAATGTCCCTGTGATTGCATCACGATAGGGGGAAGCACAAATGAAACAGTATAAACGAAAAATTTATTTAGAAGATAAACCCCGAGCGGAAGCGAGAGACGAAATTCTTGCGGCTCATTCGCTGATCCCTGAAAAGGAATATATCTCTACAGTTGAAGCATTGGGCCGTGTCAGCGCTGAACCCATTTTTGCACGGGTCTCGATGCCGCATTACCATGCCTCCGCGATGGATGGAATTGCTGTCGTCGCCGAGGCTACTTATCAAGCACATGAGCAAAACCCGCTTTATCTTTCGAGAGGCGAGCAATTTTGCTATGTCGATACCGGCAATGCGATTCCATCAGCCTTCAACGCCGTAATCATGATTGAACATGTCCATGTCGTTGACGAGGATACGATTGAAATTATCGAACCGGCCACCCCGTGGCAGCATATCCGCCCGATTGGCGAGGATATTGTCCAGGAGGAAATGCTGTTTCCACAAGGACATCAATTAAGGCCGGCCGATCTAGGCGTCCTGCTCGCGGCCCAGCAGCTTGTCATTCCTGTTATCAAAAAGCCAGTGGTGACGATTATCCCAACAGGTAATGAATTAGTTGAGGCGAATTCAGAGCTTTCTTCTGGAAAAATTATTGAATTTAATGGCACGGTGTTTGCGGGTTTCATTAAAGAATGGGGTGGCGAACCAAGGCTTCATTCGATTGTGAAGGATGAACCGGAACGGATCAAGGAAGTGCTTTTGCAGGCAGCTGAAACCTCCGATATTATCGTGATTAATGCTGGGTCTTCGGCGGGAAGAAAAGACTTCACCGTTCACATTATTGGCGAAATCGGCGAGGTCTTTACGCATGGGGTCGCCGCACGGCCAGGAAAGCCAACCGTTTTAGGAAAAATAAATGGAAAAATTGTCGTCGGTGTTCCCGGCTATCCTGTTTCGGCTTATTTGGCATTAGAGTGGTTCGTCCGCCCGCTTGTCTGCAAGTATTTAGGGATTCCAGAACCGGAGCGGCAAAAGGTTATGGTGAAACTCGGACGCCGGATTGTTTCATCGATGGGTGCCGAGGATTTTGTCCGAATGAATATCGGCTATGTGAATGGCCAGTTTGTGGCCAATCCGCTGACAAGAGCGGCCGGGGTGACGATGTCGTATGTCAGGGCTGACGGTATGCTGATCGTACCTCCGGAAGTAATTGGCTACGAGCAAGGTGATCTTGCGGAGGTAGAACTGCTCCGGCCGCTTGAGGAAATCCGACAGGCGATTGTGTTTTGCGGTAGTCACGATTTGACGATTGACCTGTTATCCTCCCAGCTGAAACAGGTGCGGACTGAGATGAAAATTGTCTCCTCGCATGTCGGCAGTATGGCGGGAATCATGGCAATTCGTAAAGGCGAGGCCCATGTAGCGGGCATTCATTTGCTTGACCCGGCCACAAAGCAATATAATGTTTCATATGTGAAGAAAATATTAGCCGGGCAGGACGTCGTTCTTTATCCATTTTTAAAAAGAAAACAAGGCTGGATCCTGCCAAAAGGCAATCCGCTTGAAATTGCCTCGGTCGCCGATGTAGCCCGTCTGAACGCAAACTTCGTCAACCGCCAAAAAGGGGCTGGGACCCGGATTCTGTTTGACTTGCTGCTGGCGGAAGAGTGCCTGACACCAGAAGAAATTACCGGCTATGACCGCGAGATGTTCTCACATTTAGCGGTAGCGGCCGAAGTGAAAGGTGATGCTTTTGGGGCTGGTCTTGGGATTTATCCGGCTGCAAAGGCGCTGGGCTTAGACTTTGTTCCCGTCGCTGATGAGGAGTATGATTTAGTGATGACGAGAAGTTTTTACGAAAGTGAACATGGCAGACAGCTCATGGCAATCATTCAATCCCCTGCCTTTAAGGAGCAGGTTGAAAAAATTGGCGGCTATCAAGTGGTTGAAAATCCGATATTGAAGACATTGGCCGAAGAGGTGAAATCATGAAGATGTACGAAATCTCCAAGGAAGCGATTGATATACAGGCCGTTATTGATAAAGTCGTCCAGCGTGAAGCCGGTGCGATTACTACTTTTATCGGAACGGTACGGGAATTAACGCATGGCAAGAAGACATTGTTTTTAATCTATGAAGCTTACGAAGCAATGGCTGTGAAAAAGCTTGAGCAAATCGGTTCAGAAATTGAACAGCGCTGGGAAGGCTCTTGCGTCGCGATTACCCACCGTGTTGGCCGCTTAGACATTACCGATGTCGCGGTCGTCATTGCTGTTTCGACGCCGCACCGCGCGGATTCTTATGAGGCGAACCGCTATGCAATTGAACGGATTAAGGAGATTGTCCCAATCTGGAAGAAAGAGCATTGGGAGGAAGGCGAGGCATGGATGGGCAATCAGCTCGAAACCGTTGCCTATCCGAGCGGCAAGCCTGAGGCAGGTGATTTAGATGAATAAGGTATTATTTTTTGCTCATTTGCGCGATGCCGTTGGGTCTGAGTTCCTGTCGCTTGATGCAAGCGGGAAAACGGTAGCGGAATTGAAGGCGGACTTGGCAGCGACCTATGAGCTGCCGCGTATGGAAACCGTGATGACGGCAATCAATGAAGAATTTGCTTCGAATGATGAGGTAATCGGTGACGGCGATGAGATTGCGTTCATTCCGCCGGTGAGCGGCGGTTGAATCTTGTTGGGATTAGTGGATTCGCGAGTAAAAGGCCAGAATTCGCGAGTAAAGTATAAAAATTCGCGAGTAAAAGGGAATAATCCGCGAGTAAACATGCGGAATTCGCGAGTAAACAGGTACTTTCCCTGATAAGCAGCTCCATAAAAGGGAACAAAACAGCAAATTTAGAGATTTTTATAAGATTCGGGCTTGCTGCCCCTTAATTTACACCCAAAAGCTCGCCATTTGGCGAGTTTTCCATTAGCGAGGTGGAAAAAATATGAACGAACGATATTCAAGACAGATTCTTTTCCCGGGGATTGGCAAAGAAGGACAAGCAAAAATTAGCAGCAAACATGTACTCATCATTGGCGCCGGGGCTCTCGGCTCGGGGAGCTCCGAAATTCTGGCCCGGGCTGGTGTTGGCAAAATCACGATTATTGACCGTGATTACGTCGAAGCCAGCAATCTGCAGCGCCAGCAGCTCTATACGGAAGAGGATGTTGTTGAGAAGCTTCCGAAGGCAGCGGCAGCGGAAAAACGCCTGCGAGCGATTAATTCGGATGTGGAAGTGCGCGCAATCATTGGTGATGCAACCCCTGAATTGCTGGAAGAGCTAGCAGCCGGTGTGGATGTGATGATCGATGCGACAGATAATTTTGAAACGCGGATGGCAATGAATGATGTAGCGCAGAAATACAATCTTCCCTGGATTTACGGGGCCTGTGTCGGAAGCTTCGGGATGACGTTTTCAATCATTCCGGGAAAAACGCCATGCTTAAATTGCTTGCTGCGGGCGATTCCACTGCAGGGGATGACCTGTGACACAGGCGGCATTATCTCTCCGACCGTGCAAATGGTCATTGCCCATCAAACGGCGGAAGCGCTAAAGATGTTAGCCGAGGATTGGGAGGCGGTTCGGACCTCGTTCGTCAGCTTTGATTTATGGAGAAACCAATATACTAGCTTAAAGATGTCAAAGGCGAAGTTTGCCGGCTGCTTATCCTGCGGTGAGGAGCGGACCTATCCTTATCTTGATCATGAAAATATGACGAAAACAACGGTGCTGTGCGGCCGCGATACGGTGCAGATTCGCCCGTCTGCTGCAGGTAAGATATCACTAGAGCGGCTTGCGGGGCAGCTTAGTTCACTCGGATACGCCGTAAAAGGCAATCCCTATTTATTGTCGGTTGAAATGGAAGCTGAGCGGATGGTTATTTTTCAAGACGGCCGTGCCCTTATTCATGGGACAAAGGATTTAACTCATGCCAAATCCATTTATCAGCGGATATTAGGATAAGAATATACGAACCTGTACCAGGGGTGGTGCGGGTTTTTGTATTCCAAGCTTCGACATGTTTCACGTGGAACATGTCGAACCTCGAGTAGGGTCTAATTTTTCGTAAAATAGACGATACTCATGTAGAATGGAAGCGAGACTTAATTTAGAGGTGTCAAATGTGAATATATCTGTCCAAAAACTACTGGCGAAAATAGAGGAAGAATTGAAGCTGGCACAAAGCAGCACGAAGCAAGAAAGCTTGCGGGAAAAGGTTTACTCTATTAAAATATTATCCGAATTGATTCTTGACGAAAAGACGGCACCAAAAAGTGAAGCAGTGGTATTCAATCCACCGCCTATGATAGGTCAGCAGCCTGCAATTAATCAGCAGATTTTTCAGCAGCCGGGTTCAATACAGCAGCCGAAAAAGTTAGAAATGGATGATGAAGCAAATGGAGATTCGTTGCTTGATTTTTAAAAAAAGGAGGGGAAAAATATGAAAGCTTTTATTATCGTTGGTGCGATCAATGCCTTTGTGGCTGTTGCGCTTGGGGCCTTTGGTGCACATGGGTTGAAGGATAGACTTGATGCCCATTATTTAGAGATTTGGAAAACGGGTGTTACTTATCAAATGTTTCATGCCACCGGGATTTTAATTATCGGCCTTCTTCTCGGTAAAGTCGGGGCAAGCTCGTTATTTAGCTGGTCTGGCTGGTTAATGCTGGCGGGGATTATTTTGTTCAGCGGCAGCCTGTACCTGTTGAGTTTGACGAAGGTTGGCGTCTTGGGTGCCATCACACCGCTTGGCGGCGTTTGCTTTTTAGCCGCATGGGTTTTAATGATCGTTGGTGCAGTGAAGAATTTTTAAAAAAAGAAAGGCATTGGGGCGAATCCCAATGCCTTTTCTAATAGGTTACCTTGGCGGGTAAGTACCCAATTGCACGCCGCCAAATGGTAGGTCATATTCGATTTCTTCCGCGAAGGTAATGTAGTCGACGGCCACCATCGGAATGAGATACCGTGTACCTTTTTGCGGATCGCTTAAGATGACGTGGTCTCGTCCGGCTGCTTCAATAATTCCTGTAAACTCCTTGGCATTCCATGCCGTATTGCCTTCAAACGTGGCAAAAACGTGAACAAGTTTCCCTTTGTTTAGGCGTAGAATATTTTCAATGTACGACTGCTCAATCGGCAGCATGCCTGGTACCTGCCCGGCCCCAGTTGGCGGCATCGCAGGCATGGACCCTGCTCCAGCTGGCGGGAATTGCGGGAATCCTTGTGTAGGCATAAACCCTTGCCCACCGCCTGCAATCGGCTGTGCGCCCTGTTGTCCAGTTGCACCGGTATAAGGCTGAAATCCTTGTGGATTGTAATATTGAGTCATTTCTTTTTCCCTCCTAAAATTGAATAAAACGAGTGGCCCAACATGCTATTCATACTCCTTTCATCTCAAATTGGTTTCAGTTGGAAAGGTTCTGAGATTAGGTGGAGCTTCTTCTTAGACTCGCTGTTTAAATAGTATGAGCGGGAGGGGGGAAATATGACTTGTTTACTGGGAAGAAACAGCAAAAAAAGTCCCCAGCGGTTGCTAGGAACTTTTTAAAAGAAAAGGATTAAACGTGTAAGAAGCCGGAAACTCGTTCTTCTTCTAACAGATTACCAACGAAGAAGGCCCCGAATTCGCCGTAACGGGCACTTACTTCATCAAAGCGCATTTCATAGATTAACTTCTTAAATTGAAGCGCATCCTCTGCAAACAAGGTGACACCCCATTCATAATCGTCAAAGCCAACGGAGCCGGTAATGATTTGTTTCACTTTCCCTGCATATGTACGCCCAATCATGCCGTGGCTGCGCATCATTGTGCGACGCTCTTCCATCGGGAGCATATACCAGTTGTCCGTTCCTTGACGGCGCTTATCCATTGGATAGAAACAAACATGCTTTGTCTTTGGCAGCGTCGGATATAGGCGCGCAAGGATTTGCGGATTTTGGTATGGGTCTTCATCTGCAGGCAGGTAGTTGCTGAGCTCGACGACCGATACATAGGAAGAAGCCGGAACTGTGAATTCTGCTAATTTTGTTTTGTTGAATTCCGTTTCAATTTCGTTTAGCTCTTCCATCGTCGGGCGTAGGATCATCATCATAAAGTCAGCCTTTTGGCCAACAATTGTATATAAAGCGTGGCTGCCTTCATTACGTTCCTGGGCAGTATTCCACTTTTCAAGCAAACTTAAAAACTCGTGGATAGCGGCCTGGCGTTCATCGCTAGAAACCATTTTCCAAGTTGTCCAATCCATCGTCCGGAAATCATGCAGGCAATACCAGCCTTCGAGCGTTTGTGCGGCTTCACTCATTATAATCACTCCTAAATAATAATCGTGTTTATACCATCTTAACTATAACATAGTTTGACCAAGTGACGCGTGAATAAAACGCTTGAATGTTGGTTTGCGGATATTTTTATAGGGAAAAGAGAATAGTAAAGCCAAGCGTGTAATTTTTTGAAAAAAGAAACATTGGGATGAAAACGTTATCTGTGATGGACTTCGCTTGATATTTTACCTTGGTAAAGTATGCTTGAAGAGGAAGTTTCTTTTAGGGAGGATTCGTTGTGAGTGATTTATTTGAAGGATTAAAACAAAAGGTTTCCGGACGTGAGTTGAAGATTGTTTTTCCAGAGGGCTTAGATGAGCGGATTATCAGAGCGGCTGGCCGGCTGGCTGCGGAAAAACTAATCACGCCGATTTTGATTGGCAGCATCGAACAGGTTCAGGCAAAAGCGGCTGAGGCTGGCGTTTCACTGGAGGATGCGGAAATTTATGACCCAGCGAGTTATGCGGGCATGGACGAGCTGGTAACAGCGTTTGTTGAACGCCGCAAAGGGAAGGCGACCGAAGAGGATGCACGGAAGATTTTGCTGGATGGAAACTACTTTGGCACGATGCTTGTGTATTTAAATAAAGCACACGGTTTGGTGAGCGGTGCCGCCCATTCAACTGCGGATACGGTTCGCCCGGCCTTGCAGATTATTAAAACAAAGGCAGGCGTCAAGAAAACGTCCGGTGTGTTTATCATGGTTCGTGACGAAGAAAAATATGTATTCGCCGATTGTGCGATTAATATTGCTCCTGCCAGCATGGATTTAGCGGAAATTGCGGTGGAAAGTGCCAAGACGGCTGCGATGTTTGATATCGAGCCGAGGATTGCAATGCTGAGCTTTTCAACGAAGGGTTCGGCAAAGTCAGAGGAAACGGAACGAGTGGCGGCAGCGGTGGTTGAGGCGAAACGTCGTGATGCGTCGCTTGTGCTGGACGGAGAATTTCAGTTCGATGCCGCGTTCGTGCCGTCTGTGGCAAAAAGTAAGGCACCGGATTCGCCGCTCCAGGGGGATGCGAATGTGTTCATCTTCCCGAGCCTTGAAGCAGGCAACATCGGTTATAAAATTGCCCAGCGTTTAGGCGGATTTGAAGCGGTTGGACCGATATTACAAGGCTTAAATGCACCGGTAAACGATCTTTCGCGCGGCTGTAATGAAGAAGATGTGTACAAGCTCGCTTTAATCACGGCGGCGCAGGGATTATAATGAAGTTTAGGGGCTGGTCCGGGGTTGGGCTGGCTCTTTTTTGGCGGGTTTTTAAGATGTCATTTTGTTTTGTTTATTTTTGGGGGAGTTTTGTCTATTTTTAAAGGGGTTTTGTTTATTTTTGCCGCCCTTTTGTATATTTTTCGAGGGGTTTTGTTTATTTAGACATTTTATGGAAAAATAAAGGTTAGATTTTAGGACAAGACACCCGCTGGTTTGTTAAAATAAGCCTATCAACTTAGTAAGGAGTCACTCAAATGGAAGATTTACTGCATCAATCCGAATGGCGGATCATCGATCAGTCCGCGGTCGGCATCCATTTTCAGGCGCTGCAATCATTTGGAACCGATGATACCTTATGTGCTTCTGTCGGAGCGGGTGAGGCACCGGCGACAGCACGAACATGGGTCCATCACAATACGATTGTGTTAGGAATCCAAGATACAAAATTGCCGTTTTTAGCGGAAGGGATTCAATTTTTAAAAGAACAGGGCTTTCAGGCGATTGTCCGGAATTCCGGCGGGTTAGCGGTCGTCCTTGATGAAGGGGTCCTCAATATCTCGTTAATTTTTCCAGAAGCGGAAAAAGGGATTGATATCAATCGCGGCTATGAGGCGATGTGGCAGCTCATTCAACATATGTTTGCTGATTTCAATCAATCGATTGAGGCAAAAGAGATTGTGGGCTCGTATTGCCCGGGAAGCTACGACCTTAGTATTAATGAGAAAAAGTTTGCGGGCATCTCGCAGCGCCGTCTCAAAAAGGGGGTTGCTGTCCAGATTTATCTTTGTGTGAATGGGAGCGGCAAACAACGGGCGGAACTTGTGAAGCAATTTTATGAGATGGCCAAACAAGCAGAACCAACTAAATTTGCTTACCCGGAAATTGTCACTGGGGTCATGGCCTCACTCTCGGAATTGCTGGGGGTGAATTTAACCATCACCGATGTGATGCTGCGTCTATTAAACCAGTTAAAAGCGAATAGTGACTTTATAGCTGCGGGGCAATTAAATGACTTTGAGCTTGCGTTATTTCCCGGTTATTATCAACGGGTCATTGACCGCAATGAAAAAATTGCCGCCATGTAAAAGGCCGTAAACCCAATTAAGTGGATTTACGGCCTTTTTTCTATGAGATGTTGCGCTACTTCTCTTCTCCCTTGAAACGATTATTCTGCTACCTTCTCTAAGTTCCCGTTACGGTCCATTTTGAATTTAGTCGCTGGTCTTTCTTCTTCTTCAAATAAAACGAGCTTGCGGGCGCGGTTCATAATTTTCATTAGGGTTTCATAATCTTCTTGAATGGTCTCAGAATTCTGCTCGAGACCGGCAATTTTCGCGCTCATTTCTTCATTTTGCCGTTTTACATCAGCCAATTCTCTTTTTAATCTTTCATTCTCACTTTTTAATGCTTCATTTTGCAGATTGGCATGATGAAAGTTTTGCAAGTAAGTAATGACGGAATCAAGCGACATTCCCCCAGCGGCGGTTTGTCTGTAGACCGGTGCTGGCGTGCTTACTTGGGTTGGAACTGGTGCTGGCGCTGTTGGTTTTACATAGGATTCCGCGGCCATTTCAACGGTCAAATCTGGCATTTCAACCATAGAGTCCACCGGCATTTCCACTTGCATGGGTACACTTTCAAATTCTTCAGAAGCAGTTTCTGGCGGACTATAAAGTAACTTTTTCTTGCCGCCCTGATCTTTTCCTAACACTCGTTGTCTTTGTTTGCGCTGCTTTTTCGATAATTGTAATGCTTTTTCATAGCGGTGGCGGACGACGGCATTCCATCTGAAGCCACACGCGGCCGAGGTACGGTTGAGCTTATCGCCTACCTCTTCAAAGGCGTTCAGCTGGGTGCTGCCTTCTCTTACATGCCGAAGGACAGTCTCGGCCAAAAGCAGGTCGTTTTCGTCTGTCCATGCATCTTGACGAACTTTCATATTTTTTCAACTCCCTTTTTCTAGTTTTACGTTGGAACCCTCCCAAGGAATGGTGCGGGTTTTTAAAAGTTCTAGTCATAGGATGGACAAGTTTGAATTGCTTTATACCAAAATGGTTAAAAGGATAGTAGATTTTTATTAATAGATAAGTTTTAAACTTTGAAAATTGTCCAGCTCCAGCGCCC
>NZ_BCVI01000065.1 GCF_001591665.1 Neobacillus soli NBRC 102451 | reverse complement strand
TTTGCGTTAGTTAAACAAACTTAAGGCAGCAATCATAATCATATTCTTGATCTTCCACTAGTTGGATGGTGCCTGGCACCCGCTTTTCTGCTAGTAACCCTTTTGTAGGCAATGTGACTGATTATGAACTTGTTTAATATAGAATGGGCCGGATTAGTGATGAAGCCGGCTTTTTCAACTTTCTAGCTTTTAAAATCCAAGAAACATCGAGGTAGACGAGTTCTACTTCTACTTTTCCCTTTCAAATTGATTACCCCACTGTTACCGGGTCTGCTGCTTACTACCCTGGTACAGAAGCGCAGACAAATTTCATCTCATTTCCCCATAATAAATGATCATTCAAACGTTTGATTAAAAATGCCCTTAACCTTGATATATAAACCTTTGTTACCCCTTGCCTTTAAAAATAAGGACGAATGGTGGTTATCTGCGAAGTTATTTGCGTAAACCACCCTTTTGCTTACGACGATGGGCACTAATAACCTTTCTGAGTGCCCGTAGGCATCCATTTTCACCCTTCATGGGCACTGAAAACCTCTCTGAGTGCCCGTGGGCATCCACTTTCACCCTCCATGGGCACTGAAAACCTCTCTGAGTGCCAGTGGGCATCCATTTTCACCCTCCATGGGCACTGAAAACCTCTCTGAGTGCCAGTGGGCATCCATTTTCATCCTCCAAGGGCACTGAAAACCTGCTGATTTTATTATTTTCAGTGCGCTCCTTACGACGGCGTAGGTTGGTTTTCCTGTTTTCTGGGGATTTTTTTCGAAAGATAAAAGCAGCAGTACGGAACCCGTTAGCAATATATATCTTCTCCGCTTTTCTCTCACGCTTTATCGCTTTAAATTTTTATTAGCGCGGGGGTCTGACCTCAAAACTGGTTATATTAGAGGAATCATTGCCTTGATTATAGAAATGGAAACGTAAGGTATTGAACTATCGATGCAGGATAGTACAAATAGAGTGCTACTCAAAAAGCAAAGAAAGACTCGACAACTATTATTCATTTTTTGAGTATTGAGTGTTTCTTTACCTTAAATATTTTTAATGATTTCAGTAGGTCATAAAAGTTAATTAGATGAATATATAAAGTTAAAACGAATGATCCTCGTCTGACTTTAATATTAGAATTAATAAAACTGCTTATTTTTCAGCTGTAGTTTAATTTATTCTCCTTTTTTTGGGGGAAGAGAGCATTGACTAGTTCTAACTATTAAGGAGGTAATTCAGGTGAGAGCAGCTGTTTATAGTACCTATGGTCCCCCTGAAGTTATGGGTATAAAGGATGTCGAACAGCCATCCATCAAGGATCAAGATAGAGTGTTGATTAGTGTGCACAGTGCATCTATCAATGCTTTAGACTATTTGTACCGAAAGGGTTATTTTCCTACAAGGTTAGATAATGGACTAACAAAACCCAAAAATTCCATACTGGGCATAGATGTTGCGGGTACTATTGAGGCTGTCGGTAAAAATGTATGCAAATTTAAGGTGGGTGATCACGTATTCGGGAGTTGCTTTGGATCCCATTCTGAATATGTTTCTCCACGTGAGAATTTCCTATGTCATATGCCGAAAAACATAACTTTCGAAGAAGCAGCTGCTATACCGTGTGCTGCTCAAACTGCCCTACAAGCATTGAGAGACGTAGCACAGGTAAAGCAAGGACAAAAAGTCTTAATATATGGAGCATCTGGGGGTGTAGGACACTTTGCCTTACAACTTGCCAATTACTTTGGGGCTGAGGTAACTGCTGTTTGTAGTACCTCCAATCTTGATTGGGTTAAGGAACTTGGGGCACATTATGTTCTTGATTATACCAAGGAAGATTTTACGGATAATAGAAATAAGTATGATGTTATTCTGGATGCAGTTGGCAAGCGAACCTTTTTCAGTTGTTTACCCTCTTTAACCGAGAAAGGGGTTTACATTACGGAACACCTATTTTCCCCTAAATACCACCCGTTTCAATTGATGATAGGTTCATTTATAGGTCGCAAAAAAGCAAAGATCCATCTTACAAAACCAAATGATAGGGACTTGGGTTTCTTAAGTGGTCTTGTGGAGGAAGAAAAATTAAGACCTGTTATTGAGAAGTGTTTTCCTTTGGAACACATTGTAGAGGCACACCGGCACATTGAAAGTGGGCGTACAAAGGGGAAGATTGTTCTTAGAGTCAAATAGAGTAATTGTACATATTGGGGGCATTGATGGAGTGAATGCCCTCTTAAACAAACGGTGCAGGTTAGTGCAGAAGGCCGGATTCATCTCCTGAATCCGGTCTCTACTATTTAACCCATTTCCGCCGAATCTAAAAGATTCTGGCGCATTTGCTTTTTTTTAAAGACAATCTTTGCTAAGAAGATACTAATTTCAAATAAGAGTATCAGCGGTACGGCTACTGATAGATGCGACATGATTTCTGGGGGAGAAATCATCGATGCGATAATGACGAGTATGAAATAGGCATACTTGCGCAGTTTCACCACTTTATAGGGATTTAAGATGCCCAGGGTGGTTAAAAACATTAATACGAGCGGCATTTCAAAGGCGATGCCGAATGGCAGCGTCATGTTAATTAAGAAACCAACATATTTTTCTGCTGTAAACGAAGGGATCATGAGACCGTCGCCCATTTTCAGCAGAAACGTCATGATGTTTGGAAAGATAAAAAAGTATCCGAATGCAAGCCCCGCGAGAAAAAGAAAAAACATCGCTGGTATATAGGATAGTGCCGCCTTTCTTTCATACGCCTTCAAGGCAGGCTTTACAAATAACCAAATTTGCCACGATAATACAGGGATGGTTCCTGCCACGGCGATGATGGTGGCCAAGTGGAAAAAAATCCAGATGATATCACTGGGTCCCAATACCATGAGCTTATAGCCAAGGTTACCCATAAAAAAGTTATAGATATCTTTTGCAAAGAAAAGTCCAAGGGAAAGAAAGAGAATAAAAGCAACAGCGGTAATGATCAATCTTTTTCGTAATTCATCTAAATGATCCATTATTTGAAGCTCGTTATTTTTCATAGAGGCGCTCCTCAATTCTAGGATAGTATGTATTATATCATCCGAACGGTGCATCCTTCCACGCAAAATTTGTCGAATAATGAAACCATCGATGACCCACCTTACATGAATAGGAACAAGCTCCTCGTCCCACTTAGTTCGACAAGGAGCCTGTCCCTACATCCCGTTTGAACCTACATATTTGTTTACTATCCCCTCATTTTCAGAATCCTAGCAAGGAGACGGAACCGAGGGGGTGCTTAATTGATTTAACTCCTTTTTGTTAGATTTATCCCTATTATTATGAGAGATTATAGTTTCATTTAAGGTGGTTATAAATAATTTAATATTAAGAATATTGACAATAGTATCAAGTATATGTATATTATGGGTATGTACAATCCTACTATGATTAATAGCAAACATTAATTGAGGTGAAAGGATGAAGCTGCAGCTCTCCGTTAACCAATTAAAGCTTGAAATTATCAAAATCTACAACACGGTGAATCAAGAGCTTTTTGGAATCGGGATAAAATCACAGCGAATTGAAGTGATGGGGGACAAGGTATTTATCTATGCCCTCCATAAAAGGATCCCCGCTTTGAAAGTATTAGATGAAACACAGCGATTATTGACACGAGCAGTTGATTCCTCCATCATCGAAGCATACAAAGATATACTAGCTTCCAAGATTGAAGAAACGCTCTGCCTTCCGGTTCAAGTTATTTTTAAGGACTATGATCCACGTACAGAACAGGCGTTGACGGTCATTATCCTTAAAGAAACGATTGAATAAAGAGAACGATTAGCAGGTTTAAGGTCCACTATGTAGAGGCTTTCAAACCGCTTATCAAGAAACTAGCTAAAGCTTAACGGCTTTGGTGTGTTTTCTTGGTAAGCGGTTTTTATTTTTCACCAACTTTATAGGAGGAAAGAAAATGATAGATATTCAGAATGAGTTAACCATCCATGATGTCATGCAAGCCTTGAATGTCATTACCAAAGGCCGCATGATAATGGATTGGAATGAAATTTCCAAAGGCAGCAATCCTTTTGTGGTGACAAAGACGTCCAATATCCCTGGAAAAAGCGTGATTGAAATCCCAGGACTTGTGTTTGGCGATATGAATGCACCTGTAAAAAAAATCGGAGTAGCCATGACCATGACGGAATGCGGAATTGAATTAGCTTCCGGGATGGGGCTTGACCTCCTTGTGGTCCATCATCCGGTGGCGGATGCTGCCAATTCAGGCGGAGTCCCATTCGCACAGTACCTACCCCTTTACAATTTATCCGTCATTGAACTGCATGAAGCCTTTCATGGGCTTCATCCTGGATTAGCCTATTTGCATGGTCATCAGAAGCTCAAAACAGACACTAGTTTTGGAGGAATTCATGGGAATGTCTTGCACAAAGGACTCGCCATGGAGGAAATCCAAACGGCAGGGGATATTCTGAAGCGTCTCGATAGATACATCGGACGCCCGATTGAATCCGCTCTATTAAAATCCGAACAAGATATCCGGTCCACCAATTTTTTGGAAGAGGCAACATTGGCCAATCCAGCGGAGATTCTGAATGGAAATCAGGACACTCCAGTCAAGCATATCCTCCACTTTTTCCCGCATAGCGGGTTTACTGTCGAACATCTACACCAAGCTCTTGACCTGTATCCAGAGACCGATACGATTATCGCAAGCATCAGCCGAGTGCGGGAGAATCATCCGTTGGTCATGGAAGCGAAACGCCTGGGGCTAACCTTTATTATCGGAAATCCACACTCCGTGGAAATTTTAGAAAATGGCCTTCCCTTAGCCTATGCCCTGGAATATTTGCT
Organism: Neobacillus soli NBRC 102451; assembly: GCF_001591665.1. Taxonomy (GTDB): domain Bacteria; phylum Bacillota; class Bacilli; order Bacillales; family Cytobacillaceae; genus Neobacillus; species Neobacillus soli. The sequence continues at coordinate 45,660 of NZ_BCVI01000065.1, read as the reverse complement.
GCCGGAGATCGAAATTTATGTCCTTCGAGAACGGGTTACCGCGATGCCGCTTGCACACGCAGGACATCCGGAGATTCAGAATTATGGAAAGGATATGGCGTTAAATTATTTGGTGTCAAAGGAACCAATTAAAATTTAAGGGGGAATTGAGTTATGTACAGTTTGAAAAAAATCTCAGGAGTAATGATGGCCTGTTTTACCGCACTTTCGTTGACGTTAACTGGTTGTAGTAATTCGGCACAAACCACGAGCACAAAGGACGGTGCTGTCCCCAAGCAGGAGGGGGAAAAGATGGTTGAGGTTCGATTTTCGGAAGTCATTCGTTCTATCTTTTATGCCCCTCATTATATTGCCATGGAAAAAGGATTTTTCCGGGAAGAGGGCATAAAAGTCGATATGATGACGGCCCAAGGCTCGGACAAAGGGGCAGCAGCATTACTGTCCGGAACAGCAGACATTTCTTTGGTAGGTCCAGAGTCGGCTGTCTTTATCTTTAATCAACACGGGAAAAAGTCCGTAAAGGTGTTTTATCAGCTTACGGCAACGGATGGCTCATTCTTAATGGCACGAAACCCCAAGGGCAAGTTTCAATGGAGCGACTTGAATGGCCAAGCCGTGGTGAGCTGGAGGCCGGGAAGTTCCCCGGAGATGGTGATGTCTCAATTACTTAAGAAAAATCAAGTCGGTAAGACTGACCTGATCACCAATCTTGCCTCCACTGCCATGGTTGGGGCATTCGAAAGCGGTAAAGGCGAATATATCCAGGTGTTTGAGCCTCTCGCTTCCATGCTGGAGCAATCAGGCAAGGCTAAACTAGTCGCATCCATGGGGGACGCCATCGGATCCTATCCGGAGACATCGTATGTAGCAACGGATGAATTTATCAAGAATAATCCTGAAATTATGCAAAAGTGGTCGAATGCGGTCTATAAGGCTATCCAATGGCTGAATGAACATTCAGCCGAGGAAGCAGCAGCCGTTCTAGAGCCTTATTTCCAAGGAACATCCAAAGAGTTAATCCAAAAATCAGTGGAACGATATGCCAATCAGAATTCGTGGGCTAAAAATCCCGTTTTAGACCAGGCACAATTGGATACCCTCCAGGACATTCTGGTTGATAGCGGAGTACTACCGTCCAATCAAAAGGTCAAGCATGAAGATATCGTTGAAACAACTTTTGCAGAGAAAGCAGTACAAGAAGGAAATTAAGGTGAAGGAGCTGAAAGTGATGACGCAGATTGAATTGCGTGATGTTTCCCTGCATTACTTTACGCCAAAAGAGGAAACAAAAGCTTTACAACATATCAACCTCTCTATACAAGAAGGAGAGTTCATCAGCATTGTCGGTCCTAGCGGGTGCGGAAAAAGCACCCTCCTTTCCCTCATCTCAGGGATGATTAAGCCGACTGAAGGAGATGTAAGACTCTTCGGAGAAAAAGTGAAGGAGCCTTCCAAGCGAATAGGATACATGCTGCAGCATGATCACTTATTTGAATGGAGAGATATTTTGAACAATGTCCTAGTCGGTGCGGAAATCCGCGGAATGGATCGACAAGAGGCTAAGGATCGGGCCCTACATCTCTTGCATCGCTATGGCTTGGGGGAATTTGTTCATCACAGTCCAAAACAGCTTTCTGGAGGAATGCGACAGCGAGTTGCCCTAATTCGAACCTTAGTCGTGAAGCCGGAGATCTTGTTGTTGGACGAACCTTTTTCTGCATTAGACTATCAAACTCGCCTGAATTTATCTGATGAAATTTCCTCCATCCTGCGCGAACAAGGGAAAACAGCAATCTTGGTCACCCATGACATCTCCGAGGCCATCTCGATGGCCGATCGAGTGATTGTGATGTCTCGAAGACCTAGTACTATTCAGTCCGATTATCGAATGGAATATTCTAACGGACGGCCTTCTCCTTTTTGTACGAGGGAGACCCCGGAATACCATACTTACTTTAATAAAATTTGGAGGGAGTTGGAAGAAAATGTCCGTACCTAACCCTAAGGTATTATCGACTTCAAGCAATCTCGCAACAGAATCTATTGCGACACGGGTACCAAACAGAAAATCACCCAGCGTTCGATACCAATCTTACTTACGCAAGCAGCGGCATCACTACCTATCAATCCGCTTGGTACAATGGCTAGTTCTTATCGTGTTTTTAGGTGTTTGGGAATTAGCGGCACATATGAATTGGATTGACACTATGTTGACAAGTAAACCTTCCCAAATTCTCGCTTCTTTTAAAGAATTATTAATTAAAGGTGATATTCTGCATCATACATGGGTTACCTCGAAGGAAACACTGTTAGGTTTTATCATATCCATGTTGATTGGCACACTTATCGCAATCCTGCTCTGGAGTTCCAGTTTTCTCTCCGCAGTGGTCGAGCCCTATATTGTCGTACTGAATGCCTTGCCGAAAGTGGCGCTTGGACCTATTTTCTACATCTGGCTTGGAGACCGGCTATCAATCTATGGAATGGCGATTGCTATCTCAATCATCGTCACCGTAATCATGGTCCAATCCGGCTTCCATGAGATCTCCAAAAGCAAAATGAAGCTGATGGAATCATTTGGCGCTACACGCTGGCAAATGATGAGAATGGTCCTTCTTCCAGCCAGCATCCCAAATTTTGTTGCGACCATGAAAGTGAATGTCGGGCTTACCCTTGTCGGAGTAATTATGGGTGAATTTCTCTCCTCCAAAGCGGGTTTAGGCTTCCTCATTACCTATGGGGGTCAAGTTTTCCAAATGAATCTAGTAATGACCAGCATTACCCTTTTGGCCGTCTTGTCAGTCCTGATGTACTGGTTAGTGAATATGGCCGGCAAGAAAATGCAGAAAATCTACCATTTTGATTAGAAATAGGGAGAGCAAGGCCACTATCTATAGGTAGTGGCTTTCTCCTTGTCCCAAGTGTCTCCATTTCATGGCTTTGGTTGATCCAAAGGATAACAATTACAGCCTACCAATATTCGACAAACTTCGGGGCGTGCCAGGCACCTCTTACTAGGATGGTGCCTGGCACCCGATTTTTTTCCTCCACAATAACCACAAACAAGAATTTTCATGATCACACCTCGCAATATGAGTTAATTTCTCGTTTACTTTTTGGCATTAAATTATTATCAGAATTAAACCTAACTCTTAATCATATATTAATAAGAGGTGATTAAAATGGATGAACATCTTCAACAATCATTTGATATCAGGACTTTGCAAATTGGTTCGATGGTCAATGGTGGAGTTTTGCAAATTGGTTCTGGGGCTGCTAAAACCCCACGAGTCACTCCTGTTGGATTTACTACAGTTGGAACTACATTAATTCCTCTAGGAGCTCCTCTAGAATTTGCTGTCCCATTATCAACAGCAGTACGTAAGAAATTATAAGATTTGACCCTACTTTAGTTGAATTACCTTCTTTAAGTAAAAGACCTCTCCTTATGTACGACTTCCTGTTGGAAGTCATTTTTTAATTGTTAAGCTTCCTTTAAAGGGAATACATCCCCTTCAAATAAATTGCAATTTTTATGGTACGAAAAGCGGAATATTCTCTCTGTAAACGGAAAAATTCTTTCATAACTTGTACTTTGAGGCGATAAAAATTGGTCTTATTGAACTTAATAGAAATCCCATTGGTTTGCTCGAGGTATTAGTTGAAATAGCTAAAAAAAAGTCCTAGTTGGAATAGTGTCTTATCGTGAGTCTAAAAGGATCAAGAAGTGAAAGGTGACAAATATGAATAAAAGAGAAACGAATTCCAACTATCGTGACCTTTAATTGAAGAAGGAAAAAGCGATCCTCCGATATTGAAGCGTCGAACTCGTTAGCTTAAGTAAATTTGTTCACAAAGTATGTGTTATTAATCATGTTTTCTGAGTCGATAATTAGAATATTTTACGAATTAATTTTTTCTCCAAACGGAATATCCGACCTTTTCAAAAGCATTCCTCATTGGTAAGTTGTTAATATCTGTATCAGAAAATATTCGCCACACACCAATAGATTTTAGAGTTTCAGTCGCTTCTTGTAGAAGGTCAATTATATATCCTTGACCTCTATGTTCAGGCAATACTCCAATGTAGTGGATTGTCCCTTCCACCAATCCATCTATTTCGCTACCTTTATAGACTACTGGTTGAGTAATTCCGACCACGGTCCCTTCCAAGTATGCTATCTTCCACCAATCCTTCTTATACACAAAGTGATTCTCATCCACTGACCAATATTCATCACTAATTCTTCAATGGTTGCTTGTTTATCAAGCAATCTTTGGTCCATAGAATCTAAAGATCCTATTATAATCTTTCCGATATTTCCTTTAAATTCTTCTTCTAAACCTTCAGTTACCTTCTTAAACTGTAATCTGCTTGTTGTATGTTTTATAGGTTCTTGTCCCTTTAAAAAATATGGGATTTTTTTATAATCTCTTTCCATTTAATCATCCTTTTCTATTAATAATGTTTTAGCTTGGTACATATAGTAATTCTTCTCTACTCCCTAGGAAAAAACCTCTATCAATGTGTACAGATTATTAATTATCCTGCCCGTTAGCACAATAAGAACAGCCGCCAAAATAGCAGCTGCTCTTGAACTCTTGCACCCGTTAGTTGAACAAGAAAAAGAACGGTTTTAATTTAAAAGACGTCATTCCGACGTGTCATTAGTTTGTTTGATTGTTACTTTGTTCGTCTTTAGATTTACTTCCACTTCTTTTACGATTTTCTCATTTTCAAAGACTTCAACCGTCGCCACATCTTCCATTATTACGTTTGTTTGACAGTATGCTTTTGGTAACTGGATATTTATTTCTTCGCAAGCAAGTTGTTCAGCTTTTATGACATTCGCCTTAAATTCTTTGGTCAATTTTTCGTTTATTGATTTTTGGCTATTTTTTTCTATTCTCTCTTTCCCACATCCACAAAGTAAGAGTGATATGGCGAGAAAGATTGTTACGTATTTCATCGAGATTACCATCCTTTATTTAATATTAATAGAGAAACCTCGTCTAATTTTATCCTGTTGGTTTGAATACTAGCATACTCAATCACTTATAACACCACAATTGGTATAATTTAATTAATTTTATCATCAAGGCTTATTCAACTAACCTGCCACGTTACTTCAAGAAGAAAAAAAGACCGCCGCAGCGATCCGATCTTAAGCTCTTGCACCCGTTTGTTTAAGTGCAAAGTTTCACAATCTCTAACTTTTTACTTACTATTAATTAGAAGACAAAAACTACGGACTACAATTTATTTAAAAAAAGACACCTGAGGTTGCTTTTGTTTTGTAATTTTGACCGAACATAACTCGGCTTATGTCAATCTTAAAAGACTTAAGACTTAGCGAGTAGAAATATTTGGTTATTTCGGAAAAAAGTATCCATTCATAAGAATTTCTTTCATAGTGGTCTACTATACTTATATCTACATAAACTTAAAACGTCCAATTAACTAAAAAAGTTGTAATGTAAGTAAATCAATTTATATTAGGAGGAACTGTATGACATCTGATCAAGCAGTATCAACCGTTCAATTAAGTGAAGTTCGATTTGGAGATCTCATTATTTCATTCACAGGAATGTTTGCATTTCGGTGGAATGATAAGGGTAGTGGCGGAAAACACGATGTTTCTTTCTTTCATCCTGTGTGTAAAAATGGTTTTTTTCCTCTAGGATCAGTCGGAGTTGGCGGCTATTATGATATTAACAACGGGATGGCAGTAATGTGTGTTAAAGCTGCCCCAGGAACTAATGCATTGGCGCACCCTGTAGATTACATTTATATATGGAACGATAGTCGCTCAGGATCAAAAATGGATGGATCTTGTTGGAGACCCGTACCACCTCAGGGATATGTCTCTTTGGGAGACGTTTTTGTAGGTAATCACAATAAGCCTTCTTTGAAAGATGTAGTGTGTGTTAGAAGTGATCTAACATACTCTGGAATAGTGGGTGACTGGATTTACGATGACAGTGGCTCAGGAGCACGCGAAGATTTTAGTGCTCACAAAATTTGCGTTTCAGGACAGTTGTATGACCAAGACTTTGGTTTGTTTGCCCCGGGCACTTTTATAGGTAATAGAAACCATGCAAAACCTCAGACTGTCCCTAGCGTCCTAAGATTACCTTTGCCCACTACAAAATTTAATGATTCTTTAGCACCAATTTTAAATGGTAAACATTCACCTACAAAGTCAACACCACCTGTACTGGATCGAGAAGTAATAATTCCGATGACTAGCGTCAATGATAATGAATTCCCGATAAGTTGGAAGTTACAAAACAGTCCTTTTTATTACATGCAACGAGAAAATTTTTACACCCTTTTAGCTTTCCAAGATAATGAAACATCGGATAAGGGAACTTTGAAATATCAGTATGAGTCTGGAATTGAGAAAGAGAATTCTAAAACTTGGAGCAAAAAAACAGGTATCTCAATATCAGCGGAATCCGGATTTTCATTATTTGGGGGGGAAGGGAAAATTAGTTGCACTGTCAATTCGGAGCTTGGATTTGAAGAAAGTAACACAGTTCGTGAATTCACAAATGAGACTATTTCCAGTGAAATTCCCGTTTCAGCGAAAACTGCCGTTGGAATTTGGTCATCTTCTTACAATATAAAAGTGTTGCGTGGAGACAGAAGTCAAATAGGTCCTGCTCTAATGCTTAAGACTCCTAGTGTAGCAATCTCACAATACCCGAACTTAACTGTTTCAATCGTCCAACATGATGAATTTAATAATCGAAAAAAGCATAAACACTAATCTTACCAGGAATTTAAGATGTTAAAAAAATCGCCCTTAAAAAGGCGATTTTTTTATAGGAGGTCCCACCAACTAAAAGCTCAAAACATACGCTAAGGGATTGTACAGAAAATGAGGAATTGCTGAATACCATATGAGTAAAAGGTTTATATGGATTTTACCTTTTAGTATTGTTCAACAACCCATCTAATAATCAATGTCCAGAAAAGACTAAAATACGAAGTTTTTGAAAACTCTTAATACCTTAGCCTATAAAATGGCTATGAATTGCTTGTCGAATGTTGCTTATCGTTGTTTTTCGCGAAATGCTGGCGAGACTCCTACATTTAAGTTAGCTTGTTCCCTTATGTCTTGATTTAAACCTATTATATCTAAAAAAAATTCCCAAGAATCTGACATAAAATATACCCTCTTAACAAATTAAGATTCGTTAAAAAGACAGTTATTCCTTATTCAAGTAACCTGCCCCGTTCCTTGAATAAGAATTAATCTTATTTGATACGGCTTAAACTTTGCCAAAGGGCAACTCCTAAAAAGAAAACGATTATTGCTTAGATAAACCAAGAGTAAAAGTTCTTTTTGTTTCGTAGTATTTTGGATGCAAAGAAAATTAGATTTAACATCAATATTGCCATTCCCGTTATTGCTAATAGCATATTAAGCACGAACATAATAAACCTCCCACTGTTAGACTATTCTGCCAGTTAGCTCAATAACAAAAGAAGATCGCCGCAGCGATCATTTTCAAAGCTCAAGCTACCCTATAGTTTAAGTACATTGTTTCACAAAGTTTTTAAATAGTTTAATTAAAATCATCTTGAGATAAGTCTGTATTGACTCCCATTGCGGCTCTAGAACCTTCCGCTGCTGCAATAATCACTTGTGAAGGAGCAATAACTGATGTATCTCCAGCGGCATATAGCCCTTCAATATTAGTTCTGCCAAATTGATCAGTTATAATTCCACCGAGCTCGTGTGTTTTACATCCTAAAGATTGACCGAAAGTGGTGGCTTGAATCCATTCAGGTGTCACAAATCCTCCATTCCTCTTTACCTCTTCACCATCCTCAAAAATTACAGCTTCTAAACTCCCATTTCCGCCAATTAGAGATTTAATTTTTTGCTCATATACTTTAATTCCTTTTCTTTGTAACATATTCTTTTGCTCTACGGTTAATATCTTCTTTCCATTGGTACAAACAATTAAGTCTTTGCTCCAATTGTAAACTGTTTTAGCCATATGGAAAGCAGAGTGGCTTTCTGAAATAATCATTAGCGGAAGGTCTTTCAACTCCCAGCCATCACAATAAGGACAGCTGAAAAGACTTTTTCCATAGAAATCCATAATGTTTTCTATTGCCGGATGAATTTCCTTAAGTCCTGTAGCTAAAATCACCTTCTTCCCTTCAATACATTCTCCTTTTTCGGTCACGACTTCGAAATGCATTCCCGTTTTTTTTACATCAATAATTTTTTCATTTCTTATCATGATAGAAGGATACTTGGCTATGTCCTGATGAGCAATTTCTCTAAATTCCCTTGGTTTAATTCCGTCTCTTGTAATAAATCCATGCGACTCTTGGGTAACTGCGTTTCTTGGAGAGTTATTGTCGAATAAAATCACATTTCTTCTTGCCCTGCCTAATACAAGTGCAGCGTTTAAACCCGCTGGACCTCCACCTACAATTACACAATCTAACATAATAATATACACTCCTTTTAATTAAATATATTAAAGACCTTTATTATCTATAATAGGAGGATAAAAAAAGACATCATTTAATTATTCAGATGTCTTAGCTAAATCTGCCAGGGTTTGCCGCCTTAATTCTTCTTCCATTTTTTCTTCGGACTTCAACATTACTTTTTGGATCTGACATTGAGGTCCATGGTCTAATCCGCACTCAAACAATGATGACTTTCCCTCAATAGCAAAAATAATATCAAGAAAAGAAATGGATTCCCAGCCTCTTGTCAATGAATATCCACCATTTGCTCCTGACACAGAAGATACCATTCCTTCTTTTACAAGCTTGGTTAGGATTTTAGATAAGCAAGTTGGTGAAACATTCAGCTTTTCTGCTAGTGTCTGTACCCCTATTGGTTTGCTTGATTTTGACAAGGCTAAATTTAACATTGTATGAAGAGCGTAATTAGTTGCTTTTGAGTACTTCAATGTATTCAACCCTTCCTATCTATTAAAGACTATAAGACTCTCTAATATCTATTAGAATTGTGTAAAAACGATTGTCAAGATACCTGCTTTATTCAACCTGCCACGTTCGTATTATAAGGTCAGCCAGATATTTCTGGGTGACCATTTTTTATATAGTTTTATCATTACGGTAGCCGGGGTAGAACGTACCTGTCCATAGGAGGAGGATCCCGTTAGCCGCCATATCCACCTTACCTGGCAGACACCTCCTCAGGTAAGCGAAAAGACCGGCCATATTGCGGGCCGGTCTTTTTGTTGTTCATTTAATTTTGTGATTTTACAAAGTCAATAAATGCTTCGACTTTACTGTCCAAGAAATTAAGCGTTCCTTCGTCAACTAATTGGCCTGATTGTTCATCAAACTTCTGATGGGCAAAACCGATTAGTACTTCATTTCCGCCCGGAGGAAGGATTCTTGCTTGAATGCCAGGGGCATCCAGAATTTCACGCAAATGCATTTGGGCACGGACGGTTCCGAGCATTCCCATAGTCGCACCGAGAGCCATGACTGGTTTGCCAATGAAAACCTTATCCACCCTCGAAGCCCAGTCCAAGGCGTTTTTCAAAACACCAGGAATCGACCAGTTGTATTCCGGAGTAATAATGACAACTCCGTCAGCATTTGAAACTGCCTCTTTGAATTCTTTTACAGACTGCGGCGGATTGTTTTCTTCATCTTGATCAAAATGAGGCAAGGAACGGATGTCGGCAATTTCCAAGTTCATTTTTTCTTTGTATCTTTCCTGCATTGTTTTAGCCAGCTGCATGTTATAAGACTCTTTCCTTAGACTTCCTACGAGTACAACAATATTCATCCTTTATTTCCTCCTGATGTATTGGTAATAATTTTTGAAATTAAATTATGTAACACTTCGGATTGTTCATCCGTTATTCCATTCAATACGGTTTTATGGTTATCCCTAAGAATAGGGATAACCACACTTTCAAGGCGTTTGCCTTCTTCGGTTAAATGATTAAAGATTCAACGTCATCACGCATTCGTTATATGACTTCCCCATTCGCCCTTCGGTTGCAACCAGCTGACGCTTCTATCCACAATTAAATCGCCCAGTGTTCCTTCGTAATTCTTGCGGTATGGTTTAATAAATTCTTCCGCAAGCCAGCTATCTCTCGTGCCTTGCCATGTTTCATAAATGATCAAGTCATCCGGCTGATCCAGATCGTCCGATACAATGGCGCTAATGAATGCCTTCTCGGATGACATCTCCTCAATAAGGGAAGATAGCTCCTTGCGGAATTCTTCTTTCTTCCCTGGTTTAGCCTTAAAACGAATATTGAGTTGAACTTGTTGATTGGTCATATTGACTCCTCCTATAAATTTTATATTTTGCGGCGATTCCGTTACACCATTCCCCAAGTACTTGAAGAACAACTTACAAGATATAGTATCCTTCAGTAAGCACATTAACGGAAGTACCCACTTTTTTGTGATATAGTAACTAAAAAGTAATAAATGTGGAATGGAGAGGTTTAGACTTGAAAAAATTTAGTTGTGGTTTTGAAGTGACAAAGGAAGTTATTGGCGGAAAATGGAAAGGTCTTGTATTATACTTTTTAATGAATGGACCAAAGAGAACGAGTGAATTAAAGCGCATTGTCCCAAATATAACTCAGAAAATGCTGATTCAAACACTTAGAGAGCTTGAAGACAGTGGACTTGTGAGCAGAAAGATGTATAATCAAGTACCACCGAAGGTTGAATATTCATCCACTGAACTTGGAGAATCTCTTAAACCTATCTTGCAGGAGCTCTGTCAATGGGGAAGCCATTATGCGGAGCAAGAGTATGCAGAAGGTGAATTTGAAATCGCACAACCAGAAGAGGCTTCTTAATGAGGAAACCAGCTTATAACACCTTATATGTAAGGTATTTTATTGTTGTACTAAGATTTGGCCATTTTAATTCGAAGTAGATGGCCTCGACTGATTCTTTAAGACCATTAAAGCTTCCTTAATGTAGTTAAAGACGGGGGTAGCGTCCTTGGAATCTACTTACGTTGAAATCCGAATTTTCCTGACGCTAACCCATTTATTATAGGGATTCTGCCCTGTTGTAACATAAGTAGAACTTCTTTACTTTTTACTACAGGATTACTGGCACGACTATTAGAACAGAAAACAGTTACCAATTAGGTAACTGTTTTCTGTTCTCTAATATAAAATACTGAATTAATCTCACTCTGTTTCCAAATGGGTTCTCATTATCTATACAAAAGAAGTTAATTATTACGGTTTTTTTCTCCCCATTCACATAACTGTTCAATAGTTTGATGATACTTTTCGGGGAAATCAGAACTAAATCTTATGGCATCATTTTTGTTTTTTAAGATTATAAAACCATTAGGAGGATGAAGTTTTGTTTTATGCAAACTCATATCTTCATCAAGAGATACCATTACTTCTATATACGGCATAAGAGCTATCCTTGAGCGCTCTTCTTGAAATTTTAAATTTTCTTGATTCTGAATAAAAATCTTTTCATTTTGTTTAATAACCTTCATATTTTGGCTTAATGTTAAGCACACTGCGATTAAGGTTGCTGCCCCTCCAAGATAACTCCCCCAAAACGCCAACCATTCGGCATTACCTAAATCCTTACCTGTATTTAAATCACCATATATATAAAAGATATTTAGACCCACAGGGATTAATACAATCAATAATGAAATAGGAATAATCCACTTATTATCTTTAAAAAATTGTCTCATCTATTCTCCTCTGATTTATTATCGATAGTAGTCAAGGTATATAATACCAAATAATAGTCCTTTTCGCTTTCGAATAAACTACTTTCTATTTATTTCAACTAGTTCAATATTCAAAGTAAAATACTCCTAATCATGACTAACCTTATTCAACTATCCTGCCCCGTTACTTCAATAAGTAAAGCTGCCAGTTTCGGCAGCCCTGTTCTTCCGCAAAAGCCCCTAGTTAAAGAAGAGCATATTGATTCCCTTTCTTTCACAAAGTATGAGAATCCAATTTATTAACTATATATGAGTACAAGTAAGCATGATAAAAATGTTATACCTGCCAAAGGAGTCATTACCAATCTCTCTTTGTTACTTTTTGAAACTAAATTTCCTAATGTATTTAATCCCATGAAAATAGTAATCATTATTACAAAAATTTTTGTTGGTAAATGGATACCCACTGATAGAACTTTTGAATGAATTAAGAAAATGAAACCAAAAAAGAGTAATAATAATGCTGATGGCAAGCTCATGATTCTCATTTTCTTCGGTAACACTCCTTGATATTTTCCACCCCAGCTATATTCCGCTAATGGCAACCCAAAAAAGAGTAAGAATTGAAACAGAGCAATACCACCAGATACAGCTGCCACGATGATAGCTGCTATTTGGATTAATAATTCTTTCATTAAAAAACCTTCCCTTACTTTGTAATAAAAAATATCAGTTATTTCAAATAGGGGTAAGCACCACGAATAGTGATTATTTACTAATAAGTTCTACCTAATTACTGATATTTCCTTCTTTCACTAACCTGCCCCGTTACTTCAATACCTAATGTTTCCATTTCTATAATCAAGGCAATAATTCCTCTAATATAACCGATAAGGAGGAATTATTTTGTTATTATCAAAAGCCTGGGAATTATATGAATCGGATAAAAGAATTGAAGGATTTTCTCCACAGACATTAAAAGCATATAGATTACAATCTAAGCTACTTATTCAACACTTTAGCGATGTGGATATTGGATCATTAACGACAGATCAACTGAAAAGGTATTTAGCAAAATCCAGTGAACACTTAAAGCCGTCAAGTTTGGCTCACCGAATTCGATTCATTAAATCGATATTTCGTTGGTCACACGAGGAAGGGCATATACCCAAAAATCCAGCTGCCAAAATCAAAGAACCTAAACAAGGAAAACGGATTCCAAAGTTTTTGACAGAGAGAGAAATTGAACATTTGAGGGAAGCGTGTTTTACTCCTTTGGAAAAGGCATTATTTGAATTTATGTTTTCAACAGGATGTAGAATAGGCGAAATTGTTTCTCTTGATAAAAATCGTATTAATTGGTCCAATCGTTCTGCAATTGTGCTTGGGAAGGGTGATAAGGAAAGGGAGGTCTACTTTAATATACGGTGTGAAATCTGGCTCAAGCGATATTTAGACCTTCGCCAGGATAAAGATCCCGCTATTTTTGTTACTGAACGGTACCCACATAGAATGAGTATTGGACAGATGAGGTACATCATAAAGCGAATATCAAATCGAGCAGGGATCAACAAAGAAATCCATCCACATCAACTACGCCATAGCTATGCAACCCACCTTTTAAACAACGGAGCTCCTATTGATGTTATTCAAAGTCTACTATGGCATGAAAAAAGCGAGACCACTAGGATTTATGCCCAGTTAAGTGGCAGCATTAGAAGAGAATTTTATAGAAAGTATTTTTAAAGATGTAGTGAGAAAGGCAACGGAATTACGCTGCCCTTTTCACTATTGCACCCGTTAGTTGAAGAAAATTTTTTAGTTTCTATTTCTACACTGTTTTTGACTTTCCTTTTCAGAAATCGCCTTTTGTATTCTAACCTTTTTGATTTCAACACCCTTATCTGGAGTATCTGTTAATGTGAAATGAATTCTTTCGTAGGGAACGTCGCCATGATGCGAACCATAATTCAATGCACTTGCATAAACAATATGTCTGCGAGTATTGCCTTCTATTCTTTCGATTTCTATTCTTGGACACAATATAAAATCTGAATATTTTTGGTCGAGATAAGAATGGTATCTTGCATATAAAGTTTCTTCGAGCAATTCATTTTTTGAAAACCCTCTATTCCATCCCACCAAGAGTAAGCCAACAAACAATATGCCAATTTTTTTCACGAACTATTATCACCTCAGGATTATTCTTCCTAAACGATAATTCCGTTATTCCATTAACCTGCTCCGTTAGCACAAGAAGAAAGCCACCAAAAATGGCAGCTTGATCTTAAACTCAAGCACCCGTTAGTTCAATATGGTGGCATTCTTAAGTGACTCATTTAACTTATTACTTAATTCTTCGTAATTCAAATCCCAATAGTAGCCATTACTATCTAATAAAGCATTATTTTCTGTAACCCATATACTTCCGCCATAAGTAATATTATCTGCTGTTTGGATTAAAAGTTTTTTGTATTTTTCAGGCTTAGCTTGAGGAGGGAATGATTCAATTTTTGAATACTTTTTCCATTTTGAAACATTTTCCGCAATTTTTAAAACCATTTTTTTGTCTGTAATAAGATAGGAATGTTTATCAGTTTGAAAAATTACATCTTTTAATTCTTTTTTAGAAAGATGAAATCCCCAAATTGGTAAGTAAGTTTGTTTATAATACACAAAAGAAATTAATATTAACAGAGCGATTGAAGATAAAATAGTCCATTTTTTTACGGTCATAATTATGCCCCTTATATTAAATTTTTGATAATTCCCCTATCCTTATTTTACCATAGAAACAAATGATACCTATAGATTTTATTAAGCTAACCTGCCCGTTAGTCTAAGAAGAAAAGCCACCTCATTAGGCAGCTTAAAATTGAAGTGCCGTAAAATAAACTTTTATTATTTCTCATCAGCAGGTATTCGCTTATGATTTTCATTAATTATTTTTTTGTTAAGTATCCTAACTTCACCAACCATTAGCAACCTCATATCCTCTACGATATACTTAGCTAACTCTTCGTCAGAAATGTCATCTCCAACAATATCAAGACGAAAATCCTGCCCTTGTATTCCACCACCATTAGTAAACTCGATTTCAAAGTCGAATTGAACTCTTTTATCCATTTTGAATCCACCTTATGTTAGTTTTGGGTTGATTATTATATTCATATTCTAGTCGAATGAAACAATAACCTCCTGAATTAACCTGCCACGTTAGTGGAATAAGAAAAAGGGCTGCCACAGCAACCGAAGTGTTTAACTAAAGCCTCCATTAGTTTAATAAAAATTTCTTCAATTGTTCATAATAAGAAATCTTTCCATTTGTCCCAATCTTTGTGACTGTTTTATCCCTATTCACCGTCTGTTTTCTATTATGTTAAAATCAGTAGAAATGGGAGCTTTATTGACTTCATTTTTAGTTGTCCTTTTAGCTGTTCTCTTCTTTTTATAATCAAAGCCTAATAAATTCGTATCCATTGTTGCTTCCAGTTCTTTTTTAATCATATTTATTATGATGATTATGAAAAAGTAGCAAAGTAGCGGTGACAATGCAATCCACGGAGCCCGTATAAATTCGTTAAAGTTTTGCCCTATCAGACCAGCCCATTCTTTCGTATAGGAATTTGGGATGTCCAAGCCTCGTACTTTTTCGAAGGAAAAGCCGCCAATATAATAGCCAAATAAGCCAAGAAACATAATGAGTCCCATGGTATTAATTAAATGCTGCAACCCAACGAGTAAACCATATGGTTTTAAATATGGTTTTAACTGGGTTTTCAAAACAAATCTGGAGAAATACTCTTTCCAATTTCAGTTTTAATTGGTATTATTCATATTAGAACAGTAGGAATAGTGGGTGTTTTCAAAAATGTCTTTGTATGAAAAATTACCAAATGATTTTTTGATTCAATTTTATTATGAAGTGAAGAAAATGATTTCAAAAGGATTAGTTTCTAAAAATATGTACTATGAATTAGGACTAATAATTGCAGCTGCGTCAAGAAGAGGGATACTTTTGGATAAGCCAAAGGATTTTGGACAACACGCTGTCCATGAATTATTAATGGAATTAAGTAACTAGAATTCCGCCGTGATTGAATAAATAGTTCATCGTAAAGGTCTTCCATTAAACAAACAAAAAATCCACTGATAAAAAATCAGTGGCTTTCTTCAACTAAAGCACCTGCTAGCACCATAAGAAATGTTAATGATTTAATCTTAGTAAGATTTCAACTTCATTCTTTATCCTTGATATTATATCCTCTTCATTCAACACAAAAGATTTATCATCATAATCAAGCCTATCAATCAATTCACTAATTTCAAACCAAGCATACAGACCATCTGCATTTTCTAACTCAATAGCAACAACTTGAAAAATCATATTACTAAATTGAAAATTTCTTTATGGTTATTAGCTTTTATTATTCTATTTGCTAAAAGATCTATGTAGGCTCTTGCACATATCCCAAAGGTTGGCTCCTTTAATACCAATTCATCTAATGCTCTTTTAAAATACAATTCGACTTCAAATATATTATCATCGAATGAAAATGAAGAGATAATATTTATGGATGGTGACGATACATCTTTTTCTAATAAAATGTGAGACCAATTTACATAATCCTCAGTTGAAACTGTACCCTTTTTAATTTTATAAAATAAAATATTGGTTTCCACTTTATCACCTCCATTAATTTATCTCCCTTGAACCAGATTAATAACCTTATTGCACTAACCTGCCGTTAGTTTAAGTGAAAACTTCCACAATCTTTACTCTATATTTCAACATTAATATTTATTTCTTTATTGAATACGTTCCTCAACAATCTGGCCCTTAACATAAAGAAAGAGCACAATTCTTACTGTAGAATTGCGCCCGATTGCGGAATAATGAAAGATCCAAAAAAGCTTTCATTTTTTTTCTATTCTTTAGTCCTCTTTTGTTCCATACCTTTTAGCTGCTCTAGTACGAGCACGCTCAGCTTCGACCTCACGATTCCGTGGCTCGGTACTCGTTTCCAAAGTGTTCAATAGTTCTCTAGAAACCATTGCAATCTCATTGACTGCACGAATAAACGCCTCCTCATTCGCCTTTGAGGGCTTGTTATAACCCGTTATCTTTCTGACGTACTGAAGAGATGCTGCATGAATCTCTTCTTCGGTAGCTGGTGGGTCGAAGTTAAATAATGTTCTAATGTTCCGGCACATAAATTACTCCTTTTTGTTAAAAAATTTCCCTTCTTTATGTAACCTGTCCCTTTAAAGAAGAACAGCTGCCATTTTTGACAGCTTACTATACTACAAGCAAGACCTCCGTTTGTTCGATAAAAAAAGCAGCCTTACTTGCATCTTCGGATCTTCAAGTAACGCCCCCGTTTGTTTAAGTGTAATCCTTCAAAAACTTGGCTTAAATATGATTTGCTCTTCCCATTTTATTTCCGTCTGAAAAATAAATCAAATATTTTTGATAAAGTGGTTGACACTAGAATTGGGAATAGCATAAATAATAAAACAATTCCCCGAGGAGAGTGATTCTTTTTTTATGGCAAAAAGACGATACGGCTGCACTCCTTGAAATGAAGAACGCGTTAGTATGAAATCGAACAGTATGGAATATTGGACAAAAGCATAAAACAGGCAATGCCTGTTTTTTATTTTTAGTGTAACTTATAGAACTTTTTTGCCCAAATTTATAAAAAATTGGTTATACTTACATTGAAGGTAAGAGGTATGGAAAAAATATCCCTCATGTACAAAGGAGAACTAAAAATGAGAAAACTCGTTCTATTTCTGCACGCATCGCTTGACGGTTTTGTAGAAGGTCCGAATGGTGAAATGGACATCGGCTGGGTTTCCTACGATGCTGACTTGGAGAAACACGCGAAAGAAATTCTGAGTACTGCCGACACTGTCATTTGGGGACGTGGGACTTATCAGATGATGCACAGTTACTGGCCATCTGTGCCTTCGGACCCATCAGCTTCGCAGTATGAACGGAATCATGCCGAGTGGATCGAGAATACAGCCAAAATCGTTTTTTCCACGACGCTGGAGAAAGCCGAATGGAATAATTCGAGACTGGTGAAAGAAGATGTCGAGGAAGAGATCAAAAACCTCAAACAGCAGCCAGGCAAGGATATGGTCATCCTTGGCAGTCCTAGGTTAGCACACTACCTTATGCAGCTTGATTTAATAGATGAGTATAAAATTACGGTTTCTCCCGTCCTGATCGGCAGCGGGTTGCCGTTATTCCAAGGTCACAAGGAAAAGATTAATCTTAAACTTATCGAAAACAAGACATTTGATTCTGGAGCCATAGCCCTCGTTTACCAGACGGTGAGATGACCTTGTCTCCTAAAGCAGATTACGTCAGATAGACACCACTCTAACTCACAACTTTAGGAGGAACCCTACCATGAAGTTAGCTTGCCTAACTCTTACAAGTATAGTGAGACTAACAGCAAGCTATTTTACATTTTCTAATTGGTGTATAATAGTGTGAAAAAATTTTATACTAACGGAGGGTATGAAATGAAGATTTTGTTTGATGAAACATACACTTCAAAAGACGGAAAGCTTACAAGCAGGAATATTTGGTATGGATATGCTGATATATCTGTTGATGGTCACCATGGAAAAACCATTAAGCTTAATGAAGATTTTATGGATCAATTATGCGAATTTATAAAAAATGACTTATCTAAGAATGCAGCAAATGCGCCTACTCAAACTAACTGGTATTTCTATGGAAGTGCTGTAACTAAGGACGCTATTGGAGACAATATCCGTCCGACAATTATGGTTCGTGAGAGATCTGACGAGTTTATAAGTAATTTTAATATCAGTGACCATGATTTTGCTGTAAATATTGATGCTATTCTGTTGTTTAAGGCGGATTTTGAAAAACGTTTAGCGAGTCATTGATGTGTAATATAAGTATAAGCATATTCAAACTATTTGAGGGGATGATTCCATAATGAATTCATTCTCCTTTTTCATGTGGTGGGAGTCTTTTTGTGTGGAGGAAAAGGACATTTAATAATACAGATTGTGAATTATTACACTTAAATCAAACTGCCCCGTTAGTTCAAAAACCAATGATGTCCTTTGTATAAATAAAGCCTATAAATCTTTTTCTATTCTTCGATTAAATTTCCATTTTCATCATAATACTTATATTTATATTCCGCAGATTTATGTTTAGGCAAATCGATCCACGCTACTAAACTTTCGTGTACTTTAAATTCCTTTTTAAAGACTTGACCGTTCACGTCTAATTCTACTTTTGCAATCTCATTATCTTCATTAGTCACGAACAAAAACTTTAAATTAGGTAACTCCTCACCTTGGAGATTGACCAGGAACGAAGCAAAAGACTGATTTTCCGTCTTCTCAATATGTTTCCATTCAAAGTTCCCTCTTTTATTCTTGGTAAACTGAATATAACCAGGATTATTATTTATTAAAAATGGAACAACCCGTTCATTTTTTATATCCTTAATTTTTAATATTTGTATAGGTTGAGAGTTATAGCCGTCAATTGATCTGATCACCTTAAAGATGGATTCTTCATCATTACCATACTCTCTCTTCGTAGCGTTTAATATGAATGTTATTAGAATAAGTGCTATGATTACTAAACCAACATAAAGAATTTTTTTATTCTTAATTACCATAAACTAATCCCCCCTCATATCTTTATTCTAGAAAAATCAGCACTCCCCCGCTCCTTTCGGAAGCCCTTACAATATCCACTTCTTCAACTAACCTTCCAGTTAGTGAAAAAGCGACTCCTCATATAGAACAATCGCATCTATTAATTGAGTAATCAGTAAATTAGATTTTGTATCCTATTTATTGAGTTAATAATAGTGTATAAAGGCAGTAATCCAGCAACAATATTACTTTCTAAGAGTGCTTTCCAAAATTTCATTCTCTTACGCAACTTAGAAACAAGCAGATATATAGATCTGCTAACAGCAGAATAAAGTAACCATAAAAATTTTTTGTCTATTCACTTCGTAAGCAATATCATTAATCTTCCATATGTCCTTTTCAGAGAATAACAGGCCCAACTAGTACTTCTACTAATTTTTTAAAAAATAATATTATATGTGTCAACTCTTGCATATGTTAATTTAGCCAAATCAAATCCACTTAACAAACCAACGTAATTTTAAATCGATTATGTCTATTTTTTTGAAATTACAGTAAACATCCCTGTCATATTGGGGGAGTAGTCTTTAAAATCATATCTCTCATAAAACGATTCTTTGCCTTGTGATGCAAACAAACCAACAAACGCCTTATCTGGGGCATTTGTATTTAAGTATTCAACCAAAAGATTCATTATTTCATTTCCAATACCATTTTTCTGATAATCTGGATGAACCACTATATCTTGGATATAGAAATAAATAGCCCCATCGCCAACAATTCTTCCCATACCCACAATTTGTTCATTATCCTTGACTGTGATGCAGTGAATAGAATTCCTTAGTGATGTTTCCACCACTTCAAAATTCATATATTTGGTCCATCCCACAGACTCACACAAATATTTGTATTCTTCCAATGTCGGAATATTATTTTCAATCTTATATTCTTTCAAAATGTTTCCCCCAATGCCTCAAATTTCACCAATAAATATGTATTCGACATCGTTTTATTTACTCCTCTTCCTGTGCAACCTGCCCTTTACTAGAATAAGATAGTAACTTAATCTTTTATTGTTATTCTTCTACTTTTTACAAATTTAAGAATTAAAAAGTTAATCAAAGTTATTATAGGGATAGATTGTATCAACACAAAATGACTAAAATGATAACCATAGCCAAACACTCTTACTTCCTCGTCAAAACTGTATAAAACCCACATTGTTACTACTAAAATAAGTGTATTTATACAAAATGCCGATATCAAACCTAACCATTTGTTGTTTCTCTTTTTTAATACCAAAACAGATGCAATTGTAGAAGCCAATAAAGAAAGCAACATTATAAAGGAATTCAAATTCACACCACCCTACATTCTTATTTAACAATACTTCACACATTTAATTGAAGATAAAATTTGAATTGCCCACCTCTTTTTTGCTAATATTCGACAGATAAAGCGAAATTCCCTTTTTATTCAAGAACGCATTTTATTAGATAAGAAAGGCCGCCAATATGGCAGCCTGATCTTAAAGTAAGTCCCCCGTTAGCTTAAGTACATCGTTTCACAATCATCACTACAAATTAAAGAGAGTAAATTGCCGTTACCTCAATAGAAAATTTCATTAAATCTAAACTTTTCACTTATTTGTATCATTATTAATTAAGGAATCAATGTATTCTTTGGATTCCTTTAAACCAAATCCAGTAACCATTCTATATCTTTTAATCGCTTTAATTCTTTTACCTTCTACAATAAGACTCTTTAATTCTTCATTTATCTCTTGTGTTACTGCATCGAATACTCCAATATGCTTAGCTATTTTATCAAGAGTTAAGTTTAATCGTGCAATTTCACTTCGTAAAAGACTACTATCAATTACTTTACTTGCCAATAATATTCCTACAATAATCCAAATAATGTTCTCATTCATCTTTTGTCTCCTCCATTTTAATCAGAAATATTAATAATAATTCTCTATGCTAATTCGTCATAAATGAAAACCCTTCTTCAAGAAAACTGCCCCTGTAGTTCAATAAATTCAACAAAAAATGTGTTACTATGAAACAAGCAACCTAATATTAGTTAAATATTTTTACACAATCTGCCCGGTTAGTGGAACAAGCAAAAAAGCCGCCGAAACAGCTGCTGGTGCTCTTAAACTCAAGCATTTGTTTGTTTAATAAGGAACTATGTAAAAGTTACTTTTTCTTCAATTTCTTAGTTATATAATAATCCACAATTGCGATTCCCAAAGAGGTACCAAAAGCGACAGAAAAGGCTGTATCAACATTCCAATTATGTTTAAATAATATGTTTACAATCAAATTTCCAATAAAAAAAACTAAGAAAAATGAGGAGAATCGTAAAAATCGTTTCAAAAACTTATCCCCCAGAACCTAATGAGTTTTAATAAAACTAACCTGATTATTGCACAAAACTATATTTTTTTCATTTAAAATTACCCGCCCCTATACCTGCAAAGAAAGTGCTTTAATTCTCTTGGCTTAATTACACCCGATACTTTGAAACGATAAAAGCTTTTAAAGATTTTACTTTTTGCCTAATGAAAAGGAAAGCTCTTCTTAAAATTCAATTACAATTTCTCCTTCTCCTATCGGAACCTCGAATCCATTAAGGAAGGAAGTTAATATTTCCTCTGTTATTGGAAAAGCAGCATTTGCATCAAACCGATTACTTCTTATCTTTAGACGTTCATGCAACTCATTAGGATTAACTTTCAAATAAATAAGACGCCATTTACCTCCAGCATTTTCAATTAGATGCTTATATTCAACCCTTTCAGACTGTCTCCAAAAACTAGAGTCAACCACTACTTGTTGCTTATTAAGAATTAACTTTACTAGTTTATCACGCAATCTTAAATGTGCTTTATCCAAATACCCTCTATATTTTTCAATTGGATAATCTATTCCGTATCGACCATTAGTAGACCAGACTTCTTCATCTATAGAAAGACGTACAAACCCAGCCTTTTCTAACTTTTGTGAGAAGGTAGTTTTTCCAGAACCTGCTATTCCACACATCATTACAACTAAAGGGTTTAAGTCATCTCTTTCACGATTAAGTTTTTCTAAGACAGTTCTTTCAAGCACCCATTTTCCCCCTTTTAATAATCCATTCCCATAATTATTATAGGTATTCTGTGCTCTCTTATAAGATTCCTTCTGTCACTAACCTACCCCGTTAGCGGAACAAGCAAAAAAGCCGCCAAAGCAGCTGCTGGTGTTCTTAAACTCAAGCTACCCGTTAACGCAATAAGAATGTCTATCTTTTGAAGAATGATTTTAGGTCATTAGGAACAATTGCAACATCTTGTATTTCATATTTTGCATCTGGTGTTAAGTTAAGTAATACCATTTCTCCATTATCAAATTCTAAAAATTCATAAGTTTTAAAGCTTGTACCAGCACTCATAATTTCATTTACTTTCTTTAATGTTTCCTCTGATATAAGTTCTTTTCTGCCTTCTGCCATAAGTGTTTTAGCAAGTTCATAATTTTCAATTCTAACTGCTTCTTTAAACGATAGTCCAACATCAACGGGACCTTCTTTTGTAGTCTCATTATAGAATAGAAAACCTAATACAACATTCAATAAAACAGATACTGCGATGATAATATTTTTGATTTTCATACTTTTTCTGCCCCCCTGTTTTCATTATCTCTTATTAAACGCTTCTGCCCCTTATATGTAGTTGCTATTAAACATCCAACCAATGAAATAGCAATAGCTATAAATGGAATATAAACCGTACTTCCCGTGTATATCGTTACAAAATAGCCCAATAAAGGCAACAAAATTATTATTAGAAATATGACAAAAATTGATTGTCGAATATTTAATTTCATTAAATTCACTAATTTCACCCACCAATTTTGGCTCAATAATAATATTTCTATTACATGTGGAATACTTCTCTTTATTAAGCTAAACTCCCGTTACCCGAATAAGAGAAATTTCTTCCCACCTCATAAAAGCAAAGCACTCGTTTTTTCTTTTATAATATTTGCATATTGTTCAATTTCGTTTAATATCCTTGCTCTACCCTTCTCACTTTGTGTCCATTTGGTAGGTATTATATCTCTATTATCTTGTAGTGGTAATACATCTAAAACCTTATCGTCATTTGCATAGATAGAAGCCAAGAAATAGAATCGTTTACAAAAGAATGATTTTCCAGCCAATAAGATATTTTTATTACTGGTGGTGTTGAGAAAACTAAATGCTGATTGAATTACACCGTCCACCCCTTTTATACCGTTACTAGTAGGAATTGGCATTAGTTTTTTCTTTTCGATACCTTTTTTTATTAAAAGTGGGGAATAAAAATCAAATTCACTACATTTTAAAAAATCATTAAAAACTTCGGGAATCATAATTAAATTTGCTCCAGATTTCTCATAGTAATCCAATAATTGTTCATTTAGCTCTGGAAAGTGACCTGGATGATAAAGAATAACATCAGGTTTTTCAAATAGATTAATTCTATCCATAAATACCATTTCATCTATACATTCAATTGCTGATTTATTCACTGTCTGGCTCCCCTCCGTCAATATATGCATTAAATTAGCATTAACTCTTTTTTAAATTCTCAACAAATAACAAAAGCTCCTTCTCCTACTTCATTACAGGAATGCTGACCGTTACTTCAATATCTAACATCTTCATTTCTATATTCAAGGCAATAATTCCTCTAATAGGCTCCAATCTAAGTTACTCATCCATCACATAAACGATGTGAGTATTGAATCAGTAACCACCGATCAGTTGAATGGATACCTAGCAGAGAGAGAAATTGAGCATTTAAGGGAAGCGTGTTTTACTCCAATGAAAAAGGCATTATTTGAATTTATGTTTTCCACAGGTTGTAGAATTGGTGAAATAGTTTCTCTCGAAAAGAATTGTATCAATTGGGCAAATCGCTCTACCATTGTCCAGGAAAGGGGGATAAAGAAGGGGAGGTCTATTTTAATATACGTTGTGAAATTTGGCTGAAATGATACTTAGATTTTCGTCAGGATAAAGACCCAGCAATTTTTGTTACTGAAGGCACCCACATAGAATGAGTATTAAACAAATGAGAGATTTCATAAAACGAATATCAAGTCGGGCAGGGATCAACAAAGAAATTCATCCACACCAGCTATGCCACACACCTATTGAACAACGGATCTCCCATTGATGTTAATCAAAGTTTACTGGGACACGAAAAAAGCGAGACCACCAGAATTTATGCTCAGCTAAGTGGAAGCGTTAGAAGTGAATTTTACAGAAAATATTTTTAAAAATCTATGGCAAAAAGCAATCCGCCGCTGCCTTTTCACTATCGCACCCGTTAATGCAATAAGTATTAGTTTTGGTAGCAAGTCTCATATTCGTCTTTCATTAACAAACTTTTACAAGCCAAACCATTTTCGTGATAAATTTCTTTACCGATTTCTAATTCGATACTTCTATTTGAATTTGGATAATTGGGCTCGTCATTTAGAATGTACAGCGTATCTTCATCCATCCATTCCATAGAAAAATTACTTTTTGCATCGCTATAATAAACAGTTTGAACTTTATTTTCCTCATTAATGTTTGTGATTTCAACCCATACGTTAACACCGCCTGCTGCACCACCATATGGTTCATAATAAGCATTAGCTGTGTATTCTTCAGTGGGGGATATTACAGGTCCAGGACCCTTTTGGATAAATCCTCTATCAATATCACTAAATGTAAAAAAGTACATTTCATATATATAGATTGAAGATACCAGAACAACCCCAGACAACGATGAAATCAGTAACTTTTTAGGAAAAGGTTTCTTTTTAATGAAAGAAATTATTATCTTTGCACATAAAATCAATAATAATATAACGGTAATGAAAGAAATCAAGAAACCAAATAAAATTAAAATCATAATCCCCCATTTCCAATTACAGATTAAATTTTTTATACTTAGATATTTTATGTATATAGACATTCTATGTATGGAGACATTATAATATTATTACCATAAATAAGCAATAGTTATTGAACAAACCTGCCACTTTACTTCCATAAAAAAAATATATCCCTTGTTAAAGGAATGCATTCCATAGTTGAACAAGCACATAATTCATTTTTGAAGGTAAACACTGTCTCGTTTAGATTATAAACTTGGAAATTTACCATCACTTGCTGTTCTGTTGGGAAATAGCTATCATCTTCAGTAAAGAAAAAAAAGATAGTTTCATTTCCTGAATAGGGTTTGATAATAGTCCCATTCCAATTTTCTAATTCAGTGGTACTCCCGCCATTAGTCTGTATTTCCCTGATTTAAGTAAAATAAAATATCGGTTGATAAATGAATATCCAGTTAACTCCCTTCTAATACTACTATCTATAGATGATACTAAGATAAAAGGAAGGTAGTACATATATGGGAAATATTTTCCTCAGTACAATTCTAAAAGGTATTGGAATATACGTTTTAGCATTATTCTTAACCCGAAGAATAGGAACAAAACTTATTTCACAAATGAATTTTTTTGATTTTATTATGGGGGTTTCAATGGGTTCATTAGTCACAAATGCTATTATTGATAAGCAATTTGCAACACTATCAGGTACTACTGCCTTAATATTATTTGCCATTTTGACTGTGTTCACTGGATATTTAAGCTTGAAAAATATCACAATAAGGAAGCTAATCAATTCCGAACCGATTACTTTGATTGAAAATGGAACCATTGTGGATGAAAATATGAGGAAAGTGAAATTGACCATAAATGAATTAAAGATGAAATTAAGAGAAAAGGATACTTTCAATGTGGCGGACGTAGAATTCGCTATAATGGAAACAGATGGTAAATTATCTGTATTACCCAAACCAGATAAAAAACCACTTACTCCTTATCATATGAACATTCAAACAACAAGTTCAGGTTTTGAAAAAGATATAATCATTGATGGAACGATAATGGAGGAAAACTTAACAAGTGCTGGACTAGATAAAGAATGGCTAACATCTGAACTTAATAAACAAAATATCAAAGATTGTTCAGAGGTTTTTTATGCTGGGTTAGATAATACTAAAAAACTGTATATATCTAAAATAAACAGTACCAATAAAGAAACTCAGGGCAAATCAATACCTTCTATTTGATTAAAATAAATAAAGCAGCCGATAATAAATGCTTTTTTATCCACTGCTTTATCAATATAAGGTAATAATCATTGTCTTGTAAATAGAAATCTACGTAGTTGTTTTCAGTCCAATAACTGCTACTAATATCAGACCTATAAATAATATCCGTCTCCATTCTTTTGCTTCTCCATAGAAAAGCATTCCAACTAGCGTTCCACCAACTGTTCCTATCCCAGTCCAAACGGCATAGGCTGTTCCAGCGGGGATGGTCTTCATAGCTAAGCCTAGAAAACTAAAACTAAATATAAATCCAAGGAGCAATACCATATATGCTTGTAAATTATTGTTTTTAGCTACTTTATTCATTCCTGTAACCCCAACTACTTCAAGGGTTCCTGCTAGAATGAGATACACCCAAGCCATTTTACACTGCACCCTCTTTCTTACTAGTTTCATTTGTGACAAGTTTTAAACCTATAACACCAGATAGAAGTAAGAGAATAAAAAATACTTTCATCCAACTAAAGGCAACTCCAAATACCACCATCTCCACCACAACGGTCCCAGCCGTTCCTATTCCAGTAAAGATTGCGTAAACTGTAGCAACAGGTAAACTTTTTATTGCCTTTAATAGTAAAATAAATGAAATATATATAAGTAGAGCAATACCAGCCCAAGTAAGCCAGTTACTAGCATGCTTCAATCCTATTGCCCACAAAACCTCTATAAATCCAGCCAGTAGGACTAATACCCAATTTCGATTCATCGTTTTTTCCTCCCATAAATATTATTACTCCTTTGAAAGACCGTGCCAAAAAACATACCAAGAAGCATCCAATCTCTTCGTTAGGCGTTCTGGACCTCCATATACCATTTCAACCAATATTCCATCTAACATCCCTAAGAATGCAGCAGTTGCTCGTTTTTCACCAATAATTGAACTAATTGCTCCTTCCGCCAAAGCCTTTTTAAGGATCGGAATAAATAGCTCTTCTAACTTATCAAGATATTGGTTAACCAAATTCATCACCGACTCATTGAGATGATTCGGTGGAAAAAAAGAAGTACGAGTCCAAAATTTATATGAAACATTCTTTCCATAGCGGTCTATGCTTCGCAATAGAAAATCGTATAAGAACTCCTTGATGGGTCGAGTCTGATTAGACTCTATAAAATTAATAACAGATTTTATTTCATTTTCACTCGCATCCCTGCATAGCTGGATAAACAGTTCATCTTTCCCTTTGAAATGAGTATAAATTGACTGCTTTTTTATCCCTACATCCTCGGCAATATGTGCCAATGATGCACCTTCATATCCATTATTTGCGAAGTGCTTTAAAGAAACTTCTTTTATTTGTTCTGCTGTCATATCATTCACCCTTCCGAACGGTCGTAAGGTAAATTTAACACTTACCCTTTCCCAAGTCAAATATTATTTTTTCATTAATATTAGAAACAATTCTTCTTTAACGAAACATGTTGTTTATTAAAAATAAAAAAAGTGCTCAATCCAGCATGGATCAATGCACATTTTCGACTTATCCTTTTTAAACTAACCGATAGCTCAATAAGGATTTCAACAAAAAATCAGCCAGATTCGTTACTAACTGATAAACGGAATTTAGTAATTCCTCTAAAGGATTATTAAATAGGTAGGAACATACAAACTCAAATTTATTATTATAAATCCTACGAATAAAGGAAATAAATCTTATTGATGTTTTTGGCGAAGAGATTTTATTATTTCGAAATATTGTGTATCTCCTAACCCATAATGTTTAAAATTTTTTAGTAATGCTAACATAAGTTCTTCTTCTGGAACATCTTTATACTTGTAAATATACATCATAAGATCACTGTCTTTATTTAGGTAATTCAAATATAGCTCAACCCCCTTCTTTAAAGGATCTGGATAGATATTTTCAGGCATCTTTTTATCAATCAACACTTGTTTGTAAATAGCATAATAACCCTTCGCTTTTAAGGTAAAATGACTCATAGGTTTAAATTGATCACCGACTATATAAAGATCAATAGCATCTGTATGCTCTGCTTGGTCTAACCAAGCTAAAAGGGATAGTATATTGATTTGACAAAACATATCAGCATCAAACCATAAAGCTATATGAGTGAATTTTTCACTAAAGAGTGGCACCAATGGTTTTAGTATGGTTTCACTATATTGCACTGGAGATACGTGATGAACCTTAGCTCGTATTTCAGTAAACTCATTTGAAAATAGATCATTATACGTTTTTCCATAACACATAGCCTCGTTAAATGGGACCATCAATTCTTGTTCAAGAAAATTTGTCCTTTTAAAAAAATTATACATAGCTTGCCCATTTAGAATATGTAAAGTTCTTTTTCGAATCATCGTTTACACCCCCTGCTTCATTTAATCTAATTTACTAATTCCTATTATATTTCAAATTTCACACTGTTCCTGAAATAATTAAATATTGGAGTCACTCCATATTATTCCTTTCCTTATACAAGAAAATGGTTCGATTTTTGTTTTTCAGGTATAAAATATGGGAACGTCCGATTTGGATGTTCCCGTTCTTATTCCATTAAAGCCCCCTATAATAGAATAACTAAAAAGCTAATGAAGCTTTTTTAAAAGCTGCGTTTCCCTGCCCAAGCTCCTTGCATTTTACTTAGGGATACAATTTGCCCAATATGATATGCGTCGTGCAATGCTAAACTCTTCAGTTCAAGCACTAATGATCTTTCTCCAGGGATCTGTCTATACAAATCATCATGTTCTGCTTTTGCTAGTATTTTTTCAAGTTCACGATGAACATAAAAGTATTCTTGTTTTGTTTCCTTCCAATTTTCTAAAGTCTCAGTTGGTAATCGAAATGTAGAATCATTATTTTCTGCCTGTGGTTCATTCGCTGTTTCACCAAGAAATCGCATCAGAAATCTCTTTTCATAGAAAAGTAAATGACAAACTAATTCCCAAATGGAATTCATTGCCCCCTCAACTGGTTTCCAAATCGCCTGTTCAAAAGTAATATCCTCTAGCACTTTTTCAAGTGGTGGAAACCAGTCTTCTTCATCTAAGCAGCTTGCCCATTGCTGTAACAAAAGTGTCTTTACATCCATTTTCTATTCCCTCCAATTTAATCCTAGATTGAATTTAATATTGCTTACCATACAATAGATTCGTATCAGTTAAAGAGTATTCCTCTAGACAGAATTTCTTTTATTACTTGTTCCATTATTTCACCATCTTAAAGATTAGGTTATCGTATTAATCATTTTTCAACTATTCTGCTTCGTTACTTGAATTAGGAAAAAGTGATCCATCATTTATTGAAGAATCTCACCCGTTTGTTTAAAATAATTGATTGTTTTTTTCTTTCCTCTAACAAAAACACTAGCAAGAATAAAACACCCAAACCCTATAATTTTCATAATGATATGACCCTTAATTCCCATTTGGTCAATGGTTAATGACCATAAGAAAGCTCCAAGAAAAATAAATGGAATAGCAAAAAACCATCTCAAATGATTCCAACCTCCCCATATTCCTTATCTATGATTTAAAATTTCTTAATGAAATATCCTGTTTGTTAGCTTAATAACTTCAACAAAAAAGGTGGTTAATCCTTCTTGGATCAATGCACCCAGTTAGTAAAATCATAGCTGTTCTAAAATCTCCTTAGCAATAACGTCAACTTCCTCTAATTTCTCTTCTTCAGAAGGGGTTTTTGCTAATCGTATCAAGTCGTTCCTTAATACCATTTTTGATTCAGTCGGAAGATATTTAACCAAAACTTCTAAACACCAGAATTTCCATACATTGTCTTCAGTTTCAAACACATTTCTTATTAGAAGGACTAATTCATTTGGGAAATCCAAAAGCAGTTCGGCAACCTTTGGAGCAATTACCCAATTCATATCCTGAATCCATTCAAGAAGGTTTGGAAAAAGAGATATAATTTCTACACGACTAAGCTTTCTTATTTTTTCTACTGATTCAATATCAAATTTGTCTTTGGGCAGTATTTCGTAAAAATTTTCCATATTCATCACCTCCATTAACATTCTTTTGTAGTAAAGCCCCCGATAGTTTAAGTATATTTCTTCACAAAGTTATCCTTTTTTACTGTTCTTTTATTAACTAAATGCTTATTACCTGAATGCTGACTCTTTAGTTCTTATAGTTAGTTTAGTAATCTGCCATATCTGAATAAAAGTTGGTGTAAAGGGTAGATTACCTCTATAAACATAAATGAGGTGATGGAAATGTCTAACATGATGAAACAAGAAGAAATGGAAACATTAAGAGAGTTAATCAAAGACGTAGACACGGCCATGCTGACTACGGTAACTGAAGAAGGGCTTGTTTCTCGTCCTATGAAAACACAAGAAGTAGAGTTTGATGGTGATTTATGGTTTTTCACTAAAAAAGAGACTAATAAATATGAAGAAATTTTACATGATCAAGATGTTAATGTGGCTTATGCAGGTAAATCCTATGTTTCCGTCCGTGGAAGAGCAGAAATCGTTGATGATTTAGACAAGAAAAAGGAATTGTGGAGCAAAGCATATGAGAAATTTATGCAAACTTCCTATGATGATCCTAACGTTATCTTGATAAAGGTAAAAGCGGAAGCAGCCGAGTATTGGGAAACCGGTAATTTTACGAAGAAAATCGCCTTTCTATATAAACGCATGACAGGGCAGAGTTCTAAATCTACAGATATTAATGAAACGGTTGAATTGAATAAATAACAGCAAAAAGGGTTGTCTGGTTATAGGACAAATCATTTTGCTTTGTTGGGTTATGTTGATCCATTTGTAACTACATTAATCTCTGGATTAATACTGAAAGAGCAATTTGTTCTACTTTTGTTAGTGAAATAAGTTTCTTCAGATTAAAAAGAATTAATAAGCAAAATCATTTCGATTATGAAAAAAGAAAGGATAATACTTTCATTTAGGTATTGTCCTTTTTTCCTTCCTGATTTTTAATTTAGTATTAAATTTCTTTAAATACTGAGAGAAGTGACTACCTTCGATAATGAAAAAGAACTGCCGAAAAACAGCCCCCATTGTTGTTAAGGTAAAGCTACCAATTAATTGATTTATCTAATATATATGTCTTATTTATCTGACTGCCTTCTAAAAAATAATGAAATCAATGAAAAAGCGACCCAACATAATAAGAATCCACCAATTGAATTGTCGCTAAGGAAATTGTGAATGCCATTACCACGAAGTATCGCACGAATAACAATGATAAGAATTACAGCAGTAAATGCAGAAATCGCGAGTTTTTTTGTGGTCATAAAGTTACTCCATTTTAGTTTTGTCTTGAATATTTTTTCAAAGCTAACTTTTTCTTTGTTAATCCACCCACACCAACTACGCCACAGCTATGCCACACCCCTATTGAAAAACGGAGCTCCTCTCGATGTCATTCAAAGTTTACTAGGACACGAAAAAAGCGAGGCCACTAGGATTTATGCTCAGTTAAGTGGAATCATTAAAAGAGAATTTTTATAGAAAATACTTTTAGAATTAGAGTGAAAAATGCGAAGGGTTTAACGCTGCCTTTTTTTACTATTGCCCCTTTTAGTTGAACAAGAAAAAGGATTTCCGCAGCATTCCCATTCTTAAACTCTTGCACCAGTTAGCTTAATAACATTTTATAATTGCTTTGTAATAACAGCACCTAAGCCAATTAACATATATAATCCCATCATACATACGATCAACATACCTGTTTCAATAAAATGAACACCCATTGAATATAGAATTAATAAAACAGCTCCACTACCCAAAAGAACAACATAAAGTACACACATTAGATAACGTTTCATTAGTAAAATACTTCTTTCATCAACATCTGGAACATTTCCATTTCTTTTTTTATTCCACATAGAAATAAGCAGATAGAAAATAAATCCTAAGACTGTCCCCCCTATAATAGCGATAGCCATTTCGTAGTTGTATTCACCAGTTTCTTTTCCTATGAGATACACACCTAAAAAGCCACCTATAATCATAGATCCAATTACAACAGACCAAATAGTGATTTGTAACTTTCGGTTGTTCATAGCTATTCCCCCTCTGGTTTCTCTAAATAAAATAATTCTTCAATTGGCACATCAAAATACTGTATTAATTTTAGTGCCAATTCCAAACTTGGATTATACTTATTCTTCTCAATTGCATTTACTGTTTGACGTGTAATTTGTAAGTCTTCTGCCATTTTGACTTGTGTTATGCCCTTTTTCTGTCGAATTTCCTTAATATGATTTACCACCTTCATTAAAAACCCTCCAAACAGGAAGTAAAGATATCTTTACATAAGATTATAAAAAAATTACAACTAAATGTAAAGATATCTTTACGTTTAGTTGTAACCTTTTCCTTTTCTTCTTCAACAAACCTGCTCGTTTCTTTAAGTACAATCCTTCACAATATTAAAGAAAGGGGGCTTGATTATGTCAATTTACTACTAACTAAATTCTCCCAGTCCTTAAATGACAGCTTTTCCGTAATATGTTTTAATTCATTTGGTACTTTAACATAACACATCAATTCTAAGCTATTTCCATCTGGGTCATCAAAGTAAACCGAAGCATTTCCTTGATTTGGTCTTACAAAAGGCTCAATCGATGTTCTTCTTCCAAAAGGTGCAGGTTCAACTTGGATGGATTCAAGCCATTTTACAGACACTTTTAAATCCTCATATGTGACTCGAAAAGCAATATGTCTTAAAGAAGGGTGGTATGGAGTTTGGTACTCCTTTCCTTCCCACAATCCTAACCAGCTTTTGCCTTCTTCTATCCAAAAGAATACGGTGTCTTCATCACGCCAAGCTAACTTCAAACCTAATTTCCGGTAAAATTCAATTGAAACGTCTAGATTTTTTACAGGTAAATGTGCTTCATATAGCCCCTTTATCATTTCTCCCATCCCCTTTGTTTGTAGAATTTATGATCTGGAAATTATTTCAAAAAGAATCTCTTCTTCAACAATCCTATCCCTTTAGTAAAAAGCTTCCCCACATATTGTTGAAACGCACCTCGTTATTTCAATAAGAAAATAGGCTTTTCCCATTTTAATGTAAGTACCTGTTAGCTTTATTAAAAAGGAAGTTTTACTATTGTTTAATTACAATTTCTCCTTCGCCTGTTGGTTCTTCAAAACCACTAAGGAAGGAAGTTAAAATTTCATCTGTTATAGCGAAGGCAGCATTTGCATCAAAACATTGGCTTCGTATCTTAAGTCGTTCACGCAAATCATTAGGATGAACTTTCAGATAAATAAGTTTCCATTTACCTCCAGCCTCTTCAATTAACTGTTTATATTGGTTCCTTCTAGAGCGTTGCCAAAAACTGAAGTCAACTACCACATTATGTTTCTCGTGAATTAACTTTATCAATTGATTCCTCAATTTTATTTCCGCGTCTTCCTTGAATTTCTCATACTTTTCAACTGAGAAATCTATCCCATACCGACCATTTGTAGCCCAAATTTCTTCATCAATAGAAAGGCGTACCAAACCTTCTTTTTCTAATTGTTGGGCGAATGTAGTTTTTCCAGAACCTGCTACACCACACATCATTACCACTATAGGTGTAAAATCAGCTCTTTCACGATAAATCTGGTAATCTAAATTGAATTTTTTCAACCATCAATATACACCCCTCTGATGTTCAGCTATAAACAAATTCTATAAATATCTTATTATTAACTATATAATTGCTTTATAGGCTTATTCCACTAAACTGCCCCGTTACTTAAATAAGAAAAAAGCAATCCTTTTTTGAAGAATCGCACCCTTTAGTTTAAGTGCATTTGTACACAAACTTATTACAGGAATGCTACCACTTGTTTTAATGCTTGAAAAACATTGACCTCACCAGAACAGCACACTCCACTATTTCATTTATTTTTATGATTAGAATTCAATAATTCTGCCTCTATTTCTTCGTCTGACACAGATTTCTCTTTATTGGTTTGGTTCTTACTATTAGGAATTAACAATAAAATGCCCAAGATTAAAACAATTAAAATTAGCCAAGCAACTTGTAATACAATTGAGGCTGTAAGCAATGATAAACTAATTATTAAAAGTCCAAATAACCTGTTCATAACATCCCCATTTCAATCTTTAGTTCATAAAGTATTCAACAAGAATAAGCGTTAATCCTTCTTAGATTAACGCCTCCATTACTTCAATAAAAAGTGGTTATTCATTACTATTCTTTTTACTTGCTTTGTAAAGATACCACCCGCCCCAACCTCCTACCATAAATATTATTAGTAAAATAAAGTTGTTCACAGGTTTTCCAAATTGTATCCTATCAATATTAAAAATGGAGGCTATACCTGAGACAATCATGAAAGTTAATAGTCCGAAAATCAACCTAATAAAATAGTCTTTCATATGGATCCCTTTCTTTACAATGGTTGTTTTTCCTTTTATTGTACTATTAAGTGATGATTTTGGATAACGGTATTTACTGTTTATTTCTACTTGCACTCCCTCAGTTTAATACGATTTTCTCCCGAATACTCGCTTATTCGCAGGATTTCATATCCCTTTAAATAGGTTTAACGGATAAAAGAAATGATTTCAGATCATTATGGCTAAAATCCCCCGCCCTCAGCATGGCAAACACCATCAGCAAACCTGATACCAAGAATGTTGCCATCCTTCTCAATGGGGAGCCAGATGTTGACTTGTTAACAACCTGGCTGGAGACTTTCGCCAAACATAAGATTAATTACAGTATTATAGATAGTAAGCTTCGTAACTTAAATATGACCGTAAAAGTGACAGATACTTACGCAACAGCCGATTCCAGCCTGTTTGATGCGGCACTATTAATGAACAATGAACCATTTATTCAGACACCTGCGTTAGAATTCATTCAAACGACCTATAAACATTACAAGCCATTAGCTTTAGCCATGAGTAATCCAAATGCGCTAGCAGATAGCCGCATCAACAAAGATGACCCAGGTGTATTCAATGTATCCTCTGCCAGTATCCACAGCTTTATCGATGGAATCGCACAAGGCAGGTTTTGGAATAGGATAAAATAATCTTATGCTCAGTAAGCCATGCTCTTATTTGATTGGAGGCATGGCTTTTTGTACATTTTCATCATCCCTGATAGCCCGCACACTGTTAAGATTCTCTTCAAACTAATCCCGATGCTGTTGATGATTTGTTACGCACTACAACAAGGATTAACTGCCTAATTCAATATTGAATAATTTTACACTTGAAAAATAGGATGAAGCGTAGTAGAATTTTCAAGGTGATTCCTACTAAACTATATAATCCCTGTATAACCTCAAGAATACGGCTTGAGGGTCTCTACCAGGAACCTTAAAAATCCTGATTACAGAAAATGAATTTATTCGTTTTTTGTAATCAGGATTTTTTTTTATTTTCTGAAAAGAACCCACAAAGCCTTATTTTTTTACGAACAAATAAGAAAGGACGAAATAGATTATGAATTTTAAAGTAATTATACTAGCATTATCGACCGTCGCAGTTGGATTGGTTGAATTAATAGTAGGTGGGATTTTGCCCACCATCGCCGATGATTTTAGCATTTCATTAAGCAAGGCCGGACAGCTAATTACGGTGTTCGCGCTTATTTATGCCATTGCCGGGCCTGTTTTGCTGGTAGTAACCAGCAAAATCGAGCGCAAGAAATTGTATCTTGCTTCCTTGTTCGTTTTTTTCCTCGGGAATATTATGACATATTTCAGTCCGAATTTTACCTTTATGATGATAGCAAGGGTGTTGACTGCAACGAGTACAGCACTTATTGTTGTACTTTCCTTGACTATTGCTGCAAAAATTGTTGCCCCTGCTCACCAAGCAAAGGCTTTGGGTCTCATTTATATGGGCATTAGTTCATCACTTGTGTTGGGCGTGCCATTGGGAATTTTGATTTCCAATACATTAGGATGGCGTGTAATCTTCCTAGGAATCGCTGTGTTATCAATCGGGTCAATGGTGCTTATTTCACTATATTTGGAGCGTATTCCTGGGGACAAGACGATTCCACTTTCACAACAATTAAAAGCAGTAGCCAGTGCGAAAATTGGTAGTGCCCATCTTGCTACCATGTTTATGTTAGCGGGACATTACACTATTTATGCTTATTTCACACCATTTTTGGAAACAAATCTTCATCTGAATTCTTATTGGATCAGTATCTGCTATTTTGTATTTGGTATTGCAGCTGTAGGCGGGGGAGCATTCGGTGGAACGCTTTCGGATTGGATTGGCGCTCGCAAAAGCATCATCATCGTCATTAGTGCATTTGCGATTGTACTATGTGTATTGCCATTAACCACTTTTTCACTTGTCTTATTCATTCCCGTGATGATGGTTTGGGGAGCATTAAGTTGGAGTTTGGCACCGCCGCAACAAAGCTATTTGATTCAAACCGACCCTGCTTCGTCCGATATACAGCAAAGCTTTAATAATTCCGCATTGCAAATCGGTATTTCGCTTGGGTCGGCAATTGGTGGCCTCGTGTTAAACCAAACCGGTACAATTTCCAGTACGGCTTGGGTTGGAAGTGCCATTGTCATGATCTCGTTACTTTGTGCAGTCTTTTCTTTAACTAGACCGACCATAACAAGGGAAACCACGACTGCCGCCTAGTTTCCCCAGAGTTCAGAAGCTTGTACCAGATGGGCAGAAATCGGTGAGAAGCCGATTTCTGCCCGTTTTTAACCTTCATTTGCGAAAGAAGCTTGGACTTCAATTATATCCGTTTATCCAATAAACATGATTGCTAAAAAATAGTATATACTGAAATAAACTATAACTTATCCCATTCATTTGAAGGCACTTTTCAAAGTAAGGAGCGATAAAATGAAAACAATTTATGACTTTCAGGTAAAATTACCGAATGGCGAGGAGAAATCCTTACAAGAATACGAGGGCCGGCCATTAATTATTGTCAATACTGCCAGCAAATGCGGGTTTACCCCCCAATTCAAAGGTCTTCAAACATTATATGATACATACAAGGATCACGGGTTAGAGATATTGGGTTTTCCTTGTTCCCAGTTCAATAATCAGGAATATGACCAAATTGAAAAAACAACTGAATTTTGTCAGGTAAACTATGGTGTAACCTTTCCCATTTTTGCAAAAGTAGAGGTAAACGGCTCTAATGCCGATCCGTTATTCAAGTTTTTAAAAGAACAAAAGACAGGTATTCTATCCTCAAGGATCAAATGGAATTTCACGAAATTCCTTGTCAACCGAGATGGCCAGGTGATGAAACGCTATGCCCCTGCAATCGATCCGAGTAGCATCCAGGCTGATTTAGTAAAATTATTATCTTGAACTTTCGCTGAGAATAGTATGATTCTTTGCTGTTCATACTAACCAATAGCCAGAATGTATGGGGGTTAGTGGATGAGAACTGAACACATTAAATTAACGTCTTCGGAAGTATCGCAACTTTGGACAGCATACATGAATAGCAGCATGAGTAGATGTTTGTTTACATACTTCTTGGAAATAGTGGAAGATACCGAAATACGGTCAATCATAAAGCACGGATTAGAACTTTCGGAAACTCATATCCAAAAACTAACGGCAATTTTCCAAAAGGAAGGTCACCCAGTGCCATACGGATTTCACGTAGAGGAAGATGTGAATACCTCCGCCCCCAGATTATTTACAGACAATTTCATTTTATTTTTCAGTCAGAATATGGGAAGACCTGCACTAAATTTTTATGCACTTTCCAAAACATTAGTCGTTCGGTCAGATATCGATTCTTACTTTTCTGAATGTCTTCTTGAATTGAGGGATTTTGATACGATGGTTAAAAGTCTTTTGTTATCAAAAGGCTTATACATTCGTTCCCCCTATGTAGCCCCACCAAATGAGGTGAATTTTGTTAAAGATCAAAATTGGATGGCTGATTTATTAGGGAAGAAAAGGCCCTTATCCGTAATCGAAATAACAAATTTATTTTTGAACTTCCAAAATAATGCACTTGGTTATGCAACAATGATGGGATATAGCCAAGTGGCTCAATCAAAAGAGGTTGGAGAATTCATGGTAAGGGGAAGAGAGATTGCGTTTAAACATATGAAGGTACTTGGGTCCGTGTTAGAAGAAGATAATTTGCCTGTACCAATGGCGTGGGATATTGGCATAACAGATGCCACAACCGCTCCATTTTCAGATAAAATGATGATGTTTATGACAACTGCGTTAATCCCTCTAAGTATTGGATATTATGCAACCAGTATGGCAACCAGCATGAGAAAAGATTTACCTCTTCATTACGTTAAGCTATCCGCCGAAATTGGTTCATATGCCTTGGATGGCGCTAACATCATGATTCAAAATGGCTGGCTGGAGGAACCACCCCTTTCCGTAGACCGCGATCAATTGGCAAATCAATAGAAGCCATGGGAACCGTCCTAGACCAAGTGAAAAAGTAGATATTTTTTCACTGGTCTAGGACGGTTCTTTTGCTTCACCTCGCTACTTTTGTCACATTTCTGTGGTTGACATACATGGAATAAATCATTAATATAATAGGTCCTACCAGCAAAATACTTGAAAAACATACATACTTTCTTCCTGTTTTTTCAAAGAATTTGAGATTGAAATTTTCATAGTGTATGTTTTCCGGAAAATGCTGGTGATCCCCCTCAAAGGGGACTGTTATGAGTTTAATCGTAAGAAAGGATGAATAGTATGGATAAAGAGTTATTAATGGAAAGCGCTCGTGAGATGAAAGCAAATGCCTATAGTCCTTATTCTAAATTCGCCGTGGGAGCAGCATTGTTACTGAAAGATGGTCAAGTAATTAACGGCGTAAATGTTGAAAACGTTTCCTTTGGTGCAACGAATTGCGCAGAGAGAACCGCTATTTTCACAGCCATTGCGAATGGTTCTAAAAAGGGAGATTTCCAGGCAATCGCTATCGCTGGCGATACAGAAGATTTTCTTCCGCCTTGCAGCATTTGCCGGCAAGTTTTAGCAGAATTTTGCTCACCTGAAATGCCAGTTTATTTAACAAACGACAAAAAAGAAATACTAGAATTAACCTTAAGAGACCTCTTACCCTACGCATTTACAGATCTAGAGATGTAAAGCGAAGTGTTGCAGAGGGACGGTACTTGTGCTTTAAACATAAAAAATGAAGCAAGACAACCGTCCCCTTGCTTCATTCTAAAATAATTACTTAGACAACTACCACCCTGACGGTGGAGGTTGCAGGGAGAGGTGCTAGCTGCACCTCTCCTTTTTATAATAATCTATTATACTTCGAAGCGAAAAATCATACGTAACACGTTAAAAGCTTTTACAATGACCTTAAACCGTTTTTGATAGTTCAGCTGACTCCTCGTGGGCTTCTTCTTTTAGCTGAGATTTATCAGAGAGTTTTACAAATGGGTAGTAAATGGCTATTGTTACAGCAAGAGTAATGACTTGAATAATGGCACCGCTGATTTTTCCACCCGTTGCCAGATACCCGCTAATGATTGGAGGCATGGTCCATGGCACGACAATACCGATTGGTTTTGCTACTAATCCCGAAGCCATGCTAAAGTAGGTAATTAGCGCAGCAGCCATTGGAGCCAGAATAAATGGGACGAGCAATTTGAAATTTAAGACAATTGGCAGTCCAAATAACGCTGGTTCATTAATATTGAATAGTCCTGGTGCAACCGTGAGTTTTCCCATTGCTTTATTATTTTTACTTTTTGAAAATAACCAAAGGCAAATAACCAGTCCAATGGTGGCTCCGCCGCCGCCGATCCAAACGAAGTTAAACATAAATTCATTTGTAACAATATGCGGCAATTCCTTTCCGGCTTGAAATGCCAGTCGATTGGCATCCGTATTTTGTAACCAAATTGGTTGAATCACCGGGTTGATGGTGTTTGCACCGTGAATCCCAACAAACCAAAATATTGAATTTAGTGCGATAATCACCAATGTGCCCCATAAACTTCCACCAAGAACACTAAGTGGTTTCCCTAGCGTATTTGTTAATAGCGTATGAATGTTATCAATACCTGCTAGTCCTAAGAATAAATAAACGAGACCCCAAAACAAGATCACCATTAATCCTGGTAATAAGGCAGCAAAGGACTTCTCTACTGCTACCGGTACGCCCTCCGGCATTTTTACCGTAAAATTTTTCTGGACGAAGAATCTAAAGATTTCCGCAGAGAGCAAACCTACTACGATGGCAACAAATAAGCCGCCGCTGCCGAGGTAGGAATAGGAAATTCCGGAACCCGCTTTCGAAATGAGGTCTGGCGTAACGATGACAAAACTGGATAAGGCAATAACTCCAGCGGCAACGCCATCCACTTCATAATGCTCAGCTAAACTATGGGCCATTCCAAAAACGGCAACAAGCGCCATCAGTCCAAAAGAGCCATTCACGATTTTGCTGAAAATAGGCGCTAAACCGATGTCAGCCAACCAATCAGTGTATCCATTGATCGGTAGGTTTCCTAATATAAGAAAGATCGATCCGATAATAATAAGGGGCATACTTAATAAAATTCCATCCCGTAATGACCGGAGATGTCTTTGGTTACCAATTCTCCCGGCGATTGCTTCTACTTTTTCTAACAACTTACTCACTCCTTTATTAGGTTTTTATCTAAAAAAAGTTCTTTTATGAAAGAATAAACATAAAGCTAGACCAAGGCTTTAGATAGTCTAATAGAAAGATTGATTCTTCTGTAAGATGGCCAATGACATTCCTATCTCCGTCATTTTCCATATCTTTTAGCGCGATTTGAGTTTCTCCTTTATATTGGCCAAAATGATTATTACAAATTACAATATCTCCTTTTTTAATAGGGAGGGTATGATTGGCCGGAATATCCTCATGAGTATATTTAACACGTGTGGCAGATGAGCGAATCATGTATTCAGATCGGTCGCCTCTATACTGGTGAACCTCATCGAGAATCATGTTCCTTTCTAATTCTGAAACATGGGATGAAAATTCAATTTGAAAGGTCGGGTGGGTGTTTAGATACGCATCTGACATAGCCCTTAATTCTTCTTCCGTCGCATACGCATTGCCAATTAATAAATCATCAATCGTTCCCATTAATCGATAATGGGTAACTTGAGTATGAATAGGTAAATTTCTATGTTGTTCCAACGTGGATAATCCTGTCTGAACCGGCCAAGGTCCCAAATCGCCCTCTTGAGAGGTGACAAAAGCCCCCGTATGGATATGATGTTGATTGAACATACTTGTCGTTTGTTCAAAGTGGCGCTGGGAAATCCCAGAATATTTTTGAGGATAAAAGTTATGTGAAGCATATAAATAATCCATATTAGGCTGGTAGCTCATGATCGTATCTATATATCTAGTGCCACTGCTCATATTGACTTCAATGATTAAACCAAATGGATTTTTTGTCATTTTCGCTTCCTCTGCTCCGGTAAAACCCAGGTCCAGACGAATTCCTGTCGCAC
Organism: Neobacillus soli NBRC 102451; assembly: GCF_001591665.1. Classification (GTDB taxonomy): domain Bacteria; phylum Bacillota; class Bacilli; order Bacillales; family Cytobacillaceae; genus Neobacillus; species Neobacillus soli. The sequence continues at coordinate 3,665 of NZ_BCVI01000065.1, read as the reverse complement.
CTAATTCTTTAAAAAAGGCAAGATCGTTATAACTGACATGTAACTGCTCAAATAATTGAGGGTTAATATCCAAGATAGTTTCCATACCAATAGAATTGCCATATTCTATTATGTTTTTAAACTTAGTAACAACCTCATCTTGTTCGCCGTCAATTTCTAACAAACTAGTAAAAATTCTTGTATATCCATACTTTCTTGCAAGGTCCAGATATTCCCTGTCACGTTCAAAGCTGCTCTTTGCCGGATAAATCGATACACCAATACGTTTCATGTTTTTTTGCCTCCTGAATATTTAATAGACTTTTGAAAAAGCAACACTTTCATCCAAATCGGTTTGGATATCCATATTAATCAGGTACATTCACTTTTTTATGCACATCAATTAGTTCCTTTACCAAATCCAAAAATGTAATCGCATTCATTAAATGGTCTTGTGCATGAACCATTAATAGCGTAACCTCAAATTTCTCCCCGGAAGCTTCTTGAGTTAACAAACCAGTTTGTGCATGGTGTGCTAATACTAATTCCTCATTTGCTTCTTCAAGTAATTGGCCAGCCTTTTCGAAATTCCCTTCTTTAGCAGCCTGGACGGCCTCCATTCCAAAGCTTTTGGCATTCCCGCTATGCATAATTAAACCCATGACAACTTCTAAATTTTTTGGCTCTTCCACTGGATGTATCCCTTCCTTTTAGCTTGTTAGATTGCCCTAACAATTAATTTCCATTGTTTTTAATCAATTCTAATGCAGTGCCTAACACTTTTTCGCCATCCATTCTACCGTAGTCCTTCATATCAATGACTGCGACCGGAATATGGGAATCGGCCACTAATTTTTCAAATTTACTTTTCATGAAACGGACTTGCGGACCAATCAAGATAACATCTGCATTTTCCTTTGCCAATAACTTAGTCGCTTCGTTAGAAGACAGCGCGGTAACTTCGGCATCGATCTCTTTCTCCTGTGCTGATTTTTGCATTTTAGTCATTAGTAAACTTGTACTCATTCCCGCAGAACATACAAGTAGAATTTTCTTAGTGCTCATTTTTCATTTCCCCTCCACTTTTTATCATGTCAGTTACTTTACACTGTAAGTATAAGATGTAACCGCTTTATTTTTAAGTTGAGATATTTCCTTTGGGTAACGGAAAGAAGTACTCGTTAAATAAAATGATGACCTGCTGAGTAAAGAAAAGGAGGCAATTGAAAATAAAAAAGCCAATTGCTTTTGTAAGCAATCAGCTCAGGTGACCAATTTGTTCATACATGGTTTTGATGATTTCCTCTTTGGAGCTGCTTTTAATTAATTTCTGAACAATGGATTTATGTTCGATAATTTGAATTAATTGCTGATACATTTGATTTAAATTACCGGTATCGCCTTCTTTAATATTTAATAAACAAACAAATTGAACCATTTTTTGTTCATCCCATTGGATCGGTGATTTCAACGTACATACTGTCCAAAATGTTTCATTTGATACGGGTTTAATGGGATGCGGGATTGCAACTAAATTGCCAAAACAAGTGGTTGCCAGGTTTTCCCGCTCTACTACAAGTTCTAGATAATCCTTTGAAACAAGACCTTGTTTATACAATTCATGACATAAGAATCGAATCGTATCTTCCTTGGTATCCAATTCTTGATGAATAAAAATTCGTGATGGATGTAAATATTCCTGTTGATCACTTTTAGAGGAAACTAATTTTTTCTTGATAGTTGTTATATCTTCCTCTTCTATAAATGTATGGACCACAAGAACCGGGATACCTAAGCTTTCCTTAATTGGAATGGTGCTAATAATAAAATCAATCCCCGATAAGTTATAGGTGGTTAGATTATAATAACTTATGGTATCCACTATTTCGATGTCACTTTTAAATACATTTTGCAAGTGATAGAACAGAAGTTGTGCACTTCCCATACCGGTTGCACACACAAGTAAAACCCTTTTTGCTTGTTTTTGTTTTTCCTTCATCCTTTCGAGAGCCGCTCCAATATGCAACGCAATGTAGGCGATTTCGTTTTCACCTGCTTCTTTATTTAAGTAATCCTCTATACATTTACTAGCCACAACAGCGCCTTCAAATGCGCTTGGAAATTTTGTCTTCGTCTGGCTTAATAACGGATTTCGCATATTTAGACCGTATCTTAATCGATTCATCGCTGGCCGGAGGTGTAAAGTGATCCCTTTAATAAATTCTAAATCATTATGGAAGTCCCAATTAAACTCCGTCCTTAATGTTTCAATCATGCAATTCACAAGAGTATTTACTTCATCAAATTCGCCAAAATTGGTTACTTCCTCTTGGGTTAATAATTTTGTCCCTAATAAATGGACCATAATATAATCGATTTCCGATTTCGGAAAAGATAACCCGGTAATCGACTCGACTTCTTTAATAACTTCCATTGAAACCATTTTTTCAAATGCGTGTTCATTCGCTAATTGAACACCCAATGGATCGATAATAAAGCCTTCTTGTATTCTTTTACATGCAATCACAATGTGAATGGTCAAGTTTTCCAGTTCAACATCCGAAATGTTAATCGGATGATCATGTACCTTTTTTATCAGAACCTCTTTTATCTTATCAAAAAGTTCGCCTTCTACTAGTTGTAAAGGATTACCTTTCAAGGAAATATCCCCATTTTTTCTTAAGATCAAATTGGATAAACAGGATCTTTTCTTGTACTCGTCCCCTTCTACCCTTGTTCCGTAGTGTGGGCGGTTCGTGATTTTCAATTTATATTTTTTTATCATTTGCCGGACTAGTTTCAAGTCTTGCTGCAGCGTTGATCTGGAAACAAACGTTTCTTCCTCTAACGTTTCAAATCTAATAAAATCCGGAGCCAGCAGCAATCGTTTTAATAGATATCGAACCCTATCTTCCTGCTCCATGAGAGTGGCTGACCGGTTATTCTCTTCAAACAATAGAGAGGATTTATTTGAAAAAATTTCTGAGCTTAACACTTTCAATTGGTAGCCTTTTCCCCGAATGGATTCAATCTGAATCCCCAGCATACTGCTGTCTTGCTGCAACTGTTTTATCTCGTTACGGACGGTTCTGTCACTAATACCTATTTCTTTCGCCATCCATTCAGCCGTTATCGGTTCAGTGGACTCTGTTAGAAACTGTAGAATATCTTTTTGGCGTTTCGTTAACGATAACATTCAAATCAATCCTTCCAGCAAATGCAGCTATCATTACTACTGATACTATTTGAATTTTTAATTATTTTAAACACCATTGTATCATATCGTGCCTCATATCGTGCCAGGCACCACCCGAATTTTGTCGAAAATTAATAGGACTAACTGTCTGCAGAAATTGGTTGGATAGTGCTGCAACTGAATATGGGACGAAGCGATATGCAACAAATGGCGTTCTTTAGTTGAATATTTGGAGGATATTGCGACGTAAGTATTCGAGATTTTCCGCAACTTCCAATTAATTTCCATGAAATGTCGTAAGTCTCTGAAAATATGTCGTAAGTGGCTAAAATTGTGTCGTAAGTGGCGGAAAATATGTCGTAAGTATGAGGGATTTTCCACAACTTCCAAATAACTTCCATGAAATGTCGTAAGTCTCTGAAAATATGTCGTAAGTGGCGGAAAATATGTCGTAAGTATGAGGGATTTTCCACAACTTCCAAATAACTTC
>NZ_BCVI01000064.1 GCF_001591665.1 Neobacillus soli NBRC 102451 | reverse complement strand
CCTGTTCCCTCAGAAAAATCAGGAAAAGGGTATCCAATCGGGCTTATTGGAACCCTTTCCCTCAGAAAAATAAGGAACGGGGTATCCAATCGGGCTTATTGGAACCCGTTCCCTCAGAAAAGTCAGGAAAAGGGTATCCAATCGGGCTTATTGGAACCTGTTCACTCAGAAAAATCAGGAATAGTTAAAAAAACAACAGCTGCCTCTAACATAGCCTTCTAAGAAGTAGACGAGCCGCGGGGTCCTAGGACCAGTTCACTATTCCCGCAAAAAAAGAAGATGCCCCTTTGGACATCTTCCACATTCAATGTTATTAATAGATGGTTTGCATGCCTTTTCCGGCGACGGTCATCCACTCGAATTGGCGCAGTCTTACTTCAAACAGTGTCAATGGATCGCGGAACATTTCTGGATTGGTATTCATGTTCGTAAGCATTTCTTGGTTTGTCTGAATTCCAAAGCGCGCATCCTCGACGGAACGGTTTAACATAGTCAATGGACCTTTAAAAAATAGGGTCATATCGCGTTCCAGTGATTTTTCAAACAGCTCAAATGGCTGGAAGAACTGCTTCTTGACTGCTGTGATAGCTTCGGAATAATCCTCATTTTCCACAAAGGATTTGTATTTGTTAAAAAGCATGGCTTTATTTTGCGATATGGCTCCAAACAGCTTTCCGGCACTTTTTAATAAGAATTGTGATGGAGTCCGGCGCAGCAGGATATTGACGCTTTCTAGCTGAAAGCGGCTCGTCATCCGGTCCGTATCACGGAGCCAATCATCCAGCACCTTAAAATCACACTCAAGCATGAGGCGCTCTTCTCCATACATATGGTTAAAGCCTTCACCCATCTCATTTAGGAATTCCTGGCTTAGCTCAAATTCCTCTTTGCAATCTTCAATCCATCCTTGAAGCGAGCGGTAAAATTTCGGCATAACCGTTTGTTCCAAATAATCTTGAATTCTACTATTCATTTCTTCATTAAGTTCTAAGTGAATCTTGCTAAAGTTACTGTCCTCCTTGATTAAGGCGGAACACTCCTGAAGCATTTTCGGAACGGCCTCCGAAATATCATTCTCGATTGTTTCCTTAATCACGCGATATGATTTCACAATCGTTTTTGTTTTTTGCACTTCCGTGTCCTTCAGTTGATTGACAGCCCCATTCAGCTTCATCAGCATTTCTTCATTCCAGCGCACCGATTCTACTAGTTGATTTTCAACATCAATCCGCTTTTGCATCAGGCTGGCAATCGTGGTCCGGATAAAAAACAGCAGTTTGGCCAGCCGTTTATCCTCAATGTTTCTCGTATTATTAAAGGATTGAATAAATGCCTTTAAGTCCTTTAGCTGCTGGCCACTTTCATATTGCGAAGAAAAGGCAAATACTAAAGCTTCAGGTAAATAAGTGTTAATCATCGTTCTGGTTTCATCAAAAATGCGGACTGCTTCCTGCTCGTTTACAATCGTATCCATTTTAGTTAACAGAAAATGAACATGGATATCAGGTGCTAACTCTTGGATTTGCGCAAGAACTGCCCGTTCCTTATCCGTAAACGGTGCGTTCGCATCAAGCACAAACAGGACGGTATCGGCAACGTGCAGGTACTTCAGTACTTCATAACGATCATGATGGTTTCCCTTTAGTCCCGGGGTATCAATAAAAGCAACCCTATTTTCCTGTAAAAATGCGTTTGGCCGCTTAAATTCAATAATCGATTCCAAGGCATTACGGCGGCGGTCCATTCGTTCCTGAAAATCAGTGAATCCAGCTAAATTAGAAATCTCACGATCAGTAATCTCAGTGATTGCAAATTCTGCATCGTTTTTAAACATCACCACTGATGATGTTGGACTATCCTGTAAATCTTCACCTAAGACCATATTAACAAAAGTGGATTTCCCACTACCGCTTAACCCGGTAATAAGAAAATGCTGTGTGTCAAAATCAATCAACTGCTCAACAAGCCATTTTACCCGATTATTCTCACCCATATCATGTGCCTTGGCCCAGTCCATGATGGAATCAAAGAGTGTCAGGCACTCATCCAATTCATCCATGTCTGTTTCCGTCATGCTGATAAGGCTTTCCGCCTCACTAACAATGGTCATGCTGACACTTGCCGGGAACAGTTCATTCCATGAGAGGACAGCGGCTGATGATAAAACGACATTCGCCGAATCCGCTAATCGCAGCCAATTCGTTAAAAAGTCAGGAATAAGGTCCTGTAGTTTTTTAATAAAGTATCTTCCCTCAATTAAACTAAAATACGTTTCCTTATGATGCCTTGACAGTACTGACCAATTTTCATCACGATTAAGATCAAGATTTAATAATAGATGGTTGATTTCTCTCAGCCAGGTAAAATAGGATTCTTCATTCTCGTAACTGTTCCAAAGTGACGAAACAAGATGCTCAAATTTCTCTTTTTCAAGGTTGTACAATATGATTAATGCCTCGGAAAAATAGCTCGGGGCGTGGCTTTTCGTGACACCCTTTTCCACATACGTTTTGAGCATATCAAACCATTCCAACGATTCCGTCCGCTTTGCTTCGTTTACAGCCAGCTCAATCGCATGATTCCAATCCTGATGTTCTTCAAAAAAAGTACGGGCGATTTCGGTGACATCCGGATAATCCGGGTTGGTAACAATTGTTTTTTTAATAATTGATAGGGCCGCATCTAACTTGCCTCGTTCAATATACAGCGAAAATAACTGTAAGGCCACTTCAGTATTTAACGTCGGGTTATCTGTTACAATCGCACAATAAATATCCTCAGCCGTCGATAACAGCCCAAGCTCATAATAGGCATCTGCTGTATTTTTCTTCGCCCATGGCTCAAGTTCATTGCTGATGTTTTCCCATTTATATATCGCTGTTTCAAAATCTTTATGATGAAAATACACTTCACCTTGTGCAAAGCGAATCGTCGATAAATCCGGGAGATCCTTTTGTGCTTCCTCTTGGAACGCCTCTCCAAGGACACGGATCGGATGAATATTTTCATGTTCATTGATGAACATTTCATAATACGTTTTCTGTTTTAATTGCTTCTCTAACGTCATATATTTCCCTCCAATTGCAACCACTCTAATCATTCATATGGAAAAGAGGCATATTTATGCCATATACTATTCGATATAAATTCTAATTATAAGTCCCAATTCTACTGATTCTAACAGAGGTATTTTTTAATACGATGTCAGTAGTATTTCAATTTGGAGACAAACACAATTTCTGCTGATCCTTTTTTTTTAAAAATATCATGTTGATTAGTTTGGTCAAACTTCCTATTTTATCGTCCACCCAAGTATAATTATACCAAAGACTTTAAGGAGAAATGAACTTTGGAAAAGGAACAGGCAATGGTTTTATCAAATTTCATTCAAAAATCTCATTCTGCCGCTTATCAGATTAAGCAGTTAGAAACCATCGGCGGCATGTTGCCAAAGTTTCATCAATGGACGAACGGAAAGAAGACATTATCGGCTTATGAAATAATCCGTCCAGAAACTGAGACAGGCTATTACTTTTTATTCATTGATTGGCACCGCAATGACAACTATTATTTAGTGATTTATACACATAATAAGTCCACCACTTGCGCGGAGATTCGCCAAATTCAAGAGCTTGACGAGGGACCTCATCTTGTCTGGTCATATAAACCATTTAAACGAGACGGGAAAAATGACCAGAGAAAGGCCTATTTTAAACAAATGTTTGGTACGACAACCGTTGCAATTAAGCTGCCTTCCTCCGCCTCTGAAGTGGAGGAATTTTATGATCAATTGTTCAGGCTCTGCCAAAACCGGATAAGAGCGGACCGGATTGTTGATGTATTTGATTTAGAAAATTGAGAGGAATGTGGGAAATGGCCACCTTTAAAAACTGTCAAAGCTGTGGAATGCCTTTAGCAAAAGATGAGCTTGGGGGCGGAACGGAAATGGACGGGACAAAAAGGACGAAGTATTGCAGCCACTGCTACATGAATGGAGAATTCACTATGCCAAATATAACAGTGGAGGAAATGAAGGAAAGAGTGAAACAAAAGATTGTTGAATTCGGGATGCCTAAATTTATCGCCGGAATGTTTACAGGAAACATTAATAAACTGGAAAGATGGAATCGTGGAAAATAATCAATGTCTTTCTAAATAATTTGAGGGAGGCTATTAACTTGCAGCCTCCCTCTAATTATGATGTTTATAACACCTTACTTAAAAATGCTTTCGTTCGAGCTTCCTTCGGATGGTCAAATAACTCACTTGGGATATTTTCTTCGACAATCAAACCGCCGTCCATAAATAGGACACGGTCTCCTACTTCTTTGGCGAAGCCCATTTCATGGGTCACGACGACCATCGTCATTCCCTCTTTGGCGAGCTGTTTCATTACTTCCAAAACCTCGCCCACCATTTCAGGATCCAGCGCTGACGTTGGTTCATCAAACAGCATGATATTTGGCTCCATCGCAAGGGCCCTAGCGATCGCAACCCGCTGCTTTTGCCCGCCGGATAAAGAATCGGGATAGGCCTCCGCCTTTTCCTCTAAGCCTACTTTTCGTAATAGCGCCAACCCTTTAGCTCTAGCTTCTTCTGCAGAAATCTTTCTTACCTTCATCGGAGCGAGCATGACATTTTCGATAACCTTTTTATGCGGAAAAAGGTTGAACTGCTGAAAGACCATGCCCACTTCGGTCCGGACTTTATTAATATCGGTCTTTTTATCCGTCAAATCGATTCCTTCAATATAGACATGCCCGCCAGTAATCGATTCTAGCATATTGATGCAGCGCAGGAACGTCGATTTTCCAGAACCGGAAGGCCCAATCACGACAACCACCTCTTGTGGCTTAACGGTTACATTAATATCCTTAAGAACCTCATTCAATCCGAACGATTTTTTCAAATTTTCTACCTTAATCATTCTGTTGCCATCCTCCTTTCAAGACGAGTTAACAGAAAGTTTAGGGAGAGGGTCAATACAAGATAAATGACCGCTGCCGTCAAATATGGCTCCCAGGCGCGGTAATATTGTCCCTGCATCGCCCGTCCCCAGTACATCAACTCTGGAGCTGCGATTAATGCGGCCAGCGACGAATCTTTAATTAATACAATAAACTCATTCCCAAGCGGCGGAATCATCCGTTTAAATGCTTGTGGCAAAATGACAAATTTCATAGCTTGTACATGTGTCATCCCTAAGGAACGTGCTGCCTCCATCTGCCCTCTATCGATTGATTGAATCCCTGCGCGAAAAATTTCAGCTATATAGGCCGCAGAGTTTAAGGAAAGCGCCACAATCGCTGCTACAATCGCATTTGTCGTTCCTAGAAAAGGTGGTACAACGGCGAAATGAATCAATAAGATTTGAACCATCAGCGGGGTGCCGCGGAAAAAGTTGATGTACCAGTTAAACGGCAGCGCAAGCAGCTTATTTCTCATCAATTTGCCTAATCCTATTAATAAGCCCAGAAATGTACCAATCACAATTCCTGCTATCGAAAGTCCAATGGTTAGTAACGTTCCTTTTGCAAAAAAAGGCGCGTATTCTACAATTAAGTCCCAGCGAAAGTCCATCTATTTGATCCCCCTCTATAAAACGCCTTCCTGATAAAGCTAAACTATGTATAGTTAGTAAAACAAAAATTGCGTAACTGCTAGAATAAGGGAGTTACGCAATTTTTGTTTCATTATTGCTGATCTTTTAATATTTGTATATCGGGGTCTTTTTTAAGCCATTGCTTGAACAGTTTTGCATATGTTCCGTTATCAATGACCTTCTTAACTGCTTTATCAAAGTCCGCTTTCAGTTTGCTTCCCTTCGGAAACAATAGGCCATAATATTCTTTTTCAAATGCTCCATCGTCCTCAATAACTGTAAAGTTCTCGTTCGGATTATTCCTTACATATTCCTCGACAACTGTGTTATCGGCAACAACGGCATCAGCCCCGTTCTTTTTCAACTCTAATATTGCCAGATTATTATTTTCAAACTTTTTAAGGTCCTTACTGTTTTCACCTAGAATAGCTTCAGCAGCTTCTTGACCCGTCGTACCGTTTTGAACAGCAACCACCTTGCCTTTCAAGTCCGCTGCACTCTTAATCGCACTGCCCTTTGGTACTAATATTTCGTTTTTAGAAAAAAAGTAGGGAACAGAAAAATCATAGGTTTGTTTCCGTTTATCCGTGATTGTGATGGAGGAAATGGCGATATCAGCTGTTTTCCCTTTGATTTCTACAAAAATTGGATCCCAGCCAACATGCTCAACCTTTATATTGTAACCGGCTTCCTTTGCAACAGCCTTGATGAAATCAATATCAAATCCAACGACTTCGCCTTTATCCTGGTATTCAAACGGCGCATAGGCCGCATCTGTAACAACCCTTACAGTCTTCTTTTCATCACCGCCAGTTTTACTTGTCCCACAGGCTGAGAGAATTAACAGAAACGCAACCATTAATACGGATGAAACTACTTTTAACTTTTTCATTTTCTTCCCCCTTTTTCATTTTCATATAATTGTTTTTAAAAATTAATACTATTTTGAATATACATAATTATACCCTGTCTAGCTTTATTATTCAATATTTTAAATATTTTACTATATTAATACGTTAATGGGCTATAGCGAATATGTAAAAGAAAATTTACTTTTAACATCATACGTGAACCTTGTCCAGAACATTCAAGTTTTTATTTCTTCCAAATATCGTTGTTTATTGTAGAAAGGCGGAATAAATGGACTTGGGCACGGTCTTTAAATTTCTTCCATAGTTAGACAATTGATGATTCTTTTTCCAAAACACAAGTATATTATTGGTTAGGATTTCCTTAGGAAAAAACTTAGGAGCCGAAAAGACTTACGAAGGTGTATTCATGCGTTATACAAGGCTATGGATCTTTTATTTTCTAATTCCATGTCAGAAAATCTAACATAAAATGTAGTAATCTTACTAATATTTAATATACTACAGTAAACAAGAGTGAGTGGTGAGAATAGATGAGGCATGATTTGTCTTATAAAGATAAAAAGGTTATTACGATTGGTGTGGTCAGAGATTTGACCGGTCTTTCTGAAAGACAAATACGCTATTATGAAGAAAGAAAGCTTATTTTCCCCGAGAGATCCTCTGGAGGAAGCCGGAAATATTCTTTTTCGGATGTAGAGTTATTGGTAGAAATCGCGAACAAAATTGAAGATGGAGTCCAAACACACGAAATCAGAAAAGAGATGCTTCGAGCTAAACGGAATCAAAATCAAGAGGATATGAGAAGAAAAATGATTCAAGGTCAACTGAATGCCCAATTCGGTTTAAGAAAAGGTCCTACTTCTTAATTACAGGAGCGGGTCCTTTTTTACTTTTGCCAATGAGTAATTTTCCTTTATTTTTGCAAAAACAATACTATTTTGGACAAGTAGAACACAATTTACAAAAAAATAAAAAAATTTCAGAAATATTTTCCCCCTGCTTTTCCTTGTTAGAACAAGAATGAAAACGCTACCAAGTATTTTAACTAATTTGAATTGTCAGTTTTTAATGTTGACCATGTTTTTAATTGGTTGTATGATTATCGAAAATAATCATTTGTAAGTAAACACTGTCTTTGTCCATCACCTATCAGGGATGCAGGAAGGCAATTATTTTTAAAATAAATGTTTAATCATTTAAAGCGGTTCAACACTAAAGAGGAGTGGTTAGGTTGGGAAGTCAATGGATATTCCTTGGCGGCGAATTCGTCAAGAAAGAGGATGCTGTTGTATCAGTTTTTGATCATGGCTTTTTATATGGGGATGGAGTATTCGAAGGTATTCGCGTATATAGCGGAAACGTCTTCAGACTTGATGCCCACTTAAAAAGACTATTTGAATCAGCACAATCCATTATGCTGCAGATTCCATATTCACAGGAGGAAATGACGCAATTAATCGTTCAAACGATCAGAAAAAATCAACTAGAAAGCGCCTATATTCGTGTCGTTGTTTCACGTGGTAAAGGGAATCTTGGACTTGATCCATCTTCCTGCTCAAAACCAAACGTTATCATTATAGCTGAGGAATTATCCATGTATCCGAAAGAATTTTATGAACGTGGAATCAAAATTGCCTCCGTTGCAAGTAGAAGGAATCGACCGGATGTACTCAGTCCGCAAATTAAATCACTAAATTATTTAAATAATATTCTTGTAAAATTAGAAGCTAATCAAGCCGGCGTTGAAGAAGCTTTAATGCTGAATGACCAAGGCTATGTTACTGAAGGTTCAGCTGATAATATCTTCATTGTCAAAAACGGCGTCGTTTTTACTCCTCCTGTTTACTTAGGAGCGTTGGAAGGAATTACCCGCAACGCCATCATTGATGTCGCAAGGGCAAAGGGTTTTGAAGTCAGGGAATCACCTTTCTCAAGACATGATGTATATGTAGCTGATGAAGTATTCTTAACCGGCACAGCCGTAGAGGTTATCGCAGTCATTGATGTGGATGGCCGTAAAATTAGCGATGGTAAACCGGGAGAAGTAACAAAACAGCTGTTAAAAGAATTTAGACAAATCGTCACAACGGATGGTGTGGCTTGTTACCCGAAAAGAACAAACCATGCTGTAGTCAGTTAGGAGATTAAAAAATGCGAAGCGATATGATTAAAAAGGGGATTGATCGTGCTCCCCACCGCAGCCTATTATACGCAACAGGGGTAACAGTAAAGGATATGGAAAAGCCGTTTATCGGTGTCTGTAACTCATTTATTGAGATTATCCCAGGACATAAACACCTTAATCATTTCGGTGAAATTGTAAAAGAGGCCATCCGTGAAGCTGGCGGCATTCCATTCGAATTTAATACGATTGGTGTCGATGACGGTATTGCGATGGGACATATTGGGATGCGCTATTCCCTTCCAAGCCGTGAAATCATTGCCGATAGTGCCGAAACAGTTATTAATGCCCACTGGTTCGATGGTGTTTTTTACATTCCAAACTGTGACAAAATCACACCAGGGATGTTGATGGCAGCCGCAAGAACCAATGTTCCATCCGTATTTGTATCAGGTGGTCCAATGGAAGCAGGCGTTTCCTCTACGGGGAAAAACCTCTCCCTCACTTCCGTTTTCGAAGGTGTTGGTGCCTACCATAATGGTTCGATGACCGAGCAGGAATTACTCGAGATTGAAACAAGTGCTTGCCCAACTTGCGGTTCTTGTTCAGGTATGTTTACCGCCAACTCGATGAACTGTCTCATGGAAGTTCTCGGGATGACCGTTCCAGGAAACGGAACGATTGTCGCCACTTCTGAAGAACGACATGAACTGATTCGCCAAGCAGCAAAACACTTGATTGAATTAGTTAAAAATGATCTTCGCCCACGCGACATCATTACTAGAGAAGCAATTGATAATGCCTTCGCCCTTGATATGGCGATGGGCGGTTCAACAAATACTGTTCTTCATACACTGGCTATCGCTCATGAAGCTGGGATTGATTACGATTTAAGTGAAATAAACAAAATTGCTGAAAGAGTTCCTTATCTGGCAAAAATTATGCCGGCATCTGATTATTCGATGGATGATGTTCATCAGGCTGGAGGCGTAAGTGCCATATTAAATGAACTTTGTAAGGTTGACGGTGCTCTTCATCAGGATTGCTTGTCGATTACTGGAAAAACTCTAGCTGAAAATGTGAAGGATGCAACAATCCTTAATGAACGGGTTATTCGCCCGAAAGATAATCCCTACAGCCCGGTTGGCGGGTTATCCATCCTTTATGGAAACATTGCTCCGGATGGCGGCGTGATTAAAGTAGGTGCTGTTGATCCATCAATTAAAACGTTCTTGGGTGAGGCAATTGTGTTTGAATCCCAGGATGAAGCGCAGGAAAACATTAATAACGGGACGGTCAAGTCAGGTCACGTCGTTGTTATTCGCTATGAAGGACCTAAAGGCGGTCCAGGCATGCCGGAAATGCTTGCCCCGACTTCGGCAATTGCCGGGCGCGGCCTAGACAAAGAAGTTGCCCTTATTACCGATGGACGCTTCTCAGGAGCTAGCCGTGGAATCTCGATTGGTCATATCTCACCAGAAGCAGCGGAAGGCGGACCGATTGCATTCGTGCAAAATGGTGACAAGATCTTAATTGACCTTGAAGGCCGTTCCATTGAACTCCTTGTTGATGATGAGGTTTTAGCCGATAGACGCTCAGCTTGGGTAAAGCCGGAGCCTAAAATCAAAACTGGCTATCTAGCAAAATATGCAAAGCTTGTTACATCCGCTAATACGGGCGGAGTTATGAAAATATAAATAGTTTATTGTGCATTTTACGAATGGAAGCTTAGGGATCCACTAGTACTCCTCCCCTTCTTAAGAAGATAAGGTACTAAACGTTTGTTTGACAAAAAAATAGATAAATCGATGACGGGAATAAAGGAATAAGGAATTGTATTTTCAGAGAGCTGGGGTTGCTGGAAGCCCAGTAATACAACTTATTCCGACATCATCCCTGAGTGTTGTGCTGAACGGTCTAGACTCTAGTAGGCTCAACCGGGTGTTTCTTGAACACCTGTTACAAAAAGAAGCGTTTAAGTTTTTGTTCTCGCTTCATAAGGCAGTATTCGTAAGGATGCTGTAAAACCGGGTGGTACCGAGAAAATGAAAGGCCTTTTCTCCCCGATTATTCTGCTTTTGATGTCTTTAACTGCAGTTTATTCGGGGAGAATAGGGCCTTTTATTGATGTTTAGAGGAATATTCAAAGATCCACAAGGAGGGATTACGACGTGAAAGTAGAAGCAAAAAAGCTGGAATTCCAAACCAGTATAGCACCAAAAACAGGTGCAGACCTTCTAATTGACTTATTGAAAAAAGAAGGTGTTGATACGCTATTTGGGTATCCGGGAGGTGCAGTCCTGCCGATTTACGATGCCATTTATCGGGCACAGGGTTCCATCAAGCACGTCCTCTTCCGTCATGAGCAAGGTTTGATCCATGCGGCGGAAGGATATGCCCGAATCACAGGTAGACCTGGGGTAGTGATTGCCACTTCTGGTCCTGGGGCAACCAATCTGGTTACCGGAATTACAGATGCAATGATGGATTCCTTACCGCTCGTGGTATTTACCGGGCAGGTTGCACGCAGCGTCATCGGAACGGATGCCTTCCAAGAGGCAGATGTAATGGCGATCACAACTCCGATAACCAAACACAATTATCAAGTGCAATCCGTTTCTGACTTACCAAGAATCGTGAAGGAAGCTTTTCATATTGCTTCTACCGGCCGGCCGGGGCCCGTCTTAGTCGACATTCCTAAAGATATATCCGCCGGATTTTTAACCGAAGAGCCTGAAGAAGGATCGATCCATTTACCAGGCTACCAGCCAACGACAAAGCCAAATCCAATGCAAATTAAAAAGCTGGCTGAATCCGTTGCAAAAGCAAAAAGGCCTGTCATTCTTGCCGGTGCTGGTGTACTGCACGGAAAAGCATCTGTAGAATTAACTGCATTTGCTGAAAAACACAGTCTTCCTGTCGTTACTACCTTGCTTGGACTTGGTACCTTCCCTGCAGACAGTCCTCTCTCCTTGGGAATGGCCGGTATGCACGGAACTTATGCGGCAAACATGGCGATTTATGAATGTGATTTACTCATAAATATTGGTGCCAGGTTTGATGATCGACTGACAGGAAATCTGGCGCACTTTGCCCCACATGCCAAGGTAGCACATATCGACATCGACCCAGCTGAAATTGGTAAAAATGTAGCAACACATATTCCGATTGTTTCTGATTCAAAAGAAGCATTAAACGAGCTGATTGATCAAGCCTCAGAATCACCCGAACATGAAGCATGGCTGGAAACACTCAAGCAATATAAACAGGAATACCCGCTTTGGTATAAACATAGTCCAGACGGGATGTGCCCGCAGTGGGTGATTGAAGCAGTTCATAAGGTAACAAATGGCGAGGCAATTGTCGCAACAGACGTGGGTCAGCATCAAATGTGGGCTGCCCAGTATTACACCTTTAAAGAGCCGCATCGCTGGATTACATCAGGCGGGCTTGGAACAATGGGCTTTGGCTTCCCTGCAGCGATTGGAGCGCAAATCGCCGCACCAGATAGTACAGTCGTTGCGATTGTCGGCGATGGCGGTTTCCAAATGACCTTGCAGGAATTATCCGTCATTTATGAAAGAAATCTTCCTGTTAAAATTATTATCGTCAATAATGGCGCACTTGGAATGGTTCGCCAGTGGCAGGAATTATTACATGGAAACCGGATTTCCGAATCCATTCTTCATACCCAGCCTGATTTTGTCAAGCTGGCGGAAAGTTATTCGATTCGCGGCTATAAGGTTGCGAACCAGGAGGAACTCATCACCGTTTTACCAGAAGTTTTTGCCTATGATGGCCCAGTTCTTGTTGATTGCCGTGTGCTCCAGCAGGAAAAGGTCTATCCAATGATTGCTCCTGGCAAGGGAATCCATGAAATGATTGGGGTGAAACCATGAAACGGATTATAACAGCAACGGTCCAGGACCGAAGCGGCGTCCTCAACCGTGTCACCGGACTCCTGCAAAGACGGCAGTTTAATATTGAAAGTATTTCCGTTGGGCCAACAGAAACAGAGGGCATTTCAAAAATGACCCTTGTGGTTGAAGTCGAAGATGAGCAGCGGCTCGAACAGGTGACGAAACAACTAAACAAACAGATTGATGTTTTAAAAGTTTCCGATATTACCGATAAAGCGATTGTAGCAAGGGAACTGGCATTGATTAAAGTGGCCAGCAGCAGCCAGCTGCGCAGCGAATTAAACGGGATCATCGATCCATTTCGCGCCATCGTAATTGATGTAAGTAAAGAGAGTTTAGCCGTCCAAATCACAGGACGCCCTGAAAAAATTGACGCCTTGATTGAATTGCTTCGTCCCTATGGGGTCAAAGAGATTGCCAGAACAGGACTGACCGCCCTCTTGCGCGGGCATCAGCCACATGTAAACGAACTAGCTACGTATTCACTATTAAAATAATAATATTCCTGGAAGGATGATTAAAATGGTAAAAGTATTATATAACGGAGATATTCAAGAGGAAGTTTTACAAGGAAAAAAAATCGCAGTAATCGGTTACGGCTCACAAGGTCATGCCCACGCCCTTAACTTAAAGGAAAGCGGTTTTGATGTAGTTGTTGGCTTAAGAAGCGGAAAATCATGGGATAAGGCCGTGGAAGATGGTGTTGATGTCCGCTCCGTTGCCGAGGCAACCGCTGCAGCAGATGTAGTAATGATTCTCCTTCCGGACGAAATGCAGCCAAAGGTGTATGAAGAAAGTATTAAACCAAATCTTGAGGCCGGCAATTCTTTAGTTTTTGCCCATGGCTTCAACGTTCATTTTAGCCAAATCGTACCTCCAGCTGATGTGGATGTATTCTTAGTCGCACCTAAAGGTCCTGGTCATTTAGTTCGTCGTACCTATACCGAAGGCGCTGGTGTCCCTGCCCTTTACGCTGTTTATCAGGATTACAGTGGTCAAGCACGTGATGTTGCCCTTGCCTATGCAAAAGGGATTGGAGCTGCCCGTGCAGGTGTATTAGAAACAACATTCCAAGAAGAAACGGAAACAGATTTATTCGGAGAGCAAGCCGTACTTTGCGGCGGCACAACAGCCCTAATTAAAGCAGGCTTCGAAACACTTGTAGAAGCTGGTTATCAGCCAGAAGTTGCGTACTTTGAGTGTTTACATGAATTGAAATTAATCGTGGACCTTTTATATGAAGGCGGCTTTGAAAACATGCGTTATTCGATCTCCGATACGGCGCAATGGGGAGATTTCGTTTCTGGACCACGTGTCGTAAATGAGGATACAAAAGCACGCATGAAAGACGTTTTAAAAGATATCCAAACCGGTGTGTTTGCAAAGGGCTGGATCCTTGAGAATCAAGCAAATCGCCCGCAATTTAATGCCATCAATCGCAGTGAAAATAATCATCAAATTGAAAAGGTCGGCCGCGAGCTACGTGCCTTAATGCCATTTATTAAAAAACCAATCAATGCAAAGAAAGAAGTGGTGGTAAATGGTTCACGTTAACATCTTTGATACAACCTTACGTGATGGAGAACAGTCCCCTGGTGTGAATTTAAACCAGCTTGAAAAATTAGAAATTGCCAGACAGCTTGAACGGTTTGGCGTTGACATTATGGAGGCCGGCTTCCCGGCTTCCTCACAAGGAGATTTTGAAGCGGTAAGAGCCATTGCCCGGACAATCAAAAACGTTTCCATTACAGGCCTGGCCAGAGCGACAAAATCGGACATTGACATTGCGTGGGATGCCTTAAAAGATGCACAAGAACCTAGGCTGCATGTTTTCCTTGCAACCTCCCCTATCCATATGAAATATAAATTGCTAAAGACGCCTGAGCAAGTCACGCAAATAGCCGTAGATATGGTTTCTTATGCTAAAAGGAATTTCCCGCATATAGAATGGTCAGCGGAAGATGCTTCTCGGTCGGACTTAGATTTCCTTGTTCAAATTATTACGAAGGTCATCGATGCCGGTGCAACAGTGATCAATCTTCCCGATACAGTCGGCTATACAACACCGGAAGAATATGGACGGATGTTCCGCTATATCAGAGAAAACGTTCCAAATATTCATAAGGCGGCATTATCTTGCCATTGTCATGATGACTTAGGGATGGCCGTTGCCAATTCCCTAGCAGCTATCGAAAACGGAGTTACCCAAGTGGAGGGTACGATTAACGGCATTGGTGAACGTGCCGGAAACGCTGCCCTAGAAGAAATTGCAGTTGCCCTAAATATCCGTAAAGATAAGTATAATTTTTCAAACAATCTTGTTTTAAAAGAAATCAAGCGCACCAGCGACTTAGTCAGCCGCTTTACCGGCATGATGGTTCCGCCTAACAAAGCGGTTGTTGGAAAAAATGCCTTTGCCCATGAGTCCGGGATTCATCAGGACGGCGTCTTAAAAAATACGTTGACCTATGAAATTATTACGCCTGAATTAGTTGGGGTCAAATCCAATGACTTAGTCCTTGGGAAACACTCCGGCCGGCACGCCTTTAAAGACAAAATTGAGCAGATGGGCTTTGAACTATCGGACGAAAAAATCCTTGAGGCATTTACCGCTTTTAAACAATTAACCGATCGAAAAAAAGAAGTCACGGACGAGGATTTATTTACAATTTTAACGGATATTCAAACAACCACCGTTGATGTGAAAAAATATGAGCTGGTTGCTTTTCAAGTCCAGTACGGTTCAGCTAACCTCCCTACTTCCACTGTCGCGCTTACCACACCGGAGGGAATCCGAGTCGAAACAGCTCGGACAGGGTCCGGTAGTGTTGAAGCACTTATGAACACGTTAGAGGCGCTGATAAAAGAAGAAATTCATCTTACTGATTTTAGATTAAGTTCGGTTGGCCAAGGTCGGGATGCCCTTGCAGAGGTCCATGTAAAAATGACCGTAAACGGTGCAGCAGTAAGCGGCCGCGGCTCGGCACAGGATGTATTAGAGGCTTCGGCTAAAGCGTTTTTGAATGCTGTCAATCGTGTTTTCTTCAACCAAAAAGCAGCCGTTAAAGAAACGGCCATTTTATAACATTTAAAACAAAAAATAAGGAGGTTGCTTCTAATGAAAAAACACATTGTTTTACTTCCCGGTGATGGGATAGGTAAGGAAGTTATTCATTCTGCAAAAGATGTGTTACATGCCATTGCTGAAGAATATAATCACTCTTTTAACTTCGAAACCCACGAAATCGGAGGAGCAGCCATAGACCAGTACGGCACTCCTCTTCCGGAAACAACGGTTGATGCTTGCAAGCAGGCAGATGCAGTATTACTTGGTGCCGTTGGCGGGCCTAAATGGGATAACAACCCTTCCCATTTACGTCCTGAAAGAGGTTTACTTGGAATCCGAAAGGCGCTAGATTTATATGCAAACTTAAGGCCAATCAAGGGATTTAAGAACCTCCTCCATGCTTCACCGTTAAAGGAAGAAGTCGTCGCTGGAAGCGACCTCCTTATCGTACGTGAATTAACAGGCGGGCTTTATTTTGGAACACCAAGTGAGCGCCGTGACAACGGCAACTTTGTGGTTGACACGCTTGCCTATTCCCGCCAAGAGATTGAAAGAATTGTAGACAAAGGCTTCCAAGCTGCCCAAGGCCGCCACGGTCGTCTTACTTCGGTGGATAAAGCAAATGTGCTGGAATCCAGCAAGCTATGGCGCGAGGTTGTCGAAGAGAAAAAGGCTCAGTATCCAGATGTATTCGTTGAACATGTGTTAGTTGATGCTGCCGCAATGAAATTAATTACGAACCCTACTCAGTTCGACGTCATCGTTACCGAGAATTTATTTGGTGACATCCTAAGTGATGAGGCCTCTGTTTTAACAGGATCGCTTGGAATGCTCCCTTCTGCCAGTTTAAATGAAAATGGTGTCGGTCTTTATGAACCCGTTCATGGCTCTGCACCAGATATCGCCGGCAAAGGCGTTGCCAATCCAGTCGCGATGATTTTGTCTACTGCCCTCATGCTCAGATATTCATTCCAATTGGAGAATGAGGCAAAGGTAATTGAAGACGCTGTTCAATCGGTGCTTGATGCCGGCTTCCATACAGGTGACCTGCAAGTTGCAGATGGGCGCCTTGTCGGAACTGCAGAAATGACCAACTTGATTGTTAATTATATCCGGTCGCAAAATGCTTCAAAATGTATCGCCAGCTGCTATTTTTGAGCAGGAATCCCCGTCAGGCTGAATGATACCTGGCGGTTTTCCCTAATGTAAATGAGGTAACCGCTGATTGGAGTGGGCTATCCGCCAGTGGGCACCCGGTATCCGCCTTAATAAATCTATAAACGTGAGGAAGGAAGCTATGCATACACCAAAAACGATTATCCAAAAAATTTGGGAACAGCATGTTGTCCAACAAGAAGAAGGAAAGCCGGATTTACTTTATATAGATTTGCATCTTGTTCACGAAGTGACCTCCCCTCAAGCATTTGAGGGCTTACGAATGAACGAGCGCAAGGTACGCCGTCCGGACCTTACTTTTGCGACGATGGATCATAATGTTCCAACCCGCCAGCGTCTTGTCATCAATGACCCAATTTCGAAAAAACAAATAGATACCTTGCAACAAAATTGTCAGGAATTCGGCGTTACACTTGCTGACATTCATCACCCCGATAATGGAATTGTCCATGTAATTGGTCCGGAGCTTGGCCTCACCCAGCCCGGAAAAACTATCGTTTGCGGTGATAGCCATACGTCCACACATGGGGCATTCGGTGCTCTCGCGTTCGGAATCGGAACAAGCGAGGTCGAGCACGTCCTTGCCACACAAACACTATGGCAGGCGCCTCCAAAAACGCTTAATGTAAAAGTGAATGGGAAACTTGGAACAGGTGTAACCGCCAAGGATTTAATCCTCGCGATTATCGGGAAATTTGGTGTCCAATTTGGAACCGGTTATGTGATGGAATACACAGGTGAAGCAATTCGCTCCCTTTCCATGGAAGAGCGAATGACAGTTTGTAATATGTCAATCGAAGCTGGGGCTAGAGCAGGACTCATCACTCCAGATGAAACCACTTTTGAATACTTAAGAGGAAGAAGACATGTCCCACAAGGCGCCGCCTTCGAGGAAGCGGTGGCACAGTGGAAAGAGCTTGCCACGGATGTTGGTGCCGTCTATGATGCTGTTGTCGAGATTGAAGCAGCCGAAGTTGAACCTCAGGTTACATGGGGAACAAACCCCGGCATGTGTATCCCGATTACAGCAAATGTTCCAAATCCGGATCAAGTGGATCAACCTAGCAAGAAGGATGAAATTAACCGTGCACTTGAATACATGGGTCTTGATGCAGGTCAGCCAATCTCAAGTGTAAAAATAGACCATGTCTTCATTGGTTCCTGCACCAACTCCAGGTTAAGCGACTTACGCAATGCCGCTGAAGTTGTTCGCGGCCGCAAGGTTAATCCTGCTGTTACTGCCATCGTGGTTCCTGGTTCTTGTAGTATCAAGCTTGCCGCGGAAAAGGAAGGCCTTGACGAAGTCTTTAAGGAAGCAGGTTTTGAATGGCGCGAAGCCGGATGCAGTATGTGCCTGGCGATGAATGATGATATCATTCCACCGGGAGAACGCTGTGCCTCTACTTCCAACCGTAATTTCGAAGGGCGCCAAGGAAACGGTGCACGTACCCATCTTGTCAGCCCAGAAATGGCAGCTGCCGCCGCTGTAGCCGGTCACTTCGTTGACGTCCGTCAATTTACTGCACAGGAGGTTTTTTAAAAAATGGAACCACTACGCATTCATCAAGGTCTCGTTTACCCATTAAACCGGTCTAACATTGATACTGATCAAATTATTCCGAAGCAATTTTTAAAGCGGATTGAGCGCAGTGGCTTTGGACAATTCCTGTTTTATCACTGGCGCTTTGATGACGATGGAAATCCACGCCCAGATTTTTCGCTGAATGATCCGAAATACAAAGGTGCATCGGTTTTGGTCGCCGGTGAAAACTTTGGCTGCGGCTCCTCACGTGAGCATGCACCGTGGGCTGTCCAGGATTTTGGCTTCAAAATAGTAATTGCCACTAGTTTCGCAGATATTTTTAAAAACAACTGTGTAAAAAATGGCATTCTCGCCATTCAAGTTAGTGAAGAACAAGTCCAAACCATAATGAAAATGGCTGAATCCGAGGAGTACACCCTAAGTGTGAACCTTGAGGATCAAGTGGTTTATGATAACGAAGGCTTCGAGGTAAAATTTGATATCGCTCCATATCCTAAAGAAATGCTCCTTAACGGCTGGGATGAGATCAGCGTTACCTTAAGCTATGAGGATAAAATTAAGCAATACGAACTTGCGCATAAGTAAGCGTGAAAATGAGCCTGGGAATCCAGGCTCATTTTTTTCAACCTAAAGCTCTTCTAAAATATTTTTATTCTCTGGTTCTTCGCTAAAGGTCAGGACCTCTTCGACCGGCTCATAGGATTCGCCATAAAAATGTTGATCTTTATAGGTATGTATCATATCATACGTTTTTTTCATGGCCTCAAAGATCATTTCTTCCGACTCATCATTGGGCGCCCAATAGAGGATTTCCATCTTATTAACTTCATTTGTCGCTAAGGATCTTCTCTCATATCCAATTGACCCGGCATGCCCAAATTTTTCACGTTTATAAAAATGGAGCCTTTTTTCAGTATCGCTGTCATCATAGTTGACGGGTTCCACTTCAAGGATGATTGGCTTTCCTTTTCGCTTTAATTTTTCCAAGAGTTTATGGCCAAGTCCCTGGCCGCGAGCATTACTTGAAACGAAAAGATAATCAATAAATACAAAATTGTCTAGCTCTGCATACATCAATACATGATTTGGACCTTCATCTTTATGGTAGATGTCCGAGCGCTCTTTAAGTAAGCTCTCCATGTGCTCTCTTGACTTCATCTCTTCAATGGGAAAATACTGATTCAACTTTTCATACCAATGCATTGAATTACCCCTTTAACAGTTTTTCTTGCGCTTGATTTTTCTTACTATGGAAAAAACCTCTGGTGAAAGTATTCCTTGAATTTACCTATTATAATCGTTGCAAAGTATAAGAATCAATTCATATCCTTTGAAAAACCATTGAAAAACCAAACACAAAAGTATCTTGTCATCACAAAAGTGATTAATAATGTGATCCATGTCCAATACCATGTCCAGTGAATATAATGGATTAAATCTGTCTTTTTCTCTAAAATAACTTCAGGAATGGTAAGAATGGTACAGAATGCAAAGTAGTAAAAGAATTTAAACATGGGCTTGCGCAAATTAGGGTAAAATGAATTGAAAATGGCACATATCACTGGGTACACGAAATATTCGTAGGTAAAACTAGAACGATTGACCGTTGAAAAAAGCCGGACAGGATAGGACAGCAAATGGTATTGGACAACAACTAATCCCACAATCCAAGTAATTACTTGTTTAAAAAGAAAGGCAACAATCGCTAATCGTCTTTTATTTCTTGGGATAATAAAAATCAATGCGAAGGTAAGAATCCATACGAAAATCAAAATAATCCAATCTACTTTCATCGGGTAGCCTCCTTATCTTCCCGAGGTTGTGCTTTCTCTTTAAAAAACCAATGATAGATGATGTTGACGACTGCAAACAAACAAAAAAAGTCGAGCCATGTCCAGTACCAGTCATAATGAACGTAAACGATCAGGTTGGTGTATTTTTCAATTATTACATCAAAAATAGTTAACCCTGAAACCCATAGGGATAAATAGAAAGGACGCAGATAATTGTTTACTTTTTTCGGCACAGAAATTATGTAAAATCCACAAACAAGTGGATAAAATAAATACTCAGTAGTAACAAGCACGTCGGTTGCTTTAGGTAATTCCCGGACTGGAAATGAAAGTAAGTTGAATTTCACATGAAATAAAGTATTTAACCAAGTGAGTGATTGGCAAACCAAGACTGCAAAGATTACCCTTCTGTGGTGATTTTTTGGCGTAAATTTCACAAAGGAAATAACACCTATTACCCACATCAGAATGATAATTAAGTATTCAATTGGCATACATGTAGCCCTTTCTATATAAGTTGGCGCAGCTTCGCCCCTTCTCCATACAAAACTGAGCAGTATCGTCATACCACTCAGTTCCTTGTTAATTAAAACTCTGGTAAATGATCAAGATTATTTTCCTTAATACCGTCTGGTTCGCTTCTGATGATATCTCGCCCATATTTATGAAAGACATCGACGTTTGCCAGCTTACCAGCCTTCGCTTCAGCTAAGGCTGTTATATAATCAAGTTCCCGCCCGTTACTCGTCTTAAACCCAATAATATCACCATCACCGTTTTTCCTTACGGCCACAAACTCTTCTTTTCCATCGTTATTACCAAGACCCGCTTCCACTTGAGCTTGCTGCTCACTTTGCTGTCTATATTCCTCATAAATTCTTTCATAATCCTTTTGTTCCATTGATTACACCTCCGAACAACTGTTAGTATTTTTCTTTTTCTAAATTTTATCCATCGTTTGTTTCACCTCATATAAAAAACCGGGATCTTAGAAAGGGCCCGGTTTAATTACTATTAAATTATTTACCGCTATAAATACCAATGGTATTTCCATCAAGATCCAGGAATTTGGCAAAGCATCTGCCATCAGGAATGGCTGTTTCTGGTATGATCACTTTCCCGCCTAGTTGGGTTACTTTTTCCAAGGAAGCTGATATGTTTTCCACATTAATATACAAGGTCAAATAGGGTTGCTCTTCCCTTGTCCAATTGAAAAGATGGCCATCTAACCCAGCGTCTTCTTCAGAAATACTCATAACAGGTCCATCATCGGTAATCTTCCAATTGAAAATTGTCTCATAAAACCGTTGAGAACGATGCCCTTCTCTTGCGGCAATTTCAAAAAAGCCGATGTGATTTAATGCTCTAGTATCTTTTCTTTGATCCTCTTTCTGCTTGTCACTTCGATGAATTCCAACAATAATCCCGTCGGGGTCGACGAATTGGGCAATCGAACCACCTGTTGGGACCGCCATTTCTGGGAGGATCACTGTCCCGCCCATTTCCTCGACCTTTACCAAACATTCCTGTATATTGTCAACATTAACATACACACTCACATGCGTCGGGTGGTCTTTATGCGGCCATTTGAGAATATGACCGCTCAATCCAGCATCCGAAATCTGCAATAACGGCCCAACATCGGTAATCTTCCAATTAAATAGACTCTCGTAAAAATTTTTTGCTTGATTTCCCTCTCTTGCTGCGATAACAAACATTGCAATCGTGGTTCCCATTTTTTTCAACTCCACTTCTTAATTACTTCTAATTTCAGCTTACAGTATAAACATCTTTAGCCCTTACCTAAACTTCGACAAAAACGGTACTTTTTCCTTTACTAGTTCAACAGGCTATAATAGGTCGTAACAGGCTTCTTTGGGAGTGAATAAAAATGACTATATACGATAAAACCCATGACCCGCGGAAAAATAAAGAGCTGCTTGCTGAAATTACCGGAAAACGTCTTGATATGAAACAGGTGCTCCAAGAAACGGAACAATTATTTGAGCAATGCCGGGAGAATCCAAGTTCATCATTCACTGTAAAAGGACATCCGCTTTCATTTTCAAAAAAAATTCAGGGGGGATTATTCCGTCTTTCAGCTAAACGTTCACTGATTTTAGCACCAACGCGGATTTTTATGGATGCTGAAGGGAATGTGATTCCTGATTGGAAAGACAAGCTGGATCGAGAATATGACCGTTTGAGGGAAAATATAACAAAGGAAGTGAATGTTGCAGATTTTGGTGCTGTCGGTGACGGAAAAACTGACTCCACAGCTGCTTTTAAAAAGGCAATCGGCCGTGGACTGGTAAAGGTGGTTGTACCTCCGGGTGTATTTATCGTTAAGGGAATCCGTCTGCCATCCTGCGTCTTGCTCGTTGGAGCTGGAAAAGGAGTCACAACTATTCGGCTGCATGATCAGGCTGTTAAAGGTACTAGATTGATAACCAACTCAAACCATTGGCGTGGAAATCACCATCTTTTCGTTCGGGGTATGACCTTGGACTGGAATTTGGAAAGGCTTGGCGATGTCGCAAAAACAAGTACGTGGGGCAATCATTCAAGTTGTTTGACCTACGCAAATGTTACCTATGGCTGGGTCAAAGATGTCGAAGCAATGAATCCGGGGCTTCACTGTTTTGATATTTCGTCGACACTGTACAATTATGCTGGCGACGGTTATCGTGCCCGAGGCGGGAGCAAGTATGTTTGGCTCGACAACTTAACTGGTTATGGGTTCGGCGATGACGGAATTACCACCCACCATAGCGATTATATTTTTATCTCTCGCTGCCATATGAGCGACACAAGTGGCCGAGCCCATCGAAGAGGTTTTTCAAATTCCAATGGTTTTGAAATTGATGATGGCTCAAGAAATGTCTTGCTAGTAAATAATTCTACTGCAAGGTGCTTTGGCGGGGTGGAAATTAAGGCCCATCAAAATTCCTCTGCCGCTTCCAACATCACAATCGTTGGCCATATTTCTGTGAATGATAACCGGTCCTATAATTTTCGCCATATCGGCCATCACAAAAGCAGCGATACGGAATCGAAATCAGCTTTCAACATCAGCGCAGTACATCTTGCCGCCATTGCCCCAATTTTTTCTGATTTATATAAAGATTCGACACCACGTGGGATGGTGGTTTCCGCATATAAAAATGTCGTCATTAACCACTTCACCTTACTTGGTGACCCCGATTATGACTACAAAGGGAACCCGCTGATTGCCGTTCAGTATCGGGCCAGAAATGTGGTTTTGAATCATATTTCCGTCAAAGATTTTATAAAAGCCGGGGCCGCAATAAAAGTCTATGGGGGCGACAATCGGGCGGATTCTATAAAAATTCAAAATTGCTCATCTAATAAAATTGAAGTCGGGTCAGGCATCAAGGATATTAGTATTGATACCAAAGAATAGCGTCAATCATCACTTTTGACGCTTTCCTTCCTTTTCAACAACGATGTCATCGACAAGCTTTTCCGCCACTTTTCGATACAAATTACTCATATGCACAAGCGAAGAAATCATCAGCACCTGCTCAAGATAGGGAGAATTTCCTTTTTCATTCTCAGTAATTTCTTCCTTAACGTCCTTCACTCTTTCCTCTATGTCCCCTTTAAAGTCCGCAACATTTTGGCTCGTTAGATTCAGATAACTAGAATAGAAAGAATCTAAATTTACCTCCTCTTTGATAATCTTCTTATTAACGCCATCAAGGGTTACCTTAATATCATTGATGGAAAGTGCCCCTTTAAGTTGGTAAATCAAGCTCATTAGGATCAGATGCTCTTTCGAATATCTCTTATTTTGAATCGGAAAAATAAGCTTTCCTTTTGCATAGTTATTAATCATTGTTTTGGTAAGGATTTTTTCATCCTCATTCCGCTTTGTATCATTAAATTTATTTTCGAATAATTGAATCACTTGGTCCATATATAAATCTATATTTGGAATTTCTTCCAAAGTTAAACTCGTCTCTAGGCCAAGTTGATCGATAATTTGATTGATATGTTCCATTGTAAAAACCCCGTTCATTAACGTAATATTTTTTATTATACCTAACTATTTGGGTGTTGACTAGATGTGAATATGTTAGTATTATTATATGTAGTTATCAAAACTACATATTGTGCTAGGGGGCATTTAAAATGAATAATTATATTCGGGAACCTATCAATGGACTGACCCATTTAGCAGGAGCTGTTTTGGCATTTGTCGGACTGCTTGCGATGGTGATCAAGGCCGCCATGACAACAACCTCACCTTTGACCATCACGGCGGTTATCATCTTCGGCGTAAGCATGATCCTGCTTTATTCGGCATCGGCCACCTATCACATGGTCATTGCCCGGGATACGGTGATAGCCTTTTTAAGACGACTTGACCATTCAATGATTTTTGTACTAATTGCCGGTACGTACACGCCTTTTTGTTTTATTAGCTTGAATGGAAGGACGGGTGCGATTCTATTTTCGATCATTGCTGCGGTTGCATTAAGCGGAGTTGTTTTTAAAATGGTTTGGTTTAATTGCCCGCGCTGGATTTCGACTGCTTTGTATTTAGCGATGGGCTGGATGATTGTGTTTGTCTTCTCGCCGCTAACCGGAAGTTTAAACCCAGTAGGTTTGTTTCTACTAATCCTTGGCGGAATTTTCTATACCATCGGCGGGGTCATTTACGGAGCAAAGCCGAAGTTTTTACAATCAAAATACATGGGCTTTCATGAAATTTTCCATATTTTTATTTTGCTTGGAAGCCTGGCTCATTTTCTTAGTGTATTTATATATGTGATTTAACTATTTATAAACCTTGTAAACGCCTTTTTGCTAAGGCGTTTTTGTTTTGCTTGTTAAAAAGGTGTTTTTGACAAATTGCTATCATTAAAACTTGCATGATTGACTCAAACTATAATAAGCAAAAAAATAATAGAGGTGTTTCGTTTGTTTCGATTAATTTTTCAAATGATCGTCATTGGATTATGTTCAATGCTTTTCGGATTTGCCTTTAATATTTTCCTTATTCCCCATAAGCTAACCTCCGGCGGGGTAACAGGCATTGCCTTTTTTATTCATCATTTTTCACAAATCAATACCGGCTGGGTTATTTTAGCGATTAATCTTCCATTGTTTTTTCTAGGATTGAAATTCTTAGGAAAAAGATTTGTTTTGCTTACTGGTTACGCGGTGGTCATTTTGTCCTTTAGCATGAAATTCATTCCGATTCATGCCATTAGCCGCGATATTCTTCTTTCATCCATTATTGGCGGCGCCCTTTATGGAATCTCCGTGGGTATTATCATTCGGCTGGGAGGGTCGACGGGCGGAACCGATATTATCAGTCTAACGCTTGCCAAGCAAAAGAACATGCAGGTTGGCTTTTTAAATACCTGTATGAATCTTTTAGTGGTGGGGATTTCCGGGCTGATTTTTGGATGGAATATCACACTATACACAGTGATTGCTATTTATGTCGCCGGCCGTGCCGTGGATATGGTTTACACCACTCATAATAAATTGACCTTAACGATAGTGACGGAAAAATATGAGGAGCTAACTGAGGCATTACTTCGGCTGCATGCCAGGGGGGTTACGGTAACAAATGCGGAAGGGGCATATACTCATAAGCCTAAAAAAGTGTTAACTACTGTGATTACAAAATTCGAATTAAATGAAACGAAGCATACCATTAGAACTGTAGATTCTAAGGCATTTGTCAACATCATGCAAACCATGGAAGTGGTGGGGCGTTTCCGTAAAGATTAGAAAGTGACGGGAGGGTCCTTTGGAGGGATAAGGAAGGACCGCTTATAACGACCGTTCGGTACTTTTTTGAGAGTTTTGGGCTTTATTCTTACCGTTCACACCCTTTTTCTGCTCTCTCGGGCAGAATAACCCTCTCATTCTTACCGTTCGGCCCATTTTTCCGCTCTCTCGGGCAGAATAACCCT
>NZ_BCVI01000063.1 GCF_001591665.1 Neobacillus soli NBRC 102451 | reverse complement strand
CCTCGGGCAGAATAACCCTCTCATTCTTACCGTTCGGCCCATTTTTCCGCTCTCTCGGGCAGAATAACCCTCCCATTCCCCCGTTCGGCCCATTTTTCCGCTCTTTCGGGCAGAATAACCCTCTCATTCTTACCGTTCAATACTCTTTTCGGGAGTTTTGGGCTTTATGAATCTCTCTTATCGACTTTGAGCGCTCCTTTTCTTTTCAGACCTTTCCCAAATAAAGATAATCATCATTATTCCAATGTCATTGCAGGCCCCCATGGAGCAGGAGCTATAGATTCATCATTGATATACTGCCTCTTTAACCCTATTTTCGCAGCATAATAATCAAGCATGTCAAAAACAGTAAACCGATGAAAACTAGCGTTAAGAAATTGTGGTTCATTTCGTCTCTTAGGGTCTATCTTCCAAAGTGATATGGAAACTCTTCCAGTATGATCGTTATATTCATTAATTGGAACACTGAAGTCGATATGTTCGTTATATCCATTTGCAACGGCAATTACGGTTACCTCCCCCATATTCTTCATAGGAAATCTTAAATCTTTAGGGGCTATAACAGGTAATGTTGCTTCTCCCTTGGAATTTGTCAGCTTAGTCGCAATAATCTTTCCTAATGAATTAATAACAACTAATCGAGCATTACTTATTGGCATTCCTTGTTCACCAGCAGGTTCAATCGTTGTCGTTACTTTAGCAGTCAATATAGCTGACACCGTGTTTTCACCATTTGTCTCAGCAAATCCTGATATGGCAGGATAGAAACAAAACAGACTTAATAAGATAAAAAAACTCTCTTTGACCATAGATACCACACCACCCTTCTTTTCTAGTTATATTCTCGGTATTTTTGATTTTCATTCCAAAAAATTACCTTATTCTAGTTCACTTACCTGAACCTTTTGAAAAAAGACATAAAAAAAATCGGACTCGAATCCTTCCATGTTGATTTTTCCCCTCTCATTTATAAATGATCATGTAAATTAGTAACATGAAAGGAGGCTGAACCTTCAGCCTCCTTTTGGTACTCTTATTGCTTTCGTCTATTTGTCCATCCTAAAGATCAATTCTTCCATTAAAACCTGTGCGTGGTTATGTATTGGATCTTTTGCTCCATACAGCAGTGTCACCGGCCTATTTGAAGACCATTCAATAATTTGGTCTACAGCAAGGGATTGCTGTTCATTTGTGCGAAGCTCATGAAGGTAGCGGCTTTGAAATTCCTCGAACCGCTCAGGCAGATGTCCGAACCATTTTCTTAGCTCGGTGCTTGGTGCCGCATCCTTGAGCCAATAGGTCAATCTAGCTTCCTCTTTCGATATTCCCCGCGGCCAGAGCCGGTCAATTAAAATTCTCTGCCCGTCGGCTTCGTCAACAGGTTCATAGACTCTTTTTAAGAAAATATTTTTCATATTATTGCCTCACGTTTTATGGACTTTTTACTGCCCTTAATCCTCATCCTTTATATCGAGATCTTCCGGGATGGGTTCACTGAGGATTTCCTCGACTAAATATTTATATTTTTCTACTTGTTTTAGGTGGGTTGTGAATTGGTCTTTATAAATTAAATATTCGTTGCCATCAAATAGGGCACGAATTTTCTTTTGTTGGATCAGGCTTTTGACTGTTTCCTCTGGAACCGATAAATATTCTGCTGTTTCTGTTATTGTTAGGTACAATGTCTTTACTCCTCTTTGTAAAAATTAAGATGATTTACTACCCGTCCCAATCTTCCTGTAGTTGTGGCTGCTTGTGACAGCGAATTAAGAATGGCTTCCTCTGCTGCTTCGGCTGCGGCCGCAAATAACTGGTTCATAATTGGATGCTCCTCACGAAGCTGCCCCCGGGTCTCTCATCGTTCTATCCCTGGTCGATGATTCAGGAAGTTTTCACAGGCAAAGCCTCTTACTTCTTCCTCTTTATAATGTTTTAACAGTTCATTTATAAGATTTTGGCTTTTCGAGGCGTCCTCTAAATGAGTGATAAAGGTGGAAATACCATCGAAATCCGACCCCAATCCAATTTGCTTCACTCCGCCCAATGCGCAAAAATGATCAATATGCTTCACCAGGTCTGAAATCGTCGCCTCTCCCGATTCTTTTACAAAAGGTGGATGGTAAACAACATGAATCAGCCCGCCTTTGGCAAACATTGCTTTCGCTTGTTCATCTGTTACGTTGCGTGGATGATGACAAAGTGCCCTGGCATTAGAATGACTGGCGATCGGGTACTTAGCTAGCTCAATGACCTCCCAAATTCCCTTATCGCTTAAATGGGAAACATCTGTTAGAATTTGATGCTCATTATTAAAAGCAACAATTTCTTTTCCAAACAGCGTCAGCCCTCCGCCGCGCGGTTCTCCGGCACCATCTGCAGCCAGATTCGCTTGGTTCCATGTCAAACCAACGGAACGAACACCCAACCGATAAAGAATATGGAGCTTTGCTAAATCGTTGCCAATCGGATCGACGCCTTCAAGTGTTAACATCGCTCCAATCTGACCTAGTTTCAGCCGGTCAAAATCGGACCATTCTTTAATATGGACCATATCCGGATTTTTCCCGAGCACTTCTTTGTAAAAATAATCGATTTGCTCGAGGACCACTTGAAATTTCTGGTCTCCCTTAATTTCCGGTTCAATAAATATGGCAAAGCACTGGACCTTGACTTGGCCAAGATGTAATCGCGTTTTATTCGTTTGTAATTCAGGCGCATCTGCAAACCGTAATGCCCCTTTAGCTTCTTGGAGTTTCATTAGTGCATCACAATGCAAATCAATAATATTCATAGTTAGAAGACCTCTTTTTAATAAAATCTTAACATAAATTATAGTGGACCACTTAAATTTAATTTATAACGGAAAAAGCCAGGGACTCCGCGATCCCCAGCTCCAATATTATCTAGCATGCTTAGATTGTCTCTGCCAGTTCTTTTACCTTCGGCAACACCTTGTCCCAAATCTCAGCACTTGCATCTCTGTAGATTTCTCCATCCGTCATTACAGAAAAATCCCCTTGTAAAATATGAAGGTTCGTCTTCCCATTACCTTCTGTCAATTCAAAGGTAATGCCATCTTCATCTGTCAATGGCGGTCTTTCCGGACTTCGAACATCAAATACGGTAAAGCGAAGTAGTTTATTCCGGTCAAGAGCAGTGACATTTCCTTCGACAATAACGGATCCGTCCTGCCCCTTCCAAAGGACTGGGCTTTCCATTTCCCAAGATGATTCAAGGTGAAACTGTGGTCCGCCGCTTGAAAACTCAGTTGCCCATTGGCAATTATATTCACTAATCGTCAGGACCTCCCACACCTTTGAAGCTGGGGCATTGATTTCAATCGTTTTGTCCACAAAGAGTTTTTTCATAAGTACCTCCCAAGGTCATTTCTATGTTAATTTCATTATACTTTACTAAAAATCATCGTTACAAACATTTATGATTCCGAATGGTGCCTGACACTAAAAGGTTTGACACTAAAAGGTTCGGCCTCCACCGGCATTCAAACCTCTTTTCAGTGCCGGACAATGTGACCGTTTGCCTGACATCCAGTTTGATTCTATATAATTTTTTGTTTGTGTGGGATTGGAAAATAAAATATCCAGCCAATGAACTGGATAAAAGCAGGCGGGTCTGTCAAACTTAAATAATAAGGTTTGTCTAAAAATGAACAATAGAGGGATGAGTGAATGAAGAAAAGTTTGTATGCTAGTGGTGATGAAGTAAATATCCGCGCTTCCGGTGAATCCGTAACCATATTTAAAAGTCAATATGTAAAAAACATGAAAAGGTACTCTTATACTGTCAATGAACATCCAAATACCTTTTTCTTTGAAGAGGAATTATCGAAAGAAGAATAACGATACGTAGATAAAATCGTAAAAAAAGAAATTCCCCTCACTAGCATTGCGAGGGGAATTTCCTTTTGAACTTCTAATTATCTGTACTTACAGCACTCTTCTTTTCCCGAAAAATCACATGCTCAAGCAATAAACAAAACATGAGTCCGACTAAGAGCCCATTGGCAATAATATTGCGCAGCCATGGTGCGACCGTTTCAAAGGCGGTCGTCGGCATAAACATCATTCCAATTCCGACCATTAACGAAAGACCGATGACTAATAAATTTCGTGATGAAGGTTCCTGCCCCATCAGGTCACGAATTCCAAAACCCATCATTTGCGAGAAAGGAATAAATAAGGATGCATAGGCAACCTCCAATGGCAGGGTTGACAGAAATCCGCCGATATAGGGGAAAAAGCCAATGACCATAATCATTACCGCACCTATAATCAAGGGACGCTTCGCTTTAATGCCTGTTGTTGTAATAAACCCTGCCGAAACCGACAAAGGAACAACCCCCACCACCGAAAAGATTCCCGAGACGAACAAGTTGACCCCGTTGCCAAAAATCCCCTTTTGATATTGTTTGGGCTGGATTTCTTTTTCAAGCGCAATTCCAACAACTAAAATGCTGGCAATCACATTGGAAATCAATACAATGGAAGTAATAATAGAGGTCAAGATAATCCCTACATCAAATTCCGGCGCCCCCCAGCTTAATACCTTCGGGATGGCAAACCAGCTTGTTGGCTCATAAGCCTTACCAATATGAAGTAATCCAAACAAATGGAATAGGCCCCAGCCGACAATAATTCCAACGAGCGGCCCCATACTTTTCCAGATACCTTTTGCTTTTAATGAAAAAAGTAAAATGATAACGATTTCAGCAAGACAAATGGCTGTAATTTTCCCATTTAAATGATTGGTAGCTGTGATGCCGAGGATGCTTTTAAAAAACGAACCACTCAGCTGACTGACGAGCAGGATTAAATAAACGCCTGTTACTATTGGGGTAAAGAGAACACGTATTTTTTCAATAATCGGTAAAAAACCTAAGATGGCCAAAAATAACCCGGCAATGATGAGGCCCATTTCTAATTGCTGCAGCAGGATTCCCTGGTCCCCGGGGGCACTCATCGTACCAAGCAGAATAAAGATGGCCCACCACATACCAGCCGCGCCCTCAACGACGGGAAGGCGGTGCCCAATAAGCACTTGTATTAAGGTGGCTCCACCCGTGACGAGAAGCATGCGTTGCATAAAGGTTGAAATTTCCGCCGGCGACATATGAAACGCCGCCCCGACGACTACAGGCACAGCGATAATATTTGTAAGCATAAAGACAGCCCACTGGATGCCCTGCACCCCTGACAAAAGGCTGCTATCCTTGTTTGTTAAGTCATTCATTTTATAAAACACCCTTTTTAAAATGCGATAGATTCTTGTTTTTCCACCTTTTTATGATAATAGCGCTCGAGAAAATGCCCATTGATTGAGGCCAGCACTTGTTGAAATAGCATGCCGACAACCACTGGCACAGCCACTGAAGCGGGAAAATAGGCAACGGCGATGACGGCCCCGGCACTAATATTCCTCATTCCACCTGTGAAAGTCAGTGTAAGGACAGTATCTCGGTCCCTTTTCATTAATTTGCCCAAGAGGAAGGAAAACAAGTAACCAGTAAATGCAATCATAAAGACAGTCAACGTAATACCAACTAGTTTCAAATTGATATTCCTTAAATAAGGAGCAACCACTGCCCCGTTAAGCATGACCACAAATCCAAGGCTGATTTTTGAAAAAGGAGCAAGGCGGGTTCCTAATTGGTCTTTAATCTTCCCCTTTGTTGCCTGGTTTAAAAACATGCCAATTATGGACGGGATCACAATCATACCCAATAGCCCTTTCATAATGCTGATGAAGTCCATTTCAACCGTTTTTCCCATAAACATTGACAGCGAAAATGGAACAATGATTGGCGATAGCAAGGTATCGATTAATATAATGGATAGCACTAGCGGAATGTTCCCTTTGTAGATGGAAACCCAAATGAAGCTCGTAACGCCGGTTGGGATGACCATGCCCAAAATGAGACCGGTAATCGTGTAGGCGTCACCAGAAAAGGCGATATGCCCGATGCCCCATGCCCAAATCGGCATGAGGATATGCAAGATTAACATCGCCAGAAAAATAGGAAACGGATGGATTATGACATCTTTTAATGATCTGAAATTGGAACCTAAGCTCCCCGCGAAGGTCATGAAGGCGAAAATCCAGGGGATTAAATAGGAAAAATCCTTCAGATAAGCGCTGAGCAATACTCCTATCACAACGCTGACTGGAGTAATTAACGGCATGATTTTCTCTAGTTGTTTATTTAGCTTTTGCAGCATGTAAGGTCTCTCCTAATTAGTCTTCAAGCGAACTCAAATATGCTTTCCATGCCGTAAGGCCGCCTTCTAATACAGTTACTTTATAGCGTTGAGCATCGAGGATACCTGCACATTTTGCGGCGGAATTCCCCGTTGTACAGGTGACGATAATTTCTTCGTCCTTCGGCAGGTCCAGCAGTACATCTTCTTTCTCGTCCATTTGAAAAATAATCGACTTTGGAACGTTTTGGCTTTCTTCTATATGAAATTCTTTGTATTTTTCTTCTGCCCTGACGTCGAGGATAACTACCTTTTCATCAACTTGCAGCCTTTCATGAAGCTCCCTTGGTGTCATTTTCTGAATTGTCATCTGAAACACCTCCATAAAAAGGATACCATA
Source organism: Neobacillus soli NBRC 102451 (assembly GCF_001591665.1). GTDB lineage: Bacteria > Bacillota > Bacilli > Bacillales > Cytobacillaceae > Neobacillus > Neobacillus soli. The sequence continues at coordinate 26,839 of NZ_BCVI01000063.1, read as the reverse complement.
ATTTCTTTTCTATGGAAAAGGGGCGGAGCTCCGCAAAAGCGAATTAGTATGGACAAGTTTAGCATTTGATATACATGATTGGACTATGAATAAAGTGAAGCCTAGCTCTGCTCACACCGCCTTAATTAGGTGACACCGGCTAGTTCTCTGAAATTATTTTCATTGTAGATGGAGCGTGGAACGCCATACTAGTTTTCAAAGGATGATAAAAATCTTTCGGCAACCCGAAAATAGGAAGTAGGGGATGACTTCCAAATACATCTTTAGTCGTAGCAACAAATAATTCTCAGGTTCATTGAGGAATATCAAAGGATTTCTTATCATTTATATAGAAGATGTTAGAAAAAGGGGATGGAAAAAAGTGAAAAGAATCGTGATTCTTTTATTGGTGATCACTGGGCTATATATTATCTATACACAGGCATTGCAGTTTGATTGGTTTAATTCAGACAATAACAATAAAGACGGAAAGGCTTCGATAACGGATAATATTGACATGATTGAAGTAAATATTTCAAGTATCAATACGATGATTATTCCGGAGGATCGGAAAGATTTAAAGGTTGTTTATACTGGAAAACAAAAACTAACAGTCGCGGAAAAGGGAGATAAGGTAGAGGTTTCTCTTAAAAGCAAAGGGTTTGATTGGTTCAACTGGTTCACCCCCTCGGAAAAGAAGAAGCTAAAAATCTTTATTCCTGAAAAATATGACCGGAACATGAACATCAAGGTGGGTTCGGGGAATGTAAATTTCACTGGTCAATCAAAGAGCAACCCAGTAAAACTAGAGGAATTAACAATAGATATCGGTTCTGGTAACATGCAGCTCCAAAATCTGGTCATCAAACGGTTTGAGCATAACGGGGCTTCCGGAAATGTTGACATTGATTCCTTAAAAACTGAAACGGGTTCGTTTGACTTAAGCTCCGGCCGTCTTGATGTCAAACACTATACAGGTGCAATCAAAGCAAATGTAGCCTCTGGCAAGCTTAATTTTCAGCTCGATAAGTTAACGGACCCCATTGATATTGAAGTAACCTCTGGAAGTGTTGGGCTAAACCTGCCTAAAAACGCCGATTTCACCCTTAATGGGGATGTGACTAGCGGCAATATAACTTGTGACATTCCATTGACCTCTAAAGAAAATAAACATAGGAGCATCAAAGGAAAACATGGCTCCGGCAAGTATAAAATAAACCTTGAATTAACCAGCGGCAATATTCATATCAAATAACGAAGAAAAGCGCGTGGACACAACTTATATCCACGCGCAAGTCCCACATTGAAGGCGGATACGACTGCCCCATTACACAAATGCCATTCCGGTCCATGGAAGGTAATAAGTAACAAAAGCCCCAAAATGTCATACCGTATATTGCCTTGTGCTTTTTACATGGAAGGAGAGTTACGATGTACTATAACCCTTTTCACTATTCACCCATTCCCCCGATGAATCCTTATATCCCTTATCTAGTTAATTATCCATACACTCGAAGTTATCCAGCGGTGGATACAAAGATATTTGCCAGCTCGGTCAAATCATTTCGAATACTAATGGAACAAGGGAGTATATTGCTAGACCGATTAGGCAATCTTGGGTTCGCGAAAAAGATGATGACCGCAGCGCAGCAGGGGAAGAATGCAGAAGTGGATACAATGATTAAATCCATTGGCCTAAAAGTCCCGGTGACTACCAAGTTTACGCCAACAGGTGTGAACTTCATCCTAACTACTCAAACAAACCAAAACCAACCAGGTAACTGCTGCACCTTAACTGTCGCCATGAAATGGGGTCTGTAGGGCTGTTTTGCTAAACCGTTTGTTTAGATACATTATTTTTATAAAAAAATTCCTGCCGGCGATTTTTTTTTTGATAAAGCCGGTGGGTTTTTTTGTGGAAAAGAGCGGAGCGGAGCAAACGTTGTTTTTTGAATGCCTATGTCTGATTCATCTATTTTTATTGGCAGCTTAAGTGTACAATGGAATTTATTAAATTTTATTAGGCTAATAAGGTAAGGAGTATCAAAGCTTTGAAGGATCAAACTAGCAAATTTCAAGAACAGACACTATTCAGTATTTCATGGCCGCTCTTTATTGAGCTGGCCCTTCATATGGGCATGGGCATTGTGGCTACATTTATGTTAAGTCACTACTCCGATGCCGCGGCAGCTGGAGTGGGGGTTGCCAACCAGCTATTGAACATTTTCATATTAGTCTTCACCGTGACTTCCATCGGCGCAACCGTATTAATTAGCCAAAATCTCGGGGCTGGCCGCCTGAAACAGGCGAGACAGTTATCACGGTCGGTATTCGGATTGAATTTTTGGTTTGGTATCATCATATCCATTATCGTTTTCCTCTTTGGGGAACACTTATTACGTTTATTCGACATTCAAGGAAAAGTATTTGATTACGGGCTTACATTTGTCCGTATTTGCGGGATCTCCCTCTTTTTCGAATCGATTTCGCTAGCGTTAAGTGCCATTCTAAGGAGTCACGGGTATACAAAGGAATCAATGGTCGTGACAGTGGTCATGGACCTGATCAGCATTGGCGGAAATATCCTAGCCATTTCAGGGATTTTTGGCTTACCGATTACAGGTGTCACCGGTGTATCATGGGCAATTGTTGCGGCACGCGCTTATGCTGTTTGTGCCTTAATCTACTTAGTGTATGACAGACTTTCATTAAAGCTGGCAATCAGTGATATTTTCAAAGCGAAGAAAGAAGATATTAAGAGTCTGCTTTCGATTGGAGTTCCATCAGCAGGTGAAAATCTTTCTTATCAATTATCCCAGCTCGTTATTACTAGCTTCGTAGTCTCGATGGGGACCGCTTCGCTTGCCGCCCGAGTCTATATTCTAAATATTAATATGCTTTGTTATTTGTTCACACTAGCAATTGCCCAAGGAACGCAGCTACTTGTGGCACGGTACATTGGCGGTAAACGGTTTGATAAGGCGCTGCATCGCGGTATTCGCACTTTAAAAGTCTCCATGGCAGCCTCATTGATTACTTCGGTAATTATTGCCATGATTGGGTCGCCTTTATTGGAAACTTTCACAAAAGATCCTAGCATCATTGCCATTGGTCTGCCGGTATTATGGGCAATTGTTTTCGTCGAACCGGGTAGGGCTATGAATATCGTTCTGATGAGTTCCCTCAAATCCGCCGGCGATGTCCGTTTCCCCGTTATCATTGGCATGTTATCGATGTGGGGAATTGCAGTTTCCTTAAGTTATCTGTTCGGTATTCATTATGGTTTAGGACTGTTAGGAATATGGCTGGCCCAAGGGGCAGATGAATGGCTGCGGGGATGCTTCGCCTTAAGACGTTGGCTCATGAAACCGTGGGAGCGTCGAAAAAAAGAGTACAGAAAACTGCTTTGCAATAGCAATTAAAAATGGTATCCCGACCAAATTGGGATACCATTTTCTTTTAAAAAGGAAAGCTGTTCATGCATTTGTCAAAACATTTCGAACAAATTTTGAACTTATCACTATTACCATGTTTTTTATGTAAAATTCCAATATATTGGAAGTAGAAAGAAACAAATAAAAAAGGAAAGGCGGAATGAAAAATGTTTAACAAATTTTTAAGAGAAAATAAAATCTCGGCGGTCCTTTTAACAGTCATCCGTTTATACCTTGGCTATTCTTGGTTCACAGCAGGATTACACAAACTAACAGGCGGATTTGATGCGGCAGGATTTCTAAAAGGGGTAACAGCTAACCCGGTTAAGGGGCCGGACGGTGCCGTGGTTTACGGATGGTATGTTGAGTTTTTGAAAAGCTTCGCTCTGCCGAACGTTGACTTCTTCAACTTCATCGTCCCTTGGGGTGAATTATTAATTGGCTTAGGACTTCTCTTGGGCTGCTTAACAACAGCTGCTTGTGTTTTCGGCTTAGTAATGAACTTCTCTTTCTTCCTAGCTGGAACGGTCTCCACAAACCCTACAGACATTTTCCTTGGCTTCATCATCTTGGCTGCTGGTTATAATGCAGGAAGAATCGGTTTAGACCGCTGGGTGGTTCCTTATATCAGAAAAATGAGCGGCAAAGGACTTGGCAGCAAGAAACCTAAAGCAGCAGCGTAACGAACAATACTAAAAGACGATTCGGTTCCGAATCGTCTTTTTCCCATTACTATACGCGATATACTCTTGCTTCGTATGGTTTTAATGGCACCTGATGTAGTAATTCATGCTCATTCACTTGATAATTATGAAGCATTAAATTCGTATATTCCAAGGGTGCTCCTGTGAATTCTGCCGGCTTAGCGGAAAGGTTTGTAATGACGAGTACCTTTTCACCATCCAAGTCCCTTGTGTAAGCATAAATTTGCGGATCATCGTTCAACAGCAGCTCATAATGACCATAGGTAAACACTTCATGCGCCTTTTTCAAGCGAATCATCTGTTTATAAAAGTTCAAAATAGAAGAATCGTCATTTTGTTGTGCTTCTACATTGATTCTATTATAATTTGAATTCACCTTTAACCAAGGCTCACCAGTGCTGAAGCCGCCATTTTCTTCGGATGACCATTGCATCGGCGTCCGTGAATTATCACGACCTGATGCCCAAATAATCTCCATGATTTCCTCGTGTGGTATTCCTTCTTCACGCTTCAAGCGATACATATTTTTTGCCGAAACATCATCATAGTCATCGATGGAGTCAAATTGAACATTGGTCATGCCAATTTCTTGGCCCTGATAAATAAACGGTGTTCCCTGCATCAAGAAATACATTGCCGCAAACGCTGTGGCACTTTCCCGCCAATATTCTTGATCATTTCCCCATGTAGAGACAATTCGTGCTTTATCATGGTTTTCGATAAATAAGGCATTCCATCCCTTACCTTCCAGCCCCTTTTGCCAGCGCGATAACACATTCTTTAACTCGACAATATCCAATTCTTTTTTCTTATCAGTATCCCAAAGATCTAGATGTTCAAATTGAAAAACCATATTGAACTTCCCATTCTTTTCGCCAATCCATTGCTCAACATCTTTAGCATCATCCACCGTTACTCCGTTCGCTTCGCCAACCGTCATGATGTCATATTTAGAAAATGTCTCGTTTTTCAATTCCTGTAAAAACGCTTGGATGCCATCGACATTCATCATTTTTTCAAAACATGAAACATACGCCAGTCCTTCAGGATTTGGCATATCCGCTAGGCCTGCTTCCTTATTTATATGGCTGATTGCGTCAACCCGGAAGCCGTCAATCCCTTTATCCAGCCACCAGTTAACCATTTCGTAAAGGGCGTTACGAACTTCTTTGTTTTCCCAATTTAAATCAGGCTGTTTTTTTGAAAAAATATGCATGAAATATTGATCCGATTTTTCTTCATATTCCCATGCAGAGCCGCCAAAAATACTTTCCCAGTTATTAGGCTCTTTTCCGTCTTTCCCGTCCCGCCAAATATACCAATCCCTTTTCGGGCTGCTTTTAGAGGAACGGGATTCGATAAACCAGGGATGCTCATCACTTGTATGATTAATGACTAAATCCAAAATTAATTTCATTCCGCGTTGATGTGTTTCTTTTAACAGCAAATCAAAATCAGCCATCGTTCCGAACTCGCCCATAATTTGCTGATAATCGCTAATATCATAGCCGTTATCGTCATTCGGTGATTGATACATGGGACTGACCCAGACCACATCGATTCCTAATCCCTGTAAATAATCTAACTTAGAAATAATACCTTTAATATCTCCAATTCCATCCCCGTTGGAATCTATAAAGCTGCGGGGATAGATCTGATAGGCCACTGCTTCTTTCCACCATAATTTATTCAAATTAAATCCTCACCAATCCTTACTTATGTTCCATTTCTCCTGAATTTGGCTGACTGCATGACAACCTTTCCACTATTCTATGGGAGATAATCAACCGCTTCGTTGGTTCATTCCTATTTTCAATCTTTTGGATTAAGCTTTTCGAGGCTTGGTAGCCTAGTTCAAATATATTAATATCAACCGAAGTTAATGGCGGCTTCGCCAACTCCGCAAGAAGAAGATTATTAAAACCGACAATTGAAATATCTTCCGGAACCCTAATTCCTAATTCATCAAGGGTGTTAAGGACACCAAGAGCCATAAAATCATCAGCTACAACAAGTGCGGACGGCGGGTGTTCAAGCTGCATTAATGCACGAACAGCCTCCTGACCCCCTTCTCTTAAAAATTCCTGATGGATGATATAGTCTTTTCTCGCGTCAATGCCTGCATGCACGATTGCCTTTTTATAACCCTGAAGGCGGTCAACTGTTACAATTAGGTCAAGACTTCCTCCAATAAAACCAATTTGACTATGGCCGAGCTTGATTAAATATTCGGTTGCATCTTTCATGGCACGAACATTATCATTATCAACATGAGTAATTTCTTCGACATCTTTATAAGGCTTTCCAATTAAAACAAAGGGAAATTCTCTTGCCTTTAAATAGGAGATGACCTCATCCTTAACTTTAGAAGTAAGGAGGACAACCCCGTCGACTCTTTTTCCCTGCACCATTTGAATGACCGCATCAAGGATTTCCTTTTCTGATTTCCCAGTGGTCATATGAAGGGCATAATTCTTCTCTTGTGCTCCATCGCTAATTCCCTGTAATACCGTAGGGAAAAAGGGATTTTGAAAGCCAACATCTTTTGAGCTAGGCATGACTAAGCCTAATGCCTTAGTTGACTGGCTTGCTAAATTCCTCGCATTTAAATTAGGATGGTAACCAAGCTCTTCCATTGCCTGTTTTACTTTTTGTTTGGTTGCTTCGCTAATCCTTGGACTATCAGCAATGACTCTCGAAACAGTTGATGGTGCAACGTTAGCTAGCGTCGCCACATCCTTAATCGTTACATTCATATATTTTCCCCTCTCAAAGGGTCTAATTCATTCAATAATATTATACACTCATCCTTTTGTTCCGCCAGCTGTTAATCCAGATACAAAGAAACGCTGGAATGACAAGAAGAGAATCGCAATTGGAACAGCAATTAATACAGCTCCGGCAGCAAATGTAGTAAATTCAGCACCAAACTGCTTGGCCACAAGATCATAAAGTCCGACTGCTAACGTATAGTTCTTTTCAGTTCTTAGTAGTATGCTCGCAATAATGAAATCTCCAAATGGGGCAATAAATGCGAACAAGGCTACAACGGCAATAATTGGTGTGGCAAGCGGCATGACAATTTGGAAAAAGATTCGTAAATGTCCGGCACCATCAATTTTCGCCGATTCATCAAGCTCCTTCGGAATCGTGTCTAAATAGCCTTTCATCAGCCAAGTATTCATCGGAATCTGACCGCCGACATAGACACAGATTAGTCCTAAGTGGGTATCAATTAAGTGTGTAAGTGTCGCTAATATATAAATCGCGATTAAAGCGGCAAAGTTTGGAATCATTTGTAAAATCAAAAAGGTCATTAAGCCGTTTTTCCGCCCCACAAAACGATAGCGGGAAAATGAGTAGGCTGTTAAGCTTACAAGGATAACGGTAAAAATCATCGTTAGAATACTAACCTTAAGCGAGTTAATATACCAGTAGATATAATTCATTTTACTCGTATCAAAAAGCTGCTTGTAATGTGCCAGTGTCGCATTTTTTGGAATAATGCTGGAACCTGATAAGCTCTGGCCTGGATTAAATGACGATCCGATAATCCATGCCAATGGATACAAAATAATCACGAACATAATCAGGACAACTAAGTAGGTCAACGCAAGTCTAGTGAAATTCTGTCTTTTCATACTCATATTACATCATATCCTCTTCTTGGAATGATTTTGTTCGTTTAAACTGCCATAATGCGACTCCAATGACAATGATGGACAAGAGCATCGTCAGCGTTGCTGCTTTCGAATATTGTGCGGATGTCATCGTCAGGCGATAAATCCATGATATAAGGATATCTGTACCGCCGGCGTTCTGGTTTGGAACCGCAGGACCTCCGCCGTTAAATAGATAGATTAGATTGAAATTATTAAAGTTAAACGTATATTGAGTAATGATTACCGGCGCGGTTGCAAACAAAACAAGCGGCAACGTAATATTTTTAAACTTTTGAAAATTAGAAGCCCCGTCAACAGTAGCAGCTTCATATAAATCTTGCGGAATGGATTGTAATACACCTGTGGTCATCGCAAAGATGAACGGGAACCCTAACCAAGTTTGAATGAGGATTAAGGCAATTCTCGTGAATAGCGGTTCCGTCATCCAAGGAAGGCCTTCTATACCAAAGAATCCAAGAATATCCCGATTGATCGCACCAAAGGATTCATTGAACATCCCAGCGAAAACAAGAATGGATACAAATGCTGGAACAGCCCAAGGTAAAATAAACACAGTCCTCATAATCGCTTTTCCTTTCACATCCTTTTGATTAACAAGGATGGCAAGGAAAATCCCCAATGCTACCTGGAAGGTCGTCGCAACGAATGTCCATACCAATGTCCAGGCTAGAACGGAGAAGAAAGTTTGACGCCAAATATCTACTTGGAAGATTTCTAAAAAGTTTTTAAACCCTACCCAATCGACAAGCTTTGCTGGCGGTGTGTGGTAAAGATCATAATTTGTGAAAGCAAGCAGGATAACGAAAATAATCGGAAAAATAACGACAAAAACTAAAAGTAAAAATCCAGGTGACATAATTAAGTAGGGAAAACCATTGTCAACAAGATTGCGATACTGTTCTTTTATCGTGCTAATGGATTCATCACCATCACGTCTTTTTCCTATCTTATAGGCATCCCTTAGATTGAAAATATAAAAGCCAAGTCCAAAGACAAGCACAATGATTGATAAGATCCCATACACCAGGAGAAAAATAGAATGATCTTCAAATGGGATTTCTCCCAATGTGACTAATCCCCATAATCCCAAATTTAATAAATCCTTAAAGACAAAGATAAAGGCTGCACTCAAAACCAGGAAGGCGATTCCTTTTAAAATTTGTTTGTTATAAAGCTGTCCTAAGCCAGGAATAATCGAAAGTATCAGCGCCTTCTTACGGTGGTTGGTTGGATAGGATAATGCTTCAGACATCCTACACTCCCCTTTCTTAATATGATAAAAAGTAAGCTTTTTTTAAAGGCTTTATCAAGAAAAAATCTATTCTCCCTCATAAAGCATCTAAATAATGTATGAATAGATGCAGTACCTCAAGGATAACCTGGAGGTACTGCTATTAGGAATTACTTCGTAGACTGGATACCAGCTTTAATTTGTTTAACAGCTGAATCAAGAGCCGCCTTAGGTTCTGCTTTTCCAGTTACAACTGTTTGAAGAGACTTAGCCATTGGGTCCCAAACTTGACCCATTTCAGGGATATTTGGCATTGGCGTAGCGTATTGAGATTGCTCAGCAACCGCTTTTGCTCCTTCGTTATCTTTAATGGCTGGATCTTCAAGTAACGCATTGTTTGTTGGAACCTCAGCCGTTTGTTCAAAGCGATATTTAGAATTTTCATCATTTGTGATAAATTCTAGGAATTTAGTTGCCCACTCTTTGTTTTTAGAATAAGCAGATACATGCCAGCCTTTAACACCCATGAAGGTTTTCACATGTTCACCGTTTGGAAGTGTTGGAAGTGCTGTAATACCAATTTTCACACCAGCATCAGTATAAGGCTTAAACGACCATGGTCCATTCATTACAGAAGCCGCTTTTCCTTCAGTGAAGAGTCCATCCATAGCAGCTCCGCCATTTTCACCAATGATTCCTTTAGGGAATAGGCCATCCTTGTACCATTTTTGAATATACTCAGTACCTTTAACAGCACCTTCGTTATTTAGACCGATGTCTTCTGGGTTATTATTATCTTTGAATACATATCCGCCCATACCACCGATGATACCGTGAGCAAAATAGAAGTTATCCCAAAGAGCAAGGAATCCATACTTTCCATCTTTCGTGAAATCTTTCGAGAAAGAGTAAACATCATCCATTGTTTTTGGAGCTTCTTTCATTAAATCTTTATTGTAAATGAATACAGGTGTTTCAGAAGACTTTGGAAGTCCGTATAATTTACCATCGTATGTTTCTGCATCAATAGAAGGTTTTGAGAAACTATCTGTAACCTTGCTATCCACTTTAAGCTCTGCTAATAGGCCTTCAACCGCTACTTGACCAACTTGGTCATGTGGTAATGTTACGATATCCGGGCCTGTCCCAGCAGGACCATCAAGACGTAATTGATCACGCATTTTTGTTGCCATTTCTACTTCTTTATACTCTATTTTAATACCATTTTCCTTTTCAAAATCGGCAGCTACCTTTTTAAGCCAGCCAGATTTGTCTTTATCTTCCCAAACTACAAGTTTATCTGGTTTTGCAACTGTTTCTTCCTTCTTGCCAGTATCTTTTTTGCTCGAATCATCCCGCTTAGGGCCACACGCAGACAGTACACCAAGCATTAGGACAGCCATCAAAAAAATCGAAAGTGCTTTTTTCACTTTTTTTCCCCTCCTGAAGGTAGTTTTGATTTAGTAGTAAAACCACTTTCCAAAATGAAAACTGAGAATAGCGCTTACATTTGCGAAAACGGTTGCACAACTTACCCTTATTATAATCCTAAACTGATATTTTACAACTAGTTTTGCAAATAATTTTTTATTATGCATTTTGGCTGAAAATCAAATTCATTAATGTTTATTTCCCTTTTTCATTATTTTTTAGTAAAATAGCCGTTAAATACATCATATAGGAATAGGGGTTGGAAATATTGTTAAAAGAAGCCATTTATCACCGCCCAAAGGACAATTATGCATACGTTTGCATTAATGGAGAATTACATATCCAAATTCGTACCAAAAGGGATGACCTGAAAGAGGTAACCCTTTTTCATGGCGACCCATATAACTGGGAAGGGAAGCAATGGCTGACAACCACGACCCCAATGAGGAAAAGCGGCTCCGATCAGTTATTTGATTATTGGTGTGCAGCAGTCAGACCTCCTTTTAAAAGATTACGCTATGGTTTCATCTTAAATGACGGAATGGAAACTATTTGTTACACAGAAAAGGGGTTTTATTCTGAACCCCCAGTTGATGACACAGGCTATTATTTCTGCTTCCCATTTATGAATAACGCGGATATTTTTCAGGCCCCGGGATGGGTCAAAAATACAATTTGGTATCAGATTTTCCCGGAACGGTTTGCAAATGGCAACCATGATAATAATCCTGATGGGGTCCTTCCTTGGGGAAGTGCCCCGCCCACAACAACAAACTTCTTCGGCGGTGATCTAGAGGGTGTCATTCAAAATATAAGTTATCTAAAAGAACTAGGTGCCAGCGGTATTTACTTTACCCCGATCTTCAAAGCCTATTCAAACCATAAATACGACACGATTGACTACATGGAGCTGGATCCGCAATTTGGGACAAAGGAAACCCTTAAAGAATTAATTGAGGTCTGTCACAAAAATGACATTAAGATTATGCTCGATGCTGTGTTTAACCATAGTGGTTTTTACTTCCCTCAGTTTCAGGATGTGCTGAAACACGGGGAAAATTCACGGTTTAAAAATTGGTTCCATACTCATGAGTTTCCATTAGTTACTGAACCAATGCCGAATTATGACACCTTTGCCTTTACCCCGTTCATGCCGAAATTAAATACGGAAAATCCAGAGGTAAAGGAGTACCTACTTTCGGTTGGCCGCTATTGGGTGAAGGAGTTTAATATTGACGGCTGGCGGCTTGATGTCGCTAATGAAGTAGATCATGCCTTCTGGCGTGAGTTTCGCCGTGAAGTAAAGGCAATCAATCCAGATTTGTATATTCTCGGGGAAATTTGGCATGATTCGATGCCATGGCTGCGCGGTGATCAATTTGATGCTGTGATGAATTATCCTTTGACGACGAATATCCTGAACCTTTTTGCCAAGCAAACCATCACGGCGAAAGAGTTTGTGGAAAATATGACAACTGTGATTCATATGTATCCGAAAAATGTAAATGAGGTGGCCTTTAATCTTGTCGGAAGCCATGATACACCAAGAATTTTGACAGAATGCGGTGAAGATTTAGAGCGGGTCAAGCAGGTGTTTACTATGCTGCTAACCTTCATCGGTACACCGTGCATCTATTATGGTGATGAAATCGGCCTAACTGGTGAAATGGATCCAGGCTGCCGGAAGTGTATGGAATGGGATCCTTCTAAACAGAATCGTGAACTTTTCGAGCATGTGCAAAAATTAATTCGCCTTCGTCGCGAGTACCCATTGCTGGCTAATGATGGCGAGCTTTCATTTATTACGCCCCGGGAGCACGATGCTTGTTTGTCTTTTACGAAATCAGAGGATAATGGAAAAACGATTATTGTTGTATTGAACACGAGCGATGCCGCGGTTGAATATACGATTCCATTTGATTTACGTGGGAAAACAGTCAAAAACCTTTGGAATAATGAAGTGTTGGAGGCTTCAGGCGAGGAGTTGGTCATTCATTTATCGGCAAATGGTTTCTCAATTGTGGAATTTTCATAAAAAAACGGGCAAGGTGCTCTTGGGAGCTGCCTTGTCCATTTTTTATTGCCAATCGACAATTATTTATCTATTTTTCAACACCATTGATTCGTATGGTCTTAGAATGCTCTGGCCGCCTCCTTCATAGTTTGAAAGAACAGCATTATATTCTGCAAGCTTTGTACGAAGCTCTTCATCCTCAACGGCTACTTCATCCCCGCTGAAATTACAGACAACTAGGAGGGTCTCATCCTTCCATCTCCGTTCGTAGGCAAATAATTTAGGATGGCCCTTTAATAGCAGCTGAAAGTCGCCCTCGATAATAATATCCATTTCTTTTCTTAACGCAATCAATTTTTGATAAAAATAAAATATTGACTGCGGATCCTCAAGGGCGGTTTTCACATTAATCTCTTTGAACCGCGGATTAACCTTAATCCATGGGGTCTCACCAGTCGTAAAGCCGCCATGCTCAGAATGATCCCATTGCATCGGCGTCCGCGCATTATCCCTGCCTTTTACATAAATCGAGGCCATTATTTCTTCGTGCGTATATCCCAAAGCTTTTCGCTCGATATTCATATTGATAGTCTCGATATCACGGTAATCTCCAAGCGAATCAAACTTCACATTGGTCATCCCGATTTCTTCCCCCTGATAAATATATGGGGTACCCTGCATGAAATGAAGACAGGTTGCTAACATTTTGGCTGATTCCACCCGGTACTCTTGGTCATTTCCGAAACGAGATACGATTCGTGGCTGGTCGTGATTGTTCCAATATAAACTGTTCCACCCTTTGTTATGTAAGCCCGTTTGCCACTTCGTTAAGTTCTCCTTTAGATCAACTAAATCCAGCGGCTTCAAATTCCACTTTCCACCTGGGGCACTGTCTAAATCCATATGTTCAAAGGTGAAAATCATATTGACTTCGTTTCTGTCCGGATCCGTGTAAAGAACGGCGTCCTCAGTGGTGGCACCGGGCATCTCGCCAACAGACATAATTGGATATTTTGACAAAACCTCTTGGTTCATTTCCTGTAGAAACTCATGGATTCTCGGGCCATTCATATAGTAACGGCCGCCATCACTATATACTTGCCCGTCGCTCAGTTCCGCATCCGGCAAGTCTTCCTGCTTGGAGATCATATTGATGACATCCATCCGAAAACCGTCAATTCCTTTATCAAGCCAGTACTTCATCATCCGATAGATTTCTTCTCTAAGTGTTGGATTTTCCCAGTTAAGATCAGGTTGTTTTTTTGAAAATAAGTGTAAATAATATTCATTTGTTGTTTCGTCATAGGTCCAGGCAGGACCACTAAAGACGGAGCCCCAATTATTTGGCTCTTTCCCGTCTTTTCCTTTTCGCCAAAAATAATAATCGCGGTAGGGGTTGTCGGTTGATTTTTTCGATTGAACAAACCATTCATGTTCATCAGAAGTATGGTTTACCACCAAATCCATGACAAGCTTCATATCCCGCTTGTGCAATTCTGCTAACATTTGGTCAAAATCGGCCATCGTCCCGAATTCGTTCATGATTTCTTGATAATTACGTATATCGTAGCCATTATCATCATTCGGTGAATCGTAGACTGGGCTTAACCAAATAACATCGACACCAAGTAATTTTAAATAATCAAGTTTCTCGATAATCCCCTGAATATCACCGATTCCGTCTCCATTAGAATCCTTAAAGCTTCGCGGGTAGATTTGATAAACCACACTTTTCTTCCACCATTGGTCATTATTTTTCATTATGCATACCTCCCAACTAGTAAACAAAATCACTATATCACACAATCAGTAAAAGGCGTTATGCCCCATTATGAAGGTTATCAAGTTCAATATGCTAAACAAACATCAATAAAGGCGGTGTGAGCAAAGCTAGGCCAAACTAAATTCGAGGGGTGGAATACCTATATTCTACCTAAATTTGAAGTACCAGAACCGATTCACTTTGGCGGCGCTCCGCCCCTTTTCCGTAGATCCTAGAATAAAAAATCCCCGGCCAGCTTGGTAAGTGGTCGAGGATTGTATTTTTATTCACTATCAGGTGTATTCACCATAATTCCAGCAACTTGTGTTAACCGGTCATAAAAAGCCTGTCCTGCCGGTTGGTGATCAAGTCCTATCTCGTGAAATGCTTCCTTCATGCAGCGAAGCCAGCACATAGCCCTTCTTGGTGTTACTTCAAAGGGAAGATGCCGGTCTCTCATTGCTGGTGGTCCAAATTCTTGGCTGTAAAGAGCAGGTCCTCCTAAAAATTGCGGAAGAAACATCCGCTGCTTTCGCATAATCTCTTCCATATCCCCTTCAAATAATGGAGCTAACTCAGGATCATCATAGACTCGCGGATAAAAGGCAGTGACTAGTTTATCAATCGTTTCCTGCCCGCCTATTTCTGCATAAAGCGTTTTAAATTTATAGTCCATTTTCTTCACCATCCACTTTTATTTTTCCCCTATTTCTACTAATTATAAAGATAAAACGGAAGATGTTTCGTGATTTATATCACACTTTTGTACCACTTACATAAGTTTCCACGCAGGAAAATAATGTTTAAAACAACTTTCTAACCGATTATGGTATCCTAATATAATACGTCTTCAAGTGAGTCAATCTTCTAAGAGGTGAATTGCATGAATAAAGCCTGGATTTACGTGGCTTTAACTTGTTTATTTGAATTAATTTGGGTGTACGGATTTAACGAGGCACAAACCTGGTGGCAGTGGGGGCTCGTGATTGGGGTTATTTTTTTAGACTATCATATTCTTCCTAAAGCATGTATGACTATTCCCACAGGCACTGTTTATGCAGTTTTTGCTGGAATTGGTACTATTGGGACGGTATTAATGGATGTATACCTTTTTGGCGCTAGTTTCAGTCTGGGAAAGGCTTTGTTTATCTTGATTATTGTAATAGGCGTCATTGGTTTAAATCTTTCTGATAAAAAGGAAGATATCGACGCCCTGAAAGGAGCTGCCTAATATGGGATGGTTGCTTGTCTTTTTAGCAGCTGCAAGTGAGGTCATTGGTGCTGCCGGATTGAAATTATATAGTCAACAGAAAACCTTTCGAAATGGAGTACTTTATATTGGCGGATTCGGTGCATCGCTTGCTTTCTTATATGGGTCATTTCGATTTCTCCAATTAAGCATTGCCTATAGCGTTTGGGTCGGAATTGGTACGGCCGGCGCTGTTTTAATTAACATATTTTTATTCGGGGAATCAAAAAACTTTGGCCGTATCATTAGTGTCGGTTTGATTATCATCGGTGTTATCGGATTAAAGGCACTCTCTTGAAAGCGTAAAATGGACCCGTTCCCTTCGAGCGGGTTATTGCTTCCACTAGCCAAGCGACTGCCTCCCGCTAAGGTGCTACTAGTTCCACTTTAATTCTGTCCGGATCTTCGAAATAAACAGCATAATGAGAGTCCCCACCGGCAAACGGATGCTTCTCTTGATAAAGAATGTTTATCCCCTTTTTCTTCAATTGCGCCGTCATTTGATCTACCTGCTCTTTTGATTTTGCATGGAAGGCCAGATGATTCAGCCCAACTCTTGAGCGATGGTAAGGGACCTCCAAAAAGCGCTCTTCAGCTTGGACAAAAACGATATATGTTTCTTCATATTTCCAGCTGATACCTGAATCCCATTGCTGGTATGGCTCGTAGCCCAATTCAGATAAAAACCAACCCCAGAACTCGGTGGATTTGCTAAGGTTGGAAACGTAGATTTCTAGATGGTGCAGCATGAGGCTCCCCCTTTTCGTTAAGAATAGAATCCGCTTATTAAGCTTCATAGTTTAATACATACAAAATATTATTCTTCAACAACAACCTCTGCTTTTTCTCTTGAAGTATGAAGGATATAAAGTTCTTTGTCTGGTCTTTCTTTATGTACCTTTTTATATTCCTCCCAAGCATCCATGCTGTTTTGAAAAACAGATAAAATTGACATCTCCTCAATAGATCGAATTTTGTTATGAGAAGAGGTTTTTAATGCCTCGGCCAATACAATCTTATTGGGGTAATTTTCACGTACCTCCGTCCACATCATTCCAACACCCCCAAGCATAATTGTTAACTATATTTTATCATAAGGGAGAAAAAAACCTAAAACTAATCATTATATATAGTTTTAGGTTTTGTTTGACTTTTTAAAATCCACGCAATTATTTTTGAACCTCAGTGATTTGTTTAAAAATTTTTGCCGCTTCCACCGCGGTCCATTCTTGTTTATACTTGGTCAAAATTTCTTCCAGCAATGGCAGGGCATCTTTCGCATTTCCAATTTCAATCCATAATTTCGCTTTATCAAGCAACAAGTCATCCATATATGGAGAATGGACAAAGTGTTTGCTGGGTTGGGAAAGAAAGCGATCATAAAGGGGGAGTAGGTTTTCCTTCTCATTCAGCCTTTCCTTTGATTTTATCAGGAAGAAAAAGGCATCATCTGAAAAATATTCGCTTGACTGTAAGGTCAGACTCTTTTCCATCAGCACAGCAGCCTTCCTGTAATCCTTATTTCTAAAGGCCGTTAAACCGTTTCTATAGATGTTTAATCCTGTTTTTACAGACAGATTTGACTTGTCGATATCATCATTATGGATCATGTCGTCGAGCTCTCGCTGCTTCGCTTTTACGTTCGTTTTCACTTCCTGTGGAACGGAAAATTCCTTCTTAAGGTCCTTCGATTTCTCAGTATCTATGCCTGAATCGCCGGCATTCTGCTGGATGACCGGCTCCGCTCTATACACCTCTTTTGCTCCGCCAAAAATCCACATCCCAAGCGCCCCAATCAGTAAGGAAGCAGTCATTCCAGAACCAATGAAGAAACCCTTAGACCAGACCTTGTTTGGTAAGTCTTGGACAACCGCTTTTTCCAAAAATGCAGGTTGATTGGACTGATGCAGGTTTATCGTCTTTTCCAAATCGCGAATGACTGAACTGTTGATTACATAGAGCGGAGAGCTGTTTATTTCTTGAGACGCCCTTTCCACTTCTCCGGTAAGGAGTTGCGCCAATAAATTGCCGTAGTAAAAATCAACCGGCAATGGCACTTCCTTTTGAAAAGATAAGAGTTCATGAAAAATAGTTTTCGCCTGATGAATTTCTTCAGCTTGAATCAATTTAAGCGCCTGATTGTAATTTTCGTACAGTTCGTCATACTGGGGTAATTTCTCCTCAACCATTTGTTTATAGCTTAGAAGATTAGCATCATCAATGTTTTTCCACAGTTGTAGCGCTTTATAGGGAAAACCTAAGAGGACTTGCAGTAACCCTAGCGCCCACTTTGCCTCAGTAAAAGAAGGATATTCTTTCACCAGCGGTTCCAGAAAAAGGGCGGCATCTTCGAACCTTTCCGCATGTATATACTTAATTGCAAGGTTATACACTTGTTTTATTTGCTCCATTTATCAGCCCTCTAAACCCATTCACTGAAATGATCGATAGATTCATCCATAGCTGAATTGGTTGTTCCAAAATCGATACCTATTAAAGCCATTTTCACGTCCTCCTCAAGGTCGTTATTAATAAATGGTGATAACTTTTGCTTCACGAATTAATTCCCCGCTGTCTTTATGACGAAACCCACGCTCAAGAACTGTATAGACTTGGAACTTTTGTAACTCTTCTTGAAAGCTCTCAGGTATCGTTCCAATACTCGTCATTGTCTCTTCATTAATTAAGTGACCTAAGACTTTAATTTCCTCAATACCATAGGACTCCAATAGCTTGAGGAATTCGGTAATAACTGTTTCAATTTGTCCTCCCCATTCCTTAAAGTCGGTCTTTAATGCAGATTGATAGATTAAATCCATCGCATCCACGGCTTGTATAGCCAAATTGGTTAATTCATTCCTTCCCCCTTCACTCTCTTTAACAACCTTTTCCGTATCGATATCAAACTTCGTGATTGGCTTTAATTCTAGTAACTTCTTTTTAAATACTTGGTTGTATGTGCTGTCAATTGTCACCGTGAACCTCCTTCCGTACTTTTTATAACCTTTCATTTAGTTAATATTTAATCGTCATATAGAATATATGAACTTAACCGGAAGGGTTGACCAAAATTATTCTGAGATGTGCAAAAAACACAAGTTGCCCACGAATTAGATTTTTGGAATATTAAACCATAGTGCAGCTATTATGTGGTAACATAATTAAAGGTGGATTTCAAATATTCAGACAAAAACAGGCGAGATATGGGGGAAATGATCATGACAAATATAAAAAGAGTCGGACAAATTGGTGTGCCTATAAAGGATATCGATAGGGCGGTGGAATTTTATAAGAATTTACTTGGGCTCCCGCTTCTATTTAATACCGATACAATGGCATTCTTTGAATGTAATGGTCTGCGCCTTCTGCTCAGTCTGCCAGAAAAGGATCAATTTGCACATTCAAGTTCGGTGGTTTATTTTCAGGTCGAGGATATTAAGGAAACTTACCATGGTCTAGTGGAAAAAGGTGTCATTTTTGTCGACGAGCCGCACCTTGTCGCTAAAATGGGACAAACAGAAACATGGATGACGTTCTTTAAAGACACAGAAGACAATACCCATGCGTTAATGAGCGAAGTTCATAGTTAGTGCTGTAGAGGATACCTTTTTTAGAAGGGTATCCTTTATTATGTAAAAAATAGTGTCATTGACTAGGGTTTTTATTTATATTATTATATTAGTTTGGAAGTATTCTAAATTAACGTGGTTCGAGAACCTCCCACGTAAAAAAACTAAGGAGAAATGAATATGGAGAAAACAACTAACATATTAGCAAAGCCAATTGGTGCTAATACAGGTACTAGTTCCAATGGAACTAATGCAAATGGCAAAGCACGTACAAATGTGCAAGGAATTGTTGTAAACGGGATTATCGCAGCATTATACATTGCTGTCTCGGCGGCAATCGCACCCTTTGGCTTTAGCCAAATCCAGTTCCGTGTTTCAGAAATGTTTAATCATCTAGTCGTTTTTAACAAAAAGTACATTTTTGGAATTATCTTAGGTGTATTTTTGACAAACCTACTTTTTTCGCCAATGAAGGCCTATGACCTCATTTTCGGCGTCGGTCAATCATTGATTGCCTTACTGGTTACAATAGTCTGCGCACGGTTTATCAAACGCATCTGGGTACGTATGGTTGTCAATACCCTTGTCTTCACGTTTACGATGTTCATGATTGCCCTTGAACTCCATTTAGCCTTAGGCTTTCCATTCCTATTTACATGGTTAACCACTGCTGCTGGAGAATTTGTCGTGATGGCCGTCGGTATGCCAGTCATGTATGCAATTAACAAACGTATTCATTTTGAAAAAATGGTGTAAATATATTAAGAGCTGTTGCTTGGTTCCGTCAAGCAGCAGCTCTTTTTTGATTTTCTTAGCCGACCACTCTCTTTATTTTTTTAATTTCATCCCCGTTAATCCGATTGCGAAATTCTCCATCGATCCTAACGGCTGACCCAAAATGATATTCATCGGCCTGGAGCTGTTCATGGACGGACCCGATATTTCTTGAAGTGAGGCCTGAACCAGGCATGATAATTGGCTGGTTAGGGGTTTTCCTCGACTCCGCTAACATCGCTTTTAATGGTGTTAATCCTTCAGAGACTGTTGGTTTCCCTCCCGATGTGAGAATGCGGTCGATATGGTAAGGAGATTGGCAGATGGACTTGTATATCTCCAGTGAATTTGCTTGATCAATGGCACGATGAAAGGTTATAGATAGACCTTGCGCTTCCTCTAATACCATGGCGATTATGTCAAAATCAACTGTGTGCTGTTTGGTTAACGCCCCAAAGACGATACCCGCAGCACCTAACTCATGAACTATTTTAATATCTTCACGGATGGCATCCCATTCATCCTGACGGTATACAAAGGAATAGCTATGGGGTCGAATCATGACCATAACGGGTATTTTCACACTCTCAACAACCGTTTTTATCGTTCCGTAACTGGGTGTCAGACCGCCTTCCGCGATTGCGGAAACCAACTCGAGGCGGTCCGCACCACAGGCTTCAGCTGTTTTGGCATCCTCTTGATTTAAGACAATAATTTCTACTTTACTCAACTTTACACCTGCTTAATTTTTAATGGAGATTTACTTAGAAAAATTTTTATAATACGATTCCATTTGGGTGCGAACCACACAGCCATTTTTCTCAAATACTCTTTGCATTTTCTTATTGGCGGGATGTGTACTCCCTATATAATGGGTTGCTCCCATTTCCTTTAGGGCCGATAATGATTGAAGGTGTATGGCAGTGCTTAGACCTTTCCCCCTTGCTTCTGGCAATAGTCCAAAATAAAACAACCTTCCTTCATTTATTGTACCTGGTTCGAGGTGTGGGATAGAAATTCCAATCGGCTTTTTTTTCAAATAAAATACCCGGCATGATTTCCGCCAGCCTTCCCCTAATTCACTTTTTACAGACAGCAGGTGCTGGTCCATCGTTAAGGATGATGGTTTATTATCTGATCCCGCCATACATTTTTCCCAGAGGAGTTTAAATTCTGTTTCTGAAAAACTACGGTCATCTAGAGAAGCCCAGGTAAACGGAGTTTTGCATCCTTCAAAATCTTTTAAATCCCTATAAACCTCAACCCTTGAGGAAAAATGTTCAAAGCCATTTCTTCGGAATAATTTTGATAGATAATCAAATTCATCTGAGGCCTTATCCAACGATACACCAATTCGCTCCAATCCCGACCGCAAACAACTATCCATTAAGGATAGAACATCTTGTCCCGTAATGAACCCGGTTGGATCTGATTTTTGTTCGATGGTAACATAAGCGGGAAAACCATTTAGTATTTTAAAAGTTTTCCCAAATAGAGCCTCTATTTTTAACATGTTGGGCATATTATGCACGGCCTTTCCCGAAAATAAAAGCAAATTCAAATCTAATAACCTTATTCCCCCCACTCCAATCGTTGTCTATATTTATTGTATATTATTGTCATCCAAACGATAAAATAAGACCTTTCCCTTGTCATGCCAAAATTCGATAGATTGGTGATTTCTCTTATCTACATAACCTATTACATCCAAACCTTGCTCGGTTCGTTTATAAAAATTCCCGCCATAGGCCCTTTTCACTTTTGTTATGGAGTCCCCTATTTTAATTCCTTTTGAAGTAGGCATTGCTGAATTTTCAACAATAAATCGCAAAATGACTCCCTTCGCGTTTGTAGCAATTTCTAGACCATCTTGTATTTTGTAATAGTTATATAGGTCGTTGTCCGCACTTTGATGTATTTGTTCACCATAGACTTTTATGAAGGTATTAATATTGATATTATCAAACAAATAAAACCCATTCACGTTTTCTTGATGCAGATCCGTGCTTTTTGTGTATGTATGATGAAAAGAACGAGGTAAATTCTGTCTTAAGTTGAAGAACAAAGAGGCCGATAATATTACCAAAACAACCGCACTAATAAGTATTTTTTTGAACAATTCTCTCTCCCCCATTTTTATGCATAGATATTCTATGTATACTATAAATAATAATACATAGAAAAACTAAGCACAAGAAATTCCTGTTAAAATAATCCAAAAATTTATTTTTCGGATAAAGGTAGCAGTTACAAAACAATCATAATTTATTCGATTAGTATGAATATTATGGTAGGATTAACCTGTGGGTGGCAATATTGGGCCGTGAGGTTAGAGGGAGCCATCCTCTGCCATATGCTTTTCCGCTTTGAATGGTATTCTTTTAAAAAACGAATAAAGTGGCAGTTTCCGCTAATACCATTAACGTGGAGGGTTAATAATGCTGCAAGAAATTAGAAGGGAGAGAATGGAATGTTACAATGTCCACTAGCAAGTGAGTATCCAGAATATTATGTTCCCTATGTAAATTTGGTCCCTGAAGGTGACTTATTACCGATTTTGCAGAAGAATTTAGAGGAGACGATTACTCTTTTTGAAGGGCTATCGGAGAATGACGGTCAATTCCGTTATGCCTCTGGTAAATGGAGCATCAAAGAAGTACTTGGTCATATGACTGATACCGAAAGAATTATGAGTTACCGCCTGCTGAGAATTGGCCGCGGGGATCAGACACCATTGGCTGGATTTAACGAGAATGAATTTATAGCTGGGTCCCAGTTCGACGAACTTCCGCTCAAAAACATCCTCGAAGATTTTATAGCAACACGACATGCTACCATCACTTTAATTCAGAATATGCCGGAGGAGGCCTGGGCCAAAAAAGGCTTTGCCAACGGAACAGAAATAACCACTCGGGCCATCGCCTACATCATTACTGGCCATGCCATCCACCATGGAAAAATCATCAGCGAAAGATATCTGCCCGTGTTGAAATAAAATACACACCTGTAGTGAAAATGGTGTCAGGCACCATTGAAAAAGCACTAGCATTTTTTTGAAAGTTGGCTTTGTAGTTAATTTTCTATTGCGAACTGGTGTTCCTTGTTTTATAATCTAAATATCGGTAATACTAGGAAATGTTGCTTTAATTAGCAAACCACAACAAGTCCCCTACCTTCTAGAATATCGAACGCAACAAAAATATTCTCTTAAAACACAAGGAGCTGATTATTAATGACGGTACGATTAATTCCCTATTTAGTGATGGACGGAAATGCAAAGGAAGCACTCCAATTTTACGAAAAAGCATTGGATGCCCAAGTGCACTTTGTTCAAACATTTGGAGAAATGCCGGAGAATCCCGAATTCCCTCTACCCGCAGATGCCAAGGACCGTGTAAGTCACGCAACAATAAAAGTTGGTGAAACAGAACTAATGTTTTCTGATACATTTCCAGGTCAGCCCCATCAAAGCGGAACACAAGTGACCATCTGCATCACGACTGACGACGCAGAAAAGGCTCATAAATTTTTTGATGCACTACAAGATGGTGGTCAAGTGGGTATGCCGCTGCAAGAAACTTTCTTTAGCCCTGCTTACGGAAGTGTGACGGATAAATTCGGTGTAACATTTCAAATTTTCGCAGAGGGTAAACAATAAAATTAAACTATTTTTCGCATTAGAATAGCAAAACTAAACGGCTCTGTTCGCTTTATTGCAACAGAGCCGTTCTCAATTTTACTTTTTGGTGGTATTACCATTGCATAACAAATCCTTTCTTACAATCTATAGTTAGAAATGAATCTTAAAAACTCTTTTTGTTTAGAATGGTCATATTTCATAATGGCGTAAGTATCAGCTTCAGGCATTTGGATGGAATGACAATCCACCTCTAATAACCTTCCCTCCAACAATTCCCTTCTGACCGTCGATGTCGGTAAGAATGATACGCCCAACCCCTCAACAATAAACCTTTTTGTAATATGGACCTGCGATACTTTCATCATTCGTACACTTGGAAATTTACCTTTTATCACTCTGCAAAGAAGATCCCAATAACCTGGATGATTGTGTGTTAATAGATAGTTAGAAGTTAACACTTCCTCTTCGTCAAGCGGTGGTGCTGATTCAGCATCTCTGCCATCATGCGGAGCAACTAATATGACTCTATCTTTATATAAAAGCTCACAAAGCAAACTTGGATGATTACTGTTTAAGCATGATAGCCCCAAATCTACTTCTTCCCTTAAGATTGCCTGTTCAATATCAACGGATTCAATAATTTTGACGGAAATCTCAACATCCGGATACTGCTTGGTATAGCTTTTTAGAACATATGGTAATATGGTATCTGCAATAAGTGGGGAAATGCCTAGTGTTAATTTCCTTGTGTACCCTTGACTAAAAGAAGTTAAATCCTCTAGACCGTGTTGATAAACCTCCAGCAATCTGGTTGCATGAACTAAATATCTTTTCCCCGCTTCTGTCAATTTTATTTTTTTCCCTTCTCGATGAAACAATAGGATACCCAGCTCTTTTTCCAGCTGTTTAATATGGACTGTTACGGAAGGCTGTGAAATATATAAAAGTTCGGCAGTTCTGCGGAAATTGCCACAATCAGCAGCCGTAATAAAGGTGTTTAGCCATTGAAATTCCATCATTTCCTCCTTATTAAAAATAGTAATCAAATACTTTAAATATATTTAGTATTCTTAATCACACTTATTTTATAAAATAATACTAACTAAGGAAAGGAGCGATTTTTATGATTCAGAAGGGATTGAAAGGAATTGTTGCGGCAGAGACATTAATCAGCCATATTGATGGAGAAAATGGGCGGTTATTTTATCGGGGCTATGAAATTCGTGAGATTACGAAGGGATTTTCTTTTGAGGAAGCGGCTTATCTTCTCTGGTTCGGCCATTTACCGGATGCTGAACAATTAAGTGCGCTGAAAGACGAGTTGAAAAGCAATCGTGAGCTGCCCGAATATGTAAAGGGAGTAATAGACCAACTCCCACGAAACATGGATTTGATGAGTGTCATTAGAACTGCTATTTCTGCGGTGGGCGGCCATTCCGGTTATGGTTGGAAGCCTAGCGTTTCACAGGCCATTAGGCTAACCGCCTTGGTTCCCACGATTATCGCGTATCGAAAAAGACAGTTAGAGGGAAAAATGTCCGCTTCTCCCCGGAATGATTTAGACCATATTGCAAACTACATGTATATGCTGAATGGAAAAGTGCCTATTGCCGCTCATATGGAGGCACTGGAGACGTATATGATTCTCACCCTTGAGCATGGAATGAACGCTTCTACTTTTGCAGCTAGGGTTACAGCATCAACTGAATCAGATTTAGTGTCAGCAGTCACATCAGCGATTGGTACTATGAAAGGCCCGCTTCATGGCGGTGCCCCTTCAGGAGTCATCGAGCTTTTAAATGAGATTGCTCAGGTTGGAGATGTGGAAATGGTGATTAGAGAAAAGATTTTGCGCGGGGAAAAATTAATGGGATTTGGACATAGAGTTTATAAAACTCACGACCCCCGGGCCATTGCTTTAAAAGCAAAATTACTGGAGCTGGTTGGAGTGGATGAATGGCTTGACCTAGCAATGGACGTTGAAGAGATAGCTGTGAAGTTATTAGCGGAACTGAAACCTGGCCGCTCCCTCTACACAAACGTTGAATTTTATGCAGCAGCAATCATGAAAGCAATTAACATGGAAGCAGAACTATTCACACCAACCTTTACAGCGAGTAGAATGGTCGGATGGACAGCACATGTCCTAGAACAAGCCGAAAATAACACCATCTATAGACCCCAATCAAAATATATTGGAACCTTTAAATAGACGGTGTTTATGGTGTCTTCTATGTCAGTGTTTTCGGTGTCAATTTTTGGTGTCAGGCACCATCCGTGGACAAATCACTGTTTTATCCACCCCAAAAAGACAGTCTCTCACTTTGTGTGTACTCTATGAGAGACTGTTTTTTTTCGCCTATGCTTGGTGATTTGTTTTTAACCCATTCTTGTCCTTGATACGGTCGGCTGATATTTT
This sequence comes from Neobacillus soli NBRC 102451, assembly GCF_001591665.1. Taxonomy (GTDB): domain Bacteria; phylum Bacillota; class Bacilli; order Bacillales; family Cytobacillaceae; genus Neobacillus; species Neobacillus soli. Next base: position 950 of record NZ_BCVI01000063.1, on the reverse strand, counting down.
CTCATTGGAGCCTTTTCAAGCACCTCTTGAAGATAAAGATTCCCATTCGGACTCGTTTTCTGGAGCAGGTCCATCAAGTATGTAATATCATCTAGGGCTCTATGTGTTTGGTAATTTGTAATGTTATGTGCTTGTAACAGGGTCAGTAGTTTACCATTGGGAAAGCCGTAATTTTTCCAGGGGATGTTTCTCATCGTACAGTACCATTTCAAATCGTTAACTTCCGGATACATGTGATAAAGAAAACTGCGGTCAAAGGAAGCATTATGGGCAAAAACCGCTTCGGCACGATGGAAATATGTTTTAACCTTGGCATCATAAAAACTTTTTCCTTCAACTAATTTGTATGGAATCCCGTGAACCCGGTAGGCGGTGTCATAATTATTCCTTGCTGAACGAGAAAGCGGCTCACGCAAAAATGAGTCCTCTTCAATAATATCGGTGACCTCCCCGGTATCTGTTCGATAGGAAAATAGCTTTAAAGCCAATTCGATTACTTCATCCTTGATGGGGCCTAATCCGGTTGTTTCAACGTCCAATATCAAACCCAGTTTTTCTGATTTCTGCACAGTGATCATCCTTTAATTCTTATGTTTCTCCTATTATAGCAGAGCTTGGCATAGTATCCTATCTCCAATATGTCCCTGTAATATGAATAATCCGGGTTAGAAGTCAACCATGATTGGGTACCTTTTTCTAGATTTTCCCCCCGGTATGGGTTCCAACAACCCCGATTGGGTACCCTTCCTGCGACTTTTCCGGCTGAACGGGTTCCAATATGCATGATTGGATACCTTTCCAACGATTTTCCTCGCGGTATGGGTTCCACAACCTCGATTGCATACCTTTTCTGCGACTTTTCCGGCTGAACGGGTTCCAATAACCTCGATTGGATACCTTTCTTGCAATTTTTCCGCCGGAATGGATTGCAACAACCCCGATTGGATACC
>NZ_BCVI01000062.1 GCF_001591665.1 Neobacillus soli NBRC 102451 | reverse complement strand
CCGACCCTGTTTTGTCCTCAATAGCGCCTATTAAGGACAGTTTGTTAGTTTTTCGACCCTATTTTGTCCTCAAGAGAGGCCTTTAAGGACAATTTGTTAGTTTTTCGACCCTATTTTGTCCTCAATAGCGCCTATTAAGGACAGTTTGTTAGTTTTTCGACCCTATTTTGTCCTCAAGAGAGACTATTAAGGACAGTTTGCTAGATTTACGACCCTGTTCATTGTTTGGTGTTCTCTATTGCAATGCTTACATAAACGTAGGTTCTGTTAACCTTCCACGGGTGTAAAGCACGGTATATAAGGGCCCTGATTACCTTGATCGCCGCTTTGCTTGAATACCACTTTTACTCGTTGATTGATGCGCACTGTATCTAGGTCACAATCAACAATATTTGTCATCATTCTTGGACCTTCATCAAGCTCAACAAAGGCAATAGCATATGGGACTCCTCGTCGCATCACACTATACGTGTAGATACTTCCAGTGCCTTTTGCTTCTATCCAATTCGTTTTATCGCTCATGCAAAAAGGGCATAGCACCCGCGGATAATAATGAAACTCTCCACAGGAATCACACTGTTTTACCAGTAGCTTTCCTTCTGCAGCAGCTTCCCAATATTCTTTATGTTCTGGATGAGTTTCTGGGATTGTCATGGATCTTTCTTGATATGTAGTTCCCATTCTTTACACCCTCTCCATGATAAGTGTTGCACTGCCATGACGGCTTGCTAGTCCTCCACCAGTACCATGAACTAGTGCAATATCACAATTTTTCACTTGCACCTGCGAGTGTGCCTCACCACGAAGTTGACGAGCAGCCTCTATCACTTTCACAATGCCGCCCCTGCTCGCTGGATGATTGTTATTCAACCCTCCGCCATCCGTATTGATTGGAAGCTTGCCAATTCCTGAAATCAGATTTCCATCAGCGACAAACTTACCACCCTCGCCTTTTTTACAAAAACCTAAGTCTTCAAGCTGCATCAAAACCGTAATGGTGAAGCTATCATAAATGGACGCATACTTAATGTCTTGTGGTGTAACCCCAGCCTCCTCGAAGGCTTTAGGTCCTGACCATACGGCCCCAGAATAGGTAAGATCTACTTTGCCTCCCGAAAGTCCCTTCGGAGATTCTCCAGCACCCATTACTCGAACAAGTGGACGTTTGAGACTTTTGGCAATCTCAGGGCTCACCACAACTAATGCACCCCCGCCATCGCTCACAACACAGCAATCCAATCGGTGTAACGGATCCGCAATCATCGGGGACGCAAGTACGTCTTCGACTGTCACTAAATCGCGCAGCATCGCATTTGGATTGTATTGTGCATGGTTTGATGCAGCCACTTTAATCCAGGCTAATTGTTCATTCGTCGTGCCGTATTCATGCATATGACGCATCGCTGCCATTGCGTATTCATTCACAGCAGTTGGTCCGAAAGGGAGTTCAAATGGTGTATCTGGAACATTTGCACTAACTTGTTTTTGTTTAACCCCACTTCTACCTTCTGAGCGTGGTCGTCCTGCCATTGTAATTAATGCGACACTGCATTTTCCCGCAGCGATTGCCTGAGCAGCATGTGAAACGTGGGCAATGTAGGATGAACCGCCAGTATCTGTACCATCTACATGACGTACATTAAGACCTAAATAATCGACCATCGACAGCACACCACCCGGTGCGTCACCAGCGCAAAAATAACCGTCTACATCTGCAAATGTCAGCCCTGCATCTTCTAATGCACCTTTCGCACATTCAGCATGTAGTGCCGCAACTGATTTATCTGGCGCTTTTCGAAGTGGATGCTCGAACGCCCCTGCAATATAGGCCATTCCTTTTATACTCATATCTCTTGACCTCCCGCTACTCTGGTTTATACCTGTAGTTGTTTAAGGCTAAGGCTTTTCGGTTTAACCGGTTCTTGCATAGTCAAGATTTTTGCTGGAGTATGAACTAAAAGTTGTTCAAATACTTCTTCCCCAACACCGGCCTTCATCAGGTCTGGTAAAAACTCTTCAAATAAATAGTTTACAGAATGTCCTTTTAATCCAGGCCATCCTAAAGCACAGCAGTTTGCATCTGCTGAAATAACCGCACGATCTAAATAACCTTTTTCAATGAAACGGAGAAAATGTTCAACACGATCTTGACGCGGGCGTGACCAATACGGTGCACCTTCGACTTCACTGTCATAGCCGATTGTATCGAAGCCTACCCATCCGCCTAACTCAGCAATTAATTTGTCACGATTCTCATCAAGATACCCGCCATCATCTGCATGCCCAAAAAGAACGCGATTAAGTGGTAATCCTTCTTCATTGAAAATATCAATGGAAGTTTGAGCATCTACGCATAAATGTGTAATGATTGGTGCGCCTGTTATTAATGATGCACGTGCAGCTGCGCGGTAAATGCGTTTATCAAGTTCATTTAATTTACCACCACGGCTTACACCTACTTTTATAGCACCTGCTTTTGCGTCTGTACCGTCAATACCAACGGTAACTTCTCGTACGAATAAATCGGTAAGATACTCGACTGATTGCTTACGGAAATAAGGCAGGGCTGAGTCAGCTGCTACAAATCCTGTTACAGCAACGATATTAACACCCGTTCTGCGTGAAAGTACTTGGAAATATTCGATGTCGCGTCCATTTCCGATTCCTGTACAGTCAACAAATGTTTTACCGCCGTGTTCACGGAAGCGACGTAACTTTTGTAATGTAACCTCAAACGCTTCTTCAGGTTTTTTCCACCATTGTGTATCCAGGTCACATCCAGGGAGACCAAACCCAATATGCTCATGCATTGCTGTGATTCCTAAATCTTCTGTAGGGATGGGGCCTAATACGGTATTTACTTTACCCATAATTTTCACTCCTCACCTTAATAGTTTTTCTTATAAAGTACACAAAGGCTGTAAACTCTACTGTCTTTATCTGACTTGCCAAAATACAATTTATCTATCAAATTAATAAATTACTGGTTGATATAATTTATCCCAGTCAAAGTTCCAACCCGTAACCTTTTGGTCAGCTGATGCATCAATAGTAAGAACGCGCGCAGGATTTTCTTCCAATAAAAGACGGATTTGCTCTCTCGTTACTCCAGCATCCTGTATCATGGGTACGAACTTTGTTAATAAGTAATCATATCCAAGCTCTTTAGTTTCATGACCTTTTGCTACACCAATTGCATTGCTTGAAATTAGCACTCTTTCACCAAGGCCATCTGCAAATAGCTCTGCGACTAACTTCGCACGTTCTCCATCATTAACGAATCCTTCACTTGATGACCAGCCAACATGGTCTATAGCCACATAAGCCCCGCGTTTAGCAACTGCAAAAGCTTCCTTCCGGCGGACAGCGTCGATACGATCAAGTCCACCAATAATAATACGATTCTCGGCAACACCTTCACCTAATAAAATTTCCAGGTCACCAGTAGCATCTGCTCCGTATTGAATAGATACAGGAACTCCTGTTGCTAAAGCTGTTTGTGCAGAGCCACGGAAAAGACCAGTTTCTACCTTTGTAATCCCACTTCGAGTGGCAATTGATGTTACTAACCCCGCTGAGCTTGAACGCTCAACGCGTGGAATAACGATTCCTTCTATTACCTCTTTTGTGAACAAACCAGAAAATTGTTCTGCTGACCATGGTGAAGGTGGATTTTTTTGAGGAGTGGTAAAGTATCCACTTAACATTGGTTCTGGTCCTAAACCTGTTGACGCAATAATGTGAACGCCAGTTGTTCTAGAAAGCGTTCGATAAAGTTCCACATCACGACCGTGGAACATGCCACTAGCATCTACAATTGTTTTCCCGCCAAGTCGACGGAACTCGGTTAGTTGCCGTTTTAATAACTCAAAAATCTCGCTTTTGTCCATATTAATCTCAGGCGCATACTCTGCACCAGGAAACACAGAAAGAAGAGTTTCATGAATAAGTACAACACCTAAATCTTGAGCCGGCACTGGTCCGAGTACAGTACGAACAACGCTTGAACCTTTTTCTTGTACATTATCTTGCATTGTAAAACCTCCTATATTTAATAGTTCCTCACCTTAGAGGTGTTGAAGGCGATGATTTAGTTATAAAGAGAATCGCCCAAACAGACCAGTCGGTCTAAATAAGAAAATCTTCTATACTAGCTGGTCAGTTTGGAGCAGGCATAATTAGATTTTCCAAACAAACCGGTTGGTTTCGGATAAGCATAATCGAATCCCTAAACAGACCGTTCTGTCTAGTCCATTTAAATAAAGAACCACTCGCTTGGAGGAATTGCCTAACCGTCCCAAGGGTAGCATCTCGATAATGTAATCGCTTTCCATTCCATAAATAGTGACACGAATCACTATTTATTGATTACATATTATAATATTGTTATACCAAAGTCAAATATTTTTCTGATAATTCCTAATAGATTATAAATTTATTATTTTAATATATTATTATCTATTAATTCAAAGGATTATATTGGGAAATAATATTTAGCCAGAAAAAAATAGCTTACTTAAAGTCAATATTGGACTGTAGGATTAAGCTTACTGCTATGCTAATATTGGATTAAGGTCAATAGGGGGTTCAACATGGAAGCTATTAAAAAAGGAACGACCATCCAATCATTACAAATTGGGATGGGAATTATAGAATCAATCGCGAAACAGGGAAAGCCATTAAAGTTTACTGATATTCAAGATCTGACACAGATTACAAAAAGTAATCTTTATAAATATTTAAATACCTTCACACAATTAGGAATCCTGTATCGTCGCAAGGATACGGGAGAATATGTATTAGGAAGTAAGTTGATTGAATATGGTATGGCTGCTGTGGATCAAGAAAATGTTATCGACCGGATTTCACCTTTTCTGCATGAAATTAATGAGAAGAGTTCGAGTACGGTCCTATTTTCTAGGTGGACACAAAATGGTCCAATGATTCTTAAGGATATTAACACCAATCGAGGGTTTAATATTGGCGCTCAAATAGGAACCTTACTTCCTATTCGTTCTGCAACTGGCAAAGTGTTTATGGCCTTCATGGACGAGCAAATTATTCATGATTGGAAGGCGAACGAATTCAAACAAATTCCTCCCGAAAAGGTTAGCCAATTGGAAGATGAATGCAGATTTGTGATGGAGCACGGAATTGCTTTTGCCAGGGAACCACTGGTTTCATCAGTGTCCTCCGTCTCCTTCCCAGTCTTTAACTATAAGAAAGAACTTCTTGGGGCCGTAACAGTTGCAGGCTTTTCTGAATTTATCCCTAAAAATGAAAATCATGAACTCAGTCATTATTTTATTCAAATCAGTAAAGAAATTTCGGGCTGTTTCGGATATAGAGCATGAGAACGGAACGAATATAAAAAAAGCGGGGCTGCCTCCCCGCTTTTTACAGTATTTTATGAGAGTGTCTCCGATTCTAGTCGAAACCCTTCCACGACCACATCTTCGTCAACCTCCAGCAATAAGCACCGTTTTCCTTCGTACGTAATATATTTTACATATTTCAGGTCTTTCGGACTGATGGTTACATTCGCCAATTTCGTCTCGATTTTAATGGTTTTAGGAACTAAACTGCTGGCTTTGAATTCATACTTTTCATCATCTACGATTTTTTTAATCGCATGTTCCACTTTCGCCATCTCTACATTTTCCACGCCGCTTACCGTTAAGATGCGTTCGATATCCCGAGAATCTAACGTCGGAATTTCACTTTCTTCCTTTTCTTGATTCTCCTGAACAAGTTTATCGATTTCTTCATATACATTGGAAATGACACGGGTATCCACTTCGTCTCCCATCACTTCTTTTAAGATGAAATCGAAGCAATCCTTATCTTCCTGGGCGGTCATAATCTCTTCACAATTGAGCACTTCTTCAATAAATCTACCATCCGGTTGATTCGCTTTCCCTGCATAATAGAGAATATGGTTCACATCTGCCGCATTGTCATTAAAAGCCGGGAACAAAAAGCCTGATAATGGAGAATCTAAATTAATAATCGGATCAAAGAAGTTATGCGATTTGAATTCTTTTTCAATGTAATCAAAAGTCAAGGCTCTTTTCGGCTGATCGGTTTTATTGAGACTGCAAAGGATAAATGGGCTGGAATAGACTTCATCATCCCCGCCTTCTTCGGTTTCCGCATTCCGTTTCCGGGTCGGTTTTCGGTATTCTCCCCGGATAAACGTCACCACTGTATCAAATTCATAAACCGTGCTAGCAAACATTTTCACGACGATTTCCAGCATGTATTCTTTCCAATCTTCCGTTGTCTCTTGTTGTAATCCTTCGAAAAGAAACAATTGGGTGCTGTCTTCCACATCGCGAATGAATTTCAGCTCAAACAGTTTAGCATCAAGTTGACCTGTCAAAACCTTTTTAAAGTTTGTCAAAAATAATTCTTGCGCTTCCTGTTCTAACATTTGAAACGGCTGGCTGACATGATGGTAAATCTCGCCTGATTCTTTCTGCACATAAACATTGAAGATTTCTCGAATTTGCAGGTTGTAATTGTCTAATTTAAATTGCTTTCGTATATTAGCGATATCTTTTTTATTCATTTTATTCAACTCCCATTCCTGATTATACTGTTCAGGCAGAAAAATAGGAACTTTTGCAATTGATTTAGATTTATTAGATTCGTTTTAAAAATCAAAGAGCGTATATGATAAAAATCATACACGCTCTCTGATTTTTGATTAACCGAATCATTACAAATTGTACCTTAAATTAAGATAAACGAATCATTTAACAGCATGTAGAACAGGTCTACGGATCACTAAAACATCACATTTAGCTGTCCGTACGATTGCTTCAGATACGGAACCAGTCAGGAAACGTTCAACCGCATTTAGCCCTGTGGCCCCACACATAATTAAATCAGCTTTGGCTAAGTTAGCCATTTCACTAGTGATGATCGTTTTTGGGGATCCGTATTCGACTACTACCTTTACATTTTTAACACCTTCAGCCTCAGCTTGTGACTTGTAGCCATCTAACAGTTCCTCTGATATCTGCTGTGCACGCTCAACAACTGAACGGTCAAAAGCTTCGAATGAACGAGTATTAATTACGTTTACTATGGTTAATAGAGAATTTTTGTTACGTTTTGAAACTTCGATTGATTTGCGAAAAGCATATTCAGCTTCTTTTGAACCGTCAACAGCGACGACAATACTTTTATAATGATCCATCTTCCAATATCTCCTTCTATCATGTTTTGAAAGCTGTTCTATCTTTAAATTCAGTGCATTATTTAAGATATTGGCTTTAGATTAATGTTTGGGCTTTTTCATGAATAATGACAGGACAACATTAATCACCGCTAATACTAAACTGAGTATAAACACTAGTGAAGATCCCGTTGCTGCTGCTTGTGTCGGTTCATTCGCAACGGTTGCTAAGTAACTGCCTTGTTTTGCTGATAAAACCGATACCATTACCGCAATACCAATTGCGCCAGCCACTTGTTGGATCGTTTGAGTTATCGCGATTCCATCTGGATAGTACTGTTTAGGAAGCGAATTTAACGTGTTGGTTTGTACAGAAGCTAGCACCGCCCCTATACCTAACATCATGACAATATGAGTTACCACAATCGCCCATATAGCCGTGTCTGTACCAAATTGTGAATAGAATACATAACCAAGGGCTACTAAAATGGTTCCAGGTGTAATCACTGCTTTCGGACCATGTTTGTCAAATAAACCACCAATTATTGGAGCTAATACACAGTTAAGTAAGCTGCCTGGCAGCAGAATAAGACCTGTTGTAAAAGCAGCAACTAATAAAGCCATTTGCATATACATTGGTAAAATAACAAGCATGGACAACATATTGAAGAACGTGATAAAACTCATAATGACTCCAAGAACGAAAAGTGGGGAATGGAATGCTTTTAAATTCATCATCGGATTCTCCATTTTCGTTTGACGAATCGCAAAAATAATAAGTGCTACAAATCCAATGATGATTGATCCAAGAACAGATGTACTTGTCCACCCAACCTCACCAGAAACACTAAATCCGTAAACAATACCGCCGAATCCAATCGTTGACAGAATAACAGATAATGCATCTATCGAAATCTTACGTATCTCATTCACATTCGGTAAATACTTGATCCCGAAAATAAGAGAAAACAGTAAGAACGGGAGTGTAACCAAGAAAATCCAATGCCATGATAATGTATCTAAAATAAGGCCTGCTAATGTTGGACCTAGTGTCGGACCAGCTAACATAACTAAGCCCATGAGCCCCATCGCACCGCCTCGTTTATTTGGAGGAAAAATGGTAAAAATCACATTTTGAGTTAAAGGTAAACTAATGGCTAATCCTGCTGCTTGAATGATGCGTCCCGCTAATAACACACCAAATACTGGTGCTGCTGCTGCAAGAATTGTACCGATAAGTAATAGCGATACAGCCGTTATGAACATTTGACGTGTGGTGAATTTTTGCATCAAAATACCTGTAACTGGTATTAAAATACCTAATGTTAAAAAATAACCTGTTGCTAACCATCCGACCGTCGTAGCATTAACATTGAATACACTACTTAATGCTCCTAAGGCAATATTTAATGCCGTTTCACTAAAAAGTCCGACAAAGCCTGCCACTAACAGTGCAGCCATTATCGGGCCTGTTTTGAATTCTTGTTTCGTTTTCGGAACTGTATTCATTGGTTGTTTCACGATCGAGTCTGTTTTAATTTGTGTATTCACTTATTTAACTCCTTTAATTAATTTGGTCATACATGCACAAAAATTATTAATGATTCATCACATGCTTTAGTTTTGTTTACTTCTACGTCCTTATATCCTTTCCGCTGAAAAAGAGTTGTCGTAATTTCGATTATCAGTGATTATTCCGTAGTACACCCCCACTTACTAACGGGCCAATTAACTATATCAAAATTTTTTTCTCAATGTCAACCAAGTTGACGATATTTTTTTTTTGAGTTATAATTAACTTAGTTGACAATATATATCTGGAGTGATCAAATGTTTACAATTGGAGATTTGATTATCTATTCAGCTCATGGCATTTGCCGAGTCGATGATATTTGCGAAAAAACAGTTTCAGGTATAACAAGACCGTATTATGTGTTACATCCTATGGAAAATAATCATCAATTAACAATTAGTACTCCCGTTGATAATGATAAAGTGGTCATGTTAGAACTTATCCATCAAGAGGAAGCCAATGAAATCCTTAAATCTTTTAAATATCCAGGGATGGAATGGGTGGACAATCCAAACATACGTTTTAAGTTGTATTCCGATATTATAAGTACAGGTGAGCGAAAAGAAATTGCGATAATTGTAAATACACTGATGCGGAAAAAGATTGAGGCTGAACTTCATGAAAAAAAACTTTATGAACAAGATCGTAAACTTTTGAATACTACACAAAATATACTCTTTAAAGAATTAGCCCTTTCATTAGACACTACTTTTGAAGAAATAAATGAACTAGTAATAAGGTTGATACATGGAGACAATTAGGAAGAGTTTTTATTACTAAAAAAATGGCCCTATTGAAGAGAACTTTTCAATAGGGCCATTCCTTTTATTTATTATTATTTTTATCAGTTAATGTTAAATTCCCCAATCCAACTTTAATATACCTTTAAGAACATTTACTTGCTCAATACCTATTTTTTCTGCAATTTTATTCTCAAGTTGAGCCTTAAGTGCTGCGTTTTTTTCGTAGCATTCTTCTCCTAAAGGTGTTAACTGGATACACTTCTCTTTCTTGTTGTTTTCTACATTATTGATTTCCACTAATCCTTTTGTAGAAAGATTTTGGATAAACTTATGTATCGCCTGGCGAGAAATTTCTACATTTTTTGTAACATATGAAATGGTAGGTCGCTTTTTATAAATCCTGGCCATGATATACCATTCAGAATTTGAAATATAAATCTCACTTTTATCGTTCCATGCTTTCTCTGAGATTCTTCGGACTAAACTATGACGCTCGCTTATTAAATCTATAAGATCTAAGTTTTGTAACTCAGAGTTTGAAATCAAACGATTCACTCCAATCATAATCTTCGCCACTACTATACAAAATCCGCCAATGGATGTCAATTAGGTTTACTTTCAACAGCTACATTAGATAAGCATGCCTGCCGTGTCTTGTGATTTCATGTTTTTATTCACCGAACCATGAAAAAAGAACCTTCAATCCAAAGACAGATCGAGGGTTCTAAGTTTTATTTCCAATGATATTCTATTATTTACTCAGCAATGTTGCTTAAACGCTTTCACTAAATACCTTTGTTTCTGCATCTAAAGAATTAACTGAAGACTAGCTCTTTTTCGCTTAGACCAAGTGCCTGCGCTGTTGAAGTATGGATATCTTGGAAAAACTCTGGGTTCTCCACAAGTGACAAGCCATAAGAAGGAATCATTTCTGTTATTTTCGGTTCCCACTTTTTCATATGTTGCGGGAAGCATTTTTCTAATACCTCAAGCATAACGTGAACGGCAGTAGAAGCACCAGGAGAAGCTCCGAGCAATGCAGCTATTGAGCCATCAGCGGCACTTACAACTTCCGTACCAAATTGAAGTGTTCCTTTTCCACCGACCTCAGTATCTTTGATCACTTGCACGCGTTGGCCCGCTGTCACTATATCCCAATCCTCGCTTTTGGCGTTGGGAATAAATTCGCGTAATTCTTCCATGCGCTTTTCATTCGATAACATAACTTGCTGAATCAGGTACTTTGTTAATCCCATCTCTTTTACGCCTGCCGCTAACATAGTGAGGACATTATTCGGTTTTATGGAACCAATCAAATCAAAATTTGATCCAGTTTTTAAGAACTTAGGTGAGAAGCCCGCAAACGGTCCAAACAGCAAGGTTTTTTTGTTGTCGATATATCTTGTATCCAGGTGCGGAACAGACATTGGAGGAGCACCGACTTTTGCTTTACCGTATACTTTTCCATGATGCTGTGCTGCAACTTCCGGATTGTTACAAACCATAAATAGTCCGCTTACCGGGAATCCACCAATATGTTTTGACTCAGGAATACCTGTTTTTTGCAGTAACGGCAGACTTCCGCCCCCACCGCCGATAAAGACAAATTTTGCCGTATGACGTTCGATGTTACCGGTATCGATATTCCACACTTTCAATTCCCATAGGCCGTCCTCAGTACGTTTAATATCCTCCACACTATGCTTGTAGTTTATCTCGACGTTTTTACTCTTTAAGTGATCAAACAACATGCGTGTTAAAGCACCAAAGTTAACATCCGTTCCAGAGTCAACTTTGGTTGCTGCTATCGGTTCATTCAATGTACGGCCTTCCATAATAAGCGGAATCCATTCCGTCAGTTTATCATGCTCATCGGAAAATTCCATTCCTTGAAATAGGGGATTGTTTGACAGCGCTTCAAAACGTTTTTTCAAAAATGTTACATCTTTTTCCCCTTGTACTAAACTCATATGAGGTATTGGCTTGATAAAGTCCTGCGGATTACGAATTAAATTGCGGCTTACAAGATAAGACCAAAACTGTCTTGAAAGCTGAAACTGTTCATTAATTTTTATAGCTTTGCTTATATCTATAGATCCGTCAGATTTTTCGGTTGTATAGTTAAGCTCGCACAGTGCAGAATGGCCCGTACCAGCATTATTCCATTCGTTAGAGCTTTCTTCTCCTGCATTTACGAGTTTCTCAAACACTTTGATTTCCCATTCCGGTACTAACTCTTTCAGTAATGATCCCAAAGTCGCGCTCATGACTCCGGCACCAATTAAGATAACGTCTGTTTTATTCTGTACGTTGCTCATTATAACCTTCCTTATCCCCTATATTTGAAAAAAAGAGTAGTCTCCCAAACTTAGATGCCACAAAAAGCAAAGCGCCACCTAAGAACACAACTTTTCTGTCCCAATGTAACTATGCCATGGTCTATTAAAATTATTTATTGATTAAAATATCTACTATTATCTAATAATTATAAACTATTTAAAGCTAGTAAAAAAGTGAGAAGTCCTTCCACGAGGCCCATTCGCCAGTTGTAAGGTATCCAAACCTTTATCCTGTAATCCCTTTCAACCTATTCGCTCCATAAATTTAGGTCATCATAATTTCAAATATAAGAAGTTTATACTAATATAGATTTCTATATTTTGTGCTATATTCATTATAGACCTCATATGAACTTTTTGAAAGGGTGCCTGTCACGCCCCGAAGTATGTAAAATTTTGTCGAAATTCCCACCTATCTATTTATTTTTTCCTTTAAGACTTCTTTAAATCTGACTGGTTCATCGACCCGAATTGCTACTTGGTTATATTCTTTTTTCATTCCCATTATAAGTATTGCCTGAATCGGCCGCTTTAATTTCAATATCACAGTAGGTTGGATTTCTTCAAAATCACGCGCCATGAATTGAATCGTATTTTTAGAGAGCTTTTGTTTTAATTGTTGAGGTTCATCGATTATTTCTTCGATATCGGACCAGGTAATTTCCATTCGTTTCATTAACCCGATGGACAGATACATCTTTTCCTCAGTGACCTGCAGCGGATTGTGGCGGACTGTTTGGATATCACCTACAAAGAAAATGACCGTGTAAACATTTATAATGAGCAAAATAACTGATAGAATAACAGACTTTTCATGAAAGAACCAATGTAATCCGACCGTTTCGAGGATGACAGCGTGAATCAGCATCACTTGCATCGCAATCAAACTTGATTTTTGATGAAGGGTAAATACATTTTCTCCTGACTGTGGTTTCTTTCTCCACGCAGCGAAAGCATAATAAAACATGAGCATCTCTGAACAAATAATCCGAATAATCGTAATTGGCCTGATTTCCTTATCCACGGTATTGGGAAAGGAAAAAATAACCGGCTGTGAGCTATTTTTAACGGAACGTACAATTTTCGGTAAATATTTTACTAATGTCACAATAATTAAAACTTCTACTAAGAATAATACCCCTTCAACAGCAAACCCAATCCAGGTTACTGCTTCAAATGGAGCTAGATACTCCATCGGAATAAGGAAACGCACTAAAATTAGACCCCCAGCAATCCCAATTATTAGGTTTTTCCAGTTCAATTTACGTTTCCATGCCATAAATAAAATGGGGGAAATCAATGCTAAATCAATCATGGAAGCAATAACAATTATATTCGTTTTTTCAGGCAATATCTGAATTCCAAATGTCGTATGGTACAAAGAATAATTAGCAGCAAGTACAAACAAAAGTAAAATCAGTAAAAAATAATGGTTTTGAGTCCTTTTTAAAATCATTAAAGCCACCCTTTACCTTTTTCTTCATTATACCACTTTTTCCCTATTTACCCTTTTTTTTGATTACACATATTAAAAATGCGGAGAGGCCCGCAGCAAACAACATGAGAATGATTAACCTTTTTAACGAAAAATGAGCTTGCACAAAATCTACGCAAGCTCATTTTTCGTTAAATTTTATATATTGAAATTTAAGTGAAGGTCTACTACTGAAACTTCAACCAAAACTATTTGATTTTACGAATATTGCAGCTTAATGACTATCTTTCCTTTTTTATCGAGAAATCCAGCTTTTCCATTCTTTCGGACATAGACTAGACCCCCGGTATTGATTGCCATACTATATTGAGGGTTGATTACCACTTTTCCGCTATCATTAATAAACCCTGATTTATATCCGCCGTTTTGATAAGATTCAATTAGAGCTAGGCTGTTTTCAAATGTACCCACGTGGTAATACTTAGGGTTTACCACTACTTTCCCTTTTGAGTCGATCATCCCATATTTATCTTTACTCTCAACTCCAAAGAGACCTTTACGCCCCATAGGAAAAATCCCATCATATTTCGGTTTAATCGTGATTTTCCCCTCCTTATTGATGATCCCCCACTTTTTATTATCTTTAAAAAGGATATCGTTAGTAGAAGCGATTTTTACATATTTATATTTTGGCTTTACAATCATTTTTCCCTTAATATTCACAAGGCCATATTTATTGCCTTCAATAACGACTGCAAAACCCTTTTTGAAAGGACTAATCCAATTATATTGAAATGGGATCACGGTCCTTCCTTTTTTATCAATGACACCATACTTTCCGTTCTTTTTGACCGGCACTAGAACTTCTTTGAAGGAAGGGTAGTCAGCATCGTAATAATCATAATCATCTTCATCAATATCAAACTGGGGTTCTATCACAATTTTTCCTAAAGTATTTATGAATCCATATTTCTCACCTTGTTTCATTAACGCTAAACCACTTTCAAAATTACTAATATAATCATAGGAAGGTTCTATAATGAATTTTCCGGTTGTGTTAATAAAACCATATTGATTGTTTACCATTATTCGAGCAAACCCATTGTGAAATGGACTTATCCAATCATAGATTGGTTTAACAATGAGCTTTCCATTTTTACTAATGGCTCCATACTTCTCGTTTTGTTTGATGATAAAAACTCCGTCGGTAGACTCTGCAATTTCTGCATAAGTTGGCTCCAGAACGACTTTTCCTTTCCGGTTGATCAGACCATATTTATCATTCATTCTAGTAATGGACAGGCCCCCATGGAAATAGTTAATTTCATCAAAGGTTGGCGGCACAATCACTTTTCCATTCAGACTGACCAATCCAACTTTTTGTCCCTTTTTAATATAAAGAATATTTTTATTCTCATCATCTTTACTGATATCATCATATTTAGGTTTAATAATTACCTTTTCTTTTTTACTAATTAAACCCGCCTTCCCATTCTTTCGAAAAAAGAATATATCTTTTGATATAGGAAAAATGATTTCATATTTTGGTTTAATAACAGTTTTACCTTTCTGATCCATTAGCCCATATTTATTATTCTCCTTAATGGTCACTAGACCATAGGAGAACTCTTTTCCTAGAATGATTTTTTTACCTGCAGCTAATGAAGTGGTTTGTATTGAAGATAAAAAAAGAATAAAAACTAGTAAAAAACTAATTCCAAACTTTAAAGCTTTTCCCATAAATGTTCCTCCTTTTTCGGTGTGGTTTTTCCATTTCTCGATTATAGCATAATCTGGAAAATTTATTAAAAAATCTCTGAATAACAACCGTGATACCTTTAGCAATCTCAATAATCTGATAAAATGTAATAAAGGATTTTATTTGAAGTGTTATAATGAAGTGGTCTGAATAACAATGAAAAAACAGAATCCGTAGTACCTAAAATAATTTGAATTTTCGTGGGTGATAAGATGAAAATTTCAATTGAAGAAATAAACAAAGAACTGGCAGAAGAAATCCTCATTAGGTGTCATGAGGTAGATGACGAAATATACGAGATTGTAAACAAGCTAGAAACTCAAAACCTCATTGTACTCGGATATCAAAAGGATAGAGTTCACCGTATCAAGCTTAGTGATATCTATTATTTCGAGGCAGTAGATGGAAAGGTTTTTATTTACTGCAAGGACAACGTTTTTGAGGTAAAACAAAAGCTTTATGAGTTAGAGGAATTATGCAAAGAAAAGAACTGTTTTCGTGCATCCAAATCAACTATTTTGAACATAGTTAAAATTTCATCTATTTATCCGTCCATAAGCGGCCGATTCGAAGCGGTGCTTGAAAACGGGGAACGAGCTGTGGTTTCAAGGCAGTATGTGCCTGTCCTTAAAAATAGGCTTGGATTGTAAAGGTGGAATAAATATGAACATGTCTAAATTTGTTCAAAAGATAATCAAGGATTTCTTGATCATCTTCGCAGCCATCATCATTATTATGACTATTTTGCGACAAATATATTATCCCCATCTAGCCTTTGATTTGAAGTCGATTTATATCATTATGGCTTTTTCATTTATAAGTGCATTCATGGGATTTATTTTGTATTCTCCTAATGATCTAAGTGAGAAGAAAATGCGGTTAAGAATTACCATTCATTTTTTGACTTTGGAGATCGTATTGATTGCCCTTGCCAGCGTTTTTGGTATTGTGACTAGTGCGTTAGATGGAATCATTTTGGCACTGCAAATTGCTGTGATCTATACCCTAGTTCGTCTGCTGTCATGGAAAAAAGATAAAAAAGAAGCCCAACAAATCAACGAAAAACTAAAGGTATTTAAGAGTAGTCAATAAAAACAGCAGCAGCTGTCTGCAACAGATTATTATGCGGTAAGCTTAAAGCTTACCGCTTTTTTTGGCCGATAGGAAAGTATAACTTTCCCATCAGGCATAAGTGCAACTACGCCTCTGTCTTCGCCTTACGGCTCGCCAATCGGCGAGTTTTCTTTACATCTTATTTGCTTGTGGAAGCAACTTACCGTTTTTCTATATACTTCCTTTTAGTATTTTTTTATGATGAGCTCATAAGAAATTTTTCAAAAAAGAAGGGGTAATTACGATGGGAAATTTGCTATTATTGATCGCTTTAACTTCTGAGATTGCCTTTGCAATCTACTGTGTAGTAACGAAGCAAAACCATAAAAAACTAAAGAATTGGGTTAGGATTGCTATATTTATAGCATTTGTCATGCTCACACTTTCATCGGTGATTGAATGGAGTTTCCGCTGGGTAATGCTTGCCATACTGCTTTTCATCCTAGCAGTAACTGCAGCGGTTTCGCTTATCCGTAACAAAACAAATACAAAAAAATACAAAACTTCTTCTATTGTGTGGAAATCCATTATGATGATAATTGCCTCGGTATTTGTACTTGCACCTGCAATTGTTTTTCCGCAGCATAAATCACCAAAAGTGACAGGTGACTATGAAGTCGCAACCGCTGCTTACACATATGTGGACAAAAACCGGATTGAGGATTTTACCGACAAGGGTAACAACAGATTTGTGAATGTGGAATTTTGGTATCCCAAAAAGGCAGATGAAAAATACCCTCTATTGGTGTTCTCCCATGGAGCATACGGTATTAAGGCAAGCAATACCTCTACCTATACTGAGCTCGCAAGCCACGGTTATGTAGTCGTTTCAATTGATCATCCCTATCACTCCTTTTATACTCGTTCAGAGGATGGAACGAATGTCTTGATCAATCCAGATTATAACAATGAAGTCAACGATTCCAATAAAGATGGCATTTACACGAAGGAAGAGCTCGATGGACTCATTCAAAAATGGATGAAATTGCGAACAGACGATATGAATTTTGTCATTGATACGATACTTGAAAAAGCCAAAAATGACAATAATCCTATTTATCAACATATCAATACAGAGAAAATTGGCGTGTTCGGGCATTCAATGGGTGGCGCAGCAAGTGTTTGGCTAGGCAGAGAACGTAAAGATATAGAAGCTGTTGTAAATATTGACGCCCCGTTCTTTAGTGATTTGGTTTATAAGAAAGAAATCGATGATTTTGTGGCAAGCGACGAAGACTTCAAGACCCCGCTTCTTAACATTTATTCCGACGATGTTTGGGGACAGCTCGACAGCAACTCCATTTATGTAGCGAACAAACTCAATAATGAACACTTCAAAGGAGCATCTACTGTTCATTTTCAAGGGGCAAAACATTTAAGTTTGACCGATTTACCGCTTTTCTCCCCTATACTTGCAAATATGCTGCAAGGCGGAAAAGCCGGCATTGATCAATATTACTGTATTGAAACTGAAAATGAACTAATTCTTAAATTTTTTGACGATAAATTAAAGGGCATTGGTCATTTCACTTCCAAAGAAACTTATTAAATAAAAATTCAATTAAAGGCTGAACTATACATATATAAACTGTATATAATTCAGCCTTTTCTATTTTACCTAGATAATTACTATTTATATTATAAACAGCACAGTCATCGATATGGCTCGAACGACTTGTTAGTTGTTTTTTCCGGTTTCCCTTGCTTGCATTGATACAGCAGTTCCATTTCCTTGAAATATTAGGTAACAAATTGTCCTTTATCATGGCTTTTGATTTGAGTATTCAATTTTTTAAAAAAACCGCTCCTATTTATGATAAGGTTCCACCGCGATTAATCCAAAAAAAACAGGATTTCTCGCAATTGCGATGCGAATCCACCCCCAACAACCCAATCACTCGAAGAAACTACCATTCAAGTAAAACTCCAAAAGCTCCGGATATTCCTTGATTTCCTTTCTACCCCTTTCACTTATTTATTCTCTATGATTATAGAATCATAGAACAGTCAATGAATGAGAGCCTTCATCATTACTTTTCTTTCCACTTCTTTTATTATTAATAAAAGGATGGAAGAAGAATTAACGATCAAATTTAAATAATGCGCTTGCATTAATAACAATTTCTATTATAATACTTGTATACAAGTATACTTGAACTATGATAGAAGGTGATTTTATGACTGAATTAAAGGAGCTTCTATATCCCGAAAAATGGCTTTCTAAAGCTTCAGCTGGAGACCGCGTAGCCTATGAGCTCAGAATGCGAATTATTGCGGGAATGATTGAAAGCGGTACCGTTCTATCGGAAAATAAATTAGCTGCAGAATTTGCTGTGAGTCGATCACCTATTCGCGAAGCATTAAAAATTCTAGCATCTGAAAATATCATTCGATTAGAAAGAATGGGTGCCGTTGTTGTTGGTTTAACAGAGAAAGAATACGCAGAAATTTATGATGTACGGATCCTGATCGAAACGTTTGTATTTGAACGGCTTGTGAGGAAGAACACGAATGAATTAGTAATGGAACTTAACAAAACACTGGAAATGATGAAAATCGCCATAAAATATCAAGATGCTGATGAGTTTTCCTATCAGGATGTCCTTTTCCATGAAACGATTATACGGTCCATCAATCATTCTTACATCCTGATGATTTGGGATAATTTAAAACCTGTGATGGAAAGCTTGATTCTTCTATCTATGCGCAGTCGTTTTTTAGAAAAGTTTGAAGACTTTAAACGGATCATTGATAATCATCAAATTTATATTGATGCAATTGAAACAAAGGATAGAGACCTTATGGTTAAATCGTTACATCAGAACTTTGATGATGTCCAAGAGAAAGTTGAAGACTTGTGGAGGTCGCAACAGTTGCTTACAAAAGGAGTCGAACCACAAAATGACTAACTATATGTTAGGAGTCGACATCGGCACAACAAGTACAAAAGCCGTTTTATATACGGAAAAGGGCGAAGTCATTCAAACAGAAAATATCGGATATCCGCTTTTTACGCCGGATATCTCTACAGCTGAACAAGATCCGGAAGAGATTTTTCAAGCTGTTTTGAAAGCCATTACAAATATAACGCAACAGCACTCTGAAAAAAATCTATCATTTATTTCATTTAGTAGTGCGATGCACAGTGTCATTGCCATGGACGAAAATGACCAGCCGCTTACGCCTTGTATCACTTGGGCAGACAATCGAAGTGAAGCATGGGCACATAAAATAAAAAATGAATGGAATGGACATGAAGTCTACAAACGAACAGGAACCCCCATTCATCCCATGTCACCATTAAGTAAAATTGCTTGGATTGTGAATGAGCGTCCTGAAACCGCTGTCAAAGCAAATAAATATATCGGAATTAAAGAATTTATCTTTAAAAGATTCTTTAATCAATATGTGGTCGACCATTCCCTTGCTTCATGTATGGGCATGATGAATCTCAAAAAACTGGATTGGGATGAAGAAGCTTTAAACATTGCTGGGATCAAACGCACTCATTTATCTGAGCTTGTACCAACAACGAAGATATTCACCAACTGTCATCCCGACCTGGCCAAACAGATTGGCATCGATCCACAAACCCCATTTGTGATTGGTGCCAGTGACGGAGTGCTTTCCAACCTTGGAGTAAATGCAATTAGAAAAGGCGAAATCGCTGTGACAATTGGGACAAGCGGTGCCATCCGAACCATCATTAACGAGCCAAAAGCGGATGAGAAAGGAAGAACTTTCTGTTATGCCTTAACGGAAAATCATTGGGTCATTGGCGGGCCGGTAAACAATGGCGGAATGGTCCTTCGCTGGATAAAAGATGAGCTTGCCTCATCAGAAGTAGAAACAGCAAAAAGACTAGGAATTGACCCTTATGATGTATTAACCAAGATTGCTGAACGTGTTAGACCCGGTGCTGATGGATTGCTATTCCATCCATATCTTGCAGGTGAACGCGCCCCATTATGGAATCCAGATGTGCGCGGATCATTCTTCGGTCTAACCATGTCACATAAAAAAGAACATATGATTCGTGCAGCCTTAGAAGGTGTTATTTATAATCTATACACTGTATTTTTAGCCCTCACCGAATGCATGGATGGTCCTGTAACACGAATTCAGGCAACGGGAGGCTTCGCGAGGTCAGCGGTTTGGCGGCAAATGATGTCCGATATCTTCTCATCTGAAGTCGTTGTACCAGAAAGCTACGAAAGTTCGTGCCTGGGCGCTTGTATTCTAGGTCTTTATGCCACAGGAAAAATCGATTCTTTTGAAATCGTTTCCGAAATGGTGGGCAGTACCTATAAACACACACCGAAAGAAGAATCAACAAAGGAATACAGGCAATTACTGCCGATATTTATCCACTTATCAAGAGTATTAGAAGAGGATTATTTACGGATTGCCAATTATCAAAGAAGTCTAATCAAACACAACTAAGTTCAATACCGGGAGGATATTAAAATGCCATTAGTTATTGTAGCCATTGGAATTGTAGCATTATTAATTTTAATAATGGGCTTAAAATTAAACACCTTTCTTTCATTAATCATTGTATCGTTTGGTGTTGCTTTAGCACTTGGAATGCCATTAGAGGAAGTTGTCAAAACCATTGAAGCAGGATTAGGCGGAACACTTGGGCACTTAGCTTTGATCTTTGGTCTTGGAGCGATGTTAGGTAAGTTGATTGCTGACTCAGGGGGCGCGCAGCGAATTGCCATGACCCTCGTGGACAAATTTGGAGAAAAAAATATTCAATGGGCTGTTGTTTCTGCCTCATTCATCATTGGTGTCGCGTTATTTTTTGAAGTAGGATTAGTATTATTAATTCCAATCGTCTTTGCGATTTCTAGACAATTAAAGGTCTCCATTCTTTATTTGGGAATTCCAATGGTAGCCGCTTTGTCGGTGACCCACGGTTTCTTACCGCCACACCCAGGACCAACTGTTATTGCGGGTGAATATGGCGCTAACATTGGGGAAGTATTACTTTACGGTTTCATAGTTGCTGTCCCTACGGTCATCTTAGCAGGACCAGTGTTTACAAAGCTTGCTAAGAAATTGGTACCGGACTCATTTACGAAATCTGGTGATATTGCTTCTTTAGGCAAACAAAAAGTATTTAAGTTAGAATACACACCAGGATTTGGAATCAGTGTATTTACCGCTTTACTACCTGTTATTTTAATGTCAATTGCTACAATTGTTACTCTTCTTCAAAAAACAATGGGATTTGAAGATACTAATATTCTAGCTGCGATCCGTTTTATTGGTGAAGCTGGAACTGCCATGCTGATTTCTTTATTAGTTGCTGTTTATACAATGGGAATAGCAAGAAAAATACCAATGAAAGATATTATGGATTCTTGTACAACAGCGGCTCTGCATATTGGAATGATGCTCTTAATCATTGGGGGCGGCGGTGCCTTCAAACAAGTATTGATTAATGGCGGTGTTGGTGACTATGTTGCAGAATTATTCAAAGGAACTACCTTATCACCAATCTTACTTGCCTGGATCATCGCTGCGATCTTACGACTTGCTTTAGGGTCTGCGACCGTTGCCGCTCTTACGACTGCTGGTTTAGTTATTCCAATGTTAGGTCAAACTGACGTGAACCTTGCTCTTGTAGTTCTTGCAACAGGTGCAGGCAGTGTCGTTGCCTCCCACGTTAACGATGCTGGTTTCTGGATGTTTAAAGAGTATTTTGGATTAAGCATGAAAGAAACATTTGCTACATGGACATTACTTGAGACGATCGTTTCAGTAGCCGGATTAGGATTCATTTTATTATTAAGCTTATTTGTATAAACCTTTCCAGGCAGTAAAACCCCGCTTAAGTGAGGGTTTTACTGCCTATTAATCTGATATAAAGGAGCAGAGGAAAATGTTGAATACTATTGGTGTTATTGGTTTAGGAGTTATGGGCCGTAATATCGCTCTAAATATGGCCGGCAAAGGGGAGCGAGTTGCTGTATATAATTACACTAGAGATTTAACCGATCAGCTTGTTGTAAAATTGGAAGGGCAATCCATCTATCCATATTATGAAGTCCAAGATTTTGTTCAATCCTTGGAAACCCCAAGAAAGATTTTTCTAATGGTGACAGCAGGTAAACCAATCGACTCGGTGATCCAAGCTTTAACCCCCCATCTAGAGTTAGGTGATATCATCATGGACGGCGGCAACTCACATTACGAAGATACGGAACGCAGATATGATGCGTTGAAATCTAAAAGAATCGGTTATTTAGGAATTGGTATTTCGGGCGGTGAAGTCGGGGCGTTAAAGGGACCCTCCATCATGCCAGGAGGAGATCAAGACGTTTATGAAAAAACAGCCTCCATTCTGACAAAAATCGCTGCTCAAGTAAACGGTGACCCTTGCTGCACCTATATCGTTCCAAAAGGAGCCGGGCATTTTGTAAAAATGGTACATAACGGGATTGAGTATGCAGATATGCAATTAATTGCCGAAGCCTATACATTTTTAAGAGAAAAATTACAAATTCCTGTTGAAGAAATGGCCGACATCTTTGAAACATGGAATCAAGGTGAACTGAAGAGTTATTTAATCGAAATCACGGCAGAAATTTTACGAAAAAAGGACGAAGTAACAGGGTTGCCGCTGATTGATGTCATTTTGGATAAAGCCGGACAAAAAGGAACAGGTAAATGGACCAGTATCCAAGCCATTGATAACGGCATCCCGGCCTCGATTATTACTGAGTCATTATTTGCCCGTTACATTTCAGCTTTAAAAGAGGAACGGGTTCAAGCAAATACGATCCTGACAGGCCCTAAAAACGTTCAGCAAACATTGGATAAAAATGAGTGGATTGATTACATTAGACAAGCCTTATATATGGGAAAAGTTTGTGCCTACGCCCAAGGATTTACACAATATAAAATGACTTCCGAACTTTTTGGCTGGGATTTGCCCTTAAAAGATATTGCGTTGATTTTCCGAGGCGGGTGTATCATTCGTGCAGAATTCTTAAACGTTATTAGCGAATCCTACCAAGAGCAGCCAGATCTTACGAATTTGTTAATCTCCCCATATTTCGCAGAAAAGGTTACAGATTACCAGATAGGATTACGAAAAGTTGTCTCTGAAGGAATAAATTCTGGTATCTCATTCCCATGTCTAAGTGCTTCACTCACTTATTACGATAGTTATCGAACAAGCATCTCAAATGCTAACCTTTTGCAAGCACAGCGTGATTATTTTGGTGCTCATACCTATGAACGGCGTGATATAGCAGGAGTCTTTCACACAAACTGGCTGTAATAGGTGCCAGGGGCCGCGACTTCATTCTTCTCGGGCAATCAAAAATTTTGCGATTAGACCTTACTCATAAAATAGATAAAAGGCACAACTAGTTGTGCCTTTTGTCATTCTTAAGTATTTTTTGATCAATTTTTCTTTGTACAGACCCCTCCGGGGTCGTTTTTTATGCCATTGTTGGATTAACCCAAGTCCAGTTTGCCATCTTCTTTAAATTCATGGCAACAAAAGTAAGCATCGCCTGCATAGACAATTTTTTAAGTCCCCTTAAAGTTGTCCATCGCATCCCATGCTTCTCTTTCGCGTCTGTAAATACACCTTCAATCGTTTCTTTGCGTCGTGCATAGATTATTTTATTTTCGTTTGTATGCCGAAGGTGTTCAGCTTCCTCAAGATACTCTTCCCAAACATGTCTTTGAATTAGCTTTTGAAGGTTTTTACTTTGCGTACATTGGGATAAAAACGTGCATTCTTTACACTGAACTGGATTCGAAAGATACTGCCTGTATCCTTCCTTCGTTGTCGTGCTATATTTCAACTCCTGTCCTCCCGGACAAAGGTAGTAATCATAGTGCTCATCGTAAACAAAATCATTCTTTTTCAAATAACCTTCTTTGGTACGAGGGCGTGTATAAGGTAAAGCAGGACGAATCTCATTTTCAATTAAGTATTGAGCAATAGCAGGTGTTTTGTATCCAGCGTCGGCAGCAACAGCAGCAGGTTTCTCTGAGTCTCCTATACTCCGGTACATCTTTCAATTCCTTTCGCCTTTCTTTATTTTTTATGCAACTCATTCCATTTCTTAACCAAACGCTTCAAACTTGGGGCCAGTCCCCCGTTGCGATAAAGCGGCGGGGGACCTTTTATCCAATCATTTTTTAAAATCATCTGCCATATACACTCCACATGTGCAAAGTGTATATGGCAGTACATGGGGTGCCGGTAAATTGAAAAACACGCAACTTTTCCATACTAATGCTTAGAAAGCACTCAACTTAGAATTTCTTTTGCTTTTTCCTTCATTTCCTCGTATCGCTCATTTAAAAGTTTTAGGATTGTGTCATCAGGGGTAAAATGCATAACGATGGCCTGTATTTCACGTTTAGTGAATCCGTTGCGTTCCAGTATTGTATATCCCCTGCCGTTAAGTTTATACCTAATTATAAAACTATCAGCTTTTTTCCCTTCTCTCGGATAAACTTGGACAAATTTAAGAACTGCCTCTTGGCATTTACAATCTGGATTCATACAGTATGAGTCAGCAATTAAAAATAACTTTCCAATATAAGCTAAGTGAAAAAAATCGTCGCTTTGGTCGGGGAAAACCTCTGAATAACAAACGGTGATGCCTTTAGCAATACTACTGAGCACGGCATTCATAATACCACTCCTTTTTTAATAACTTCGATTTAACCAGCAACAATCCCATCATTTATTCTAGTTATTAAATGAATGTATTCGCTTCAGCATTTTAACAGGAAGTTATTATAGGATGGCTTGATAGTGGGTTTAAAATGATGAAAATGAAAGGGGAAGATTGCAGATTTAAGATTTAATAGAAAGGAATCCAAATTTCGATAATATTTATCATTTTTATTGTCGTTATTACCTATTTCGACCTCCCTTCCGGTAAAATTATATCACATTACATTTCATAATATTTCGCCTTCTCAAAAGGTTTTCTACAATTATGTGAACACTCCGACCATGAGAAGCTACCAAAAATTTTTGCATAAAAAGTAAAGAAAGGCAGATTATCTGCCTTTCTTTACTTTTTATGCAACTCACTCCATTTCTTAACCAAACGCTTCGGTGCCGCACGTAAATAGGCTTCTTGAATGAGATCGGTCAATTCATCCCAATCTTCCCCCTGCGAATTACGAATAGATACCCATCCATGCTGTCCTATATATGGGGGTTTGAAAAAGTGCTCCTTCTGCAGCAATAATTCCTGCGTTTCCCGATCAGACTTAAACGACATGTTAAATCCTTTCTCACTTTCACCTGATATTACGAAGGATTTTCCATTGATTTTAAAAGTATTGTGACCAAAACCGTCGATATGTTCAACGGCTTCGGGCAGATCAAGACAGATCTTGCGCACATTTTCAAGCATGCCATCTTCCCATTGTAATTTCAGCCTATTTTGCATTCGCATCGGGTTGATGAATTCCGAATAGATTGCCTTCGGTATCCATATAGTATCCTTGCCACGCCATACCAGGGAGGGCGTATTTGGGCATTGCTACCTTGCCGCCATTCTCGATAATTTTAACTTCCGTTGAATCATAGTTTTCCACTCCCATTGTACAAGCAAATGCATTTAAAGCTTGATTTGTTTCCGGCGGAGCACTTTTGCGCTGCATTAAAGCACCATTGATCCCTAGTTCATTCTCATCCCCAGTTACTGCTCCAAAGTAAGGCATTCCTGCATACTCACTCCAATCCTGAAATGACCATCCGAATACCTCTCCGTAAAACTTCTTTGCCCGATCCATGTCAGTCACATGAATTTCGAAATGAACTAATCTCCCCATGATTTTCCTCCTATTTTTTCACAAGAAATCTTTATTAAAATAAAGCAGAATCCTTATTCACTTAATACCATCTTTCCCACTTTTATCATTATTCAAAACGAGCATTTTCCAATGCATTTAAATCTATTTTTTTCATCTTAAAGAGTGCCTTTGTAACTCTATGGATTTCGTCTCTTGAACCTTTAAACAAGACCTCATCAATGTTATCCGGAACAATTTGCCATGAAACTCCGAATTTATCCTTTACCCATCCGCATTGTTCTGCCTCAGGCACAGCAGATAGCCTATCCCAGAAGTAATCAATCTCATTCTGATTTTTACAGTTAACAATTAGTGAAAATGCTTCATTAAAATTGAAATCTACGTCATAGCCATGATCCATTGCTGAAAAATGAATACCACAAAGTTTGAAGGCAGCATAATTCACCTTTGCCTTTGATGACATGGCTTCTCCTGCTCCATACCTGTTGATTATCTCTATTTCCGAATCTTCAAATATTTCCGTGTAGTACTTTACTGCTTCTTCCGTTTTCCCACATGAATCACTTGAGAAAAGCAAGTTTGGCGTAATCTTTTGAACCGTTTCATCTTTGTCCATGAGCATCAACTGCCAAGACAACCCAAATCGATCCTGAACCCAGCCATACCACTTACTAAAGGGGTATTCACCGAGCGGCATTAATTCGGTCCCGCCGTCAATTAAGGCATTCCATTTGGTATTTACTTCTTCTACAGAGTAACAAGCAATCATCAAGGAAATGGTTGGATTAAATTTGAAGTAAGGACCTGCACTTATTGCTTTGAATTGTTGCCCTGCCAATTCAAAGGTTATCAATTCTGAATCTCCAGAAGGAGTGTTTTCAATAACTGTCACATTTAATAGTTTAGAACTGTCAAACAAACTAATATAAAACAATGCAGCTTCTTTAGCTTCTTTGTCATACCATAAATGCGGAACTATTTTTTCCACAAAAAATCACCTCACTATCAAATTCATTTCCAAATTGAACTAACTTTATTCTAATTGAATAGACGGTGCCTAGACGGTGCCTGTCACGCCCCGATTCTTGCTGAATTTTGTCGGCTAAAGTCAATGGTTCAGAGAAATCATTAAATTGAAAGGTCGACAATTATACAGTAATTCGGGTAAAAAAGGGAGAGAGGAAGGATCCTGTCTCATTCTCTTTTGCTCTTACATGTTGGTCAGTAGGTAAATGTGGCGATATTTTACTCCTTTTTCACTAGCAACGCACAGCACCCTACATGCCCAGTATATATGTGGGGTGCTGGCAATGTGGACTGCTAAACTGTCATTTTCCAGTTTGATACGGATAACCAGTTTTCCTTTTCCTTATAATCAGGCATTATCTTTCCAACAAGGCGCCAGAAGGAGCGGTCGTGATTCAGATGGACCATGTGACACATTTCGTGGACGACTACGTAGTCAATTACTTCCTGCGGTGCCATGGCCAGCCTCCAATTGAAGGTTAACTGTAGTTTAGAATCACAGGTTCCCCATGTAGTTTTGCTATCCGAGATACGAATGGAACGCGGTTTTGTTTTGAAATTGCTTTGATAGTAGGAGATACTCTTCTCTACTAAGGCTTTGCATTGCTGATAATAGAAGCGTTTTAAAGCTTGCTTTATCTTCTCATCCTCAAGCAGATTTAAATATATAAGTAACTTCTCTCCCTCAAACACTACATAGTCCTGCTCAATATTTTTGTCTTGAAAAATCTGTATCTGATAGGTGTTTCCCAAATAAAGAAAGCTTTCACCATGCTCATAGACCTTTTCCTGTGTTCCTTGCAGCCTATCCTTCATTTCATTTAATTTTTGCTGAATAAGATCCCATTTTGCCTCTAATAACTGAAGCACTCTTTCATCAGAGGTCCCTTTCGGAGCCTGGACTTCAACATTTCCATAGGTATCTATCGAAATTCCTATGGAGGTTCGGTTCTTGTATTTTATCTCAAAACGCATTGTCGTACCTGAGTAGGTATGTATCATATCATCACCTGTAGATCCATTTATGCTGTTATTCCCCGTATTTGATTGCTAATCCTTTTAAGAAGTTCCTGGCAAATATATCGCCGTACTCTTTAACATTCTTATGGCCATCTTTTCTTAATAGGGCGCAGAGTTCTGCCTGTCCCCTGAAGCAACAGGCACGCTCATTCGTTTATTCCTTTAATCGTTTTGACTAGCTAAGATTGTAACACATTGACAGCTTAATTGAGAAATCACAAGGTGAAAGAAAATCAAACTATTAGCCTAGCATTCCTGTTATATCTACCTGCAATCTTTCCAATCAGGATATTCTTCTTGTGCCTGAGGGCGGTTGGCAATGTCGTAATTTCCGTAATTCGTTGGACTGCTCGAAAACTGTTTGTAAGCAGCTGGAATATACGATATTGAGGGGAGTGTACAGTCAGCCATTAATACCTTTCTAGGGAATTCCTCTGTAAGTGTCCATTACATTATTGATTCTGCAAAAGGGAAGGTCACAGAAATAGTTCGTCCAAATAATATTCCGTGGCAGGAAATTGGTATTTTAATATGCACTCGATTGGGATTGAACATGAAGGTTTTGCTGTGGAAGGAACGGACTGGTACAGCGAGCAATTGGCGTGTTCAGGCACTCAATGGGCGGCGCAGCAAGTGTTGGGCTAGGCAGAGAACGGAATGAAATAAAAGCTGTTATAAATATTGAAGCCCCGTTCTTTATTGATCTTATTTATAAGAAAGAAATCGATGATTTTGTGGCACGCGACGAAGACTTCAAGACCCCACTTCTTAACATTTTTTCGGACGATGTTTGGGGACAGCTCGACAGCAACTCCACTTATGTAGCGAACAAACCCAATAATGAACACTTCAAAGAGGCATATACTGTTCATTTTCAAGGGGCAAATCATTTAAGCTTGACCGATTTACCGCTTTTCTCACCTATACTTGCAAATATGATACAAGGCGGAAAAGTGTACATTGATCCATATTACTGTATTGAAACAGAAAATGATCTAATTCTTAAATTTTTCGACGATGAATTAAAGGGCATTGGCCATTTCACCCCGGAAGAGACGTATTGATTTTGATCTATAAAAAAAGGCCAGTGGGTCAGTCCCCCACCATTATTAAAATAGCGGGGACTGACCCTTAAATTCAGTAGCAAAGCCAAAATTATTTATCACTAGGAAACGCAAACGACAACCCACTATTTTCACTAGGTGCTAACCATCGCTCCGAAATCGTTTTCGTCTTAGTAAAGAACCGCGCCTGATCCGGCCCAAACATCTGTCCTTCGCCAAATCTTGAGCCCTTGAAACCAGCAAAATTGTGGTAACCTACCGGAATTGGAATCGGAACATTGACACCGACCATTCCTACATCAATTTCAGTAGTAAACTTCCTGGCTGCCAGCCCATTATTTGTAAAAATTGTTACGCCATTTGCCAATTCTTGCTGATTAATTAATTTGATGGCTTCCTCTAAAGTATCAACACGTACAACATTCCGAACAGGTCCGAAGACTTCTTCTTCAAAAATTTGCATTTCTGGTTTTACATGGTCAAGCAAAGTTGGTGCTAAGAAGAATCCTTTGCTATTTTTGGTAACATCTTTATTACGTCCATCACAAACAATTGTGGCGCCTTCTTCTTCACTGCGGTCAATTGCTTTTAGGATGTTTTCTTTTGCCTGCATGGAAATTATCGGGCCATAATCTGCGCCTTCTGTATAAGCGCCTACTTTTAAGCGATCAATCTTTTCTTTTAAAATTTCTACCAGGCGATCAGCCGTTTCTTGTCCGACCGGCATTAAGGTAGAAATTGCCATACAACGTTGTGAGGCAGCTCCATACCCCGCGCTGATGAAAGCATTCGCTACTTGTTCCAAATCAGCATCCGGCATCACAACCATATTGTTTTTGCCGCCTCCTAAGGCAACAACGCGTTTGCCATATTTAGCGCCGGTTTCATAAATATAATGCGCGACAGGTGTAGACCCTACGAACGAAATGGCCTGCACTGCCGGATTTTCAAGCAGTTCATTTACCGCCTCTTTATCGCCATTGATGATGGTCCAAATACCATCCGGGAGGCCTGCTTCTTTCCATAATTCACTAATATATAATGCTGTCATTGGCACGCGCTCGGAAGCTTTTAAAATAACAGCATTTCCAACTGCCACTGCCATGCTTGTTTGCGCCAATGGCACCATGATCGGAAAATTAAATGGAGAAATTGCCGCCACGACGCCAAGTGGATATTTAGCGGAATAAGCATTAATTTGTCCGCCTACATTGACTGAGTATTCACCCTTCATCAAATGCGGCGCATTAATCGCTAAATCCACCGATTCTAATGCGCGTGTAATTTCACCCATTGCGTCTTCTTCGGTTTTGCCGTTTTCAGCGCAGATTAATTCAATTATTTTATCTTTATTTTTCGTAAGCAGACTGCGGAAATTCATGACAATTTCAGCCCGCTTCGCTACAGACAGATCACGCCATTTCGGAAAGGCGGCTTCTGCTTTTTTTATGGCAGCTTTCACTTCGTTTGCGGAAGCTAATGGCACTTTCGCAATGACTTCGCCTGTTGCCGGATTGAACACGTCTGAAAAACGGCCGCTTTCACCGGGAACCATTTTTCCATCAATAAAATGTGTAAGTTCTTTAACTTCAGTAATATTTGTCATCTACCTATTCTCCCTTCGATTTTCAAAGCCGCAGCTTTATAATGATTCAATCGCTTGCACTAATGTTGCCACAATAAAATCCTTTTCCTCTAACGTAATATTCAACGGTGGAGATAATGTCAATACATTGTTATATCCTGCAACGGTTACGCCATTTTTTCCAATAATGAGTCGTTGTTCTTTGCACTTGGCAATCACTTGGTTGACCTTCTCGACAGGCAAAGGTTTTTTTGTATCGCGGTCTTCTACCAGCTCAATTCCAACAAGCAATCCTTTTCCGCGAATATCGCCAACGTTAGGATGTTGTGAAATCCTGGTTTTTAATTCTTCTAGTAAAATTGCGCCCATTTCGGCAGATTGTTCAAATAAATTTTCCCGCTCCATAATTTCGAGGTTTTTCAACGCAACGGCGCATGCCGCTGGAGAGCCTCCAAATGTATTGACATGGCGGAAAAAGTCATAATTGCCGCTTTTCGTGAACTCTTCGTAAATTTCTCTCTTTACCGCGGTTGCTGAAAGGGGCATGTAAGCACTGGTAAGTCCCTTTGCCATTGTGATAATATCCGGCTGCACTCCATAATGTTGATGTCCGAACGCTTTTCCAGTACGTCCGAATCCGCAAATTACTTCATCTACGATTAATAATGCGCCATGCTTCTCGCACACTTCTTTTACACCTTTTAAGTAATCATCTTGAGGCATAATAACCCCGCCCCCGGTAATAATTGGCTCCAAAATCATCGCCGCAATGGTTTCTGAATGTTCCCATGTCATAATTTCATCCACTGCCTTAACGGAAGGCAGCTCGCTTAATCCATCCTCATTATTACGGTATTGATCCGGTGCTTTAACATGAATAAAACCCGGTGCTAATGGTTCGTATTTATACTTCCGCTCGGCTTGCCCTGTTGCTGCGAGCGCTCCCATTGAGTTCCCGTGATAGGCCCGGTACCGAGAGACAATTTTATAACGGCTGCCCTGCCCTTTTTGCTGGTGATACTGCCGGACGATTTTAAAAGCGGTTTCATTTGCCTCAGAGCCGCTGTTGGAGAAAAAGACAACATAATCTCCGCCTAATAAATCACTGATTTTTTCAGCAAGTAAAATCGCCGCAGGATGACTACTTGTTAATGGTGTATAGTTGTTCTCCAGAAGTTGGTCGTAGGCAGCTTTGGCCACTTCTTCTCTTCCATAACCAATATTTACACACCATAATCCCGACATGGCATCTAAATAACGATTGCCCTCAATATCCGTCAGCCAAGCTCCCTTCGCTTTTTGAATAATGGCAGTCGCTTGCGGGTTATACGGCTTCATTCCATGCCAAAGATATTTTTCATCTTTCGTGACTAAATTTTCAGCGGTTCGAACATTTTCCATTTGAGTCTCTCCTTTACAATTTGTTTTTCTTAATCTCTATTTTGAAGTGTAATGAACCGATAATCATCAGACACAATGTAAAATGTTTAGGAGAACCGTTTCACATATTGACAACTATTTTTCGAATAACAAAAGCTGGTGTCCGCGCGAGGGGGTTCCGCACATAAATTCAGGAAAAAGAGCAAACGCTGGTACGCACAAATATTTCCGAACGGTTATCCCATATCAATAAATATATAATTTCCTAAACGAAAAAAACCCCTCTTACAAGAGGGATTCACTAATCTGTTAGCTGAAATTGAAATTGCGTAGCGAGCAACATTAACTCAACCGCAAGACGCTTAGGCGGAAGCATATAATCACTTCCTATTAAGCTTTCAATTTTAGACAAACGATGATATAACGTTTGACGAACAATAAATAGCTTTTCAGCCGCATCGTTTTTCTGGCAATTGCATTGTAAATACACCTGCAATGTGACAATCAAATTCCCATTATTTTTAGCATCGTATTCATAGAGAGGCTCTAAATATTTTTTGGCTATATTCATAATGGCTTTATTTTTTTGTATTTGAAGAACTAATTGATGTAAATACAGATCTTCGTAAAAATAAGAAAGATGGGCAGCGTTACTTCGGATTAACAATGTATCCTGTGCCGTTTCGTAACTTTGATGGACTAATTTATAATGATTCACAATTTGCCCAACAGCGGTCGTGACAGATAGATTGATATATTGATGATTCTTTCTATAGTTCCTGATTGTCTCGATGCTCTCGATAATACGGTGTTTTAGATCATGTCCATAAATATCCGCAATCACATAAATAAGCCTTTGTTTCTCTTCTAATAAAAATACAACGAATCCTTTTTTTTCAAAAACATTTCGGGAGTATAGTTTGTAATAATTTAAATCATTTTCTTTCTTCGATTTCTTGATCTGGTCAATCAATACAAAGTAAGAGCAATTTAATAAATGGTGAAAGCTCTGTTCCTGTAAGAAAGAAGTAATCACAGAATCTTCAACGGTTCCGGCTAACCAAGATTCCAAAACCATTCGCGAGTGCATATTTTGTTTCTCTTCGATATATAAGCTGCGTAGCAAATACTGTGACAGGGCAATAACCGTTCGATCCAATACTAACAATTCAAACTCATTGATCGTGCGGTCCTCTGTGAAAATGCATAGTTCCCCGTAACGTTCTTCTAATATATTAACCTCACATTTCGCAAAATGCTTGGAACTCCCCGTTGTTTCATATTTTTCCCTTAAGACCTCATATATATCGTGTTTTACATTTGGTATAAACAATGGCTGCTGGCCGTTTATGATAAAGGTAACGTTCATGTTTAAATATTTATAAAGTCTCATTAAAAGATGGTCATAATGAGTGATCTTCAATGTTAATTTGTTGATTTCTTGTGAATAATTCTCCAACCGTTTGATCATTTCATACTGTTGATTAATTAAAATACTATGTATTTCTTGTGTTATTTCAATATATGGAACGATTTCGCGAAACGCAAGAATCGGAAAATGATGGTCATTGGCCAACTTGATTACATGATCAGGCACTGATTGAATATGCTCGCCATATTCAATGCATAGTCCGGCTGCTTCTTTTTCAATCAGTTGTTCGACAAAATGGAAGAAAGTCTTTTCCTCAACGAGTTGAATTCCTGTTGTTAAAATTAATTCGCTGCCCTTTATTAAACTAGTGATATCTTTCGATTCCAGTATATGAACCCATTTGATCGGATTCAATACCCCGCTTAAACCAGCGATGATTTCTGCGTTTTGAAAATGATTTTTAGCAAATAAATCTTGAACAGTCAGCGAATAAGACATGTTGACCCACCCCCTAAAAAATTACTTTATACTGAATAATATAACATATTGTAAAACGGCACAGAGAACTACTTTACATTCTGTTCATTTCGATTGGCTAAATAACTATGTTATATTTTTGATATATTCCAAAAATTTTTACAAGGGAGTGAACGGATGAAGCAGACAGCTTTAGTAAACGGCGAAGTCATTTCAGTGAATAGTAGAAACGAAGTCTTTGAAGCATGTTTGATAGAGGGCAACAAGATTGCCGCAGTAGGCACAACGGAGGAAATCAGAAAGCGCATCTCCTCCACCACAAAAGTCATTGATTTGCATGGAAGATCTGTTTTACCCGGTCTGATTGATGCACATATGCATCTTTTTTTATACGGCAATGCATTAATGCACCTCAACTGTAAAGAACCCGCTATAAATTCAATTCAAGAGTTATTGGAAAAATTAGCCGCCATTGTTCAAAAGACTAATGCCGGACAAATCATCCGAGTATTTGGATTCAATGAAATAATGGTAGAGGAACAACGATATCCGACCATCCAGGAGCTTGATCACCTGACAGAAGAACACCCGATTGTCATTACCCGTACCTGCGGGCATATCGGCGTGGTGAATTCAGCTGCCTTAAAATTAGCCAATATTGATGCGGCAACTCCTGATCCTAAAGGCGGAACGATAGAAAAAGACAGCAGCGGCAAATTTACAGGCCGCCTCATCGAGAATGCCTTTTTACAATTCAATCAATATGCAACTTATAGTGAGGAAGAATTGTTTAATGCGCTAACAAAAGCGCAGCAACAATTATTTGCACATGGAATCACAAGTGTCCACGATGCGGGAGGATTTGACGAAAACAGCTTTAGAATTATGCAAATAGCTTCACATAAAAAGCAAATCAACGTCAGGATTTATGCCATGATCGCTAGTTTAGGGGATTGCGAAAATTTTACGAAAAACATGTTAAATTCAGGCGTCATGACCCATACCGGCAATGACTTTTTCAAAATTGGGCCTGCAAAGCTATTTACGGATGGCAGCAGCACAGGGCCGACCATTGCTACCCGCGAGCCTTACACAAGCGCCCCCGACAATTACGGTTACTTGATGTATACAGAAGAAGAACTGTATTCCATCTTCTCCAAAGCGCATCAAAATGGCTATCAAATTACCGTGCATGCCCAAGGAGATAAGGCGATTGAGCAATATTTAGGCGTGATTGAACGTTTATTGCATGAACACCCGCGCGATGACCATCGCCATCGTGTCGAGCATTTGGGAATATGTCCGCCGGACCTACAAGAAAAGGCCAGGGCGCTCAACGTCATTCCGATTCTAAATCCATCATTCCCGTATGAATTCGGCGAAAGCTATATTCGCAATTATGGCGAGCGAACCCATTATATGTATGCGGCAAGGGACTTACTGAACCAAGGCATCATCACCGCCGCTGGCTCAGATGCGCCTATCACAACCGTTAACCCATTCGTGGGCATTTACACAGCCGTTGCCCGCTTAACCCGACAAAACACAGCTTTTGGACAAGAGCAAACAGTGTCACTAATGGATGCCATTCGCATGTATACGTATAACGCGGCCTACGCAAGCTTCGATGAAACGATGAAGGGCAGCATTGAAGCGGGGAAATTGGCGGATTTAGTGATCGTAAATACTTCTCTATTAAACTGTCCAATTGAAAAAATCACCGAAGTGAAAGTTGATACAACCATACTGGATGGTGAAATAGTTTTTGAAAAAATTGCTGATAGGATTGGAGTGTGAAGCAAGTGAGAAAGTATGCGCAATTATTGCTGATTATTCCTTTCATAGGAATGGGTGCCCTTCTGCCGCTTGCGAATCGGATTGAACCGTATGTTTTAGGATTGCCCTTTTTACTATTTTGGATTGTATTATGGATGATTCTATCATCGGTGGTTCTGTTCATCGTCTATAAATTGGATCCTGCAAATAAAGGAAGTGAAGTGCAATGAACAGCGCCTTAGTCATCATCTTTTTCGTTGCCGTTGTCGCTTTATACTTAGGAATTCGTGCAACCCGCGGCAAAAAAATGAATGTCAATGAATTCGCGGTCGGGAATAAAGGCTTCGGCACACTTTTCGTATTCCTGCTCATTGCCGGCGAAGTTTACACAACGTTTACCTTTTTAGGCGGCAGCGGATGGGCCTATTCAAAAGGCGCGGCCGCTTACTATGTTCCGGCCTATATTTGCTTGGCATATGTGCTTTCCTATTGGATCGTCCCGAAAATTTGGCGGTTTGCCAAAAAGCATGACGTCATTTCACAGCCTGAATACTTTATGAAAAATTATAACAGCAAAGCTCTGGGTGTCGTTGTAGCTTTCATCGGTTTAATCGCGCTCATACCCTATATCGTCATCCAATTAAAAGGATTGGGAATTATCGTATCAGAAGCTTCCTATGGAACCCTTTCACCATTGCTGGCTTCAACAATCGGTGCCATAATCGTGACGATTTATGTGACGGTTTCCGGCATCCATGGATCTGCTTGGAATGCCGTATTAAAGGATATCATGATTTTATTTGTGATTATATTCTTAGGAATCTATATTCCTTATCACTATTTTGGCGGCATCAAGCCTTTATTCGAAGCCATTCAAACAGTTAAACCGGAAGCGTTAACATTTGCATCTGAAGGCTTAAGCCAGTCATGGTTTATTTCGACCATCATTTTAAATGCATTTGGTTTTTACCTATTGCCACAGTCGTTTACTATAGTCCTATCAGCGAAAAGTGAACGCGCATTAAAGAAAAATGCGATCACGCTGCCGTTGTATACCGTTTTAATTTTATTTGCCTTCTTCATTGGATTTGCTGCCATAATTCAAGTACCTGGATTAGAAGGCGCTGCCGGCGACCTTTCACTGTTGCGACTCACAATGAAAACCTTCGATCCTTGGTTTGTGGGAATTGTTGGCGGGGCAGGCTTGCTTACAGCGTTGGTGCCGGTATCTGTTATGGTTATGTCCGGAGCAGTCGGGTTAATGACAGGCTTTTACAAGTTAATCAAGCCAAACTCAAGCGACCGCCAGCAACTAACCGTATCCAAATTATTTGTTTTGTTCATTATTTTAACGGCTTATGTTTTCAGCATTATCGGCGGGGATGCATTGGCCATTCTAAACATCATGTCATATGGATTAATCACACAATTAGTGCCGGCTCTGATTTTCGGATTTTTTGGTACAAAGTTCTTGAATACGTACGGGGCGATTGCCGGGATTGTAACAGGAGTATCCATCGTATTAATAAATGCTGTCACTTCATTTAAATTAGTCGATATCTTCCCAAATATTCCAAGCGCCTTGAACGACATTAACATTGGTTTCGTAGCCATTGCTGTTAATATTTTCATTGGAGTGCTTGTAAGTTTAATAACGAACAACTTGGCAGCAAGAGCAAGCTCTAAGATAGAATTGGTCAAATAATTAAAGGAGGTCTCCCTGTGATAAAATGTAATGCGAACCGGCTTGAAAAATTAATTGATTTATTTAGTTTGTTTGGCAAAACAGAAAACAACGGAGTAACCAGGCTTTCATTATCTGCTGAAGATTTCGCAGCCCGCAAGAAATTCCAAACATTATGCGAAGAAATAGGAATGACCGTAACATACGACGACATGGGAACCATGTATGCAAAATTACTAGGAAAGAAGGACTTGCCCCCTATCGTTATCGGCTCTCATTTGGACTCTGTCATCAAAGGCGGACGTTTCGATGGAGTGCTTGGTGTCCTAACGGCTTTAGAGACGGTCTATACGATAAAAGATGAAAAAATTGAGTTAGACTACCCAATTACGATTGTCAATTTTACAAACGAAGAAGGAGCCCGGTTCGAGCCATCCCTTATGTCTTCCGGCGTGTTATCCGGAAAATTTGATAAAACGAAAATGCTCGCTTCAACAGACAAGAACGGCATTACATTTGCTCAAGCCTTAAATGAAAGCGATTTCGAGGGCTCCGCCGCAAATCGTTTAAAAGAAGCAAGCGCTTATATCGAACTGCATATTGAACAAGGACCTGTACTGGAACGGAAAAACTTAGATATCGGCGTTGTAGCAGGTGTGCTGGGAATGGTTTGCTACGAAATCTCCGTCTACGGAGAATCTAATCATGCCGGCACAACACCGATTAGCATGCGCAAAGACCCCATGTTCACGGCTGCCAATATGATTGTCGATATGCAAAAACAATTACAGCGACTCGATGCGGATCTTGTTTACACAATCGGAAGGATCAATGCCTATCCAAATATTCATACCGTTATTCCTTTAGAAGTAACCTTTACTTTAGAATCGAGACATCAGGACCCTGAGGTTATTGCGGAAGTAAGCCGAATAGTGGAAGGATTGCCGCGCAGTTCTAACGGCTGTTCGGTAAAAACGACCCTTCTCTGGGACCGGGATACGGTTGACTTTAATGAAGAAGTCGTTGGTACGGTTAGGGCCGCTTGCAAAGAGCTGGGCTATAAAGAAAATCAAATGTACAGCGGCGCTGGACATGACGCCCAATTCATCGCCTCTTATATCCCAACTGCGATGATTTTTGTCCCAAGTGTAAATGGATACAGCCATCGTGAAGATGAACTCACTTCATATGAAAACTGCGCTAAAGGCGCTGACGTTTTGCTTAATACTGTGTTAAAATTATGCCGGGAAAAAGTTAATAGATAAGGTTTTTTAAAAAAAAGCTAGGCAGTAAAAAAGATGACCTTTGTATTAAGTAGTTCAGATAACGTGGAGAAACAATAGAATTAGCATTCGAAAACGAGTATGAAATCGCAAAGGTTTCATACTCGTTTAGTTATTGATATGTAATGGCTATACTCTATTTCGTATTTGAATTAGCAAGTGAAATAGCATACATATTAACTTGGTGACAATAGCTATTGTCACTTCGTAATTTTGAGTGCGATGTAAGCTGTCATTTGAGGTGTTAAAAAATAAACAAAAGGAATAGGAAATTTAATTTAAAATATATAGAGAAGTAAAATTACTCTTGTTCCGGTAACGTAATGTTAGTAGAACAATGTTACTTCTAAACAGCTTATTTGAAACCTTCTCCAATTGAAACCGTACAAATAGTTATATATAAGGAGGAGTAATAAATGTTTGAATACAAGATTGTTAAAATTGAGTTTAAAAAAATATCTGGTAAACCTAAAGAAGACTATCGTGAAGTAATTAAAAGTCACGCAGAACAGGGGTGGCGTTTTGTTCAAATTTTCTCTCCTGACTTTGCAACATCAGGAACTGCTGTAGGTTCTTATTATGAATTAATCTTTGAAAGACCTTTACAACAGTAAACAGAACAATAACCATTCGTAAAAAAAGTTTGTAAACATTTCACCTAAACAACTGGGTCATTTTATTGAACAAACCTTATACAAATGAAAGCTCAGAGGCGCATAGGATACTCTGAGCTTTTTTGCGTGTTATTTACTGTGTTAATTGACCTGTTAATCCAAATGTTATTTAACTTGTTATTTTAGGTTTTCTCCACAATAAAGGAACTACTTGCCTTTATATCGTGGTCCTTTTTTAGTGCCAATGGGGTCAGACAAACATGTAATTTTTAAAAATTACATGTTTGTCTGACCCTTTTATCATTTATTTTAGTAGACCTTCTTTTTCTAAATAATCCCTAGCAACTTCTAATGGGGTACTTCCCTCTACATTCACTTGATAATTCATTTCTCTCATTTCATCATCCGTAATCCTACCAGCTAATTTATTTAGTGCGGCTGCGATTTCCGGATATTGGTCTGCTGTTTCTTTCCTCAGCAGCGGTGCTCCTTGGTATGGCGGGAACAAATGTTTATCATCTGCTAAAACCTTAAGTTCATATTGTCTTAATTCACTATCTGTAGAATAGGCATCCACTAAATTAATTTCACCGGATTCAACTGCAACATAGCGCAGTTTTGGTTCCATTGTAACTAGATTTGGAAACTGAATATTGTACAATGATTGAATCCCCCTGTAGCCATCTTCCCGATCGGAAAATTCTAATGTAAATCCAGCTTTTACGTTATTTTTAATTGCCTGCAAGTCCGAAATTGTTTTTAGCTGGTATTGATCAGCAAGCTCTTTTGATACTGCCAATGCATATGTATTGTTATATTGCATTGGTTTGAGCATGACCATCTTGTATTTGTCCAACATACCATCTTTCGCTTGTTTATATACTTTTTCACTATCAGTACTATTCGCCGTTTCTTTTAAAAACTCAGAAATAGCAGTCCCTGTAAATTCAGGATAGATATCAATACTCCCTGACTTAAGGGCATTGAAAACAAACGAGGTCTTGCCCAGCCCCGGTTTCAATTCCACCTGCAAGTCTGTTTCTTTTTCAATTAGTATTTTATACATATTCATTAATATTTCGGGCTCTGCGCCTAGTTTCCCTGCAATCACTATTTTTTTCTCTTGAACGTTCATGAGCGGGGTTACGATTATAGCGAGAGCTAAAACGGCTATACTCGCTATAGTGATGAAAGATTTCTTATACGAGAGATTTTCAAACCTTTTAAGCAGGAAATCAAATAATATCGCTAACACAGCGGCTGGTATCGCCCCTAGTAGAATCAGATTTGTATCATTCCTGTCAATGCCCAGCAGAATAATATCCCCTAACCCGCCGGCACCGATTAA
Source organism: Neobacillus soli NBRC 102451 (assembly GCF_001591665.1). Lineage (GTDB taxonomy): Bacteria > Bacillota > Bacilli > Bacillales > Cytobacillaceae > Neobacillus > Neobacillus soli. The sequence continues at coordinate 23,226 of NZ_BCVI01000062.1, read as the reverse complement.
TGCCGCAAGTGTTGCTGTACCCACGATTAAGACCATTGCTGTCCGAATACCTGCCATGATTACCGGCATCGCAAGCGGCATTTCCACTTTTATTAATCTTCTTCGCGTATCCATCCCCATGGCACGAGCCGCTTCTATTAAGGAGGAATCCACTTCCTTAATTCCTGTATATGTATTTCTTAATATAGGCAGTAATGCATAGGCAACTAAAGCAATAATAGCAGGTACTTTCCCGATTCCCAGTAACGGAATAAGTATTCCTAATAACGCTAAGGATGGAATAGTTTGTAAAATTGACGCTATACCGAGCATTACTTCTGCTGCCCTTTTATTCTTAGTTAAATAAACTCCTAATGGGATGGAAATGATGACGGCAAAGAAAAGAGCAATAAAGGAAATCTGCATATGCTCCAATAATGCACTAAAAAGCTGATCTTTTCTTTCCTGTAATACTTGTACAAAATTATTCATTTGCAATACCTCTATCTTGCAGGTTAGTTGATAAATATTGAATAACTGACCGCCGGTTAATCATGCCGATTCGTTCACCAGTTTTATCGACAACAAGTTGTTCATGTTCAGATAGTAATTCCAATATCTCCTTCCATGATGTTGAAACTGGTACAACAATGGAAGATTCTGTTTCGTTTAGTGGCTGCAATAGTTCTTCCAAATCAATAGTAGGAATTCCGTTCCTATATTTGCTCCCTACAAATTCTTCCACAAAATCATTAGCAGGATTAGTAACGAGCTCTTGAGGCGTTCCAATTTGGACCACCTTTCCATCCCTCATAATACAAATCCGATCCGCGAGTTTTAAAGCCTCTTGCATATCATGAGTAACAAAAACGGTTGTCTTTTTCAAATTTCTCTTTAAATCCATCATATCGTCCTGAATTTTTTCACGGCTGATTGGATCCAAGGCACTAAACGGCTCATCCATTAATATTATTTCAGGGTCTGCAGCAAGAGCCCGAATGACACCAACTCTTTGCTGCTGACCCCCGGACAGTTCACTCGGTTTCCTGTCCAGATAGGTTTCTGGCTCTAAACCTACCATCTCCATTAGTTCGCGAGCCCTCTGCCTCATTGTATCTCTGTTCCATTTTTTCATTTCAGGAACAACCGAAATATTCTCTTCAATCGTCATATGAGGGAAAAGCGCAATCTGCTGAAGAACATACCCAATATTCCATCTTAGCTCATGAATGTCGTACTCACTTATTTTTTTATCCTTAATGAAAATGGTCCCGTCGGATAAAGGGATTAACCTATTGATCATTTTTAGTGTCGTTGTTTTCCCGCAGCCGCTTGGTCCAATAATGACAAAAAACTCACCCTGATTAATTTCAAAGTTTAATGATTCGACAGCAAGCGTTCCATCTGCGTACCTTTTTGATACATTATTAAATTTAATCATTCCATTACCCCTTATATTTTCGTTTCATAAAAGTCAGTAAATCTAAGGTTCCTTATATACACATCCAAAACCATTCTATCAATAATTAATGACATGTTAAAACTTAAGACTTCTATATATTCCCTGTTGATGAAAGGTTATCCCTAGAAAACCGCATCTCCTGACTATAAAAAAAAGCTGGCTCTAAAAGGTCCAGACGGACCAAAATTAGAGCCAGCTTTTTTTTCAACAATGGTACTAAAAGATACCTATAATGTACTTTTCACAGTTCCAAAGGAAATTACGATGCAATATAATCTTCTTCAGGTATATCATCCGCTTTACACATGCTGTAATATTTTCCTTTTGTTAACACAGCGAAAACTACAGTGAGGATAGAAGCTAGAATCGCAGCGAAAAAGGCTGCCGTACTTTGTAAAAATATTCCCATATAACCTAATGCAGCCACCGTACCTAAAACACTTGCAGTAACTAACGGAATGACTCCAACAGGATTCCATTTATACAAATTCTCCTGTCTAGCCTCATAATAACTAGGACCAATCTTCAATATCTTTTTCACAACTAAAGAATCAGTAACCAAAATAGCTGCCCAAGTCAAGAGAAAAACACCTTGGAATGTCATGGCAGTATCTAAATGATCCAGTATGCCACCCAGCATCAAGGCCATGGATATTACCCCTGCCACAACAATCCAAAAACGTCTGCCTGGTTTAAATTTAAAAACATTCTCAAAAAAGCTAGAGAGTGAAAGTGAGGCACTATAGATATTTGTAATATTAATTCTGATTTGAGTCAACAAAGTAAATAGAACTCCACCTAGACCAAGGAGTGATACAATGTAAACACCTGGATTGGACTCTCCTAAACGAACACCAAACCATATTCCAAGGCCGCCCATCACTCCAAAACAGAAAATTTGTGGGACAAATCCGATCATAAATGAACCTATTTTAATATCCTTGGGTTTAAGGAACCGTGCATAATCTGATGCAAGAAGAGCGGTTAACCCCATTATACCGTGCTGCATCCCGATGCAGAGCAGCAAGGCTGTTCCTCCTGTTTGAACACCATCTGGCAAATATGACCAAAAGTTCCCGTCGTAAAGCGAGGTTTTATTGAATGCTACTATGATGGTTGTTATTAAAAACACTCCGAATATTGGCAGTGACCATTTTTGTAATTTATCCAACTGTTTAATACCAAACCAATTTAAAGGTATAACGACTGAACCAAAGATGATGATTAAAAGCCATACTGGGATGAAGGGGAAAAATGCATGTATGGCAGCAACTAATATCATGCCTTCAAATGCACAATACATGATAAAGTTGGATGCGTAAATGATAGAGGTTAATGAGGCACCTATATATCCAAATCCTCCTCTGGATAATAAATTCACATTCATTCCAGATTTAGCTGATAAATAGGCAATGATTGTTCCGAGTACTCCCGCGACAACGATGGCGTAAATGGCTGATATGATTGCATTAACCGCCCCAAATTGAAGCGCCATTACACTTCCCATTTGAAAGTAAAAAATAGCTGTTGCGATTCCAAAGGTAATGTTTGTAATACTAAACCAGCCCATATTCCTTTTTTCCATTGGTACACTATCGTACGAATAATCATCTTTTATCTCTTCTTTTACTTCGAAATTTGTTGTTTGGATCTTTCCCATTTTACCATCCCTCTCTTTGTGTATGTTTTCACATATTATTCTACTTATTATTTTCCCATTTCCAAAAATTGCTACAATAAATATGAACCTAATCAACATGTATGATTTAGAAGTAACAATAAGTGAGAATGCTGGACACGTTAGTAAAAAAATAACGATGAAAATAAGAAAGATTCTTATTTTCATTATACTTCGCTGCGAAAGTTAAGGATTCTATAGCTCAAATAAAAACTAAATGTCTATATGAATTGGAATCAACTGGCCCGTGTTAAGGCCGAACCTGAAAATAGGATTTGTTTAATGATTCATAATTCCTGCGGAGGAATCATTCGATCGTTTCAATCAGATCTAAGTAATGGCTTTTCAGAAGGATTAAACTGCCGATTAGGCACCTGGGTGTATGTGGAGGATATTTTCAATCAAAAAAACAGAACAGCCATGGTTTAGTAGGAGAAAAATTAACTTTCCTTTTATACAATAAAAAAATGAGTACGAAGTGGGGCATAGTGCCCGCCGAACTCATTCCCAATTCAACATTTAGTGTTTTTCGAAGCCTTCAGTGTGGTTTTTCTAAAAATTCATTGCTTTTTGGGAAGAGCTTAACCATCCTCCTTATTCAAAAAAACCGCTAGCTGAATAAGAAAAATAAATAACTTTTTAAAACCACCCTTTTAATATGTTACTAGTTTAACACAATCAGTTTACATAATCAAGGTCTTCAGGAACCGGCTGAATTTCATTGTGCCAAATTTGGGGTCACTCTCCCGTTACGTTAAAGCGGTGGGGGACTGACCACATAGCCATGGGGCAGCTTTTTCACAGTGCCCGTCACCACCCGAAATCAGCTCCACAAACGAATTAAGTTCACTTTCCGGTTTAGTTTCTGAATGATAACCCATTTTCCTTTAAAACAAACCTAAGTTTAGGTATAGAGGCTGGTCCCATTCCATGAAATTGCAAAATCTCTTTTTCACTATATGTTGATAGCTCCTGCAAAGAGGTGATCTCATTGTTTTCCAATGCTCGTCTTGCTGGTGCCGAGAGCATGGAAAGGAACCCATTAGCAGGTCTTCGTTCTTGTTCACAGGTCGGACAGGTCGGACAATCACTGCTTTTAAAATATTTGTGTCCTTTTTCGCAAATTCTTAAATTTTTTTCTGATGTTGTCATTTAAAATGACCTCCTTTTCATATGGAAATACTTTAATTCCCTTTCAATATTCTACCAAATTTTAAATGGATTACCCATAAGTTATAAATTTGTACCAAAATCACTTTGTTAAACTTAAAATGCTATCAGCTCATCATAAAATGAATAAGAAATCATTGAGAGATATAGCTTATTTCTTTTAAATACCTCAAAGGCTCAGTCCTAATAAGACTGAGCCTAATTTTTAAAAACAGAGCACTACTCAGTCTCTCCTAGCTATGCAAACTTCCTTTTAACCAGGAACGGGGACGGTATGGACCGACCGGGATTTGGATTAAGCTGGTTTTTCCTTTCGAATTGATCCTGTAAAGTTCATCACATTGGTTCGCATCAAATCCTAGCAGTGGATGGCCCCCCATCCCTAAGGCACACGACATCAAGAGCAGCCGTTGTACGAGAATGCCCGCTTCCATTTGTTGAATACGATATCCTCTATACCCCAATTCTTCTTTGAGGTGGGACTTGTCTCCAACGACATGCATACAGAGTGGGACTTGATACAGATTTACATTAGGCATGGTTAATCCCATCTGTAAAAACTCTCGAAAATCCCCTTGGTTTATTCTTCGGAGTGCATGAGCGGTATTGTCATAAGAGTAAACACCATTTGGGACTCCCTCCACATTATAAAAACTGCCATACAAAGAAACACGAGTCAGAGCATGCCCATCTGTTTCATCTAGATCATTCTGATACGAGAAGGAAAATGTCTCATTTAACAATGAGGAAAGTTGTGTTTGACTCACTTTTCCTAACATAAAATCGATATCTGGAGAATGCCGCTCTTTGCAAACGGATGCGAGATTGTAAGAAAAGCGCTCTTCCAAGGGAAGGAAGATCATCTCCGTACCTAAGGATTGTTTCACACTATTATTTTCCTTTATCTTCACAAATGACTCTGTTGTTTCAAACATTGATGCTTCATTCAATTTTCTCAGCATCGGATAATCTATAACCCTCTTTGAACGGTTATAGGAAACATGCTCCAACAGTGGCACTTCCCGATACAATTCAGTGGCAGAAACTTTTTCCTCTCTATTATGATCGTTGTCTACATATTTAACAGATGGATTAACAGATAAAGGAATAACCGCATATACACTTTCATCCTGATCAGACAGCCCAAGCAAATGATTAATAGACCGATCAAGAAATTGAAAGCATACCCGAGATGAAAACCCCATCGTATTGGCCACTTCTAAAGATTGCCCAATTAACACACCTGCATCTAACCCTTGGAGCCTGTAGGAAAAATTATTGTATTTATAAAAATTTTTCCAAAAGAATGTCGAGACAAAAACAGTACAGAAACAGTCAGAAAGATCACAGCTATTTCCAAGACTTCTTGATAAGTAGGAATCGTAATTTCCTTCTCGCAGCAAGAGGAGGCGGTGGTGAGCCGCATCGTAATGGTAAATTCCCATTGGTGCGTCCTTCAGCTTTACATACACATATAATTCATTGGGATATAACGCCCCGCCAGAGGGTACAAATCTGCGGAATAACTGTGCATAACTCACAGCAGTTTTTCCCTCGGTGTCCTCGATTAAAGCGGATTGAGCGTATTGAGTAAGGCCGTATACATACCATAAGAAATGACCCAGCTCCTTAAGACTGGGTTCCGTCTGAACTTCCCGTCCGCCCAGTGTTAATGGTACATCTGCGCCCAGTGGAATCTCTGGTAAGCCGCGGTAAAGTTTATAGGGAAGTGGTGCATCCTCCCAATCCACCTGCCAATCTGGAGGAGCAACTTTTTCCGTATCAAAGTGAAGATGATGTACAAATGTTTCTAGCTCCAATCTTACACCTCCTACTTTTCAATTATGGGAATGGGTGGGGATAGGGATTAAGCTGTTCATACGATAATGGCTGTTTCATAAATCCAAGTTTCATTGGCACGCTAAGGACCCTCTCCAGCCCTTTCACACGGGTCAGGTGATGTCCGAATGTCATCGGTAACATACCAGGGATCAATACTTTCACACAGAATAATCCATTCCGTTTGGTTATCGGTGTTGTTTGGTCCACCACAATGACCTCCAGATCTAGCCTGCGGAACTTCTGAAGAATATCCTGAAGATCTTCCTTCAAATCAGTATTTTTGGGCGGCTCCTTGAATTCTTCTGCAAACGTACGTAATGGACGTTGATCATCCAATAAAAAATTCAGCCGTTCCTCTGCTTCTCGCAGCCCGTAGAGCAAACCATGGTCCTCCATGGTACGTACTTCGTAAGGGTTCTGTAACATATGTTCATATTTCTGCTGGTTTGCCTCCAATTTTTCATCATGCACCATCATTCCTGCAAGCTCGTAAATTGCGCTTTTTACAGCCCTTACTGGATCAGGGTTAGCTCCGGCTGCACAAATGAGGTTTACACCCTTGGATCTTCTGTTTTTTGCCACTGCCCACACGCTTGGAATCTTATTTTCCATCGTCGAATTGAAAAAATGAAGGTCATATCCCGCCACCTCACGCATACGGTCGACCATCAGCTGTAATTCTTTATCGTTTGTCGAACTAAGGTCAAGACGCGGAAGGGGGAGTTTTGCATACCAAGTTAACAAGAATGAATCCCGCTCGACAACTTCCATAATGGCATGAAAAATAGCTTCTTCTAAACTTCCCCCTAAGGCACATCCATTAGAGGTTTCATAAACAATGCCCTCCCCATAGCCCAAACTGTAATAGGCGAGTAACTCCGGAACCAGTATCGGACGTTCTTGTAAAAACGAATAGCCCCAGACCCAATTCATTGGGTCATCAGGATCAAACGGTTTAAACGGAAAATGAGGCGTTGAATATTGTTCTTTTTCATGCAAACCTACTCTTGCAGGATTTAGGGCATTTTGCTTTAAATTATGATAACTATCACGAACTACCGTCCTCTTGCCGCGAGGCTCGATCCCGCAATATCGTTCCAATCCCTCTAAAATGGCAGTTAGCTCACTCATTTCATAAGAATTAGACCTGCCAGCGACTCCCTCGTCCGCTTCAAATAACGGCATGTTCACTAAAACATCAGCAAATGGCAGCGTGAAATCTTGAATTTTTCCATTCATGACACCAGTACGGTAATCCAGATAGTCTTTGACTAGTACTGTTTTAAATTCATCCATCGAACGGCAGCGATAATCTCGGCTATTTAATTTAGGGCTAGATTCTAACCTAATTTGGGCTAATTCTGGTGTATCATCAGGTAATGGCCTGCAAATCGGGCACAAGGGATTAGGTAAGAAAAGGTGATTAGAATTGGTTAACGTTCTTAGGTTAATAATGAACACTCTTTCTTCTAAATTGCTGGGTTCTCCTTGAAGAACCTTTTGAACTTCGTTACATATCAAAGTTGCCATTTGTGATAGTCCTGTTCTTGATGCCCATGCATCTTGCATGACACTTTCTCCTGCTGCATTCCTTAGCTGTAGCTGCAACATTTCTTTTCGATCGGTTCCAGCTATCAAGCGCCGTATGTCAGCGCAGTAAGAACATCCCGGTGTATCGGGGCGAACTAAAGGACCAATGATTCCCTCCCCAAATGAAACGAAACCTCGAAGCCACGGGATACCTGTGTTTCTGTATTTTTCTTCCGCTTTTTGATGAATGGCTGGATTCCAGGCATCGTGCAACACCAGAGCTAATTCTGTTTCTTCGGGTACCTCTTCTAATAGGCTTTGACGCCTTACGAGATAATTGCCGGACAATTGATTAAAGGCATAATCCGCTAATAAACCCTCTCCGTCAATGAGAATATGGGCGGCCATTAGGATTCCTCCTCTCGAACCTTCACACCATACGCCCCTGCCAATTCCTGTTTTAAAAAAGGTTCGAACCCAAGATCATAAACGAAAAGAAGTTTGCTGTTTTGGTTCAAGACCTGAATGGAAGATTGTAATAGCTCCAATTGTGTTATTTCTTCACAAGAAGGGATTCCGAGTTTAAATTCCTTTTCTTTCAAGAAAACAGCTGACTCCGATATCCTTTCGGTTGCGTGCACCTGATTTTGATTATCCAAAAGCGCTTGTTGTAATGCACTCCGTAATGCCAACGTTATATTTAAACCTGTACTCGTGTACCGATGCCCCTGCGACTTTACCCATATTACGGGGAAGCCTAGTATTTCATTTTCTAAACCGATGGTCGGTGCACCATTTAAGGTAGTCAGAGCATTTAAATAAAATCTGCAGCGTTGATCTTCAATTTCTCCCAGTTGGACGCGAAAAATAGGCTTCAGTCGATCGTCCTTTTTATTTCTCCATTCTTTCTCTAAATAGGCTTGCAAGCCGCGACAAACGGCCTCTTCAATTGTTTCCCCTGCACCAATGCCTATTAAACCACCTGGTATGTTTTCATCAGCCATATCTTTTTGATCACTACATCCCTTGATCATTTGTGAAACATACATTTCAATACCAGTCAGTCCCGCTTCCCTCTTTGCCTCCTCATGTGTAAAACCCGAACAGACAACCTCTGGAAGGAGGTCTGCTGGTCCCTCAGACACTGGATTAACCGCTTGAACATAGCACTGCGAAAGAGGAAGCTGTTTCAAGTTTCGCTCCTCCCAGGTATGGAAAATCCCTGTTTCTTCTGAAGTCAATAGACTGAAGTATTCCAAGAGGTTACTCGAAGGTTCGTTTTTACTCTTTTCTTGCTTTATCCTTACATCAAGATCATCCACCAGTCTTGGCGAGACATTTTTATTTGTAACCAATGGATGTCTGATGTAAGAAATCCAGTCTCCTTCCAGCGTTTCAAGATCAAGTTTGTAAATTTGGTTACTCTGATTTGACCCGGCAATTCCTGTAGCCTTCTTGAAAAATTCGAATACGGTGACATTGGCCAGAATGGCTCCGGCAGTTGTAGAGAAAGATTGCGGCTGCCGATCTAATTGCAATGAAGATTGATGGGTTCGGCGCCATGCCGACTCCCAGCAACCCTCTGATTCCGGATGAACCAATGGACCAGCAAGCCCCACTTGGTCTAAACATAAGGCAGGAAAAAATCCTTTCCTTTGCTCTTTGCAAACCATATTCAGATCCTTTAGTTCTTTTACATTTCCATCCTGAGAGACATATAGAATCCAATCATAGGGATGCAAGGCTTCTTGCCAAAAACTCCTTCCGTCCCTTTTTTCAAATGGTACTTGCTCAACCTCCACTTCAGAGTCAGCGTTGTAGGCATTGCGTACTAACTCATGTATCCGCAATTGATTTGTAGGTACTGAATCGGTCAACATGAAGTGGAATTTGGGAAGTCCCGATTCAATTAATGCAGCAGCCAATGAAACCATAAAGGATCCAGAACCGATAGCAAGAACTTTAGCTTGACGGTATTCTTGAAAACGGTAGGCGCCAGAATCTACAAAATTCTCGATAAATTCGATTTGTGAAGCATACTTTTCTAGAACTTTTGAGTTTAAATCATGTGTCCTATCTTGGCTAACATCTCGAACAAAGCCATTCTTGTACAACGTTTCTCCTATCTCATATACCCTGTTGCGATACGGCACTGTTAATCCCTCTGTTAAATCTCCCAATGATTGCTCCCCGTTAAACATCGGTACTAATTGTTCAATCCATTGGTAAATCGTATTTCCTTCCATTCGGAATGAACTTAAGTTATTTCTAAAATACACACCACCCTTTGAATCTGGCAGATAAAATGAATCCCTTTTGACCTTTAAACGTGTGGACGAGTTAAGTTTTGTCATTCAGCTCCTCCTTAATTCAAATCAATCCTAATTATGCACTATCATTTTATGTTCATTTATTTGTCCATTATGATTAATAAGTAAAGCGCATGGCGCCTGGAGCTGGACAATTCTCAAAGTCCAATGATATAAATCCTGATAATATCAAAAAGAAGTGCCTCCTGTGGCACATGACCATGCAGGGGGCACTTTCTTATCATAAAGGAATTATTTTTTTCTGAGACACCAAAACAACTAAATAAAACCGATACCGAAACAGCTAAAACCGAAACCGATACCGAAGCAGCTAAAACCAAAGCAGCCGCCACAGCCACCACAGCCGCCACAACGGAAACCGCCGCAACCAAACCCCCCGCAACGACCGAAGCCTCCGCAACGACCAAAGCCTCCACAACGACCAAAGCCCCCGCAACGAAACACTCGCATATCTTGGCTCTGAGGATTTAGAGGAATTAATTCACCAACTTGGTAATGATCCATTCCTAATGATTGTAAACCATTCTGAAAATTATGCATTTTTTCCTCCCCTTTGTTTTTACTAAACAGGTTAGACACCTGGTAAGAGAGTTGAGCAAAGAAATTTGTGTTATGTGTAAATGAAACCGTCTAATAATAAGTGTACTCTCCTTCAACAAATTATGAATCTGTTTAGGTAGTTGTTACTGATTTAAGAGCCTATTTCATGCTGAAAGTATCATAATATAATAAATACAAAATTTAGGGTCAGTCCCCCGTTGCGTTAAAGCGGCGGGGGACTGACCCTTTTATCAGACCGTCACCGATCGAGGTCCGGTCATCGTATATTCCCCTTTTCTGTGTATGAGTATTTTGGACCTATGAAATAGAAAGATAGAGGGCAATACTTATTTACTAGAAATCTTTATTTACTTTTTACAATACTAGAATATTCCGTTAATACTCCCGGGCTATCATTTAAGTAGTACTAAAAACTTTCAAACTATTAGGAGGTACTATTTAATGAAAAAGAGCAAAATATTCGTACCATTATTAAGTGCTGCAATCCTCTTCCCTTCTGCAGTAAATGTTCATGCTAATCCATATAAACCGATTCCGGTAAAATCAGTGGAATTTGTGGGAATGGAGGCTCCTGTTACAGAAGCAGAACGTTCTTCTATGTATAGTGATGCATCAGCCCTTGTTACATTAAACGATGGTTCTCAAAAGAGTGTCCCTCTAGAATATAAATCTTTGGCGCTTCCAGGCGAAGTCATTAACGGCAAAGTGGTCGGCGCCGCTTATGATGTTAATGGTAAGATCATAAAAGATAAAGATGGCAAGCCATTTGTTTCTACAGCACCTGACGCGAACTCACTTTTTAGTGTCAACGGAAAAAGCGGAAAATTATATATGGTCAATCACTTCGAAAGTATTCCGGAAAAAGGTTACGGAAATATGCCAAAGCCATTGTATTTAAATACAGTGGTACAAGATAAGAAGACGGGTGAACTGAAAATCACGGATATCAATCCGATTGATTTTTCAGCAGATGGCGGCATTTGGACCCCTTGTGCAGGTGTCTTATCTCCTTGGAATACCCATTTAGGCAGTGAAGAGTATGAGCCGGATGCCCGTGCACATGAAGCAAATCCAGCAACTTCCAATGTAACAGCATTTGCAAAGAATTATTATCAAGACCCTAATGCAGTGGGAAATCCATACCTTTATGGACATACAACAGAAGTAAAGGTACATCCAAATGGTAAAGCAAAAGCTGTTAAACACTACAGCATGGGACGATTATCCTTTGAAAATGTGACAGTAGCACCAGATAACCGTACAGCTTACTTCGGTGATGACGGCAGCTATACGATGTCCTTCATGTATGTGGCAGACAAAGCAAACGATTTATCTGCTGGTACGTTGTATGCTGCAAAATGGAACCAAACAAGCGACCAAAATGGTGGAGCGGCTGATATCGAATGGATCAAATTGGGACATGCAACAGACGCAGAAGTCAAGAAATTAGCTGAAAACACTAAATTCAGCGATATTTTTGAAACAACAACGGATGCAGCCTATGGCCAGGCAAATGGGTTTAAAGAAATAAAAACAAATTCCAATGGTGGCGGCAAAACAGAATGGCTAAAAGTGAAACCAGGCATGGAGAAAGTTGCCGCGTTCTTGGAATCCCGCCGTTATGGCGCTATTATGAGAGCAACTTCCGAGTTCAATAAAATGGAAACTCTCACGTTAAACAAAGCCGACAATAAAGTCTATATGACCATGTCTTATGTTGAGAAAGGTATGACTAAAAATTCTAGTGATCCTGTGGATGATATTCAATTACCAAAATTAAGTTCCGGTGCTATTTATGAAATGAATTTAGCAAAAGGACAAAAAGATCGTGATGGCAAAAAAATTGATAGTAATTATGTCGTAACCGACATGTCTGCATTGCTAACGGGTGAAGACCTTCCTGCTCCTGATAAGGATGGAAACAAATCTAATCTTGAAAAAATTGCTAACCCTGACAATATTGCTTTCTCTGAAAAATATAGAACGTTATTCATTGCAGAAGACAGCGACAGACATGCCAATAATGTTGGATGGGCTTATAATGTTGATACTAAGAAACTTTCCCGTATCATTTCTGCTCCAGATGGAGGGGAAGTCACTGGAGTTCAAGCAATCGATGATTTAAATGGTAAATCTTATTTAATGGTTGGTTCGCAAAATCCTGGTAACATTGGTTATATTGATTTATCCTCACTCAACTTTGGTAAGTAATCAACTCAACTCTTTGACCGTAGTGAATCCTCCTGCGGTCCTTTTTATGAAGGAAAAAACGAGGCATGGGAAAACGGTCCCATGCCTCACTTGTTTTATTTTACCCACTTTCCATTTTGGTTAAAAAAAAGCGTTTTCTAGCAAATGTTTATTTAGGAGCTAACGAAATCTTAACAACATCATCCAAATATTTCGTTGTATTATATCCATGAATCTCCAGCCTTTTAGGAATCACTTTCTCTCCAGCGTTGTCACTGTGTAACTCCAAGCCTTGAACGGTAACGAAATAACGGGGCTGCTCGAGTTTTTCATATGCGACATGGTTTTCATTTATATCGTATTCAATCCCGTTTTTATCAACGAGCACTCCTTCAGAATTCATCTCCATTGAACTAGTTTCATTTTCATCCTCACTGACAATATTGATGTCAAGCGCCTGATATGCCCGGTTCTTAATTTCATGATTGCTTATGACAACAATGGCAGGCTGTCCAACTTCCACCTTGTCAATGGAGATTGTACTGCCTCCATATTCAAAGGTTTGAGGATATCCTCTAGTAGCATCCAGTTCGATGGTTTTTTGGTCTTCAACAGTTAAATAAATAGATCCGTATTGAACGTTAACCTCTTTTGGCTTTTCCCCAAAAAAAGGGTCAAAGTGTGCCTGAAAAGTACTCCAATTCATGTCTTGGGGTGAGTCCAAAAAAGAGCTGCCATACATATCAGCTTTCACTTTTTTATGGTTCACTTCTAGATTGTCAAAAATAAGAGCTTCTATCCGCTTCTCTGGCTGTTCATTATTAAAAGCATATTGCAGAATCGTCGCTGTTGGAGCAATGGTTAATTTATCAAATCTAACCGGAATCCCCTCGACTTCTGTTTCTTCATCCAACGCATATTCAATGGAAGGCTGTTTTGTTACAGGGATCTCGAAGTTCCACTTCCCAAATTCATATTCCATTTCCATGTTAGCCCTAAAAGAATTCCGATCAGGGGAATTATGAATCAATTTCTGAAGTCTTGTAATCTTAAGTTTGATTTTCCCATTATCTGTGGAGAGTGGCGGCAAACTAATCTTCCCTTGATACACGTTCTTTTCTTTGTTATTTACATCCGATTCAAGGTCAGGAGGATAGTACCTTGGATACGCTTCACGGCTCATGATTTCATGTTTGTTCTCCACAGAAACCCCATCATCAGTATTCATCAAGTATTGATAGTCTTCCTTTGTATCTTCTATTTCATAAAAAACAAGCGTCTGAACATCATCAGCAATTGCACTCTTGATCTTAATTTTCACCCCATCGCTTTCTGCTTCCAGGTTCAGCCTTTCACTCAGGCCCTGTTGCAGAAAGGCACGCAATTGGGGATCTTCTTCTGTATATGTATAGTAGAGGTTGGTAAAAGCACCTGTAAAAAATTCTATACCGATTAATAATGCGAAAATACTTGCAAAAACAATCCCCATTCTTTTACGTTTCTTGTTCTTCAGTTGTTTGTGCTTTTCCTTTTCTGCCAGCTTAGCTTTGACGTTCTCCATGAAATCAGATGGCACCTGGAAATCTCCAATCCTTTCAGTAAGATTTAACATGGTTAACATGACATCCTGGAATGTTGCCAAATCCTCCTGACAGTCTTGACAATGATAAATATGTATCTCTAAATCAATCTTTTCCGACCGATCCAGGGTTCTTTCTAAGTAATCGATGTAATCCTTATGATACTCCTTACAACCATTAAAGGGTCCGTATCCCAGTTCTTTTCTAAGTGACTGAATTCCGGAAAATAAAAGCCCCTTCATCTTTTCCACCGAAACTTGGAGAAGATGCGCCGTTTCCTCTTGAGAAAATCCTTTTACATATGTAAGGACCACCGCTTCTTTCTCATTCTCTTTCAACTGACCGAGTGCTTTAAATAAATCCTTATGTTGTTCACTTTCCTCTGAAGCTTGTAAACTTCTGATATCAGAAAGCTCCCGGCAGATATGTATGAAAATGGATGTAACCCACGTTTCGAATGATGTTTCATTTTTAAATCGAGGCAATTCCTTGTGGACTTTTATAATGGACCGGTAAAAAAGCTCTTCCATTTGCTGTTGATTACTAAGATAAGACCAACCAAGTATATAGAACGTTTGTTTATGCTGATCGAACCAATCGACGATGGATTCCACACCTTTTTCTTTTATTGTAGTTATTGATGTGGGATCTATTTTTACTGGAATCATATATTTGTTCCCCCCCTTTCTCCTTACCTTGCACGAAGCGCCAATCTAGATCTACCAAAGAAGTATAATCAAGCTACTTTTACTACCAAAAATTAAATCTCGTAAGATTAGTCTTCCATATAATATTTTTGTCAATTATTTTCAATAACCATTGATATCACTCCCTCCATTTAACAACTATTCAATACTTATCGACAACCCAGTTCAGTATTCAGCACTATTAATAAAAGTGCGCTATCGTTCGCTTAACAGGGGATGATTAAGTAAAATCCCACCTTAATAAATTTTTCCAATTTAATCGTAACACAAAAAAATAAACATACTTTAAGAAAAATTTTAAATTTTATAGGGATTAAATTTTCTAAAATTAATAGAACTAAAGATAGTATGAATTCCCCAGTAAAAGATAATACTTCCTTGTTATTCGGTGGCGCCACCCGATTTTTGCAGTATTTTGTCGACTGTTAAACTTAAAATGCCCTATTCCGCGGAAAGGGCCTTTATTTCTGATTACATAATTTTAGATAACTTAAAGTAAAAAAATCAGACGGTAACGAGAACCTTGTAGGATTCTTCGATACCGTCTGATTTTATTTCTCAATTATTTCTCAATCAACTCTAAAAAGGAGCAAATCGTTAAGATGCCTTTATCAAAGTTTTCTAAGTGAAAATGTTCATTTGGTGCATGAAGATTTTCATCTGGCAAACCGAATCCCATTAAGACAACGGGAGCATTTAATGAATGGCTGAAATCCGATACAATCGGAATGGAGCCGCCTTCTCTTTTGTAAACAGGTGATTTCCCGTACACGTTTTGATAAGCCTCAGCAGCCTTTTGAATCATCGGACTGTCAATTGGGGTTAAAAACGGATTCCCCGTATCGCCAAGAGACACTTTTACCGTGCATCCTTTTGGTGCATGTTCTTCCAGGTGTTTTTTGATCAATTCCTGTATCTTTTCAGGATTTTGATTGTGGACTAGGCGGCAGGTGATTTTGGCATGTGCCTCATTCGGGATGACGGTTTTTGTACCTTCCCCCTGAAATCCGCCCCATAGGCCGTTTATTTCTAATGTTGGCCGGGAACTGATTCTCACCGGGTAAGGATAATTGTTTTCCCCTCCCGTTAAATCTGTTAACTCTAACGATTTTTTCAGTTTTTCTTCATCGAAACCCAAAGCTTTAATTTGTTCCTTTTCAAACTCTGTCAGTTCCTCAACATCATCATAAAAATGCTCCACATTTACTTTCCCGTTCGCATCATGAAGGTTTGAAAGCAACTGTACTAATAAGTGGTTAGCGTTCTGAACGCCCCCGCCAAACATGCCCGAATGCAAATCAGAATTGGCCGTGTTAAGGGAAACCTCCAGCGCACACAAACCTCTTAAAGAATAGGTGATGGCCGGGACTCCTTTGTCCCACATATCTGAATCGGAAATAACGACCACATCACAGGATAATTTTTCTTTATTTTTGGATAAAAAGTTCGGAAGATTGGGACTTCCGATTTCCTCTTCACCTTCGATGCAAAATTTTATATTCACCGGTAATTTACCTTCTGATTCCAATAGTGTTTCCACTGCTTTAACATGTAAGAACATCTGTCCTTTGTCGTCCGTTGCCCCTCTCGCAAAAATCTTTTCATCCCGGATAGCCGGTTCAAAAGGAGGCGTTTCCCATAAATGGACAGGGTCAACGGGCTGTACGTCATAATGACCGTATACTAACACAGTGGGAGCATTTTCATGATGAATCCAATCGGCATAAATAATCGGGTGACCTTTTGTCTGAATGATTTCCACATGTTCCATTCCAATGTTTTTTAATTTATTGGAAATCCATGAAGCCGCTTTTTGAATGTCCTCTTTATGCTCCGATAAGGAACTAATACTGGGAATCCGGAGTAATTCTTTTAATTCCTCAACATTCTCATGATGATGATGGGATAAAAACTCGGATAATTGGCTCATTTTATCACCTTTTCTTTTTTATTTTCTATTCTATTTTATACGAAAAATTGGAGAAAACCTACAATCGACGCTAAAAATGGGAAGAGACTATATTAGCACATAGTAAAAATGGTATTCATCAGTGCTTATCCAGGTTTTGCATGATCTATAAGAAATATTCTCAGAGATGAAGCTTTTGTATAAACTATGAAATATATGTCCATCCTGTAGCTATATTAATGGATTGGGAGAGTAAGAAAACGAGATAGTAGGGGGAATATCAATGAGCGCTGAAGAATTAAATAAAATTATCGCGGTGAAAAAAATGGATTTAGAGGAATGTGAACAGGAGCTTAATAATCGGTACTACCCATCAGTGGTGAGATTGGCCATGATGTGCTATATATCGGAGCTGCGACACCAATTAGAAATGTTCAATGCTGTTGATTTAAAAACGATTGAGAATGGATAAAAAGATGAACGCGGGGACGTGCTGCTGGTATTTGGCTGACATTAACCTAAACATTTAGTCCACATTCAATCCATTCATTAGGGACGTACAGTTAAATGCCCACGGACAAATCGATTTTAAAAATATCTGAATTAAACCGGAGATAACAAAAAAGTGAAAGAAGCAGAGTCAATCTGCTTTTTTGTCTGTACAATTAATTTTTGACCCACTTTATCGCCCTTTTACTATATTAGATAATTTTTTGACATAATTGGAACTTTCCCCTAATTGCGGCGTATGACCTGATTTTTCAAACCAGAGTAATTCCTTTCTTGGCGCCTTTATTTACAATTGCTAAAATGTGTTTCTTCATACATTCTTAAATCAAAATATTCAAAGGTTAATTTTTATGCCCCATTAGTCTACCTTCACCATTATTTTCTCTTTCATCCATTTCTGCATAGAATATGGTTACGATGAACAAAGCATTGGATTTTTATATCAAATTCATCATTTACACCTGAATTCACTATAATTTCATAGCACCTAATAAATTCATGCACCTCAAGAGCATCTTGTTCAGGAACTTGATCAATCATTCGCTTCAAGTCTTCACGATTTACACTCAAACCTTCCACCGCCTTGTGGTTTTACTCCTTCCATAAAATCACATCAATGACAAAACCTTATCTTTAAACGGCCTTATATTGCATACATATACACACTACAAGTGTGCAGTGTGTATGTGGCAACACATGGGTTGTTTTTGAGGTCACACTCGTTTTATAAAGCTTTACCCCTTAACATTATACCGAATATTTGCATTCCTCGGTTTTACCCTTATTCCACAAAGTAGCAGTTTGCGGAAGACTGATCTTATCGAAAATCAATGGAATTCAGCAACAGGTCTTATTAAAAATTTAAACATACACAAAAACCGACAATGTTCGAATATGACATTTTGTAGAATAGTAGTATAAATTACTTATTTTCTAAAAAGTGGTAAACAATAATGTAATATCAATTATTTATGGCCATAAGATTGTAACAGCTGAGGTCAGGTATGGGGGGATTCTTTATGGAAAGCACGGTAAATAATCAAGAAATTGAGAAACAACGCGTAGATTCAGCTAAGTGGTATGCAAACTGGAGGTTTATTACAGCAAGTATCAGTATTATTATCGTGCTCTTCATTGCAGCAGGCAGCTACTATCAGGCAAACCATTTTAATTCACAAATCAAGATTAATGGCATCAAAGTCGGTGGATTGACCGCTGATCAGGCACTAAAAAAATTAAAAACAACCGTATTATTAAATGTAATCTATGTTGGAGATCAACAAATTTTAGATGGAAAAGATACAAAGATGGTATTTACGAATAAGGATCTGCCCGATGTCAAAAAATTATTAAAGGGCCAGAGGACTTTTTTCCCTTCTTCAAAAGCGAACGATTATTCATTAATGCCCAGCAATCAGGATCAGTATCGAAACCAGATGTTGAAAAAACAGGTGGAAGAAAAGCTGCTGGCCATGAATAAGGGTTTAAAAGCGCCGCAAGATGCGGTGGTTCGTTTGGAACAAGGCAAAATTATTGTCGCAAGCAGTATTAGCGGAGAGCAGTATGATGTCGCCAGTCTTTTGAAGGATTTCGAAAAGCATAAATATATTAGTGAAATCCGGCTTAATCCAGTTTACATACAGCCGATTAAAGAAGACAGCGAGTTTGTAAAAAATCAACAGAAAAAGTTCGAAGAATTCCTTGCCCAGACCGTTGATTACAAGGTGCAGGATAAAGTTTTTACGTTAAAGGCGGGCGAATTAATTAAAAATGCATCCATTTCAAAAGATTTACAGATTAAGATGGATGGTTCGGGTGATATTAAGAATAAGATCGCTGAAATTACCAATGCCCAATCCACATTAAATAAGAATTTCAAATTCAAGACCCATTCAGGTTCGGTGATATCGGTTAAAGGTAAAGGCTATGGCTGGGCAATCGATGTTGAAAAAGAAATGCCACGTATTATGGAAGCTTTTGAAAATGGGGAGAAATCAGTTTCCGCCTCTAATATTTACGGAAATGGCTGGAAGGGTGAAGGCTACGGATATGACACATTCGCAAACAACGGTATTGGCGATACGTATGCTGAAGTCTCCATTGCAGCGCAGCGAATTTGGATTTATAAAAATGGAAAATTAGTCGTCACAACGAATGTTGTTACAGGCACACATGATAACCGTCATGATACATCACCTGGTGTGTGGTATATCCTCTATAAGCAATCACCCTCCGTACTAACGGGCAGAGAAAACGGAAAAATCACTTATCAGGTTCCTGTTAATTATTGGGCCCCTTTTACGAATGACGGACAGGGGTTCCACGATGCCAGTTGGCGAAGCAATTGGGGAAGTAATGCCTATCTTGGGGCAGGATCGCATGGCTGTGTCAACACACCGCCTAGCATTATGAAAGCTGTTTATGATAATCTTAGCACCTATGACCCGGTTGTTGTTTACTAAGACAAGTGAGGCTGTTCCAAAGGTATTACTTTTTAGGAGCAGCTGGCTCTTTCTTTTCAAAGAATGATTCGTTTTATTTGGTAAAGCATCCAAACAGGTTCATTTGGATGCTTTTTTCTATCATCTGAGAGAAACTATTAGAAGTTTGCACTAGAATAATTATTTTGCTGTTGCTGTATTCCCCATTGCAATAGAAATTCTATTCCAACTGTTGATTTGATTGATTATTAGAACAAGGTCAACATATTGTCTTTCGTCATAATATTCACGTACTCGGTGATAAAGCTCATCTGGCACACGTTTTGACGGGATTAAAGTCACGTACTCTGTCAACTCAAGAGCTATTTTTTCTGCATCTGTATAAAATGTACACTCTTTCCAAGCACTAATACAATATAAACGTTGTTCCGTTTCTCCCATTTTTCTAGCATCTGATGTGTGCATATTCAAGCAATACGCACAACCATTTATTTGAGAGGCCCGAATTTTTATAAGTTCACGAAGTTTACGGTCTATACCTGTAGTTTTCGTATACTTCTCCATTTCCATCATGATTTTAAGTGCTTCTGGTGCTACATTGTAATAATCAATTCGTTGTTCCAATTTAATAACCTCCCTAAACACGTTTTTAATTAGAGACTGATTTAATCGACGATTAACATTATCTATAATATATGCTATAATTATTTTTGTCAAATGGAGGGAATTCACCAAAAAGAGGGGTTTCTGTTATTTGACTAGAACACTAAATACTCCTAAGATACAATTTGATAATCCTTAATCATAGTAGGTGATTTATATGCAATATAGTGTTGGAGTTGAATATGCTTTACATTGTCTGGTTTATTTAATTGATGTTCCTTCCAAAGAAAGTGTTGGGATAAAGGATTTAGCAGAATTCCAAGGACTTTCTGAGACATTTCTTTCAAAAGTTTTCGGTAAATTGTCTAAGGCTGGTATTGTAAGTTCTGTCCCTGGCGTTAAGGGAGGCTATAGGTTATCTAAGTCCCCAGACAATATTTCCTTTTGGGATGTCGTTGAAGCAGTTGAAGGTCCTAAGCCAATTTTTCAATGTAAAAATATTAAAGATAATAGTTATTTGTATAGAGAAGGATGCTGTTCAGCTCCTTCCTTTTGCACCATCAATTTAGTTATGCTCTCTGCAGAAGAAAAAATGCGTGATGATTTACGTAGTAAGACACTATCATGGTTAAATGAAGAGCTTGATCGTGTCTTACCCAAACAAATACGTGTAGATACTCGTAAATATTTTTCGAAGAGCAACATATAAAAAAACCTCTCATTAAATCCCTTAAATAAGGAACTTTGAGAGGTTTTTTCTTAGTAAGACCCGTTTCAAACAACGCATACAAACGTGCAGCATCTCCTGGTACGATTAAGGTTTCAATTTAAGGATGTTCTTTTTTATGCCACAACAAAAATTAACAATTGTCCCCTCCGTTGTTAATAAACATTAGTTCATGAAAAATCAATTAGCCAAACTTGTAATGGGTACAATAGGTCATAAAGTTTTTTGAATTTGGCTGTGGAAAAAACGCAAAGTGAAAAATTAGATACGTCAGACCATGATGATATATATTGTTTATACAGGTTTACTTTAACGAAACGTGGGTCTGCCCCCAACATCTCGAAGCATGTAAGATTAGGTAAACTATGGTTAAATGATAAACAAAATCAGGCTGCTCACCGAAGCAGCCTGATTTGAATTTTTATTAATTTTTTAATAATGTAACAGGTTCCGTCTTTAGCAAATAATAAATATAAAGCAACAATTGTCGTGAATAAGTAGGTTCAATACCGCCTTTAACGTCCTACCTCGCTTTTACCTTGAAATGGGACCATTAAAGCATCCGTTGTTGATCCTTTTAAAAAAGCTAGATTTAATAATCTAGAAAACTATAGTATAATTATTCAGATAATTAAAATAGTTTGAAGAAGAAGGTGAGTTGTTATCCATGATAAAAGATATAAGTCATAATTACTATAAAATATTAATTGATTTGCAAGATGTAGAAGGGGTCGAAGCTCAAATTCGAAGTTTGCTTGAGGTTCCGATTGAATCCATTTCAGACCTAGAAGAGTGGTTAAAAAGTGAAAAGGATTTAATGAGTAAAATCACGGAGACGATGACAGGTCACCAAGTCGACTTCTACCGAAACACAGAGGATGCTCTCGTCAAGTCAACTTATCTTCACGATCAGCAAGTCATCCAACCACTTTTAATGAAATATGAAGCAAAACTGAATGAGAAATGCTGTGAGTCTCCTTATTTATATCAATTAGATGAAAACCGTTACGGCTTAATGCGACGCGTTCGCGAGTCCAAAGTTAAACTGTTCAGAGAAGAAAACATTCCATTAATGGTAAAGGAACAGGAGCTATGTACTAAGTATAGTGAAATTATGGGGGGGCTAACAGTTGAATGGGAGGGAGAGGAAAAGCCATTTCCGTTTATCGAATCCCAACTCGATCATCTAGACAGAGCAGTAAGAGAAAAAGCTTATCACTTAATGATGTCAGCCTATCGTCAAATTAAGCCCGATATGGATGCCATCATGGACGAGCTCGTTCAACTACGCCATCAAATTGCTTTAAATGCAGGCTTTGAAAATTATCGTGATTATATGTTTGTGGCCAAAAATCGTGAATATAGCATCCAAGATTGTTATGACTTTCATGAAAATGTTGAGAAACATATTATCCCAGCTTGGAATCGACTCGCAAATGTTTTTAAGTCCAAGCTTGGTGTCGATACTTATCGCCCTTGGGATAATACCGCTAAATTTATGAAAAACCCACCATACTCCGAGGTGTCTTCTCTTATGGATGGCGTTTCTGAGATGTTAAGGAAGACCGACCCATATTTTGCAGACCGTTTCGATTACATGAGAGAACATGGGTTATTAGATCTTG
This sequence comes from Neobacillus soli NBRC 102451, assembly GCF_001591665.1. GTDB lineage: Bacteria > Bacillota > Bacilli > Bacillales > Cytobacillaceae > Neobacillus > Neobacillus soli. Next base: position 382 of record NZ_BCVI01000062.1, on the reverse strand, counting down.
GAGATCGGAAAGGAAAAAGCCCAGGTGGTTTCTGTACCTCCTTACCTGTTTCAGGGGATACCTTTGTTTTTGCGAACTTTAGTCCATCCTTTTTCTCTCTTATCGCATTAATTCATGAAATGGGCCATGCGGTGAATGCGTACCTCGAGTTTTCCGAGCACGGTCCTATTGAAGACTACCAAAGCCGAATGGAAGTTGCTGAACTGTATTCTCATGGGATGGAATTGCTCTTATTGGACAAGCTGGATCGATTTTATCCAGATGAAGAAGAATTTAAGAGCGCACAGCGTGAAGTGCTGAGACGGGCATTTACAATGCTATTTGGCCCATTGTCAGGGGACCTCTTCCAGCATTGGATGTATACGAATCCTAAACACACTGC
>NZ_BCVI01000061.1 GCF_001591665.1 Neobacillus soli NBRC 102451 | reverse complement strand
ACAATTCTCAAAGTGGAAAATTATATACTTATCTTTCAAAAAGGCCTCTTCCATTTTACATATGGAGGAGGCCATTTTAGTTATTTTTTTAGCAGGCTTGTTACTTTTTCCGCAATTTCAAGATAAATTTTTCCAATTTGATGATCTTCCTGATAAATCGATGGTGCAAAGTCTTCATCATTCCAGTCTGGCTGGTTAAGCGGAAGTCGTCCAAGTACTTCTGTATTTAATTCCTCAGCTAATTTATCACCGCCGCCTTGGCCAAATACAAATTCCTTTTCACCGGTTAGCTTACTTTCAAAATAAGCCATATTTTCAATAACACCGAGAATCTCGTGGTCCGTCTTAAGTGCCATAGCTCCCGCGCGCGCGGCAACAAAGGCTGCCGTCGGATGTGGAGTAGTGACGATAATTTCCTTACATGCAGGGAGCATGGTATGAACATCTAAGGCGACATCCCCAGTTCCTGGTGGCAAGTCTAAAAGTAAATAATCAATTTCTCCCCATTCTACTTCATTGAAGAAACTGTTTAACATTTTTCCTAACATTGGGCCGCGCCAAATTATTGGGGAATTATCTTCCACAAAAAAGCCCATGGAAATGACTTGGACGCCAAAACGTTCTACAGGGATAATCTTTTCGCCGCGGACAACTGGCCTTTTGGTAATTCCCATCATGTCCGGAACGCTAAAGCCGTAAATATCTGCATCAATCAGACCTACTCTTTTACCCAAACGTGCAAGGGCAACAGCAAGGTTGACAGATACTGTCGATTTACCCACACCGCCTTTACCGCTCGCAATCGCAATGAAGGTGGTTTCTTTGGAAGAAAGTAAATTCTTCTCTTTTGATTCAGGTTCTGCTGAGCGGTGGGCAGCTAATACTTCTTCAGATAGCTCACTGAAACGGATGCCAACCGATGCTGCTCCCGCTTCTTTTAAAAGATTAACGATCTGTGTTTGAAGCTGCAGTTGTTCAGATGTACCCGTTTTAGCGATTGCTACCTTAACGCTGACATGATTTTTTTCCTCTTTAATCTTAATTTCTTCAATTGCGTTTAATTCAGCTAATGTTTTATGTAAAAATGGTTCTTTGAGGCTGCCAAGAACCTCATGGACTCTCACTTCTGTTAACATAAAAAGCACCTCACCTTTTGAATTCGTTTCCATCTTCAAGTATATCATACCTAAACATAGAAACAGTTAACTGAATCACACAATAAACCCAGATAAAGAAAACTCGCCGATTGGCGAGCAGTTAGGCGGTTCATGAGGCGTAGTTGCACTTATGCGAAATAGGAAAGTATAAACTGCCGAAAAAAGTTTATACTTCCCTATTAGTCGAAAAAAATGGAGGGTTTCCACCTTCCTTAATCGGTTTCCTTTAATTCCTTTTCATTCGTATAATAACGGATAATTCCCTGATAAATGGAGATAGCTACTTTTTCCTGATAGGAATCCTTTTTTAAATTTTCCTTTTCAGTGGGATTTGAAAGAAAACCGACTTCTACCAAAACTCCCGGCTTTTTAGCATTTTTTAATATATAAATATTACTGATTGGTTTCGCTTTGCGGGTTGTATTTTCTAGGTTCTTGCGGAGCTCTTCTTGAATAAATTTAGCAGCCCGGGCATTTTCCTCATGATGTGGTGCATAGAAGGTTTGAGCACCGCTCCATCTTGCCGACGGAATCGCATTCAAATGGATGCTGACAAATAAGTCATTATCGCCGTTGTTGATCATTTTTAACCTTTTTTTCAGATCCTCTACTTTTCTTCGGCTATAGCCCCTTGTCCCAGGATCCGCTAAGTCTTTATCAGTTTCCCTTGTCATGATTACGAGTGCCCCTTGCTGTTGAAGATAGTCTCTGACTTTTAGCGTGATTTCTAAAGCAATGTCTTTCTCCAGCGTTTCACCTGTCCCTGCCCCGCCATCAGGTCCTCCATGACCAGGATCAAGCAAAATGATTTTTCCTGACAAAGGAAGATTCCAGTTTTTCCACGAGTCATCCTCAATAAAATCATGCTGCAGTATCAGAAATAAAACAAATAAACCGACAATAAAACTTATTATTTTCAATCTTCGCATTAACACCCAAATCATTCCTTCCCGCTCGTCCCTTGTTCAATAAACTATATGGGACAAGGAGAAAAAATAGAACAGGAAGAAAATTGGGCGGGAATTAATGAAGACGAAGTTTATGGCGCCTCTGTCCTTTTTCGTAGCCTTCTCTCCACCAGACATGGATATATTGTTCACATAGGTAATAAAGCGACTCACTCATTGTCCCTTCTTCGCCATTTCCCCAATAAAGTAAAAAGTTGTATAACGTATCAATTAAGTGTTTTTCTTCTCTAAAGCAACGCATACGCACGGCTTCTAAATCTTCCCCATGATAGCCAAACTTGCTGAATTTTGCTCCTAATAAAAAGGCCTCAAGTGCGACATCATAACATGCCTCCTCAATTCCGGTATTCATGGTAAAGCTTGAGGCAATTTTCGTTGATCCAAAATAATGCCGTACTCTTTCCTTCAATGTAGTGATCGATAAGTCCCGAAGTACGGAACGCTCGTATTTTATTTGTTTTTCCCGTCTTTTTTCTTTAAAGGTTGTAATCACAGTCACTTCATTTTCACCTCTTAGCACTAGTCTTTATCCCTCGTTCATAAGAAATGCACAGAGGCTTTTTCCAATTTTTAATATTATTTCCTCAGTCAAAAGTTGTAGGTAAAGTTCAAGCTTTTTTCTGAAGGAGGATTTGGAAGGAACCGTTATGCTTAAGACATCAAGGAATGAAGGGGAGATTTCAGATGAGTAAAAAAGTAGTGATGATCACAGGGGCTTCTAAAGGATTGGGGAGAGCATTGACACTAGCTTTTGCTAAAGAAGGGGCAAGGCTTGCGATATGTGCAAGGTCATTGGAAAGCCTGCGAAGAGTACAGGAAGAAGCGGAAGACTTTGGAGTTGAAGTTCTGGCGGTAACTGCTGATATTTCCAAGCCAAGGGATGTGGAACGATTTGTGGCGATGACAGTGGAAGCTTATGGTCAGATTGATGTCCTGATTAATAATGCGTCTATTTTAGGGCCGAGTCCAATGCCATTGCTGCTCGATTACCCTGAGGATGACTTTGCCGAGGTACTCCGGGTAAATGCGGTTTCGCCCTTTCTTGTCACGAGAAGAGTAATTCCAGGGATGCTTGAGCGCAATGTTGGATCAATTATCAACGTCACATCGGAAGCTGGTCATACCGGCTTTGCCGGCTGGGGCGCCTATGGAATTTCAAAATTTGCCGTCGAGGGCCTGACGCAAACATGGGCAGATGAATTGAGTGAAACCAATATCCGCGTCAACATGGTCGATCCGGGAGAAATGGATACAGACATGCATCAGTTAGCTGTTCCCGGTTGCGATTACCCCTTGGCTAAGCCAGAGGATGTTGTTGACATCTTTTTATATCTGGCATCGGATAAATCTGCAGGAATAAATGGTCAGCGATTTGCAGCCCAGTCAGAGGAGGTGTAACAATGGTGGCGACAAAAGCGTTGGATTTTTATCTACCAAGTAAACTAAATGCATCCCATCCCCCTGAAAAACGGGGCCTACTTAGAGATCATGTCCGCATGATGGTTCTAGACCGCGCTACAGGAGAAATCAAGCATGATCATTTCTTCCACTTGGCAGATTATCTTCAACCTGGAGATCTGGTCGTTTTAAATAATAGCCGCACCATTCCTGCCGTTATACATGCTGAATGGCGTCGGAAAACGATTCAACTAGCACAAAGGGTAGAGGTTCGATTAGCAAGGCGCCATGGTGAGGACACTTGGGAAGCACTCGTTGTGGCAAACCCTGTAAAAATGGGCGATACACTAAAATTTTCACCCGAATTGACAGCAACCGTGATAGGTGAAAAAGGAAATACTCCACTTAAAATCATTGCGTTTACGAAAAAAGGAACGGACCTATTCAATATCATCTATGCCCTTGGCGAGCCGGTACGTTATGAATATATTGAACAGCCATGGGATTTGGATTACTATCAAACGGTTTTTGCCAGCCATCCCGGTTCCGTAGAGATGCCCTCCGCTGGCAGGGCCTTCAGCTGGGAGCTGCTATTTAAATTGAAGCGCAAAAACATAAAGGTTGATTTTATCCAGCTGCATACCGGATTAAGCTTTTTGCTTGATGATAACTTCGTCCAGACACCCGAAGAGAACGAGGAAGAGTATCATATCTCGGAACGTACAATGGAAAGGATTGTTGAGGCAAAAGCATCCGGAAAAAGGGTAATTGCTGTTGGTACGACTGTGGTTAGGGCGCTTGAAACGGCAGCCATGAACGGTGTTCTGTCTGGGATGACGAATCTTTATATCAATCAACAGTATCCTTTAAAAATTGCAGATGGCATTATTACGGGTTTTCATGAACCGAAGGCAAGCCACCTCGATATGCTGTCCGCCTTTGTATCCGAACAACCTTTGCTCAAGGCCTATAACGAGGCTATCAAAGCAGGTTATTTATGGCATGAGTTTGGGGACATGAATCTCATTTTATGATTGGAGGCACTAGCATGCGTTTTCATCATTATGCTATTGAGGTGAACAATATAGAGGAATCTGTCGCTTTTTATGAAAACTACCTCGGTCTTCAGGAAGAATGCCGAATGTTTTTCATGGGGGAAGAGATTGTGTTTCTGGTTTTGGGGGATTTTAGACTGGAGTTGATTTCTGGTCAACAGAAGACCGATAAAGCTACTCATATTTGTTTTGAGGTTAGTTACCTACTTGGGGTGATGAATCGGTTGGAAGACATCTGCAAAATAGAAGGCCCTTATACACTGGAAAATGGCTGGGAGATTGTCTTCTTTGAAGGACCAGATCGGGAAGTTATTGAATTCTTACAAATTCAACCTGTTTAAGTAATCGCGGCGACATTAAGGGGCTTATTAAAGACATTTTATCTGCTTACCCACTGAGTTTTGTCCTTAAGTGCATATATTTGCCGTTTAAAATTCAGTTGAAAAGGAAAATTACGTTTTAATCTCCAATAACAGGAGTCTGAAAATTGTAAATAAGCTATAATAACAGGAGATACAACACGCTGGAGGAGAAACTGGAATGTCTGTTAAGGCAAGATATGAGGAAATCGGCATATTAAAGGAAATCGCTGAGCTTTTAAATGAAGGAACAGACACAAAGGCCGTATTGTCTGGTGTTTTAAAAAGGCTTCTTCATGTGACCGGCCTGCAAATAGGCTGGATTTTCTTAATCGATGAAAATGGTATCCATCAGCTCACAGCAGATGAAGCCCTTCCGCCCGCATTGGCAAGTAACGATAAACAAAGAATGTGCCAGGGCAAGTGCTGGTGCGTGAATAAATACAACAATCAACAACTAAATAAAGCATCTAATATTATGGAATGTAAACGAATTGAAGATGCTCTTGAAGAGAAGGCTGGAGATACTTGCGGCCTGACCCATCATGCGACTGTCCCGCTCCGAGCAGGACAGGAACGGTTCGGTATCTTAAATGTAGGCGCGCCAAACAAAACTCATTTTCAAAAAAATGAACTTGCCCTGCTCGAAGCAGTTGCCTTTCAAATCGGAACCGCATTGAAACGAATCAAACTGACCCAGCGGGAACAAGAGACAGCACTTGTGGCCGAGCGAAACCGGCTTGCAAGGGATCTTCACGATTCCGTTAATCAGCTGTTATTTTCCCTAAGCCTTACCGCAAGAGCCGGCGTTGAAATGACAGAAAATGAAGAGGTAAAACAAACATTCAGCTATATTCAGGACCTGTCCCAGGAGGCTCTTGGGGAAATGCGAGCATTAATCTGGCAGCTTCGGCCGCTGGGACTGGAAAATGGAGTAGTAAGTGCCCTGAGAAGTTATGCCGATATGCTCGGTCTATCCATTGAAACAAAGGTGACAGGAGTAGCCAGCATTCCTGGAAAAGTGGAAGAAGCGTTGTGGCGAATCGGGCAAGAGGCACTGGCCAATTGTAAAAAGCATTCCCAGGCCACAGCCGCAGTTCTATTTTTCCATGCTTCCAAAGATCGAGTACAGATGACCATCAAGGATGCGGGCTGTGGCTTCCATTATAGAGAAAATCTCGAAATTCCCTCATTGGGATTAAAAAGTATGAAAACACGAACAGAAGCGTTAAATGGAACTTTTTATTTAAAAAGTAAACTAGGAGGCGGAACAGAGATACAGATCCACATTCCGTTTTAGGGGGAAAGCTAATGAGTATTCGAATATTAATCGCAGACGACCACCATGTTGTCAGAAGAGGCCTAGTCTTTTTTTTAAAAACCCAAAAAGGCCTTGATATTATTGGAGAAGCCGCAAATGGAAAAGAAGCCGTTGAATTGGCAAAATCACTCGACCCCGATTTAATTCTCATGGATTTGGTAATGCCTGAAATGGACGGAATCCAGGCAACAAGAATCATTAAAATGGAGCGGCCTAACATCAAAATTTTGATGTTGACCAGCTTTTCCGATCAAGATCATGTCATCCCCGCCCTCGAAGCAGGAGCTTCCGGATTCCAGTTAAAAGACATCCAGCCTGATGAACTAGTCGCATCGATCAAAAAAATCATCAGCGGAGAAAACCAGCTTCACCCAAAAGCTACTTCGCATTTACTGGCCAATTTGTCCAATAAAAGCAAACCCAGAAAACTAGAAGACTTAACGAGAAGAGAGTTGGATGTGTTAAAAGAAATTGCTAAAGGGAAAAGCAATAAAGAAATCGCCTCCTCCCTTTTCATAACCGAAAAGACCGTTAAAACTCACGTTTCTAACCTGTTGTCAAAACTCGAGCTGGCCGACCGAACACAAGCCGCGCTTTATGCAGTGAAAAATCAACTAGTGAACCAAAATGATAAGTAACTAAGTTCCCTTAGACTAAGTCTAAAGGGAACTTTTTTTTCCTCATTCATGACACCATTAAATAGGGTTTATAACTGATATAAAATGATTCTAAAGCTAATATAAATTTCTGAATATTCATTGTTCCAATATCCAATTTGTGATATCTTTTTAAAAAGGAAGGCTAAACTTCATTAATTTCATAATAAAAGGGAGGACTTCTTTTGGAAGGAATTCAAACAATCAAAGAAACAATTGAGAAGTGTTTTAATCATCTCTCAAAGTCGCAGCAAAAAGTAGCGAACTTTGTGTTAAATAACCCTACATTTGTCAGTGTACACTCAGCTGCGGAAGTTGGTGAGAAAGCCGGGACAAGTGAGACGACCGTTATTCGTTTCTGTTATGCACTTGGGCTCGAAGGATATGCACAGCTGCAAAAGGAAATTACTCTATTTGTTTTTAACCATGCAACTGTCAGTTCGCTGGGTAATTACGTTTCCTCTAAAAGGGAGCTTTTCAATGACCAGTGCCTCGTGGAAAAAGGAATGAACAAAGATAGCTCTAGAATTATCAGAATTGCCGGACAGGTTGATAAAAAGTTATTTAGTGAGGCCACACGTAAATTACATGAGGCAAAAAATATTTACATTGTTGGTGCAGGTGCATCCCTTTTTGGTGCACAGTGGCTGCATTTTACGCTGAATATTCTTCGGCCGAATGTGAAGCTTGTTCAAACTCAAACATCAGAATTAATTCGTACATTGCAAGAAATAGATAAACAATCCGTAGTCATCTTGATTTCATTACACAGGTACTTTAAAGAGCCTATTCAAATTGCTGAGACACTTCATGAGCGTGGTATAACGGTCATAGCCATTACTGATTCGAGGCTGGCTCCTATCCACAAGCATTGTTCGTACTCTTTTATATTAGAACAATCTGTGCTTTCCACCATTGATCTTATGCCGTCACTTATTTCGTTTCTTAATATTTTTGTAACAGGAATGATGACATACGATCCAGATTACTACAATAGCCAGCGTGTTAAGTACGACGATTATAAAAATAGCTTTATTGCAGATCGGTGGAGTTAATACAGATGCAAGAACAACAATTAGCAGAACGTTTACAAACGATTTTTGACCAATTGCATAGGAATCCTGAAGTTAGCTGGGGCGAAGTTGAAACAACTGCGTATGTGGCAGACTTTCTCCGAAAAGAAGGTTTTGAACCTCATACATTTGAGAATATGACTGGTCTATTTGTAGACATTGGGGAAGGAACTCCTAAAGTAGGATTCCGTACAGATATGGACGCACTCTGGCAAGAAGTGGACGGCCAATTCCGTGCTAATCATTCATGTGGACATGACGGACACATGACGATGGCACTTGGTACAATCCTTTTATTAAAAGAGCTGGTCCCCACACTTACTGGAGCAGTTCGAATTATTTTCCAACCAGCGGAGGAAAAAGCACAAGGGGCAAAGGCTCTTGTCGAGCAAGGAGTTGTTGACCCGCTTACATTTTTATTCGGCATACATGTAAGACCGGTATTTGAACTACTAGACGGAGCATATGCTCCAGCGTTATATCATGGAGCGGCAAAGCTTTTAACTGGAACAATTAATGGTGTTGAAGCACACGGAGCCCGACCTGAGAAAGGTGTGAACGCCATCGAGGCAGCGGCAACATTATGTGACGGATTAAAACGAATATGGATTAGCCCTGCTCAGTCAGCTTCTATTAAAATGACGCAGCTTCATGCCGGCGGGACAGCAACGAATGTTATTCCAGGTAAAGCAACCTTTAGTATTGATGCACGGGCCCAAAATAATGAAACAATGGAGGCTTTAACAAAAGGATTTGAAAAGGTTGTTGCAGCAGTAAGTACAATGTACGGCATATCAATCGATTATCAGGTGGATGCTCACATTGCAGCGGCTCAAGTTGATGATAGGGCAAAAGGGATTATGCAGCAAGCGATTATTGATGTGGCAGGTAAAGAAAACTTAGCACCGGAAATTGTCACACCTGGAGGAGAGGATTTTCACTTTTACGCCTATACAAGACCACACCTGCAAACAACGATGCTTGGGCTTGGCTGCGGTGTGACACCAGGATTACATCATCCACAGATGACATTTAACCAAAAACAATTGCCAATTGGTGCGCAAATTATTACTAAAGCATTAATGCTGGCATTACAACAAGTAGAAAGAAGCGAATATCAATGATTGAAATTCGAGAACTGAAAACAATTAATGAAATGGAGCAAATTCAAGAGCTAGAATTCAAGGTATGGGGAACACAAGCGATTCCGACACATCAGACATTAACAGCAGTAAAAAACGGAGGCATTATGGTAGGTGCCTTTACCAGAGAGTGTTTAATCGGTTTTAGCTATGGTTTTGCAGGCTTCCGTGATGGAAAAAGCTATTTATGCTCACATATGCTTGGTATTGACGAGGCATACCGCTCACAAGGCATTGGTGAAAAACTAAAACTCACGCAGCGTGAAATTGCGATTGTAAAAGGCTTTGACTTAATGAAATGGACATTCGATCCACTCGAAACTCGAAACGGTTATTTAAACTTAACCAAACTTAATGGTATTTGTGACACCTATATAGAAAATTGCTACGGAGAAATGCAAAACGTCTTCAATCAAGGATTACCCTCTGATCGTTTCGAACTACATTGGCATTTGACGAGTCCTTATGTTGTTAAAAAACATGTACCAAAAATTGAACGGACAGCTACCTTAAGTACTCTTACACTTAACAAAGCTGGCTTTCCCATCTTCGTTGCAGGCAAGGACCAAAAACTAGATCAACCTGCTTATTCAGTGGCGGTACCTAAAGACTTTCAATCCTTAAAAGCCACGAACCAAGAACTTGCCATGGATTGGCGTTTGCAGACACGCATACAGTTCCAACGCTTATTTAATGCAGGGTACGCCGTTGTTCGATTACAGCCGGATGAAACCTACAATGAGTATATTATGGTAAAAAAAGAAATGTTATCACTTGGAGGAGAACCACAATGAAAATTACAGAAATAACAATCCGTCATTTAAAAATGAAATTAAATGCACCATTCACCACCAGCTTTGGGACATTTACTGATAAAGACTTTCTATTACTGGAAGCAAAAGATGAAGACGGCACAATTGGCTGGGGTGAATCAGTTGCATTCCATTCACCTTGGTATAACGAAGAAACATTACAAACGAATTGGCATATGCTAGAAGATTTTTTAATTCCGATCATATTAAATAAAGATTTAAAACATCCTGATGAAGTAAGTGAACTGTTTGCCCCAATTCGCAAAAATAATATGGCAAAGTCTACAATTGAAGGCGCCGTTTGGGATATTTATGCCCAACAAACCAATCAAACCCTTGCTTCAGCACTTGGCGGTCACAAGAACAAAATTGAGGTTGGGATTAGTATCGGCATTCAAAAATCAATTGATGACTTAGTATTATTAGTTGATGAATATGTGAAGGAAGGCTACAAACGAATTAAAGTGAAAATTAAGCCGGGTTGGGATGTAGATGTAATGCGTACATTACGGGAGAAATTCCTGGACGTTGCCATAATGGCGGATGCAAATTCGGCATATCGTTTAGAGGATGCAGAAACTTTAAAACAGCTTGATGCTTTTGACCTGACAATGATTGAACAGCCTTTAGCATCAGATGACATAATTGATCATGCACAGCTGCAAAAAATGCTAAAAACGCCAATTTGCCTAGACGAAAGTATCCATTCTGTGGAGGATGCCCGTAAAGCGGTAGAACTCGGCAGTACAAAGATCATTAATATTAAAATTGGCCGGGTCGGTGGATTAACAGAAGCGAAAAAAATCCATGATTACTGTGAAGCAAATGGCATTCCGGTATGGTGCGGCGGCATGCTGGAATCGGGTATCGGCCGGGCACATAATGTAGCATTAACAACCTTATCAAACTTTATTTTACCCGGGGATACTGCCGGCTCAAGCCGTTACTGGGAAAAAGATATTATCGAGCCTGAGGTTATTGTAGAAAATGGATTTATTAAAGTGCCTCAAACGGCGGGAATTGGTTATGCAGTCGATAGGGAAGCAGTGAAATCATTTACAGCAGCTAAGAAACATTACAAATAAAGGAGGGAAATGAATGAAGAAAAGTTTACAAATCGGTAGTGCTTTTGTCGGACTGATTGTTGGGGCTGGCTTCGCTTCAGGGCAGGAAATTATGCAGTATTTTACAAACTTTGGGGTTTGGGGAACTGTTGGAGGAGTGATTGCTGCTATAGCATTCGCCTTTTTAGGCTACACATTGGCACAGTTGGGCTCAGATCTACAAACATCCTCACATAAGGAGGTTATTTATTATATCGGTGGCCGTTATGTCGGATTTATTTTAGACGTATTAATTACTTTCTTTTTATTCGGTGTCGCCGTAGTCATGTTCGCCGGTTCAGGTTCGACTTTCCATCAAATGTTCGGTATCAATCCATTGATTGGCAGCTTGATTATGGTAGCTGCCACCCTCTTCACTTTATTATTAAACGTAAAAAATATTATTAATTTAATTGCAATGGTGACGCCTTATTTAATGGTTATCATTTTCATTATATTAATTTATTCTATCTTCACAATGGATATATCATTGTCTGAGGCAAATACGTTAGCAAAAGAACAAAGTCCTGCAGCATCAAACTGGGTTTTAGGCGTGTTGTTATATGTATCCTATAATCTCGCTGCAGGTGCAGCATTATTAATTGTTATGGGCGGAACAATTAAAGATCGTAAAGTTGCGGGTATGGGCGGTATTCTTGGTGGCATTATGCTTGGGGCGCTAATTATTTTAATTAATATCGCCATGTTTGTAAAAATCGATGTTGTGGGCGGAGCTGATATGCCAACGCTTAAACTTGCTGCGCAAATTCACCCAGTAGTCGGCATCCTAATGGCTATTGCACTTCTTGGTATGATGTACAACACTGCGGTTGGTATGTTCTACGCGTTTACCGTTCGTTTCATTAAACCAGAAAGTAAATCATTTAAACCAGCTGTTGTTATAATTGGCCTGCTTGGACTCGGTGCAAGCCTGGTAGGATTCACAACATTAGTTGGTAAGGTATACTCCACTATGGGATATTTGGGGTTTGCCTTAATCATTGCCATATTAATTGCATGGGCAGGTAAAGGGAAAAGAGAAAGGTCTGAGGTTACAGAAAATTATTAATAAAAGGGCTTGGTTCTAGTTCACTAGAAGCCAAGCCTTTTTTTCAGGATATAAAAAAGACCCCCAAACCAAAGGGTTTGAGAGTCTCCAAAAAGCCAAAGATTAACGTTTTGAGAACTGAGGCGCACGACGAGCACCTTTAAGACCGTATTTTTTACGTTCTTTCATACGTGCATCACGAGTTAATAATCCAGCACTCTTTAATGTAGGACGATATTCTGGATTAGCTTGAAGTAATGCGCGAGCAATACCGTGGCGGATTGCGCCAGCTTGACCAGTGTATCCACCGCCAGTTACGTTTACAAGAACATCATAGCTGCCAACTGTTTCAGTTGCTACTAATGGTTGTCTTACAACAACACGTAACGCTTCAAATGGGATATAATCTTCGATGTCACGACCATTAACTACAATTTTACCTGTGCCTGGAACCATGCGCACACGTGCGACAGAGCTCTTACGGCGACCAGTACCAATATATTGAACTTGTGCCAAGTTAATTCCCTCCCTTTATATTATCCGCGAAGTTCGTAAACTTCTGGTTTTTGTGCTTGGTGCGCATGTTCAGCGCCAGCATATACATGTAATTTTTTAAATATTTGACGACCAAGAGAATTCTTTGGAAGCATGCCTTTAACAGCAAGCTCAATCATCTTCTCAGGATAGTTAGTACGCATTTCAAGAGCTGTTCTTTGTTTTAAACCACCTGGGTGCATTGTGTGACGATAGTAAATCTTGTCAGTCAATTTTTTACCAGTTAGTTCTACTTTAGATGCGTTAAGAATGATTACATTATCACCAGTGTCAACATGTGGTGTAAAAGTTGGTTTGTTTTTACCACGTAGGATTGATGCTACTTCAGAAGCAAGACGACCAAGAGTTTTGCCTTCTGCATCAATCACGTACCATTTACGCTCGATATTGTTGGCATTTGCCATAAACGTTGTACGCATGAGTTTCCCTCCTAATTAAATCCATTAAAGATTATTGTCTTCGCACGAATATATAAGCAGTTGACGGATCCATTCTGTTCCGGGAATGAGTGTCTATGCCCTTGTGCGCTTAAGTTTCAGTTCATATATTTTTAATCACGATGAAGACTTTCCGGGGCTTTATCGTGGGGATAAAATACACACATATAATATAATAAATCCTTCACGTCCATATGTCAAGAAAATGTTACACCAGGTTAGGTTGTTTTAATAAAAGACTTCCCAAAGGTACAATCCATGACCAGGAACTGTCTTCCCGGCAAAGCGCCTGTCTTTCTTTTCTAAAATAGCAGGGATTTCTTCAGGCCTGCGTTCTCCTGACCCAACCTCTAATAAAGTTCCTACCAGAATGCGGACCATATTATACAAAAAGCCATTCCCTACAAAACGAAAAGTAAGGAGATCATCCTCGATAATAATATCTATCGTTTCAATTGTTCGAACCTTATCTAAAACATCCGTCTTTGCTGAACAAAAACTCGTAAAGTCATGGGGCCCGCCTAAGAAATAGCGACTTGCCTCCCGCATTGCACCGATATTTAAAGGGTAAGGGTACTGATAGGCAAATTTCCTTTGAAAAGGATCCCTTTCAGAGGATAACCGAAGTACATAACGGTATTCCTTCCCTACGGCATCAAAACGGGCATGAAAGGATTTAGCCGCCTTTTCAACTGAAAGCACAGAAATATCTTCAGGCAGCATTGAATTCAAGGCATACTTCCACCTTTGTTCAGGAATTAAAAGCGGTGAATCAAAGTGGATAACCTGCCCCTTCGCATGGACACCCGCATCCGTACGGCCAGAGGCAGACACTTTAATCGTACCACCCTTATGCATTTTTGATAAAACAGCTTCCAGTTCGATTTGCACGGTCCGTTTATTTGGCTGCACTTGATAACCGGAAAAGCCCGAGCCATCATAGGATATAATGCATTTATACCTTTGCATAGTTTTGCTCCATTTATGAACGTAATAAATATAATAATATAGTTAAAAGAATCAACAGCCCAATCTGGAAAGAATCTGCCCTCTGCCAGGATAATTGCCGGTATTTCGTTCTACCTTCGCCGCCGCGATAGCCTCTTGCTTCCATAGCAATTGCCAGCTCTTCGGCCCTTTTAAAGGAGCTGACAAACAAAGGAATGAGCAGCGGTATGACCGCCTTAATTCGCTCCTTAAAGGGACCACTCGCAAATTCAACACCCCTGGCAATCTGGGCTTTCATAATCTTGTCTGTTTCCTGCATTAGCGTTGGAATAAATCGCAAAGATATTGACATCATTAAGGCCATTTCATGGACGGGAAAACGAACCTTTTTTAACGGATGTAATAGTGTTTCAAGTCCATCAGTTATCTCGATTGGAGTAGTTGTTAGCGTCAATAATGATGTCATTAAAATGAGAAAGAAGAATCTCAGCGAGATAAAAATCCCCATCCTTACTCCTTCTTCATAAATCTTGACCGGACCCCATTCAAACAACAGGGCACCTTCCTTTGTGAAAAACAACTGAAGCACTAAGGTAAACAAAACAAGCCATAAAACCGGTTTCAGTCCGCCATAAAGAAAGCGAACCGGGACCTTTGAGAGTCCAAGCATGAAAAAGGTATAAATACCGATAAGTGCATAGGTTACTACATTGTTCGCTAAAAAAATGATACAAACAAATAGGAATATGATCATTAATTTTGAGCGCGGGTCCATCTTATGAATAATGGAATCCGCCGGTACGTAGCGGCCAAAAATCATTTTCTCCATCATGAGCGGACACCTCTGCTTAATTGGTCTGTTACGGCAGAAGATAACTCATCAATCGTTAGGTGGATTTTCTCTAATTTCATACCCATTTTCTCCTCAAGCTTGAGCTGAAAACGAACAACCTCAGGGACATCCAATCCCATTTGAACCAATTCTGTCGGGGCAGAGAAAATTTCCTCCGGTGTACCCTTTTTGACCACCTTGCCCTGCTGCATAATCACAATTTGATCAGCATATCTTGCTGCATCCTCCATACTGTGTGTGACGAGGATGGTAGAAAGGTTTCTATCCTTATGAAGAGCGTAGAACATATCCATAACTTCTTTACGACCACGCGGATCGAGTCCTGCTGTAGGCTCGTCCAAGACGAGGACATCGGGCTCCATGGCAAGTACCCCAGCAATCGCGACACGTCGCATTTGTCCCCCTGAGAGGTCAAATGGTGATTTTTCTAAGATCTCTTCGCCCAGACCAACCTGTTTCAGAGCAATTCGTGCCCTTTTCTTTGCTTCTATTTCAGAAACGCCAAAATTTAGCGGACCAAAAATAATATCCTTTTCAACTGTTTCTTCAAATAATTGATGTTCAGGAAATTGAAAGACAATCCCGACCCTTTGACGGACTTTCTTTAAGTTCTTATTTTTCTGCCCGCCTTTAATTTCATGTTCGCCAATCTTTACGGTTCCTTTTGATGGCTGCAACAGGGCATTTAAATGCTGCAGGACTGTTGATTTACCCGAACCGGTATGGCCGATAATGGCCATATATATGCCTGTCGGAATTTCAATCGATACATCCTCAATCGCCAGACTTTCAAAAGGAGTGTTTGCTTGATAACGGTACTCTACATGTTGCAGCGAGATGTCCATAGCTCTGTCACCAACTCTTCTTCCGATAAATAATGCTTAGAAAGTTCAATTCCTTTTTGGCGAAACGCTTTACTCATTTTTACCGAGAAGGGAATATCCAATCCTAACTGAATCAATTGTTCATCCATCGAGAAAATCTCTTCTGGAGTTCCTTCGCGAAAAACTTCCCCTTTGTTCATAACAATTATGCGGTCTGCTTTTGCCGCCTCTTCAAGGTCATGTGTAATCGAGATGACCGTTAAAGACTTCTCTTCTTTTAAAAGTCTAACAGTTTCAACTACTTCCTCACGGCCTCTTGGATCAAGCATCGATGTTGCTTCATCAAGGATAATGATTGACGGTCGTAAAGCCAGGACACCAGCAATCGCTACCCGCTGCTTCTGTCCACCTGAAAGATGGTGGGGCTCTTGATGTAGAAATTTATCCATCTTTACTTTTCTTAATGAATCCTCGACCCTTTGAACCATTTCTTCTCTAGGTATGCCATTATTTTCTAAACCAAAAGCCACATCATCCTGTACCGTTGTGCCAACAAACTGGTTATCAGGATTTTGAAAAACCATTCCGATTTTTCTGCGGATATCCCAGATAGACTCTTCGCTCAGCAATGTACCACACACAGTTATTTCGCCTTCCTGTGGAAATTGCAAGCCATTCAAAAGCTTTGCCATCGTAGATTTACCGGAGCCATTATGCCCGACAATTGCCAGCCATTCCCCTTCATAAATATTAAAGCTTACATTATTTAGTGCATACCGTTCCTGCAAATCGTACTGAAAGGAAACTTCCTTGAGCGTTACAATTGACTCTTTCATTGTCTAATTCCTCCCCTCGGCTAACCTGTACTCAGCTCATGTTTTTTTATACTATTTGCGAAGCTATGCCCCTTTTCCATATAAAAAAAAGCCTGCACCTCGTCCCTGGGCAGCACGCGTTTACGCTGCGAAAAAAGGGATTTCTATAAAAGAAATGGGAGGAGGTGCATGAGCTAGACGAGACGTGATCAAAGAATAGAAAAAACTCTTTCCATTCGCTCCAATATATCGAAGTCACGCTGATCATAACGCTCTTTTTGGCTTGGGGCGAACAATATTATTGAATTTCACTTACAGAAAAAGGGCAAAGAACAAGTTTGATTGTAAACTGTCCAGCGCCCTTGTTGTCTGTTAAAAGGTATTAAACTAACTCGATAATAACCATTGGTGCACCGTCACCGCGGCGTTGTCCAAGTTTCATAATTCGAGTGTATCCACCTTGACGCTCTTGATAACGTGGAGCGATATCAGCGAAAAGTTTTTGTAATGCACTTGTATTATTTTCAGCATCAGCAACTTCATTACGAACATATGAAGCAGCTTGACGGCGAGCATGCAAATCACCACGTTTACCTAAAGTGATCATTTTCTCAACAGTCACACGAATTTCCTTCGCACGAGTTTCTGTTGTTTCAATGCGCTCATTGATAATTAAATCTGTAGTTAAATCACGAAGCATAGCTTTACGCTGTGCACTTGTGCGTCCTAACTTTCTGTATGCCATGAAGGGTTCCCTCCTTTGTTGAAGTCATTAAACAGGATTAATAAGCTTTTGTATTTAACGTTGAACGAATCAGTCGTCTTTACGCAGGCCCAATCCAAGCTCTTCTAGTTTCGCCTTCACTTCTTCAAGTGATTTGCGGCCTAAGTTACGAACCTTCATCATATCTTCTTCAGTCTTATTAGCTAATTCCTGAACAGTATTGATTCCAGCACGCTTTAAGCAGTTGTAAGAACGAACAGAAAGATCGAGTTCTTCAATTGTCATTTCCAGAACTTTTTCCTTTTGATCTTCTTCTTTTTCAATCATGATTTCAGCATTTTGAGCTTCATCAGTTAACCCAACGAATATATTCAAATGCTCAGTTAAAATTTTTGAACCAAGCGCGATTGCTTCTTTTGGACCCGTGCTGCCATCTGTCCATACATCAAGCGTTAGCTTATCATAATTGGACATTTGACCCACGCGTGTATTTTCTACCTGAAAGGACACACGAGAAACTGGCGTAAAAATAGAATCAATCGGAATAACACCAATCGGTTGATCTTCTCTTTTGTTTTGAACAGCCGGTGTATACCCACGTCCACGTTTAGCTGTTAAACGCATGCGAAGATGTCCATTTGTAGCTAATGTAGCAATATGAAGGTTTGGATTTAAAATCTCAACATCACTGTCATGGGTAATATTACTTGCCTTAACAGGTCCTTCGCCTTGCACATCAAATTCAAGTGTTTTTTCTTCGTCAGAATAGATCTTTAACGCTAACTTCTTAATGTTTAAAATGATAGATGTTACATCCTCTACGACGCCTTCAATTGTTGAGAACTCATGAAGTACCCCATCGACCTGAATCGATGTAACAGCGGCACCTGGGAGTGAAGATAATAGGATACGACGTAAGGAGTTACCCAAAGTGGTACCATATCCACGCTCAAGTGGCTCTACGACGAACTTACCGAACTTGGCATCATCGTTGATCTCAATCGTTTCGATTTTTGGTTTTTCTATTTCAATCATCCAATAACCCTCCTTCAAAACGTCGAAATCTCGAGTTAGCAGTCAAGCTAATCGAAATTCCCCCATGTATACTTTCCCGATTGTGCACAACAACTGGAATGAATAAATTACCTGTATGAACTCAAAAATTTAGTATCATATCCATTATAGACGCATGATACAAGTTCTATACAAGAAAATTAAACACGACGGCGTTTTGGTGGACGGCATCCATTATGAGGAACAGGTGTAACGTCTTTAATTGCTGTTACTTCAAGACCAGCAGCCTGAAGAGCACGAATAGCAGCTTCACGACCTGCACCAGGTCCTTTAACTGTTACTTCTAAAGTTTTCATGCCATGTTCGATTGATGTTTTAGCTGCAGTTTCAGCTGCCATTTGCGCTGCAAATGGAGTCGATTTACGAGAACCTCTAAATCCAAGCGCACCAGCACTTGACCAAGAAATTGCATTACCGTGAACATCAGTAATAGTTACGATTGTGTTGTTAAAAGTTGAACGGATATGCGCGATACCTTGTTCAATATTCTTTTTAACACGACGTTTACGTGTATTAGTTTTACGTGCCATTTAAATAACCTCCTTTGCCGATTACTTCTTCTTGTTCGCTACAGTCTTACGAGGACCTTTGCGTGTACGAGCGTTGTTTTTCGTATTTTGTCCACGAACCGGTAAACCACGACGATGACGTAATCCGCGGTAGCAGCCGATTTCCATTAAACGCTTAATGTTAAGAGAAATTTCACGGCGAAGGTCACCTTCAACTTTTAATTTGTCGATGATCTCACGGATTTTGTTTAATTCGTCTTCAGTTAAATCACGCACACGAGTATTTTCAGAAACACCAGCTTCTGCTAATACTTTTTGTGCAGTATTTTTGCCAATACCATAAATGTATGTTAAAGAGATAATTACACGCTTTTCACGTGGAATATCTACACCAGCAATACGTGCCATAAATGAGCGCACCTCCTTCAGAATTAACCTTGTTTTTGTTTATGTTTAGGGTTTTCACAGATAACCATAACTTTTCCGCGTCTACGGATAACTTTGCACTTTTCGCAGATCGGTTTGACAGATGGTCTTACTTTCATTATCCTAACCTCCTTAGTAGTACGGAGTGCAAGCAATTATTTAAAGCGGTAAGTAATTCTTCCGCGTGTTAAGTCATATGGAGAAAGCTCAACAGTCACCTTGTCACCCGGAAGGATACGAATGAAGTGCATTCGAATTTTACCAGAAACATGAGCTAGCACACTATGACCATTTTCTAATTCTACCTTAAACATTGCATTTGGCAAAGTTTCAATAACCTTACCCTCAATTTCAATAACATCATCTTTGGCCATCAGTCTCGTCTCCCTTCTCCTAATCAAAAATAGTGTTCGAAAATTACTGCAACTCTTCTCATTCGTACAATTAATAGCAACCTTTTAATTCTAACATATTGCTCGTCTTCTGTCCGCAAGTAATTTCAACTTAATCAGGAATAGCAATTCCCATGTAAGTCTTGCCCAACTCTCGGTCCTACATACTCAGTACAATAGAAAAGTCATTCGCTTCCACATACTTTTGATTTCTTTTGAAGAGATGTTCGAGAGTCGCTCGCACAGTAACCCTAATGACCATTAATGTAAGCCCTCAAGTAATTGTTCGATAACAGCGAATACTTTATGAATATCCTGCTGCCCGTCAATCGTGCGCAGATAACCTTTTGATTCATAAAAGGTAAGTAATGGTTCTTGTTGTTTGATATTTACGTCTAACCTGTTTTGAACTGTTTCGGCATTATCATCTGCTCGTTGGTATAGCTCACCGCCGCAACGGTCGCACACTCCCTCTTTTGCAGGGGGATTAAAAACTAAATGATACGTAGACCCACAGTCCTTGCAAATACGACGTCCTGTCAAACGATCCATTAGAATACCCTTATCAACGTTAATATTAATTACATAGTTAATTTTTTTATTTAAATCAACTAGTAGCTTTTCTAACGCTTCTGCTTGAGGTACTGTTCTAGGAAAGCCATCAAGTAAGAATCCCTTTTGGCAGTCTTCTTTACTCAACCGTTCACGGACAATACCGATTGTTACTTCATCAGGAACAAGTTCGCCCTTATCCATGAATGATTTTGCTTTCATTCCTAGGTCAGTTCCTTCTTTCATCGCTGCACGGAACATATCTCCAGTCGAGATATGAGGGATGCCGTAATGGTCGACGATTCTTTCAGCCTGCGTGCCTTTACCGGCACCCGGAAGACCCATTAATACTAAATTCACACGTGTTCCCCCCTCGTGCTATAAATAGGTTTTTGGGAGCAAGGGCCCCCAAAACTTTTACTTAATAAAACCTTTATAATGACGTTTAACTAATTGTGCTTCAAGCTGCTTCATCGTATCAAGTGCAACACCGACAACGATTAGCAGGCTTGTTCCCCCAATTTGAGCCGATTGCGGCAAGTTAGCTAAATTAATAAATAGCATTGGCAGTACGGCAATAACAGAAAGGAAAATGGCACCAACAAAAGTTAAACGATATAAAACACGTGTTAAGTATTCCTGTGTACTCTTACCCGGTCGAATTCCCGGAATATAGCCGC
Source organism: Neobacillus soli NBRC 102451 (assembly GCF_001591665.1). Classification (GTDB taxonomy): domain Bacteria; phylum Bacillota; class Bacilli; order Bacillales; family Cytobacillaceae; genus Neobacillus; species Neobacillus soli. Next base: position 43,923 of record NZ_BCVI01000061.1, on the reverse strand, counting down.
TTTGCTTTTGCAAGTTTTCCGCAGCTTGTTCAGGATTAACCTGGATAAAAGCATAGAAATAAGTGAACGCGATAATTAAAGCTGCATATAAAGTCATCCCAATTGGATGAGAATAATCAAATATCTTTGTAATCCAAAGTGTTACATCATTTTGTGAAAAGAATGATGCAATGGTTCTTGGGGTCACAATAAATGAAACCGCGAAGATTACAGGAATAACACCCGCTGCGTTAACTTTCAACGGCATATGAGTGGATTGTCCTCCTACTGGATTACGGCCTGCAACAACACGTTTTGCATATTGAATTGGAATCTTACGATTGGCTTGCTGGATGAAAATTACACCAACAACAATGGCAATAACTGCAAGAGCTATGAGCACAACTGTTACAATACGTAAGAATAAAGCATCTCCCGCGTTTTCAAATTGCTGTACATAGATTTGATTAATGGTACTAGGCATACCAGCAACAATACCAGCAAAGATGATTATGGAAATTCCATTCCCTACACCTTTTTCTGTTATCTGCTCTCCTAACCACATCAAAAATGCTGTTCCAGCAGTTAAAACCACGGCAATCAATAGATACGTACCAATTCCAGGGTTTTGAATTAATTGGCCGCCGGCTAAATTGTTAAAGCCATAGGACATACCTAATGCTTGGATAAATCCAAGCACAATGGTGAAATAACGTGTGAATTGAGCAATCTTACGACGACCTGATTCACCTTGCTTAGACCATTCTGTAAACTTTGGAACAACGTCCATTTGTAAAAGCTGAATGATAATCGATGCAGTAATGTACGGCATGATACCCATTGCAAAGATGGAGAACTGCTTTAATGCTCCACCGCCAAAAGTATTTAAGATACCGAAAACACTAAGCTTATCTTGATTTGCAAGAACATCAGCATTTACATTCGGTACAGGAATAAATGTACCGAGTCGAAATACAATTAACATTAGTAGGGTGAATATGATCTTACGTCTTATCTCACCCACGCGCATAAAATTGGAGATTGTCTGGAACATTAGATCACCTCAGTGTTTCCACCAGCAGCTTCGATCGCTTCCTTAGCAGCAGAGGAGAATTTGTGAGCTTTTACAGTCAACTTTTTCTCAACGTTCCCTTTAGCAAGAATCTTGATTCCTGCCTTTTCGTTACTAACAACGCCTGATTCGATAAGAAGTTCTGGAGTAACTTCTGTACCTTCTTCAAAGCGATTTAAAGTATCAAGGTTTACAATGGCAAATTCTTTACGGGCGAAGTTTGTAAATCCACGTTTTGGTAAGCGACGGAATAATGGTGTTTGTCCACCTTCAAAACCAAGGCGTACACCGCCCCCAGAACGAGCATTTTGTCCTTTATGACCTTTACCTGCTGTTTTCCCTTGACCAGAACCGATACCACGTCCTAAACGTTTGCGTTCTTTGCGTGAGCCTTCGGTAGGTTTTAATTCATGAAGTTTCATATTGGCACCTCCTTATGGAAAGAAAAGAATCAATTATTGTTCTTTAACCGTTACAAGGTGAGCAACTTTGGTAATCATACCGCGAATAGCAGCGTTATCTTGGTGCTCAACTGTTTGGTTTAATTTACGTAATCCTAGTGCTTTAACTGTTTCACGTTGGTCACCAGGGCGGCCAATCACACTGCGGTTGAGGGTAACTAATAGTTTATTCGCCATTTTATTTCCCCCCGTATCCTAACAGTTCTTCTACTGATTTCCCACGAAGTTTTGCTACGTCTTCGGCACGTTTTAATTGTGTTAAACCGTCAACTGTAGCACGAACCATATTAATTGGAGTGTTTGTTCCTAATGACTTAGAAAGGATATCAGCTACCCCGCCTAACTCAAGAACAGCACGGACTGGACCACCAGCGATAACTCCTGTACCTTCAGAAGCAGGTTTTAGAAGGATTTCACCAGCACCAAAACGTCCAATTACTTGGTGAGGAATTGTTGTTCCAACCATTGGCACTTCGACTAAGTTTTTCTTTGCATCTTCGATGGCTTTACGAATCGCATCTGGTACTTCTTGAGCCTTACCAGTACCGAAACCGACATGGCCGTTCTTATCGCCAACTACTACAAGAGCAGTAAAACGGAAACGACGTCCACCTTTAACAACTTTCGCAACACGGTTAACCGTGACTACGCGTTCTTCTAGTTCAAGTTTGTTTGGATCAATACGACGCATCTTTATGTGTCCCTCCTTTGTCTATTAAAATTGTAGGCCGTTTTCACGGGCAGCATCAGCTAATGCTTGAATACGTCCATGGTATAGGTATCCGCCACGATCAAAGACAATAGAAGTGATACCTTTTTCAACTGCACGTTTCGCCACTAATTCTCCGACCTTTTGTGCAGCTTCAAAATTACTTGAAGTTTCCAAAGTGAATTCTTTATCTAAAGTTGAAGCACTCGCTAAAGTTACTCCGTTTATGTCATCAATTACTTGAGCATAAATATGTTTGTTAGAACGAAACACATTTAGACGTGGACGAGCTGAAGTTCCGCTAAGTTTCGCACGAACACGAGCATGTCTTTTCTTGCGAGTAGCGTTTTTATCAAGCTTCGTAATCATTTACGTCACTCCTTTCGTTTACCTTTTTGCAGCATTACTTACCTGTTTTACCTTCTTTACGACGAACAAATTCACCTTCGTAACGAATTCCTTTACCTTTATAAGGCTCTGGAGGACGAACTCCGCGAATATTAGCTGCTAATGCACCAACACGTTCTTTATCAGTACCTTTGATAATAACTTTTGTATTGGCAGGAACCTCGATTTCAAGGCCCTCTTCAGGTTCGATCTCAACTGGATGAGAGTAGCCTACGTTTAATACAAGTTTGTTACCTTGCTTTTGCGCACGGTACCCAACCCCGATTAATTCTAGGTTTCTTGTAAAGCCAGTAGAAACACCTTCGATCATATTTGCAAGTACCGCACGAGTTGTTCCGTGCAATGCGCGGTGTTCTTTTACGTCAGACGGACGAGTGATTGTTACAACATTCTCTTCAACATTAATAGTAATTTCAGGATTGAAAAAACGTGTAAGCTCACCTTTAGGTCCTTTTACAATTGCAGTATTTTTATTTAAAGTAACTGTAACTCCTGCTGGAATTTCAATTGGTTTTTTTCCTATGCGAGACATTCAGTGCACCTCCATTCATTCAGAAACTCATCTTACCAAACGTAAGCTAATACTTCGCCGCCAATTTGTTTTGCACGAGCTTCTTTATCTGTAATAACACCTGTAGATGTTGATACTAATGCGATACCAAGACCGTTAAGAACACGTGGTACCTCCGTTGATTTTGCGTAAACTCGAAGTCCAGGCTTGCTTATGCGCTTAAGACCAGTAATAACACGTTCGTTACTTGCACCGTATTTTAAGAAGATACGGATGATACCTTGTTTATTATCTTCGATAAATTCGACGTCACGTACGAAACCTTCGCGCTTTAAAATCTCAGCAATTTCTTTTTTGATATTAGAAGCAGGCACTTCTAACTTTTCGTGACGCACCATGTTCGCATTACGAATGCGAGTAAGCATATCAGCAATTGGATCTGTCATGACCATTATTTTTACCTCCTTCCCAGACTATTAGTTTTACCAGCTAGCTTTTTTGATACCAGGAATTTGTCCTTTGTATGCTAATTCACGGAAACAAATACGGCAAAGCTTAAATTTACGATATACAGAGTGTGGACGACCACAACGTTCGCAGCGTGTGTACTCTTGTACTTTGAATTTAGGCGTGCGTTTTTGTTTCGCAATCATTGACTTTTTAGCCACGTTTTCGCCTCCCTTATTACGATTACTTTTGGAATGGCATTCCAAATTGAGTTAAAAGTTCACGAGATTCTTCATCAGTGTTAGCAGTCGTTACGATAACGATATCCATACCACGAACTTTGCTTACTTTATCGTAATCAATTTCAGGGAAGATTAATTGTTCTTTAATACCCAAAGTATAGTTACCGCGACCGTCGAATGCTTTTTTAGAAATACCACGGAAGTCACGTACACGAGGTAAAGAAACGGAAACTAATTTATCCAAGAATTCGTACATGCGTGCACCGCGAAGTGTAACTTTTGCACCGATTGGCATACCTTCACGTAGACGGAAGCCAGCGATTGACTTTTTCGCGCGTGTTACGACAGGTTTTTGACCTGTAATTGTTGCAAGTTCTTCCACTGCATTATCAAGTGCTTTTGCATTGGCAACAGCGTCACCAACACCCATATTCACAACGATTTTGTTAAGTTTAGGAACTTCCATTACTGATTTATAGTTGAACTTGCTCATAAGAGCAGGAGTCACTTCTTTAATAAATTTTTCTTTTAGGCGGCTCACTTATTGTACCTCCCTTCTAAATTTTAACTATTTATCTAAAATCTCACCGGATTTTGCTACGCGTACTTTTTTGCCATCTACCGTTGTGGAACCTACACGAGTCGGGTTACCAGACTTAGGATCGATAGGCATTACGTTCGATACATGAATTGGAGCCTCAAAGCTGATGATTCCGCCTTGTGGATTCACTTGAGAAGGTTTTGAGTGTTTTTTCACTATATTTACGCCTTCTACTAGTACACGGCTTTCTTTAGGATAGGCTGCAAGGATTACACCTGTTTTGCCTTTATCCTTTCCAGAGATGACTCTTACTTTGTCACCTTTTTTCACATGCATCATTAAGCACCTCCTTAAAGGCATTTGAATTTAAATTATAATACTTCTGGAGCTAAAGATACGATTTTCATAAAGTTGCTATCGCGAAGTTCACGGGCAACTGGGCCAAAGATACGTGTTCCACGCGGACTCTTATCATCTTTGATAATTACACATGCGTTTTCATCGAAACGAATGTAAGTACCATCTTGACGACGAGCGCCGCTCTTTGTACGTACTATAACAGCTTTAACAACGTCACCTTTTTTGACAACGCCACCTGGTGTTGCCTGTTTCACTGTACAGACGATAACGTCACCAATACCAGCAAATTTGCGGCCTGAACCACCTAGAACTTTAATGGTAAGTACTTCACGAGCACCAGAGTTGTCAGCAACTTTTAAACGTGATTCTTGTTGAATCATGTGTGTAACCTCCCTTCGGAAATGCTGCTTAATCCGAACAATTAAATAATAACAGCTTTTTCTACTACTTCAACTAAACGGAAGCGTTTAGTAGCTGATAACGGACGAGTTTCCATGATACGTACTACATCGCCAATTTTTGCCTCGTTTTGCTCATCATGAGCTTTAAACTTTTTAGAGTACTTAACGCGTTTACCATATAAAGGATGCTTTTTGTGCGTTTCAACAAGAACGGTAACGGTTTTTTCCATTTTGTCAGAAACAACGCGTCCAGTGTAAACTTTGCGTTGGTTGCGTTCACTCATTATGTGAACCTCCTCTCAGGTAATTACTTGTTAACGCTGATTTCTCTCTCACGAACAACTGTTTTCATACGGGCAATTGCTTTACGTACCTCACGGATGCGCGCAGTATTTTCAAGTTGTCCTGTCGCCAATTGAAAGCGAAGGTTGAAAAGCTCTTCTTTTAGAGATTTTACTTTTTGTTCAATTTCAGCAGTGGTTAGGTCACGTAGTTCATTAGCTTTCACTTGATTCACCACCAATTTCTTCTCGTTTTACAAACTTACATTTAAGAGGAAGTTTGTGCATTGCAAGACGAAGTGCTTCACGTGCAACTTCTTCAGAAACGCCTGCAATTTCAAACATAATCTTCCCTGGTTTAACGACAGCAACCCAGCCTTCAGGTGCCCCTTTACCAGAACCCATCCGCACCTCTAGAGGTTTTGCAGTGTAAGGCTTATGTGGGAATATTTTAATCCAAACTTTACCGCCACGTTTCATGTAACGTGTCATCGCAATACGGGCAGCTTCAATTTGACGATTAGTGATCCAAGAAGCTTCCATAGCTTGTAGGCCGAATTCACCGAATGTAACTTCAGTGCCGCCTTTAGCTAGGCCACGCATTTTTCCGCGGTGTTGACGGCGATATTTTACGCGTTTTGGCAATAACATGATTATTTGCCTCCTTCCGCATTTTTCTTCTTAGTAGGAAGGACTTCTCCCTTATAGATCCATACTTTAACGCCTAGCTTACCATAAGTAGTATCAGCTTCAGCTGTAGCATAGTCAATATCAGCGCGAAGTGTATGAAGTGGAACAGTTCCTTCGCTGTAATGTTCAGCACGAGCGATATCAGCTCCGCCAAGACGACCAGATACTTGTGTTTTAATACCTTTCGCACCAGAACGCATTGCACGTTGAATGGTTTGCTTTTGGGCACGACGGAAAGATACACGGTTTTCTAATTGACGAGCAATATTTTCAGCAACTAGTTTAGCATCCATGTCAGCTCTCTTAATTTCAAGAATGTTGATGTGGACACGTTTGCCAGTAAGTTGATTTAATGCTTTACGAAGTGCTTCCACTTCCGTACCGCCTTTACCGATAACCATACCAGGCTTAGCTGTATGGACTGTTACATTCACGCGGTTTGCAGCACGTTCGATTTCTACTTTAGAAACAGAAGCATCTTTTAAACGCTTCGTGATATATTCACGAATTTTAAGGTCTTCGTGTAAAAGAGTAGCAAAGTCTTTACCTGCGTACCATTTAGATTCCCAATCACGAATGATTCCGATACGCAAACCGACAGGATTTACTTTTTGACCCACAGCTTATCCCTCCTTCTTTTCTGATAATACGATTGTGATGTGGCTTGTGCGTTTATTAATTTGGCTTGCACGGCCCATTGCACGAGGACGGAAACGTTTAAGTGTTGGTCCTTCATCAACGAATGCTTGAGCAACAACTAGATTATTTATGTCCATCTCGTAATTGTGTTCAGCATTTGCCATAGCCGATTTTAATACTTTTTCTACGATTGGAGAAGCAAACTTAGGCGTAAGATTTAAAATTGCCACCGCTTCACCAACTTGCTTTCCTCGAATTAAATCTACTACTAGACGTGCCTTACGAGGAGCAATACGAACTGTTCTTGCAACAGCTTTAGCTTGCATTTGGATGCCCTCCTCTCTTAACGTCTTGTTTTCTTGTCATCATTTCCATGGCCTTTGTAAGCACGTGTTGGAGCGAATTCTCCAAGCTTGTGGCCTACCATATCTTCAGTAACATATACAGGCACATGTTTGCGACCGTCATAAACAGCAATTGTGTGTCCGATAAATTGTGGGAAGATTGTAGAACGGCGTGACCATGTCTTAATAACTTGTTTGCCATCAGTTTCATTTAACTTTTCAACCTTAACCAATAAATGATCATCGACAAATGGTCCTTTTTTTAAGCTGCGACCCATGAAGGAACCTCCCTTCGTGACTGTTCTACGGCTCTCTCTTTGAACCGTAGCAAAGTCCCGTTATTTTTTACGACGACGTACAATAAACTTATCTGATTTATTCTTTTTCTTACGAGTTTTGTAACCAAGAGTTGGTTTACCCCATGGAGACATTGGTGATTTACGTCCAATTGGTGAACGTCCTTCACCACCACCGTGTGGGTGATCGTTAGGGTTCATTACAGATCCACGAACAGTTGGGCGAATACCTAACCAACGAGAACGACCTGCTTTACCAATTTTAATTAGTTCGTGTTGTTCGTTACCTACTTGACCGATTGAAGCACGGCATTCAGCTAGAATCATACGAACTTCACCTGAAGTTAAACGAACTAGTACGTATTTACCTTCTTTACCAAGCACTTGTGCGCTTGTTCCAGCAGAACGAACCAATTGTCCACCTTTACCAGGCTTTAACTCAATATTGTGTACAACAGTACCAACTGGGATATTAGCTAGTGGAAGTGCGTTACCAACTTTAATATCAGCCTCAGGGCCTGACATTACTTCCATTCCAACTTGAAGGTTTTTAGGAGCTAAGATATAACGCTTTTCTCCATCAACATAATTAATTAATGCAATATTTGCAGAACGGTTTGGATCGTACTCGATAGTAGCAACGCGTCCTGGAATGCCATCTTTGGTACGTTTAAAATCAATTAAACGATATTGACGTTTATGGCCGCCACCTTGATGACGAACAGTTAACTTACCTTGGTTGTTACGGCCGCCTTTTCTCTTTATTGGTGCTAAAAGAGATTTTTCTGGAGTGCTAGTTGTGATTTCAGCAAAATCAGAAGTAGTCATTCCGCGACGACCGTTGGAGGTAGGTTTGTACTTTTTAATCGCCATATTTTTTCCCTCCTCTTCTTGATAGGTTCTTATGCCTCAAAGAATTCAATTTCTTTGCTATCAGCAGTTAATTTTACAATTGCTTTACGGCGTTTATTTGTATATCCGCCAAATTTACCCATACGCTTGAATTTACCTTTATAGTTCATGATGTTAACCTTATCAACTTCAACGCCAAAGATTTCTACAACTGCATCTTTAACTTGTGTTTTGTTAGCTCTAACATCTACTTCGAACGTATATTTCTTTTCAGCCATTAGGTCGGTAGAACGTTCAGTGATAACGGGGCGCTTAATGATATCGCGTGCATCCATTATGCAAGCACCTCCTCTACTTTTTCAACCGCTGCTTTTGTCATGATTAATTTCTCATGATTAACAACATCTAATACGTTAATTCCATTAGCTGTTACTACTGTTACACCAGGAATGTTGCGAGCTGATAGTGCTACATTTTCATCCAAGTCCGCAGTAACAATTAGTGCCTTTTTATCAACAGAAAGACCGCTTAATACTGTTTTAAAATCTTTTGTTTTTGGAGTGTCAATAGCTAAGATGTCTAACACTAAAATATTCTCTTCTAACACTTTAGAAGATAGTGCAGATTTAATTGCTAAACGACGTACCTTTTTCGGTAATTTATAGCTGTAGCTGCGTGGTGTTGGACCGAAAACAATCCCACCTCCGCGCCATTGTGGGGAACGAATTGACCCTTGACGAGCACGGCCAGTTCCTTTTTGACGCCATGGTTTACGACCACCGCCGCGTACTTCAGAACGAACTTTAACTTTATGAGTTCCTTGACGTAAAGAAGCTCTTTGCATGATAATCGCTTCGAATAATACGTGTTGGTTAGGCTCAATACCAAAAATTGAATCATTAAGTTCGATATCACCAACTTGTGATCCTGTTTGGTTTAATAACGCTACTTTAGGCATTCCTTTGTTCCTCCTTTCTTAAAAAGTGACTATTTCTTAATTGCACCTTTGATTTTTAATAGTGCTTTTTTAGGTCCTGGAACATTACCTTTGATTAAAAGTAAGTTGCGTTCCGTGTCGACCTTAACGATTTCAAGGTTCTGTACAGTAACTTGATCTCCACCCATGCGGCCTGGTAATAGTTTACCTTTGAATACACGGTTTGGAGCAACAGGTCCCATTGAACCAGGACGACGATGATAACGTGAACCGTGAGCCATTGGGCCGCGTGATTGTCCGTGGCGTTTGATTACACCTTGGAAACCTTTACCCTTTGAGATTCCTGTTACATCTACGATTTCGCCTGCAGCGAACATATCAACTTTGACTTCTTGACCAACTTCATAGCCTTCTAAGTCGTCTCCGCGGAATTCGCGAATGAAGCGCTTAGGAGCAGTATTTGCCTTTGCAACATGGCCTTTTTCTGGTTTGTTAGCTAACTTTTCACGTTTATCTTCAAAACCGACTTGAACAGCTGTATATCCATCGCTTTCAACTGATTTCTTTTGAAGAACTACGTTTTGAGCTACCTCAACTACAGTTACAGGGATTAAGTTGCCGTTTTCTGCGAATACTTGAGTCATACCAATCTTTCTTCCTAAGATTCCTTTGGTCATTTAAGTCACACCTCCTGTGGATTTGTTTATTTATTTTGATTAAAGCTTAATTTCAATATCAACACCAGATGGTAAGTCTAAACGCATTAATGCGTCAACAGTTTGTGGTGTAGGGTTCACGATATCGATTAGACGCTTATGTGTCCGTTGTTCGAATTGCTCACGTGAATCTTTGTACTTATGGACCGCACGAAGAATCGTATATACATTTTTCTCTGTTGGAAGCGGAATTGGACCTGAAACTGCCGCACCTGAACGTTTTGCTGTTTCTACGATTTTTTCTGCAGATTGATCAAGAATTCTGTGATCATACGCTTTTAAACGGATACGAATTTTTTGTTTTGCCATTATTTTCCCTCCTTTATTCGCCTATTTTAAAAATAGACATTCTCAGTGAAAATTTCCCACACACTCGCCATGGCAAAGCGGCCGGGTGTGTCAGCAACCTTTCACATCATCGCAGTCAAAGACCAACATTGTCTATTATACATAAAAGATAAAGTAAACGCAACTACTATTACAATATTTTTTATGTTTCTCTTTCGAGCACTTTTACTATTATAAAGGCTGATATTCATAAATTCAACAGCTAATGTAATTCTCCAGTAATCTCCTAATTAGAAGAGCGGAGGCGACCGTTATGCGGCGTTTGGACTGGAGCGCTTTGAGTGAGTAATGGAAACACGGAGAGAGCGCAGCGATTCGATGTTGACTTATCGTAGGGAAAAGAGCGAAGTCCACTAGCCGCTGGGAGCTAGAGCTAGATAATTTTCAAAGTAAAGCAATTGATTAGTATTTATAGAAGAAACTCGGATTTTATCTTGTTAAACACAAAAAAGCAGATGGATCGTCACCCATCTGCTTTTTCTATTTAAAAATTACTCAGTAATAGTTGTGATTGAACCTGAACCAACTGTACGTCCACCTTCACGAATTGAGAACTTAGTTCCTTCTTCGATTGCGATTGGTGCAATTAGTTCAACAATCATTTCGATATGGTCGCCAGGCATAACCATTTCTACGCCTTCTGGAAGATTACAAATACCAGTAATATCAGAAGTACGGAAATAGAATTGTGGGCGATAGTTTGTAAAGAATGGAGTATGACGTCCACCTTCTTCTTTTGACAAAACGTAAACTTGTGCTTTGAACTTTGTGTGTGGAGTGATTGATTTTGGCTTAGCCAATACTTGACCACGCTCAATTTCTTCACGTGCTACACCACGAAGTAAAGCACCGATGTTGTCGCCAGCTTCAGCAAAGTCAAGAAGCTTACGGAACATTTCTACACCAGTTACAGTAGTAGATTTTGGCTCTTCTGTGAAACCTACGATTTCAACTACGTCACCAACTTTAACTACTCCACGCTCAACACGTCCAGTAGCAACAGTTCCACGGCCAGTGATTGAGAATACATCCTCAACAGGCATCATGAATGGTTTGTCAGTGTCACGAGTTGGTGTTGGAATGAACTCGTCAACAGCAGTCATAAGTTCGATAATTTTTTCTTCCCATGCAGCTTCGCCTTCTAATGCTTTAAGAGCAGAACCTTTGATAACTGGAGTGTCATCGCCAGGGAAGTCGTATTCTGATAATAGATCACGAATTTCCATTTCTACTAACTCAAGAAGTTCTTCGTCGTCAACCATGTCACACTTGTTCATGAATACTACAAGGTATGGTACACCTACTTGACGAGAAAGAAGGATGTGCTCACGAGTTTGTGGCATTGGGCCATCAGTTGCAGATACAACTAGGATACCGCCGTCCATTTGCGCAGCACCAGTGATCATGTTTTTAACATAGTCAGCGTGTCCTGGGCAGTCAACGTGTGCATAGTGACGAGCATCAGTTTCGTACTCAACGTGTGATGTAGAAATTGTGATACCACGCTCTTTTTCTTCAGGTGCTCCGTCGATTTGATCATATCCGCGTGCTTCTGCTTTACCAGATTTAGCAAGTACAGAAGTGATTGCAGCTGTTAAAGTTGTTTTACCATGGTCAACGTGTCCAATTGTACCAATGTTAACGTGTGGCTTTGAACGGTCAAATTTAGCTTTACCCATTTGGAAATCCTCCTCTAAATTATAAAAGTTAAGTATTTTTATTATTGAAGCTGTGAAATGGTTGTCCCATTTTCTCAGCTTCAATGCTTACAATAGTAGTTATACTTTATAGAAAGGTGAAAATCAATTATTCACCTTTATTTTTTTTGATGATTTCTTCAGAAATTGATTTCGGAACTTCCTCGTAGTGATCAAAGTGCATAGAGAATACTCCGCGACCTTGTGTACTAGAACGAAGCGATGTAGCGTATCCAAACATTTCTGATAGTGGAACCATTGAACGTACCACCTGTGCGTTACCACGAGCTTCCATACCTTCAACACGTCCACGACGAGCAGTAATTTGGCCCATGATATCTCCTAAATATTCTTCAGGAATTGTAACTTCAACCCTCATCGTTGGTTCAAGGATAACAGGGTTACACTTGGACGCAGCATTCTTAAGTGCCATAGATGCAGCAATCTTAAACGCCATTTCCGAGGAGTCAACATCATGGTATGATCCATCAAACAATCTCGCTTTAATATCAACCAATGGATATCCAGCAAGAACACCACGATCTAAGGCATCTACAAGACCAGCTTGAACTGCAGGGATGTATTCACGAGGAACAACACCACCGACAATACCGTTAACAAACTCAAAGCCTTTTCCTTCTTCGTTTGGTCCAAATTCAATCCAAACATGTCCATATTGTCCACGACCACCAGATTGACGGGCAAATTTACCTTCAACTTGTGCTGAACCACGGAATGTTTCACGATAGGCAACCTGTGGTGCACCTACGTTAGCTTCAACCTTGAACTCACGACGCATACGGTCAACTAAGATATCAAGATGAAGTTCACCCATACCGGCAATGATAACCTGTCCAGTTTCCTGATCAGTATGTGCACGGAATGTCGGATCTTCTTCTTGAAGTTTTTGCAGTGCCGTAGTCATCTTGTCTTGGTCTGCTTTTGATTTTGGCTCAACTGAAAGTTGAATTACTGGCTCAGGGAATTGCATAGACTCAAGGATTACAAGATTTTTGTCATCACAAAGTGTATCACCAGTAGTTGTATCCTTCAGTCCTACAGCTGCAGCGATATCGCCAGCGTATACCTTAGAGATTTCTTGACGGCTGTTTGCATGCATTTGCAGAATACGTCCAACACGTTCGCGTTTTCCTTTAGTAGAGTTCTGCACATACGAGCCAGACTCTAATGTTCCAGAATAAACACGGAAGAACGTTAATTTACCAACATAAGGGTCAGTCATAACTTTGAATGCTAGAGCCGAGAATGGCTCTTCATCACTAGAATGACGTTCTATGACTACATCCTCTTCATCAGGTGCATGACCTTTGATTGCAGGTACATCTAATGGAGATGGAAGATAATCAATAACTGCATCCAGCATTAATTGAACACCTTTGTTTTTGAATGCTGATCCACAGATTACAGGGTAGAATTCAACATTAACGGTACCTTTACGAATGCCAGCTTTAAGCTCTTCTTTAGTGATTTCTTCACCACCAAGGTATTTCTCCATTAACTCTTCATCCAGTTCTGCTACTGCTTCTACTAGCTTTTCGCGATATTCTTCAGCTTGAGCCATGTATTCTTCTGGAATTTCGCGCACTTCAATATCTGTGCCCAAGTCATTTCCGTAGAATACTGCATTCATTTCTACAAGGTCAATGATTCCGTTAAACTGATCTTCAGCGCCGATTGGCAACTGGATTGCATGCGCATTTGCTTGCAGACGGTCATGGATTGTTCCTATAGAATATAAGAAGTCTGCTCCAATTTTATCCATCTTATTAACGTATACAACACGCGGTACACCATATGTTGTTGCTTGACGCCAAACTGTTTCAGTTTGCGGTTCAACACCTGATTGCGCATCTAGAACAGCTACAGCGCCATCAAGGACACGGAGTGAACGTTCAACTTCAACCGTGAAGTCTACGTGTCCTGGTGTGTCAATGATGTTTACGCGATGACCATGCCATGATGCAGTTGTTGCTGCGGAAGTAATCGTGATTCCGCGTTCTTGTTCCTGCTCCATCCAGTCCATCTGAGAAGCGCCTTCATGTGTTTCACCGATTTTATGAATTTTACCAGTGTAGTAAAGTACACGCTCAGTGGTCGTCGTTTTACCGGCATCGATGTGTGCCATGATACCGATATTACGAGTATTTGCTAAGGAGAACTCTCTTGCCATTGGGTCTTTCTCCTTCCTAGTATGAAAGTTTTTATATTGAAGGTTAGATTACCAACGATAGTGAGCAAACGCTTTGTTTGCTTCTGCCATTTTGTGTGTATCTTCACGTTTCTTAACAGCTGCACCAGTGTTGTTTGCTGCATCCATGATTTCATGAGCTAAACGCTCTTCCATCGTTTTTTCACCGCGGTTACGTGAATAATTCACCAACCAACGAAGACCTAGAGTTGAACGGCGGTCTGGACGCACCTCAACTGGAACTTGGTAGTTAGCTCCACCTACACGGCGGGCTCTAACTTCTAGTACAGGCATAATATTTTTAAGCGCTGCATCGAATACTTCCATCGGCTCTTTACCAGTACGTTCGCGAATTGTTTCAAACGCTGAATAAAGAATAGCTTGTGATTTACCTCTTTTACCGTCAACCATCATTTTGTTGATTAGACGAGTAACTAGTTTTGAATTATATAACGGATCTGGTAATACGTCTCTTTTTGCTACAGGACCTTTACGTGGCATGTATTTTCCTCCTTTCAATAAAGCTTCTATTTATTGAGATTATTTTTTCGGTGCTTTCGGTCTCTTTGTACCATATTTAGAACGGCTTTGCATACGGTTATTTACACCCGCAGTATCAAGTGCTCCACGAACGATATGATAACGTACCCCTGGTAAGTCTTTTACACGTCCTCCACGGATAAGAACAACACTGTGCTCTTGAAGATTGTGTCCAATACCAGGAATGTATGCAGTCACCTCGATACCATTTGTCAAACGTACACGTGCATATTTACGTAACGCTGAGTTTGGTTTCTTTGGAGTCATTGTACCAACACGAGTACAAACTCCACGTTTTTGTGGTGATGAAACATTTGTTTGTGACTTTTTAAAGCTATTATAACCTTTATTTAGCGCAGGTGATTTTGACTTTTCCTCTTTTGATTGACGAGGCTTGCGCACCAGTTGGTTAATAGTAGGCATGATTTTTTCCTCCCTTCATTATTTGTAAGCCCACACATCCAGGTGGTTCATTTTTTTGCAAAAACAAAGTTTTTGCAGACTAATCTATCTACAAAAACAGCTTTTAACGGATAATTGCAACAGTGGAAGCACCAACTTCGATCCCGCATGCTTTCCCCAACTTTTTCATTGAGTCGACTTTTAGGATGGGAACATTAAATTCTTTTGCCACATCAACAACCTTTGCTGTTACTTTCGCTTCAGCATCGCCTGCGACGATTAACTCCTGAACTTTACCTTCCCTTAATGCCTTTACTGTTTGTTTGGTTCCTATGATAACTCTTTGTGCCTGCAATACTTTTTCATAAGACATAAATCATATCCTCCAAAGTATCAGGTGAATAGAAGCACCTTTGATATAATATCATCTTCCCAAAAGGATGTCAACTATACTTTTACATTTTTATGAAAGCCGTCCTTAAATGAATTCCCTTTAAAATGCGGTACTTGCTTTTGTCAGCAAGTACCGCACAGAAATTAATCAATTGTTACGGTTTCTTCGGAAGTTGTATCGCGGAGTACAGGTTCTGCTTTACGGTAACGCTGCATTCCTGTTCCTGCTGGTACAAGCTTACCAATGATAACATTTTCTTTTAAGCCGAGTAATTCATCACGCTTGCCTTTGATCGCTGCGTCTGTAAGAACTCTTGTGGTTTCTTGGAACGATGCTGCCGACAAGAAGGAATCAGTCTCAAGCGACGCTTTTGTAATACCGAGTAATACCGGACGTCCTGTTGCAGGCAATTTGCCAGCTAACAATGCCTTCTCATTCGCATCAGTGAACTGGTGAATATCAAGAAGTGTACCTGGAAGTACATCTGTTTCCCCTGCATCACCAACACGAACTTTACGTAACATTTGACGGACCATTACCTCAACGTGCTTATCGCCAATTTCTACCCCTTGCATGCGGTAAACTTTTTGTACTTCACGCAATAGGTATTCTTGAACAGATGTCACATCTTTAACTTTAATTAACTCTTTCGGATCAATCGATCCTTCTGTTAATTCTTCACCGCGTTCTACGTGATCATTGACAGCCACTTTCAAGCGGGCTGTATATGGAGCATTATAGGTACGCGACTCCACTTCGCCTTGAACGACGATTTCATGCTGACGGTCACGTCCCTCGTTAATGCCTACAACGACACCTTCGATTTCTGTAATAACAGCAACCCCTTTAGGATTACGCGCTTCAAAGATTTCCTGGATACGCGGTAAACCTTGGGTAATATCATCTCCGGCAACCCCGCCCGTATGGAACGTACGCATGGTTAACTGTGTACCTGGCTCGCCGATTGATTGGGCAGCAATAATACCAACCGCTTCACCCACTTCAACCTCTTGGCCTGTTGCCAAGTTACGGCCATAACACTTCTTACATACACCATGACGGGTATTACATGTAAACGCAGAACGGATTTTAACCTGTTCAATACCCGCTCCAACAATGACTTCTGCCATATCCTCAGTAATCAAGCCATTTTCAGGAACAAGGACTTCTTTTGTTTCAGGATGCCTGATCGGAGTGCGGGCATAACGGCCAATGAGGCGTTCGTCCAAGCCTTCGATTGTTTCTGTCCCATCTTTTAAGGCACTGATTAAAAAGCCGCGATCAGTACCACAATCGTCTTCACGTACAATGACATCTTGTGCAACGTCGACAAGTCGACGAGTTAAATAACCGGAGTCAGCCGTTTTAAGGGCCGTATCAGCAAGACCTTTACGCGCACCATGAGTGGAGATAAAGTACTCTAATACGGTTAATCCTTCACGGAAACTTGATTTGATCGGTAATTCAATGATCCGTCCAGCCGGGTTGGCCATTAGACCACGCATACCAGCAAGCTGGGTAAAGTTAGACGCGTTACCACGGGCACCGGAATCACTCATCATAAAGATTGGATTCGTTTTATTCAAGGATTTCATTAGCTTCCCTTGAATCGTGTCTTTTGCAGCACTCCAGATGGCAATTACTCGGTCATAACGCTCATCTTCGGTAATTAAACCGCGGCGGAATTGCTTCATTACGTTATCAACTTTATGTTGCGCTTCATGAAGTATTTCCTGTTTTTCAGGAAGTACGACAATGTCAGCTACCCCAACTGTAAGACCTGCTTTTGTTGAATGTTTAAAGCCTAAGTCCTTCATGCGGTCGAGCATTTTTGACGTTTCGGTAATTTTAAAACGTTTAAATACTTCAGCAATGATATTTCCAAGGATTTTCTTTTTAAATGGATCAATCAAAGGCATTTCATTAATTTTCGCCCTGACGTCTTCCCCTTTTTCAACAAAATATTTTTTAGGTGTTTCGACCTCTAAATTATTCCTTGTCGGTTCATTGATGTATGGGAATGATTTCGGCAGAATTTCATTGAATATAAGCTTACCAACTGTTGTAATTAGCAACTTATTGTTTTGTTCTTCTGTGAATGTCTCATTTCCTAATGAACCAGCATGAACTGCGACACGTGTATGCAAGTGGGCATAGCCGTTTTGATAGGCTAGGACTGCTTCGTTCGTATCTTTAACAATCATCCCTTCACCGACTGCGCCTTCTCTTTCTAATGTCAGGTAATAGTTACCTAGTACCATATCCTGAGAAGGGGTAACAACCGGTTTACCATCTTTAGGGTTTAAGATATTTTGCGCTGCAAGCATTAATAATCGTGCTTCTGCTTGCGCCTCTGATGAAAGTGGTACGTGAACAGCCATTTGGTCACCGTCGAAATCCGCATTATATGCCGTACAAACAAGCGGATGAAGGCGGATAGCTCTACCTTCGACAAGGGTGGGTTCAAAGGCCTGAATTCCTAATCTATGCAGTGTAGGAGCACGGTTTAACAAGACTGGATGCTCTCTAATCACATCTTCAAGAACGTCCCAAACATCCGGGGATACTCGTTCTATTTTTCGTTTTGCTGATTTAATATTGTGTGCTAAGCCCTTTTCAACAAGTTCCTTCATAACAAATGGCTTAAAGAGCTCAAGCGCCATTTCTTTCGGAAGGCCGCACTGATACATTTTTAAGTTTGGACCTACTACGATTACGGAACGTCCGGAGTAGTCAACACGTTTTCCGAGCAAGTTTTGACGGAAACGGCCTTGCTTCCCTTTTAACATATGGGAAAGTGACTTCAATGGACGGTTACCAGGACCTGTGACCGGGCGGCCGCGGCGGCCGTTATCAATCAAGGCATCGACAGCTTCTTGAAGCATCCGTTTTTCGTTCTGAACAATGATGCTCGGAGCACCAAGGTCTAACAAACGCTTTAAGCGGTTGTTACGGTTAATCACACGACGGTAAAGATCGTTTAAGTCAGATGTTGCAAATCTTCCTCCATCGAGTTGAACCATCGGACGAAGTTCAGGCGGAATAACAGGAAGAACATCAAGAATCATCCAAGAAGGCTCGTTTCCAGAACCACGGAATGCTTCTAACACTTCTAGGCGCTTAATCGCACGGGTACGACGCTGGCCTTGTGCTGTTTTCAACTCTTCTTTTAAGCCGTCTACTTCTTTATTTAAATCGATATCGAATAGAAGCTTTTTAATTGCTTCTGCACCCATGGCAGCTTGGAATTTGTTTCCGTACTTTTCGCGGTATGCACGATATTCCTTTTCAGATAAAAGCTGCTTCTTATCAAGGGCCGTATCCCCTGATTCTGTTACTACATAGGAGGCAAAGTAAATGATTTCCTCCAAGGCTCTTGGTGACATGTCTAAGACAAGTCCCATTCGGCTCGGAATACCTTTAAAGTACCAAATATGTGATACAGGTGCTGCAAGCTCGATATGACCCATTCGTTCGCGACGAACTTTAGCACGTGTTACTTCAACACCACATCGGTCACAAACGACACCTTTATAGCGGACACGCTTGTACTTTCCACAATGACATTCCCAGTCCTTTGTCGGACCGAAGATTCTTTCACAGAATAAACCGTCCTTTTCAGGCTTTAAAGTACGATAGTTAATCGTTTCCGGCTTTTTGACCTCTCCGAATGACCATGAACGGATTTTATCCGGTGAAGCAAGACCAATTTTCATATACTCAAAATTATTAACATCCAGCAAGGGGCCTACCTCCCTTTTGATATCTCCAGGTTTTACCCTTATTGCCCAATAAAGCTGTTAGCGCGCTTTGCACGCTAACAGCAAAAATTATTCTTTTGAACCGACCTTTTCGGATACAGCATGTTGCGCCTCAGGAACAATGTTTAATGTATCAACTTGCTGTAAATCATCGTCATCTTCCGTATCGCGCATTTCTATTTCTTTTTCATCACCGGAAAGGATCTTAACATCCAAACCAAGGCTCTGAAGTTCTTTAATTAAAACTTTGAATGACTCCGGTACGCCAGGTTCCGGAACGTTTTCGCCTTTGACGATGGCTTCATAGGTTTTCACACGACCAACAACGTCATCTGATTTAACCGTAAGAATTTCTTGAAGCGTATATGCTGCCCCGTATGCCTCAAGTGCCCAAACTTCCATCTCACCAAAACGCTGTCCGCCAAATTGTGCTTTACCGCCAAGTGGCTGCTGCGTAACAAGTGAGTAAGGTCCAGTTGAACGGGCATGGAGTTTATCATCAACCATGTGTGCCAGTTTAATCATATACATGACACCAACAGAGACACGGTTATCAAATGGTTCGCCGGAACGGCCATCATAAAGGACGGTTTTCGCATCGCGAGCCATACCCGCTTCTTCAATCGTACTCCAAACATCATCTTCAGTGGCTCCGTCAAATACTGGAGAAGCGACGTGAATGCCCAGATAGCGTGCCGCCATTCCTAGATGGAGCTCAAGCACCTGTCCGATATTCATCCGCGATGGAACCCCTAGTGGATTTAACATGATATCTACTGGTGTGCCATCTGGTAAATACGGCATATCTTCTTCTGGTAATATTCTTGAAATTACCCCTTTGTTACCGTGGCGTCCTGCCATTTTATCTCCTTCAGAAATTTTACGTTTCTGAACGATATAGGCACGGACAAGCTGATTTACACCCGGTGGAAGTTCATCGCCATCTTCACGATTAAAGACTTTAACATCAAGGACGATACCGCCGCCGCCGTGTGGAACACGAAGCGATGTATCACGTACTTCACGAGCCTTTTCACCGAAAATAGCATGTAGAAGTCGTTCTTCCGCTGTTAACTCGGTTACCCCTTTTGGTGTAACCTTTCCAACAAGCAGGTCTCCGTCTTTTACTTCAGCGCCAGTCCGGATAATCCCACGCTCATCTAAATTGCGTAGTGCGTCTTCACCGACGTTTGGAATATCACGAGTGATTTCTTCTGGTCCGAGCTTTGTATCACGGGACTCTGATTCGTATTCTTCAATATGAATCGACGTATATACATCGTCTTTAACCAGACGTTCACTCATAATAATCGCATCTTCATAGTTATAGCCATCCCATGTCATGAATGCTACAAGCACGTTGCGACCAAGTGCTAATTCACCTAATTCCATCGAAGGACCGTCAGCGAGTATTTCACCTTTTGTTACATGGTTGCCAACGGCGACAATTGGACGTTGGTTATAGCATGTTCCTTGGTTGGAACGAATGAATTTCAACATGCGATATTTATCAAGATTTCCTCTTACTTCTTGCCCGTCGACTACGTTAATGCGGCGGACCCATACTTCACGTGCTTCCACATGCTCAACAATACCTTCATGTTTACAAATAACTGCCGCACCAGAGTCTTTACCAGATACGTATTCCATACCTGTACCAACCCTTGGGGCTTCTGGCTGCATAAGAGGTACTGCTTGACGCTGCATGTTCGCTCCCATTAGAGCTCGGTTGGAGTCATCATTTTCAAGGAACGGGATACATGCTGTTGCTGCAGAAACAACCTGCTTAGGAGATACATCCATATAATCAATGCGGTCGCGTTTTACAACCGTGTTTTCTCCACGGAAACGTGCTACAACATCTTCATCTAGGAACGAACCATCCTCATCTAGACGGGCGTTTGCTTGCGCAACTACATAGTTATCTTCTTCATCCGCCGTTTGATAATCAATCCGGCTTGTTACTTTGCCAGTATCAGGGTCAACACGACGGTATGGTGTTTCAATAAATCCAAAGCGGTTCACCTTAGCATAAGATGATAACGAGTTAATCAGTCCAATGTTCGGGCCCTCTGGTGTTTCAATAGGGCACATACGGCCATAGTGAGAATAGTGAACGTCACGCACTTCAAAACCTGCGCGCTCACGTGTTAAACCACCTGGTCCTAGTGCAGATAAACGACGCTTGTGCGTTAATTCAGCAAGCGGGTTGGTTTGGTCCATGAACTGTGATAACTGTGAGCTTCCAAAGAACTCTTTGATTGAAGCAATAACCGGACGAATATTGATTAATTGCTGCGGTGTAATGGTTGCTGTATCTTGGATCGACATTCTTTCACGAACAACCCGCTCCATCCGGGATAAACCGATGCGGAACTGGTTTTGTAAGAGCTCTCCAACAGAACGAAGACGTCTGTTGCCTAAATGGTCAATATCGTCTGTATCGCCTACTCCATGCAGCAAATTGAAGAAGTAGCTAATCGATGCAATGATATCTGCAGGCGTAATATTTTTAATCGGTTCAGCCACATAGGCATTACCTAAGACGTTAATTACTTTTTCATTTTCATCACCAGGAGCATAAATTTTAATGTCCTGAAGGATGATTTCTTCACTAACTACGCCGCCATAAGGGCTAAAGCCTTTAAAGTTGATGTTCTTTTCAAGGGCCGGCAAGACTCTATCCAGGTTTCTCCTATCTAGAACCGTTCCTTTTTCAGCAATAATTTCGCCAGTTTCGGGGTCCGCTAGGGATTCCGCTAACCGTTGGTTGAATAAGCGATTTTTAATATGAAGCTTCTTATTAATTTTATAGCGGCCTACATTAGCTAGATCATAGCGCTTTGGATCAAAAAAGCGGGACACCAATAAACTCTTTGCGTTTTCAACGGTAGGAGGTTCACCGGGACGAAGCCGCTCATAGATTTCTAGAAGTGCCTTATCGACACCCTCCGTATTGTCCTTCTCCAAAGTGTTACGAATATACTCGTTATCTCCAATCAATTCAATGATTTCTTGATCAGAGCCAAAGCCAAGTGCACGCAAAAGAACCGTAACGGGCAGTTTCCGAGTACGATCTATTCTCACATATACGACATCTTTGGCATCTGTTTCATATTCCAGCCAAGCGCCGCGGTTCGGAATGACAGTAGCTGAAAAGCCTCGTTTTCCATTCTTATCAAGCTTTCCACTATAGTAAACGCTCGGAGAACGCACTAATTGTGAAACAATAACACGTTCAGCCCCGTTAATGACAAACGTACCTGTTTCCGTCATAAGTGGAAAATCACCCATAAATACATCTTGATCTTTTACTTCACCTGTTTCTTTGTTAACAAGTCGGACCTTTACACGCAATGGAGCAGAATATGTAACGTCCCGTTCTTTTGATTCTTCAACAGAATACTTTGGATCGCCAAGGCTGTAATCAATAAATTCGAGTGATAGGTTACCAGTAAAATCTTCAATCGGTGAAATATCCTGGAACATTTCACGCAAACCCTCATCAAGAAACCATTGATAGGAAGCGGTTTGAATTTCAATGAGATTTGGTAATTCTAAAACTTCACTGATTCGTGCGTAACTTCTCCGCTTTCGGTGTCGTCCATACTGAACTAGTTGACCTGACAACTGATTCACCCCTCAAATCAAGCGTTATTTATTAAAATCTATTTATGTTTTCAAGAAAGAGTTTAGGCTCTTTCCATTAAACAAAAAGAAAAAGGGTTTTTTACTCAAAAACCACATTTTCACATTTTGACTATTATTTTGTCATCGTTTCCTTCTAATTCCCTTTTTATACTAAAAAAACAAGTATTTTAAGGAATAATTGGGAATTTATTATGATGGCATTTTATAATGCTATCATAGCGGCATTTTCAAGTCAACTTTTTTTCGCCTTAATAACAAAATAACCTTTTGATTTGTCAATAGTCTCAACGGAAAAAAATAATTCTTTTAATTTTTCTATCGTAGATGGTGCCCCTTGCTTTTTCTGGATTACCACCCAGAGCTCACCTTCAGCTGCAAGATGCATAGAGCTTTGTTCAAAAATATCATGGACCGTCTTTTTCCCTGCCCTAATCGGCGGGTTCGTTACGATTGCTGCAAAATTACTTCCTTTTACATTTAACAAGCGATCGCTTTCATATATATCAACATTTTCAGTTCTGTTTAGTGCTGCATTTTCCTTCGCAAGCTCTATCGCCCGTTCATTAACATCCACCATGTGAACCAGTCGATCGTTATTGTCCTTCGCAATAGACAAACCAATTGGGCCATAGCCGCACCCAACATCAAGAACTGGTCCTTCCACCTCTGGTATTTCAAAAGACTCAATTAGTAAACGTGAGCCAAAATCTACTTCTCTTTTCGAAAAAACACCGTTATCGGTTTTAAAGCGAAAAAGATTATTTCTTAGGGTGTATTCCCAATATTTAGGGCTACTTTCAACCTCTTGGGTTCGAGAATAGTAGTGTTCGGACATTAGACTCACCTCCGGAGAGTAGATATTTGAAGAAATACGAGGACTTACACTGATCAACAAAATGATAGTAAGGAAAAAAAAGCCCGCTTATGCAGCGAGCCTTTTTATAATATAATTACTTAACTTCAACGTTTGCTCCAACTTCAGCAAGCTTAGCTTTAACTGCTTCAGCTTCGTCTTTAGCAACGCCTTCTTTAATAGTCTTAGGTGCATTGTCAACAAGGTCTTTTGCTTCTTTAAGTCCAAGGCCAGTGATTTCACGTACTACCTTGATAACTTTGATTTTTTGGTCGCCAGCGCTAGCTAGGATAACATCAAATTCAGTTTGCTCTTCAACAGCTGCAACAGCTGCGCCGCCAGCTGCTACAGGAGCTGCTGCAGTTACGCCGAATTCTTCTTCGATTGCTTTTACTAGATCGTTAAGTTCTAAAACAGTCATAGATTTAACTGCTTCAATGATTTGTTCTTTAGTCATGATTAATTTTCCTCCTTAGTTTTCGTTCAAATTTATTAGTTTGCGATTAAGATTGTCCAGCTTCTGCGCCCAGGGCGCTTCCGCCTTTCTATTAACTTACGCGCCTTGTTCTTCTTTTTGTTCTGCAACTGCTTTTGTAACAAGAGCAAGATTGCGAATTGGTGCTTGTAGTACGCTGAGTAGCATTGAAAGTAAACCTTCGCGTGATGGTAGGGCTGCAAGTGCTGTAATTTCTTCAGCTGTTGCAACATTTCCTTCAATCACACCTGCTTTTAATTCAAGTGCTTCATGTTTTTTCGCAAAGTCATTCAAGATTTTAGCTGGTGCTACAACATCTTCAGTACTGAACGCGATGGCGTTCGGACCTGTTAATGCATCATTTAAACCAGCAAGCTCAACTGCTTCAGCAGCACGGCGTGTCATTGAGTTTTTGTAAACTTTAAATTCAACACCTGCTTCACGAAGCTGTTTACGAAGTTCAGTTAATTCGGCAACTGAAAGACCACGGTAATCAACAACAACAGTTGAAACACTAGCCTTTAATTTCCCAGCGATTTCATCAACGATTTGTTGCTTTAATTCGATTGCACTGCTCATCTTTACACCTCCTGTAGATTATCTACATTTATACCAGGTATAGAAAACTCGCCGACTGGCTAGCCCGTTAGGGCGAAGACAGAGGCGAAGTTGCACTTATGCCTGATGGGAAAGTTTTACTTTCCTATTGGCCAAATAAATACCTCCATATCATTACTTGACATGGAGGCAGCATACAACAGCTGAATGGATCAGCCAATTCTATATCGCTTACCTCGGCAGGTAATTAAGCCAATACAGGCACCTGCTGTCTACAGTACAAATGTTTATTATTTTTAACAACAAAATAAATTATATTAAATGTTGTTTGGATTGTCAATTGGTAAAATTACTTAACTGAAACAGATGAAGGATCTACTTTAACTCCAGGTCCCATTGTTGAAGCAACAGTTACGTTCTTCATGTAAGTACCTTTTGCAGCTGCAGGTTTAACTTTCACCATTGTTTCAAAGATTGTGTTGAAGTTTTCTACAAGCTTTTGGCTTTCGAAAGATGCTTTACCGATTGGTACATGGACATTCCCAGACTTATCAACACGGTATTCAACTTTACCAGCTTTGATTTCATTGATAGCTTTTGTTACATCAAATGTAACAGTGCCTGTTTTAGGGTTTGGCATTAAGCCTTTAGGTCCTAATACACGTCCTAGTTTACCAACTTCACCCATCATGTCAGGAGTTGCTACGATGACATCAAAGTCAAACCAGCCTTGTTGGATTTTATTGATGTACTCGGAATCGCCTACATAATCAGCTCCAGCTGCTTCTGCTTCCTTCACTTTCTCACCCTTCGCGAAAACTAGAACGCGTTGAGTTTTACCAGTTCCGTTAGGAAGTACTACTGCACCACGAATTTGTTGGTCTGCTTTCTTAGGGTCAACGCCTAAACGGAAAGCAACCTCAAGAGTTGCGTCGAACTTTGTGTAATTTGTTTGCTTTGCAAGTTCAATTGCTTCAACAATTGGGTATGCTTTCAAACGATCTACAAGCTTTGAAGCTTCTAAATACTTCTTACCTTTTTTAGCCATTTAAATTTCCTCCTAGATTGTGGTTTTAACGGTTAAACCTCCCACGAATAAAGGTTGCGAGTGAAATAAATCAGCGTCGCAACCTCCTCCTTACACCAAACAGTTCGGCACGGATTAGTCTTCGATAACAATACCCATGCTGCGTGCAGTACCTTCAACCATGCGCATTGCTGCTTCAACGCTTGCTGCGTTTAGGTCAGGCATTTTTTGTTCCGCAATCTCGCGTACTGTATCACGCTTTACTGTTGCTACTTTATTACGGTTTGGTTCACCTGAACCAGACTGAATTCCAGCTGCTACTTTCAATAGAACGGCAGCAGGAGGAGTTTTCGTAATAAATGTAAATGAACGGTCTTCAAATACCGTGATTTCAACAGGAATGATCAAACCAGCTTGATCTGCTGTACGAGCGTTAAATTCTTTACAGAATCCCATGATATTAACACCGGCTTGACCTAGTGCAGGACCAACTGGCGGCGCTGGGTTTGCTTTACCAGCAGGAATTTGTAATTTAACGACTTTAATTACTTTTTTAGCCACGAGACACACCTCCTTAAAGTCCGTGATGTGGTAATAGGAAACCTTGGGGTTCCCTCCCACTCAGGCATATGTCTTTATCTAATTATCATAAAGAACTTAACAATAGTCATGTCTCACAGTGAAGACATACTGACCTATGAAATATTACCACTTTTTAAAAATTATTTCAAGTTTTTTTACATTATAATTTATCAATCTGAGTAAAATCCAGTTCAACCGGGGTGTCACGACCGAACATATTAACCAGAACTTTGAGTTTTGATCTGTCTTTATCCATCTCTTCAATAGATCCAGTAAAGTTTGCAAATGGGCCTTCTTTCACTCGAACGGTTTCGCCAATCTCATAATTAGCATCGACACGTGCCTCAGTAACACCCATTCTTTTTAGGATGACGACCACTTCTTCAGGAAGTAAGGCAGTCGGTTTTGAACCTGATCCAGACGAACCGACAAATCCAGTTACACCAGGGGTATTTCGGACTACATACCAAGAGTCATCCGTCATCACAAGTTCAACCAAAACATAACCTGGAAAAACTTTGCGTTTTACTACCTTTTTCTTGCCATTCTTTATTTCCGTTTCTTCTTCTTCGGGGACAATCACCCGAAAAATTTTATCTGTCATGCCCATCGATTCGACACGTTTTTCTAAATTCGCTTTTACTTTATTTTCATACCCAGAATAAGTATGTAACACATACCAATTTTTTTCCATTTAAGAGGACTAGTGTCCGTCCCTCCCTGTGTTTTTTATCGGAAATCCCCTAAATCTTTTTAAACAAATGAAAAAACCCGTTTGAACGGGCTTTAGATAAAATTTCCTCTATTAATTACCATTATACCATGAATGATTACTTGTTATTCAAGAATTAAACGAATCAATTTTGAAATTCCTAAATCTAGTACCGCAAAGAATGCTGCAAAAAAAACAACGGTCGATAAAACAGTAATTGTAGAACGTGTTAGTTCACCGCGTTTTGGCCAGCTAACTTTTCTCATTTCACGGAAGACATCACTGAAGAACTTCTTTATGCGCTGCATTTCTTTAACCCCCAAAATCTATAAATAAAAAATCTATAATCATTACTTTGTTTCTCTATGAATTGTATGGGTTGAGCAAGTTTTACAGAATTTTTTCAATTCTAATCGTTCCGTTTGTGTCTCTTTGCTGACTGTCGAATAATTTCGTGAGCCGCAATCTACACATGTAAGAATGACCTTTTTACTCATATTTGACACCTTTTCGGGCCCTTCCGCTTTTCTAATTATCCCTAAAAATGTAACATGAGTCCTAGTTAATGTCAATAACCGCCGACAAGGGTTTCATACAAACGATATGATTCCTTTATGAAAAGTTTAAAGCGAGAATTCACGAATTTCCAAGTAGCGCTCGAGTTTTCTTTTCACCCGCTGCAGGGCATTATCAATGGACTTCACATGACGATTAAGCTCTTCAGAAATTTCTTGGTATGATTGTCCATCTAAGTAGAGGGCCAATACCTTCCTTTCTAAATCACTTAACAATTCAGTCATTTTGAATTCTATATGATCAAACTCTTCTTGATTAATAAATAGTTCTTCGGGATCAAGTACTTTGGCGCCCGACAAAACATCCATTAAGGTCCTGTCCGATTCTTCATCATAGATAGGCTTGTCCAAAGAAACATAGGAATTTAACGGGATATGCTTCTGGCGTGTCGCGGTTTTAATCGCTGTAATGATTTGACGGGTGATGCAGAGCTCTGCAAATGCTTTGAAAGAGGTTAGTTTATCCTCCCTAAAGTCACGAATTGCCTTATAAAGCCCAATCATACCCTCTTGGACAATATCTTCTTTATCTGCCCCAATTAAAAAATAGGATCTTGCTTTAGCACGTACAAAGTTACGATACTTGTGGATTAAATAATCCAATGCTTCACTATCACCTTGGTGCACCAAATCAACTATTCCCTCATCATCCATAATGAAGAATTGTTGATTCATCTTTGTCCCGAAATCCGTACTCAACGTAGATCCCCTCCACCGAACAAGCATAGATAGTAATAGTATACATTAGAAATATTTTGAAGTCCACGTTCATTTCTGCCCTCTGCGCCACTTTTCAAAAATTTCCGTCATTTCATCACTAATTGGTATTTTGGAAACCGGCCTCTTTTCTTGGATTAACTTCACTTTCTTTTCGATGCCTTTTTCAATCGAAGACATTTCGACAAGCAGTTCCCGAGCAGATTTTCTTAATGCCCCTTGTCCAAAAATTGCCCATTGTTCCGTAAAATCAGAGGTAGCCACATGGATTTGCGTTTTGCGGTTACTTAGACTGATCGCCATTTTTTCAATTCGCTCATCAGCTGTTTCATTTTCTTTCGTGAATATTACTTCTACTTTATGATTTTTATATTTTTTTTCTGTCCCTTGCACATAATAGGCATCAAATACAACAATCACTCGGTAACCCGAATAGGCTTGGTATTCTGCCATTCTTTCCACTAGTCGGTCCCTTGCAGCAGGTAAATCACGGTCCCTTAGCGTTCTTAGCTCCGGCCAGGCTCCAATGATGTTATATCCGTCAACAAGCAGGATATCCATAAGCTACCCCCGAAGAGGATGCCGCTTTCGATAGACCTCATACATAAGCAAGGCCGCAGCAACGGAAGCATTTAAAGATGTCACCTTTCCTGCCATCGGCAAATGGATAAGGAAGTCGCATTTTTCCCCGATTAGCCGCCCCATTCCTTTTCCTTCACTGCCGATTACTAAGCCAAGCGGAAGTGTGCCATCTATTTGACGGTAATCCTGCTTTCCTTTTGCATCCGTTCCGGCAATCCACACGCCCCGTTCTTTTAGTTCATCAATAGTCCGTGCCATGTTTGTTACACGAGCAACTGGAATATATTCAATCGCGCCCGTCGAGGCTTTAGCGACTGTCGCTGTTAGACCCACAGCCCTGCGCTTGGGAATAATAATCCCATGTGCCCCTACTGAATCTGCTGTCCTCATTATCGAGCCAAGGTTATGCGGGTCCTCAATTTCATCCAATAATAAAAAGAAAGGTGGTTCGTTTTTCTTTGCTGCTGCTGCAAACAAATCATCGATTTCCGCATATTGATAGGCAGCAATGTAGGCCAAGACCCCTTGATGATTTTCATCAGCAATTTGGTCAATTTTTTTCTTTGGGACAAACTGAACAATCACATTTGCTTCTTTTGCCAACTGGGTAATTTGCTGCATCTGGCCGCGCTGCGACCCTTCCGCAATCAGAATTTTATTAATATCCCGTTCCGATTTAAGTGCCTCAATAACGGGATTTTTACCAACAATGTATTCCTGGTCCATTTAGCTTTCCTCCTTTCTTTCATCCACATATGAAAACGCTATTTGAATAAGCTCTTCTAATCGTTCAATATTACCTGTTAAATATAAATGACCCATCAATGCTTCAAACGCTGTACTGTAATGATAAGTTTGTACATCTGTATTTTTTGGAACAGTGCCAGACTTTGCATTTCTGCCGCGCATGACTACTGCCATTTCTGCGTCATCAAGTAGGTTATCATCCATCAGTTGAAAAAGAATCCGGCATTGTGCTTTTGCCGATACGTATTTTGTTCCCGTACGATGTAATTGGTTCGGCCTTACTTTTCCGCTATACAAAAGGTGCCGTCTTACATAGGTTTCATAGACGGCATCCCCCATATAGGCAAGAGCGAGGCTATTCAATTGCCGGGCATCGAT
This sequence comes from Neobacillus soli NBRC 102451, assembly GCF_001591665.1. GTDB lineage: Bacteria > Bacillota > Bacilli > Bacillales > Cytobacillaceae > Neobacillus > Neobacillus soli. The sequence goes on along the minus strand of NZ_BCVI01000061.1, from coordinate 13,829 downwards.
TGTCTGTTGATAATTAAGCATAAATTAGCCTCTTTTCCACCTGGTACCCTGCGGTGTGTCTTCTAAGATAATATTCATTTCCTTTAGCTGATCCCTAATTTGATCAGATAATTGAAAATTACGGTCTTTCCGTGCCTGGATCCGCTTCTCAATCAGCGCATCAATTTCTTCGTCAAGCATTTCCTCTTTACCAAGTGTCAGCCCTAAGACATGGAATAATTCTTCAAATTCTTTGGTGAAGGCATCAATAACTTCTACAGCTGTATTTTTTTCTAAAAGATAATAATTAGCCAGCTTGGAAAGGTCAAATAAAACGGAAATTGCTTTAGCCGTGTTAAAATCATCATCCATCGCCTCGATAAACTGATTCTGTAAGGCAGATATTTTATCGAGCCACTCCTGATTATTATTGGTTAAACCCACGCTCGCTTCTTTCCGATGTTTTAAATTTTGATAAGAGGTTGTTAAGCGTTCAAAAGCGGCCTTTGTGCTTTCCAATAATTCTTCATTGTAATTAATAGGATTACGGTAATGAACCGATAACATAAAAAATCGTAATACTTGCGGATTATGTTTTTTGATAATGTCATGGACAAGGACAAAGTTTCCAAGTGATTTTGACATTTTTTCATTATCAATATTAATGTAACCATTATGCATCCAGTAGCGGGAAAATAGTTTTCCGGATAGTGCCTCCGATTGGGCAATTTCATTTTCATGATGCGGGAACGTTAAATCTTGACCCCCGGCATGAATATCAATCGTGTCGCCCAGATACTTTTTCGCCATCGCTGAGCATTCAATATGCCAGCCTGGTCTGCCAAGTCCCCACGGGCTCTCCCAGTAGATTTCCCCTTCCTTTGCCGCTTTCCATAGGGCAAAATCTAGGTCATCTTGTTTCTTAGCACCGACTTCAATCCTTGCCCCGATTTGCAGGTCATCAATGGATTGGTGGGAAAGCTTCCCGTACCCATCAAATTTTCTTGTCCGGAAATAAACATCACCAGCAGATTCATAGGCGTAGCCTTTTTCGACTAATTGATTAATAAAATCAATAATAATATCCATATTTTCCATGACACGTGGATGAACATCAGCTTTTTGGCAGCCTAATGCGGAAACATCCTCAAAATAGGCATTGATAAACCGGTCGGCAATCGCCGGAACTTCTTCGCCTAACTGATTGGCCGCCCGTATCAACTTGTCATCAACATCGGTAAAATTGGAGACGTACTGCACCTCATAGCCCCGATATTGAAGATAGCGCCTGACCGTATCAAAGACAATGGCTGGTCTGGCATTTCCAATATGAATATAATTATAGACCGTCGGACCGCAAACATACATTTTTACTTTTCCTTCTTCAAGCGGGACGAAGGCTTCCTTTTTGCGCGTAAGTGTATTATAAAGTTGAATGGTCATTGACTTGTATCCTTTCTCCTTTTAATTCTTCAAGTTCATGCATTAACTTATCCAGATCATTTTGCATTTCTTTAAAGCGGTCGGCTACAGGGTCTGGCATGTCACAGTGGTTCAAGTCCCTTGTAATTCTTCTTCCATCCTGGATGACGACTCTCCCTGGTATCCCAACTACCGTTGAGTTAGGGGGTACTTCTTTCAAAACAACCGAGCCGCCTCCAACTTTGGAGTTTTCTCCAACAGTTATTGAACCAAGCACCTTTGCACCCGTGGCAATCAGAACATTATCCTTTATCGTCGGATGCCGCTTTCCTTTTTCTTTACCCGTTCCCCCAAGTGTTACCCCTTGATATATAGTTACATTATCCCCAATTTCACACGTTTCCCCTATAACAACGCCCATACCATGGTCAATAAAAAATCTTCTGCCTATTTTTGCCCCAGGATGGATTTCAATTCCGGTAAAAAATCGGCTTACTTGCGAAATAACCCTGGCAAGGAAAAAGTATTTCCGATTAAAGAGTGCATGCGCGAGTCGATGTGACCAAATGGCATGCAAGCCTGAATACGTCAAAATTACTTCCAAATGACTTCTAGCTGCTGGATCTTGTTCAAAAACAACCTCAACGTCCTCCCTCAACTTCTTGAACATTACCATTTTCCCCCTTTTTCCGAAAAAATAAAAACGCCTCTGTCAAATCGACAGAGACGCTTGTGCGTGGTTCCACTCTGATTAGACCAAAAACTCCAAAAAACTGAAGCTAAACACTGGTCTCACTCTACCTGTTAACGGATAGGTTCCGCCCATACCTACTTGAAGTTGACTCTTTTCGGAATAGGGCTCAGAGGTGCATTTCAAATCAGGAGAGGCCTAAACCACTTTCAGCCGATGATGGTTTTCTCTTTTAAGCATCCTTTTTTACTTTTCCTCTTCTACGCTTTAGCGATATAAGAATTTATAAACTTTGAACTTAGATACTGTCCAGCTCCAGCGTCCAGCGGCTAGTGTACTTCGCTAAAAGGTCGCTTCCGCTTTTCTTACTTTCTCTTACTATATTACATTTCACCATTAATGTTAACTAATAATTTTATTAATTCTCTTTTGAACCTTTTCTTTTCCTAAAAGTTCAATTGTCTGAGGAAGATCTGGACCATGTGTTTGACCTGTTACCGCTGCACGAATCGGCATAAATAGGTTTTTCCCTTTTTGTCCGGTCGACTTCTGCACAGCTTTCATCGCTGCCTTTATTCCATCGGCACGGAAGATTTCGAGTTGGTCAAGCTCTTGTGAAAATGCCTTTAACACTTCCGGAACCGTTTCACCTGCTAAAATTTCCTTTGTATCTTCTTCATAATCTGCCTCGTCTTTAAAGAACATATCTGAAAGGTCAACAATTTCCGCCCCAAAGCTCATTTTTTCCTGTAAAAGAGATACTAAGCCCTTTACCCATTGGTGCTGTTCATCGGTCATACTTTCCGTTATACGTCCTGCCTTTATTAAGTGCGGTAAAGAAATCCCAACCAGACGGTCAATCTCAATCATTTTCATGTATTGGTTGTTCATCCACATAAGCTTTTGTTTATCAAATAACGCCGGTGATTTTGAGAGGCGGTCCGCATCAAATAGGTCAATAAACTCCTGCTTAGAGTGAATTTCCTCTTCACCGCCCGGCGACCAGCCAAGCAAGGTAATAAAGTTAAACAACGCTTCTGGGAGATAACCCAATTCTTCATATTGTTCAATGAATTGGATAATCGACTCATCACGCTTACTTAACTTTTTGCGGCTTTCATTGACGATCAATGTCATATGGCCAAAAATGGGCGGTTCCCAGTCCAAGGCTTCATAGACCATCAATTGCTTAGGCGTATTAGAAATATGGTCATCCCCGCGGAGCACATGGGAGATCTTCATTAAATGATCATCAATCGCTACGGCAAAATTATAGGTTGGGGTGCCGTCCTTTTTAATGATTACCCAATCGCCCATCCCCTCGGATTCGAAGGAAACGCTGCTTTTTACCATATCATCAAATGTATAGGTTTTCCCTTCCGGTACGATGATACGGATGCTTGGCTCCCGACCTTCACTTTCTAGCTGCCCGCGCTCTTCCTCAGTTAAATGTCGGCATTTGCCGGAATAATGAGGAGTCTCACCCCGTTCAGATTGCGCTTCCCGCTCTGCTGCTATCTCTTCCTCTGTACAATAGCATTTATAGGCATGACCATTCTTTAATAATTGATTATAATAGGTTTCATAAATTTCATTTCGTTCGGATTGACGATAGGGGCCGTATTCGCCGCCGACATCGACACCCTCGTCCCAATCGATGCCGAGCCATTTTAAATATTTTAACTGGCTTTCTTCTCCGCCTTCAATATTCCGCTTTTTATCGGTATCTTCTATCCGAATAATGAATTTGCCACCGTGATTGCGTGCAAACAAATAATTGAATAACGCTGTGCGGGCGTTTCCGATATGTAAATGTCCCGTTGGACTTGGCGCATATCTTACACGAACATTGTTTGACATAATTATAATGCCTCCATGAATAATTAGTATGTTTTCAACTGATTATTGTATCATTTCTTTTTCAATAAAACTACTACTTGAGAGGCAATGCCCTCTCCTCTTCCGGTAAAGCCAAGCTTTTCCGTCGTTGTCGCCTTTACATTGATTTGTTCAGGCGCTGCCTCTAGCAATTCAGCAATCCGAACACGCATTTGCTCAATATAAGGTGCCATTTTCGGCTTTTGGGCAATAATTGTACAATCGGCATTGACAAGTTCGTACCCCTTATCTTTAACCAATTGCCAAACATGCTCCATTAGTTTCGCGGAGTCCGCATCCTTAAAATTCGGATCGGTATCGGGAAAATGCCTGCCAATATCACCTTCCCCAATTGCACCAAGACATGCGTCTGAAACCGTATGTAATAACACATCTGCATCCGAATGACCTAATAAACCCAATTCGTAAGGAATGGTGATTCCGCCTATAATCAGCGGACGCCCTTCTGCTAATTGATGAACATCAAAGCCCTGACCAATTCGAAACATCAGTAAAACCCCTTTTCTCTCTTTTTCATTATCGCCTCTGCGAAATATAAATCCTCCGGTGTTGTTAATTTAATATTATCATAATCACCTTCTACGATTGTCACAGGATGATCGAGGCGCTCCACTAAGCTGGAATCATCTGTTCCAAGAAATTTATCCCGCTCTGCTTTTTCATAAGCTTCCCTAAGGATTGAAATACGAAAAGCTTGTGGGGTTTGAACAGCCCACAAGCTTGAACGTTCGACAGTTTCCATTACCACACTATCTTGTACCTTTTTCATAGTATCCTTTGCCGGCACGCCAATAATGGCCGCCCCTGTTTTCACCGCTGTTTCCGCTAACCGGTGGATATGCTCTTTACGGATAAAAGGACGTGCTGCATCATGAACAAGAATAACTCCATCGGTTTTCACTGTTTTAAGTGCCTGATAGATGCTATCCTGACGTTCTTTTCCGCCTGGTACTAAGCTGATTACCTTCGTAATGTTGTACCTCTTTAGCAGTGCTATAAATTCCATTTCATCCTGAGGGTGAATCGCCAAGATTATGCCGCTGCAGGCTTTATCACCGGCAAATACCCTTAATGTATGGATTAGCACAGGCACTCCATTAAGCTCTAGTAAAAGCTTATTTTTCCCCGCTCCCATTCTTTTTCCCTGGCCAGCTGCCGGGAGAATGACTTGGTAAGTCATAGTATTACCCCACTCTATCTATTCTAGCTCCAGCTCCTAGGGGCTCGAGTCATTTTGTTCTAAAGTGCCTTTTCTAATAATTTCGGTTTTGCAAAAATCATTCGACCGGCAGAAGTCTGAAGAACACTTGTCACAAGAACCTGAATCCTTTTGCCGATATATTCTCTTCCTTCTTCAACGACAATCATTGTTCCATCATCTAAATAAGCCACACCCTGGTGATACTCTTTTCCATCCTTGATCACTTGAACTGTCAATTCCTCACCCGGAAGGACAACTGGCTTGACGGCATTCGCTAAATCATTAATGTTTAACACGGAGACATTCTGCAATTCACAGACTTTATTCAGATTAAAGTCATTGGTTACAAGAATCCCGTTTGTAATCTTTGCCAGTTTCACCAGCTTTGAATCTACTTCGCTAATCTCTTCAAAGTCACCCTCATAAATTTCTACCTTTATGGCGAGTTCCTTTTGAATTCGGTTTAAAATATCCAAGCCCCTGCGACCGCGATTTCGTTTCAAAACATCAGAAGAATCAGCAATATGCTGCAGTTCCTCAAGGACAAACTGCGGAATAACAATGGTCCCCTCTAAAAATCCTGTCTGACAAATATCAGCCACACGTCCATCAATAATGACGCTTGTATCTAATATTTTTAAAGGATGATTCACTTCCTGATCGTTCTCCTCGTCACCGGTTTTTTTCTTGTTTGCACGGTTACCAAACAGACCTAACAGCTCATCCCGTTTCTTAAAGCCTACCTGAAAACCGAGATAACCAAATAATAAGGTCAGCAATATTGGGGCAACAGCATTTAGAAATTGCACCTGGACAGCATTAAGGGCAAAGCCAATTAAAAAGGCCACAATCAAGCCAAAAATTAAGCCGACACTGCCAAAGAGCACATCTGTTACAGGGATTTTCACTAAGGAATCTTCCGCCCATTTAATAAAATTAAAGACATAATCTACTGCCCAAAAGGTAATAAGATAAAAAATAATAGCACCTAAAATAGCAGTGACATACGAGTTATTAATGATTGGAATGTCATTAATATGAAGTAGTTTGAACAATTCCGGTAATAACAATATCCCAAGCGTACCACCCATGATAAGGAAGCAAGCTTGAACAATACGTTTTAACATTCCTTCACCTCCTCTACTCATTATAAACATATTCGCAAAAATGAAACCTTGATTTGCTGATTATTTTTCTAAATTGTAAACAATTTGAAATGTATTTGTTATCTTCCAACTTATTCCCATATGGTAGCATTGGAAAAAATCAGTGTCAAACAAATAGAAATTTATCATTCTAGCATGGAATAATTGCTTTTTCGATACTTTTTATAGATGACGATCGGTGTAAAGGCGTTCTTTAATTAATTTAAAACCTTCTTTGATCTTCTTTGCCCGGACTTCCCCGATTCCCTCGACATCGTCCAGATCTTCAACCGAGGCATAAATAATTTTAGAAAGTTCACCAAAACTGCTGATTAGATTTTCAATGATTATCGATGGAAGTCGTGGAATTTTATTGAGAATACGATAGCCGCGTGGACTTTTACTTTCATCAAGATGAACATAACCATGGTAGCCCATTAATTTTAATAAAACCATATCCTCAATCGTTCCGTTATTAGCCATGGCCTGCATCCTTCCAAGGACGTCCTTAGCCAAAATGTCACGTTCAAAGGCGTAATCTTTAATAATCATCATCGTCTCATCTTCTAGATCGGTTAAGATTTCATTCATTTGTAAGCGGATCAGCCGGCCCTCTGTCCCTAGTTCATGCAGAAAGGTTAACAATTCGTTTTTTATCTTTAAAACCATCTCAAAACGATGGAGCACTAACAAAAAGTCGTTATATGTAACCGACTCCTCAAACTCTAAAATACTTAAATTAACAATACTTTGTTCTAACACAGCTTTATACTTTTCAAGCGTCTGAATCGCTTGATTGGCTTTCGTCAAAATAACCGCAATGTCTTTTAACGCATAGCGGAAATTTCCTTGATACAAGGTAATAACATTTCTTCTTTGGGAAATGGCAATCACAAGGGCTTTTGTTTGTTTAGCTGCCCTTTCAGCTGTCCGGTGGCGCATCCCTGTTTCTGTCGATGGAATATCGGCGTTTGGCGCCAGCTGGGCATTTGCAAACAGGATTTTGTTTCCTAATTCATTTAAAATTATTGCACCGTCCATTTTTGCCAATTCATATAAAAAGCTTGGCGAAAAAGGGCAGTTAATCTCAAAGCCGCCGTCAACAATACTTTTTACCTTATCATTAAACCCAACAACAATCAGGCCTCCTGTATTGGCACGAAGGACATTGTCGATTCCCTCGCGAATAGGTGTACCAGGGGCAAGAAACTGCAAGATTTCACTGACAGTATACCCACCAAGCTTTTTATTTTCCATCCGCTACTCCCCCAGCGCTGCTTTTAGTGCTTCACTGACAGACGAAACACCAATTAGTTGAACTCCCGTTGGTCCTTTCCAGCCGCTTAAATTATTTTTAGGCAAAATTACTCGCTCGAAACCTAGTTTTGCCGCTTCTTGGACACGCTGTTCAATTCTTGAAACCCTTCTTACTTCACCTGTTAACCCGACTTCGCCGATAATGCAATCGGTCGGTCTTGTCGGCTTATCTCTAAAACTGGAAGCAATACTCACCGCAACAGCTAAGTCAATCGCTGGTTCATCCAATTTTACACCGCCGGCGACTTTTAAATACGCATCCTGATTTTGCAGTAACATCCCGACCCGCTTTTCCAATACAGCCATTAACAGCGGTACACGGTTATGATCGATGCCCGTTGCCATTCTTCTTGGGTTCCCAAAGCTTGTCGGTGAGATTAACGCCTGAATTTCAACAAGGACCGGCCGGGTCCCTTCCATTGAGGCTACCACTGTTGAGCCAGCTGCCCCCCGTGAGCGCTCTTCGAGGAAAATTTCCGATGGATTTTCTACCTCTTCAAGACCCAGCTCTTTCATTTCAAATATACCCATTTCATTTGTTGACCCAAAGCGGTTTTTTACGGCCCTTACAATCCGGTACGTATGGTGCCTTTCCCCTTCAAAATATAGAACGGTATCCACCATATGCTCTAACAGCCTTGGGCCCGCAATTGAACCTTCCTTTGTTACATGCCCAACAATAAAAATGGCAATTCCTTTTGTTTTACCTATTCTCATCAATTCTGAGGTACATTCACGCACCTGTGAAACGCTCCCTGGTGCGGAAGTAACATCCGGGTGGAAAACCGTTTGGATGGAATCAATGATAACAAAATCAGGATTTGTACTATCAATGGTTCGGTTGATTTCCTCAAGGTTCGTCTCTGAGTAAACGAGAAGATTTCCGGATGATACTCCTAATCGCTCGGCACGGAGCTTTGTTTGCCGTAACGACTCCTCACCGGATATGTATAACACCTTACTGCCTTTATTCGCAAGCTGTGAAGATACCTGCAGGAGAAGGGTTGATTTACCAATTCCAGGGTCCCCGCCAATCAGCACTAATGAACCCTTTACCACACCGCCGCCAAGCACCCGGTTCAATTCATTAAATTCAGTTAGAATTCTTGGTTCATTTTCCATTTCAATCGAAGTGATTGGCATCGGTTTTGATAAAAGCCCTGAATCATTTTGAGAATGGGCAAATGCTCCCCTTCTAGTTACACCTGTTACCTCCACTTCCTCAACCATCTTATTCCACTGCCCGCAGCCTGGGCATTTACCCATCCACTTTGCAGATTCATACCCGCATTCCTGACAAATAAACTTTGTTTTTCGTTTTGCCATCTGACTTCTACCTCTCTTACAAACCTAAAAATAAAAAAAGAGGTACACGATTCGACTCTATTCACGTGTACCCCTGCTTGTTTTGTCTTGCAACTAAATTATTTGTTGATGATTCTACTTTGCTAAGCCCACTTTCTCTGCCATTTTTACGAAAAATTCACCGTTATCAACATCAATGATTACATGCTGCCCTTTTAACAAGGTTCCTTTGAGCAGTTCCTCTGATAGTCGGTCTTCTATATGTTTTTGAATGGCGCGTCGTAATGGTCTGGCACCATATTCTGGATCATAACCTTCCTGGGAAATTTTCCCCTTCGCTGCATCCGTTAACTCTAAGGAAATATTTTGCTCTTTTAACCGTTTGACTAACTGATCAGACAATAGGGTCACAATTTCATTAAGATGCTTTCTCTCTAACGAATGGAAAACAATGATTTCATCAATTCGATTCAAGAATTCAGGGCGAAATGCCTTCTTCAGCTCTTCCATCACTTTACCCTTCATGTCTTTATAGTCCTGCTCGCCATCCTGAATATTAAATCCAACATACTTGTTCCGTTTTAATGCCTCAGCACCTACATTGGACGTCATAATTAAAACAGTATTGCGGAAATCGACCGTTCTTCCTTTTGAATCAGTAAGGCGGCCATCTTCAAGCACCTGCAAAAGGATATTAAATACATCTGGGTGTGCTTTTTCAATTTCATCCAGCAAAATAACAGAGTATGGCTTTCTGCGAACCTTTTCTGTTAATTGTCCGCCTTCCTCATAGCCGACATATCCTGGAGGTGAACCAACAAGTCGGGAGGTAGAGTGCTTCTCCATATACTCGGACATATCAATCCGAATCATTGAATCCTCATCACCAAACATCGCTTCTGCTAAGGCACGCGCTAATTCTGTCTTTCCGACACCGGTAGGTCCGAGGAAAACAAAGGAACCTATTGGGCGTTTTGGGTCTTTTAATCCAGCTCTCGCCCGGCGGACGGCCTTTGAAACTGCTTTAACTGCTTCTTCCTGACCAATCACTCGAGAATGGATGGTATCCTCTAAATTAAGTAACTTCGCCATCTCTGTTTGGGCAAGCCTGGATACAGGGATTCCAGTCCAGCTTGAAACGACACTTGCGATGTCCTCAACCGTTACTTCATTGTTTTCTTTTCCTTGTTTTTCCTTCCAGGTCTTCTTGGTTTCTTCCAGCTGTTCACGAAGACGCTGTTCGGTATCCCTTAATGAGGCTGCTTTTTCAAATTCCTGGCTTTGGACGGCAGAATCCTTCTCTTTCCTAACATCCTCAAGCTTAACTTCTAATTCTTTTAAATTAGGCGGCGTGGTAAAGGAGCGCAGTCGAACCTTTGAGCCTGCTTCATCAATTAGGTCAATCGCCTTATCAGGCAGGAAGCGGTCAGAGATATAGCGGTCAGATAGTTTTACAGCTGCCTTAATCGCTTCATCGGTAATTGAAACACGGTGATGGGCCTCATAGCGGTCACGCAAACCTTCTAAAATTTGTACCGATTCCTCAGCCGTTGGTTCCTCGACTCGAATCGGTTGGAAGCGCCTTTCAAGTGCAGCATCTTTTTCAATATATTTCCGATATTCATCAAGAGTGGTTGCCCCAATACATTGGAGTTCTCCTCTTGCCAGTGATGGTTTTAAGATATTGGAGGCATCAATAGCCCCTTCTGCACCGCCAGCTCCAATTAAGGTGTGCAGCTCATCAATGAATAAAATAATATTTCCAGCCTGCCGAATTTCATCCATCACTTTTTTCAAACGATCTTCAAATTCGCCTCGATATTTGGTCCCAGCTACCACAGTACCCATATCAAGGGTCATCACCCTTTTATCGCGGAGGATTTCAGGTACTTCATTGTTGACAATTTGCTGGGCAAGCCCTTCAGCTATTGCCGTTTTTCCAACACCAGGCTCGCCGATTAAGACCGGATTATTTTTGGTCCGGCGGCTTAACACTTCGATGACACGCTGAATTTCTTTACCGCGGCCAATGACAGGGTCAAGGCTGCCTTCCCGAGCAATGGAAGTTAAATCTCTCGCAAGACTATCGAGTGTCGGGGTGTTGGCACTCGCTGACGCCCCTCCTTGATGTCCACTTGATTCATTACTGCCTAATAATTGCAGCACCTGCTGACGTGCCTTATTAAGGCTTACACCAAGGTTATTAAGTACTCGGGCAGCAACCCCTTCTCCTTCACGAATTAAACCAAGGAGAATATGCTCTGTGCCAACATAGGAATGTCCCAATTTACGGGCCTCATCCATCGACAGTTCAATAACTTTTTTGGCTCTTGGAGTATAGTGAATGGTTTGAGAGGCTTCCTGCCCTTTGCCAATTAAATTTTCTACTTCTTTCTGAATCTTATCAGAACCTAAGCCAAGACCATTCAGCGCCTTTGCGGCAATTCCTTCACCCTCACGAACCAACCCTAATAAAATATGCTCTGTTCCAATGTTATTATGTCCAAGGCGGATCGCTTCCTCTTGTGCTAAAGCTAGGACCTTTTGCGCCCTTTCAGTAAAACGGCCAAACATCATATTCTCTTCCTCCTCGCCTATTTTTGCTGCTCCATTTGTAGTCGTTCTCTAATTAACGCTGCCCTTCTTATATCCCTTTCGTGTGGTCTTAAGGAACCGCCAGCATACTGTTGCAAGAAACCTGGCTGGGTCAAGATCATTAATTCATTTAAAATCGTTTTCGAGATTTTTTCGATATATCCCATATCTATTCCAAGCCGAACATCAGATAAGCACCTTGCTGCTTCTTTTGATTCAATAATTCGGCTATTAGATAACACGCCCAATGAGCGGAACACTCTGTCTTCTAATTGTATGTTCGAAGTTTTCCGTAATGCTTCTCGCGCAGACCTTTCTTGCGAAATTAGCTGGCTCACAACCCCCTTTAGATCACGGCCAATATCTTCTTCTGATTTCCCAAGTGTGATTTGATTGGAAATTTGGAAAATATTCCCTAACGCTTCACTGCCTTCGCCATAAATCCCTCTTACAACAAGACCTAACTGGTTAATGGCGGGAATAATTCGATTAATTTGCTGTGTTAAGATTAATCCTGGCAGGTGCATCATGACAGAAGCACGGAGACCTGTTCCAACGTTGGTTGGACAGCTTGTTAGATAGCCGTGTTTTTCATCAAAAGCGAAATGAATTTTATCTTCAAGCCAATCATCTATTTCATTCGCTGCATCCAATGCCTCAGATAATTGTAAACCCGGGAACAAGCATTGAATCCGGATATGATCCTCTTCATTAATCATAATACTAACTTCTTCGTTTTCTGTTAATAGAACCGCACCATATGGTGAATCTTCAGCTAAATGCGGGCTAATTAAATGCTTTTCCACTAATACTCTTTTCTGAAGCGGCTGCATTTCTTCGATTTTCAACAATTCCATCTGCCCGAATCTTTGAAGATCAGATTTAGCTATTACTTCTTCCATATTCGCAATAATCATTTTTGCTTCATCATGTGAAAAAAGCGTTGGAAACTTATAGGATTCAAAGTTTCGAGCCAATCGGATGCGGGAACTGAGGACAATATCTGAATCAGGTCCTTCCTCGCTCATCCAGGAGCTTACAGCTTGATTTAGAAACCGCTCGAGCGACACATTATTCCCCTCCCTCTTGACTATTCGCTAATTTATTCTCTAATGCACGTATTTCATCGCGAATCTCTGCCGCTTTTTCAAACTCTTCACGGGTGATGGACTCACTTAGCTCGCTTTTCAATTCCTCAATTTGTTTACGAAGATGGATACCGCCACCAATTCTCTTCGGTATTTTCCCATTATGTGTCCAATTTCCACTATGAAGCCGTCTTAACACTGGTTTTAGCTGTTCTTTAAAGGTTTCATAACAATGGGCACACCCAAAGCGTCCTATCTTTAAAAACTGTGGAAATGTCATTGAACAGTTCTCGCATTGGAGGATTTCCTCCTGGTGAAATGGGCTTTGGCTCGGCTTTTGAAAAGTAGGATCAATGTTTAATAAGCCTGCTAACAGATTATTAAAGGCAAAACCCGATTCTCCGTTAAAAATAAACATTTCACCCTTTTCCTGAGCACATTTCTCACAAAGATGCACTTCTGTTTTTTCACCATTAATGATTTTTGTAAAATGAAGTGCTGCAGGCTTTTGATTACATTCCTGGCAAATCATACTTTCACCTCTCAAGCAGAAAAATTTATTTGTATTTTAAAGATGTTATCATGGCTTTAAGCATTCTTGCTCTTAATTCATCACGGTATGGGAGATCAATATAAAGAACGGAGCGATCAATAACACTTAACATAATTTTTGCTTCCCGCTTTGTAATAATCTCCTCTTGTACAAGTCTGACGATGACATCCTCTGCACTTGTTTGACTAATTTGGTTTTGGATGAGTGACAACAATTGGTCAATTAAGTGGGCCATATTATGCGATTGGACCTTAATAATTCGGATATATCCACCGCCGCCTCGTTTACTTTCTACAATATACCCTCTTTCAATTGTAAAACGCGTATTAATTACATAATTGATTTGTGATGGAACACATTGGAATTTGTCGGCCATTTCACTTCGTTTAATTTCAACGAGATCCTTTTCACTCATTTCCAATACTTGTTTTAAATATTTTTCAATAATATCGGAGATGTTTCTCATCTTTCCACCCCCATCCTCTGACTTTGACTATATTTGACTTTGATTATACTGAAATTTTGTCGTAGATGCAATAATTCACTACTATTGATTTTCTCCAAATCCCGCCAATGTGAAACCTAGGATTTTATAAAAACGGCTCATATTCGCCATTAACAAAAATTGCGAACA
>NZ_BCVI01000060.1 GCF_001591665.1 Neobacillus soli NBRC 102451 | reverse complement strand
CCCGTTACATCTCAACTTTGTGAAGGATTACACTTAAAGTAACGGGGGGCGTTAGTTTAATAAGGAATAATCTATTCTAATAACGATTTTGTAGTTCTGATTTTCAACAATCGGGTGCATTAATGAAGTAATGGAAAAGTCAATTTTTTCTATTTTAATTTGCAGAGAAGTGGGGCTTTTTATTTGGAATTTCCTTAACGTTGTAAATCCGAATTTATCTTAACCATCAAAAATGGATGACTTTACAGTATTAAATGTAAAGTCATCCATTTTTTTGTTTCTTTAAAGACTATTTAACTAAATTAATTTTTATAGTATTTATAATAAATTAAGATAGATTGTTAACGAATACAGTTAGCTTAACAAGGTTTATTTGTAGTAATTGTAGAAATTAATAGTAACGTCAAATAGCTCAAAGATCTAGGAGTGAGTTAAAAATGAAGGTCAAACGTATTGTTGCCAATGTTGAAACGCAGGATATTACTAAAGCAACGTGCTTTTACAAAGATCTACTCGGACTCGATCAATTGATGAACCAGGGATGGATTGCAACCTACGGCTCGAACGAGAAAATGAATATTCAAATCAGCTTCGCCACACGGGGAGGCTCCCAGACGTCTACGCCTGATTTATCAATTGAAGTTGACGATCTCGACGATGCACTTAATCTCATGAAAGAAGCCGGGATTCCAATAGAGTATGGACCAGCTGAAGAGCCTTGGGGGGTTCGGAGATTTTATGTAAGGGATCCATTCGGAAAGCTTATCAATATTCTTAGTCATCAGTAAATAAAGGGCCGGAGAGTTATGAGTCAAGGTCATCACAGCTAATAAAAAGGGGAGAGCTGCCATCTATATCGAACCAATAAATAATGAAGTGTCCTTTTAGAAGTAGCGGTGATTAATTTAATAAGACATCAAAATGGTCAAATTTTATTAAACCAATATTAACATTGAATGCATGTAAATGATGTGAGAACCATTGATGTGCTAATATTTCCCATATCGAAGTTATGATAGATGCGGTTTCCTGCCGGTACCCGTATGTAGATTGTGAAGAAATGTACTTGGACTATAGGGGAGTTTAGTTCAACAAGGAAAACTGGTTAAGCTAGCTAATAACCTAACTAGGACTTCATTTTAATATATAAAAATCTTCTTCAAAAGGATTAGGACTTAAATTGTAGAATTACTATTACAACCTAATTTATAAGGAGGAAAGCTGTGCAGGACTTAACAGGCAAAGTGATTCTCATTACTGGAGCAAGTTCAGGGATTGGGCTTGCCACAGCCCATTTAGTGGCATCTAGAGGAGCAAAAGTTATTATTAATTTTCATTCAAATGAGAGGGGGGCTATGGAGGCTGTCCAACTGATTAGAGAAAAAGTCGGAGACGCTATGGCTATTCAAGCTGATGTAATGAAAAAAGAAGAAGTGAACTCAATGGTTGAACAAGCTCTTTCTTCATTTGGCACGATTGATGTTTTGGTTAATAATGCTGGTGGTGGAATCCGTCAAAGCAGCTTTATGGATATGAGTGAAGAACTGTGGGAAGAAACCTTTAGATTAAATGTAAATAGTGTTCTTTTATGCTCTCAAGCCGTATTAAAACATATGATTCCAAAGAAGAATGGCAAAATCATCAATGTATCTTCGGCGGCAGCTCGAATTGGAGGTGCAGGAGAAAGTATTCACTATGCATCGACTAAAGGAGCAGTAAATACAATGACATTGGTATGTCCAGAGAGCTAATTGAATATGGAATTATCGTGAATGGAGTGGCACCAGGAATGGTAGAAACGCCTTTTCACGAGAAATTTGCTCCAAACGATAATCGTCTTGAGCGTATGGCTTCATCTGTACCTATTAAACGGGCTGCAGCACCAATGGAAATAGCAGAGGTGATTGGGTTTTAACTGGTACTGCTTATGGGCAGAATAGGGATAATCTCTCTTGTAAACCTTCTAAGACTTCTTCTGGCACTTCCCTGACCTTGATATCCCCGCCTAGGAAAAGTAGCCAATTTGTTATTTCGGTCAATTCTTCTGAATGATTAACATGGATAAAAGTCTTTAGAATGGCTGTGGTTTGGTAAGGATTCGTATAGGAAATGGATACTTTTAAAGGATGGTATTTTTTGAACTGGGCAATCGCTTTTGGACCAAGTTCAAGGACAAGGTTGATTGCTTCTTCCTGCTTACTTAGTTTTTCTAAAATTTTTTTCTTAGTTAATCTTTTTTTCGTTGGGTAGGGTTTGACATCGGTAAGATCGTCGACAGGAACAATCTGCTTCTTTTCATCCTTTAAATCAAAGCCTTCAATCAGCCAATGGCTTTTTTCACGATAAAGGTGCAAGAGATAAATGGGATAAGACTTGATTACCTTCTCTTCTTTGATGGTAATCAATAAATAGCGATCCACAAGAAGGATTTGGATGAGTTTTTCTAACATCGGATGGGGCAGGTCTGACAGATCAAGCAGGTCGGGATTATTGGGGTTGGTCCCTTCAAAAAGCAAGATTTGATTTAAAAGAACAAGGGACTCTTGCTGGTTTTCTGAGATGAGGCCAAGTAATTTTTCAGCTAAGGACTGACGACTCTCTAGATAAGGGAGTTGTTGATTTCTTGTGGCCATAAAGGCAATAAAAAGAGCTTTAATTTCATTATCGGTAAAGCGAACAGTGGGCAGGACAGAGTTGTTCATGACAAAATAACCCCCGTCCCTTCCAACTTCAGCGACAAGTGGCATCCCCATGGCCTCAATTTCTCTGATATCTCGAATAGCTGTCGAACGAGAGATGTTAAATTCCCGCATGATTTCAGAAATGGTAAAGTGGGCGCGGTTGTTGATATACCGCATGATAATATTAATCCGTTCTACTTTTTTCATCGGGTTCTCCTAAACAGTATCATTTTTTGACATGATTTAAGGTTATTATAAACTTATCAAGTGGAAAGACAAATCATTTGATTAATATTTTTAAAAAAGGATGGTTTTGAATTATGGCAGGTTATACTCTAGAAGAAAAAAACAGCTTCACTGTTTTAGGTATTGGAACGGAGCTTACGAGCAATTACACAGACTTTGCTGGCATCATCAAGGAAAAATCAGACTTTTGGTGTGCAGTCAGCCAAGATGGAAGGCTTGACACTTTAAAGAAACTAGCTACAAATGACTACGTTTTTGCCGTGAACGAAGCGGTGAATAACAAGATGATGCATTATGCTGGCGTCATGACAGAGGAATCATTACCAGAAGCCACCAGAGTCATCCAATTTCCGAAGGGGGATTACATAGTTGTTAAAGGAGAAGCGAAGACGGCTGAAGAGTTGAGTAATACTCTTACTGGCATTGCCTTTGGTCAAGTCTTGCCAGAAGTAAAGGATTACGCCTATGTTGGCGGGCCGAATGCAACAGTTGAGATGGGGCAGCGAAACGGCTTAGTTTTTGGTGAAATGTGGATTCCTGTTGTTAGGAAATAAAGAGATAAAGGAGGATGGAAATGTCCTATATCGTTGATTTTAAAAATGTGTCTACGGTTGGTTTAGAGTCTTCACCTGTAGCAGAAGCGCTTGCTGGTTTACGTGCGAATGAAGCCCGTTACTTTATGAACAAATACAAGCATGAATTTACGGTTGTACCAGCTAGTGAGTCCAGCGAGACCCTTGATTATGTGAACCGAATTCTGAAAGAAGAACGTGATATTGAGTTTGCGGCCAAACCGTTAGAAACGTCGCGTTTTCAAGTGGAAAATATCAAAATTGCCTACGTTTTTTATGAGGATGGTCTATCGATCAACGTCATGTATACGGTTGATGACCCTAAGCCAAAGCGGGCCGTTGGTTTTAAGCTTTCTGAGGGCATGGAGGTACCAAAAGAGTTAGAAGGAAAGTTCAAGTTTGCCAGGCAGAAGTCTAAACTCGCTGGAACCATTCGAGGCTCGTATTTTGTCATTAAAGGTGAATATTAAATTCATCTTTCTTGTTATACAAAAGGGCGCGTTTATCAAGCAACGCGTCTTTTTGTAGTCCACTTCTGTTTGTTCATTCATTTTTCATCCATTTTGGGGAATTAAAAAGGCAAAAGAACCATATAAAATGATGAAAGGAGGAGAGTCAAATGAGACAGATAATGGACAAATATTTTCGTGCTAGTGTGAGTATGGTACTATCCAAGATGATGGTAGTTTAGTAAGTTTACAAGTTGCTGCTTGGACTAACTTTTCTTACTTTGGGTCGCAAGGTTTAGCAGTTCTTTGATTCTATGGGGTTCACCATACTGTGTTGAATGGAGCCTTCCTCAACAATCTGGCCCTAAAAATGGAAAATAAGCGCTTATCCTTTTTCTGGGAAAGCGCCCGATTGTGTAAGATCAAGAATTGCGATAGAGCTGTAGAAATAACTACTTCTTTAAGGACATATTTACTGCTTCAAGAGCATGTATATAAGTTGTATCAAACAGAGGTACATCGGAATCCTCCGGTTTTATCAATAATCCAATTTCTGTACAGCCTAATATAATTCCTTCAGCTCCAGTTTCGATCAAACCTTGGATAACCTTTTTATAATAATCCCTTGAGGTTTGTTGAACCTTACCTAAACATAACTCTTCATAAATAATCTTGTTTACAGTTTCTCTTTCATTAGCATTTGGTACGATAACCGTTATACCATTAGATTCTAAACGTGATTTGTAAAAGTCTTGCTCCATAGTATACCTTGTGCCAAGTAATCCTACGGAATTAATTCCTTGTTCTTTAATTTTATTAGCTGTTGCATCGGCAATATGTATAATAGGTATGTTGATTTTTTCCTGTATATCATCTATAACTTTGTGCATGGTATTGGTACAAATAACAATAAAATCTGCGCCCCCTTTTTCCAAAGATTGTGCAACGTCACCCAATGTTTCACCAGCCTTTGTCCAGTCACCCTCTGACTGAAAACGCTCAATTTCTTCAAAGTCAACGCTGTATAAAAGGCATCTTCCAGAATGTAACGCTCCTAATCTTCTTTTCACTTCTTCGTTAATAATCCGATAATACTCAACTGATGATTCCCAACTCATTCCACCAATAAGTCCAATAACCTTCATGTTAAAGCCTCCAAACCATAGTCATTTTGTTTTCTCCCTTTAGCAACTAATTCAAACCTTATTATATAAAAACGTCCCTATGAAACAAAATATATCTTCTAATAAACTTAGAAAATGTCCCACCAGAAATATCTGGCTGCCCCTAACAGGATATTCTATTAAAATGTAGAATCATATATATAGGTATTGTTGTAATTTTCACGGGACTCTAACTATTCAAGGAGGAGAGGACTTTGAAACGAATGGATTTGCTTTTATACGTCCTAGATTCAACTTTCGATAAAGAGAGTTGGTATGCACCGTTTAAAAATGCTATAGAAGGACTTACAGCCGGACAGGCTAGCTGGAAACCATCTGGAGTGGCAACTAAGACCATTTGGGAGAACGTTAATCATCTCATTTATTACAAAGAGAGACTTGCTGCCAACCTGGATGGCCGTGAATGGACACATAATCTCGACGGGGATGAAACCTTCAATTTCACCGATCAATCTAATGACGATAAGGAATGGAAAAAAGTCGTTGAAGGTGCCGAAAACGCTCAACGCAATTTAAGACAAGTATTGAGTGCAATTTCCGATGAAAAGCTTGATCAAAATTCACTTGAGAGGAAATTACTGGACATCATGCTTCATGATGCTTATCATACAGGGCAAATTATTCAATTAAGAAAAATGCAAGGGTCTTGGCCTTCAATTCGTTGAGCGAACGAAGAAATATTTTGCTTTGGTGAATTAATTAATAATAGGACCTTCATAGTTATCCAATTGCAGGGCGCAAAACCTGAATAAGGATTAACATCCTTATGTACAAGTCTTATACAAAGGATCCAAGGGCACTGTCGAGGTGATCGTAAGTGAATTCGAATCTGTCGTCGAAACCACCGCAATCAAAATCAACCGTTTGGGCTGGGAGCGCTGTTTTTGTATGGTCCATTGCCTATATGCTGCCACACCTATATTGGGCTTTAGGCGGAAGAGTGGGGCTGTCCCTGCTAAAACCCGGCGTGGCTGCATCTTCCAAGTTTGAACTAATTAATTGGATCTCGTTACCAATCTTTATTGTTGCGGGACTTGTAGGTCTTGGTTTCATTTATTTAGGCAAAAGTAAAATTCTGAGCTTATTGTTGCTTGCCATATCTGTGTTAGGGTGTTCGATTGCCACTGCTCATGGCATTTTTGGCATTATCTATCGTGGCTTGCAAATCGCAGGTGTGATTGGCTTGGAAAATAGGGCATTTGATATCCACGATGATATGTACGTGGTGTGGGATATGGTCATTTTCGAACCGTGGTTTTTGATTGAAGGCATTTTACTTGCCATTGCAGGATGGTGTTTTTTGAAGGGAGCACGGAGCAGGAAAGTTTGGCTTACGGTGTGTATGCTTGGCACGATTGTTGGGTTGGTCACAGGGATGCTGGGTGTGCGATTTGCATAGTTAATGTGTTTCAGAAATCGAGTGATGAGCTACTGGGATTGTTATTACCAGCCTTTGATCTTCAGCATTCGGGCGTGTTTATTTAGGAACGCGTTTTTTTTATGTATTGTGGAAGGAGACTAAAAAATGGGTGAGCAATTATTAAGGATTGGAACAACATATATACCAGTGACTAATGTTGACCTTTCTTCTGATTGGTATGTAAATAAATTAGGAGCAGAATTAAGCTATAAAGATCAAGATAAAGCTATTTTAAACTTTGCCAATCAAAGCGTTTTTCTTGTGAAGTCTACTGAAAATCAAAGTTCTAATTTCTTTGATATTTACGGTAATGAGCGTTTTTCGTTGACATTCGAAGTTAATGGATTAAATGCATTAGAAGCAATACATAGAAACTTTAAGCAAAATGAAATTAGAGTTGGAGAGATTGAAGACAGAGGACATTTTGGAAGAAATTTCGTATTTTATGATTTAGATGGTAATAAATTTGATGTTTGGAGTGAACTTAGTCCAATCTTCAAAGAAAAGTATCTTATTTCCAAATAGATAGCTCAAGGATTTGCGGCTTTTTATTATGTAACTAACGGCGTTCTTTAGCTGCATATTTGGAGGATATTGCGACGGAGAGTCCTCCATCATTCTATGAAGGACTAATCTCTACTAGAAAGCCTACGATTAGTCCTTCATCAAGCCTATGAAGGACTAATCCCTAATAGAAAGGCCTCGATTTGTCCTTCATCAAACCAGTGAGTAAAAATAAGTCGAAATCGGCTTAAGTCCCTCAGCAATCACCCCTGATAGTACAGCAAACGGGGAGTTTAGTGGAACAAGTAATTGCTAAATAGAGTTAGTTTAATTGAATGCCAAAGAAGATAGTATGTGGTTTCCATAAAAAAGACTCAGTGAATTATCTATTCACCGAGCTTTTCATCCGTAATGATTTCGAATAAAACTTTGGAATTTTTTTCGATTACATATTCTCATTTATTATCGCAAGGATCTGATGGTCTTCCCATTTCCCATTTATCATGATATTTTTCCGAGCAATGCCCTCTTGAAGAAAGCCCGATTTTTCCAGGACCTGATGGACCCCAAGTTATCTGGCTTAACACCAGCTTCTAATCTATGCAGCTTTAGCTCAGTAAAAGCATAATCAACGATTAACCCGATTGTCTCTGTCATATATCCTTTTCCATTATGCGCTTTGTCAAGGACATAGCCAACGACACAACTCTGCGCCGGATCACGCTCCACCTCCTGCGATTAGGGAATATGGAAGCCTTTTGTTAATAAGCTTATAAATCAGTTTCCTAAAAGGTTCATACTGTGAAACTAAATCTTCCAAATATTCCCTAACCTGTTTACGATAAATATTTTTATTAAAAACTTCGAAAAATAAGTTCATCCTAAAGGAGGGGCTTATAATGAAGAAAATTTCGTTCATTACCATTATTCTATTGATTCCTTTATTCTCCTTTCAAGTAAAAACGAACGCCTCCACTAACAGTCGAGAAACATATGAAAAAACAGGGCGTGTTATTTGGGAAGTGAACTCAAAGGAAAAGTTAGTTGCCCTTACTTTCGATGATGGACCTCATCCTATTTTCACTTCACAAATACTGGATTTATTGGCAAAACATAATGCTAAAGCTACCTTTTTTGTAGCTGGAAATAAAGTAGCAAGATTTCCAGATCTTTTAAAAAGAGAAGTGAAAGAAGGACATGAAATTGCTAATCATACTTACCATCATATTTATGGGAGAATAACCGCCGCAAAACTATCATCCGAATTGGAAGAAACAGATAAAATTATTACGAAATTCACTGGTTTAAAACCGTCTCTCTATCGCCCTGTAGGAGGTTTTTATAATGATGAAATTATTAATACAGCTTTAAAAAATGGTAAAACGGTCGTATTATGGTCATGGTATCAAGATTCTCGTGATTGGGCAAATCCGCCAGCAAGTAAAATTTGTAGTGATATAAAAAAAGGAATAAAGCCAGGTAATATCATTTTATTTCACGATTGGCACGGTAGTGAATATACTCAAGCCTGTTCTACTGTTAAAGCATTAGAAAACATTTTGGACTTTTTAGACAAGAATGGATATAAGTGTGTAACTGTATCTGAATTGCTCTACCGTTCAACGCAAATAATTTCAGAATCTTTCGAAATTCTTCCTTCGAAGAAAGGAAAAACTTCTCACATTGATTTAATGTTTTAAATGCTTTTTTTCGCATAAATAGGTCTCTTGTGAACTATTTCTTATTTAAGTAAAGGGCGCGATGGTGGGAGAACCAAACTTATATTTAAACGACTTTATTGTTACTAAGGGTTTTATCAGGAGGAAGCTATGTGAATAACAAAAAACTATCAATCCAACATAAAATAAGTTTGAGTCTCAAAATGGTCATTGGTTCCTCCATTTCGTGGGAATTAGCTGTTTTATTTGGTTCAAATTACCCGTATTTAGCCCCCATCTCACTTATTCTGTGTTTACAAGCAACTCTTATTAGGTCCATAAGATTTGGGCTAGCAAGAATAGTAGGTACGATAATTGGGGGAGTAACAGTTTCCCTTCTTGCACCTACTTTGCATGAAAACGGATGGTCAATCGCAATGATAATGATGGTCAGTCTTTTAGTTCCACTTATTTTAGGGGTAAATGCAACAAGTCTTCATCAAATTGCGCTAAGCGTTTTGCTTGTTCTTGAATTTGAACATAAACTCCCTGGATATGGGATGGACCGAATTCGAGATTCAATTATTGGAGTAGTGGTAGCTTTGCTACTACATATATGTATTTATCCTTCTAATTTTACAAAAGGTGCAATTGCAGAAGTTGAGGAACTACCTAATCAATTAGCGAATATGCTGAAATCTTTGGGAACATGGTTGGAAGTAGGGGCACCTCAAAAAAATTATTTCCATGAAGAATTTAATCAATTACGTAATAAAATATTCCAAATTGAAAAAAAGATTAACCAAGCTCAATTAAGCGTAAAATTTAACCCTTTGTTAAAAAAAAGTAAACAACAAATAATTGAGGAAGATTTTCTTTTTAAAACATTGAAACTAGTGAACGCCGATATAGAGGTCCTGTTCAAAATTATGGAGGAGTGGAAAAAATCTGGTTCGTTAGCAAAAGAAGGTATGAAAATATGGATACAAAATTTGTTATTATTAGAGTCATCACTTCGCATTTGGAATGAGGAAAAAGAAATTTCAGATGTTTTATTTAATGAAACATTTCCAAATGATAAATTTTACTTCACAGCTGTTTGGCATGGGCAGCATCTTATTTCTACACTTAAAAAGCGTCCTCGAATGTCACGGTTAAAGAAATAACAATCTCGCATATTTCATTATGAAGGTTGTAATTACTAAAGGGGGCTTTACTTAGAGCGGTCAGCATAATAGGCGGCTTTTTCAACAATTGGGGGCGAAGCTTTAATAAGGCATCGCCTTTTGTTTATTTATAGGGGACTGGAACCTTGCCTGGTACTAGATATCCGCAATTATACGGGACAATCTTCCTGACTCCATGTCCCGCCGCAGGAATTTTCTCATTTTTGCTTGAATATTATAATAAAGAGCGTTTGGGGGTATATTATGAATGAGAATAAGTTAAAACACCTTGAATTTATTCAGGGGGTCATTAATCGGATGGGGCAAAATTCCTTTTTATTAAAGGGGTGGGCCGTTACGCTTGTTGCTGGGCTTTTTGTTTTTGCGAATACTCAAGATATGGAATGGAAAATGATTTCCATTGCCTTCATACCTAGTATTTTCTTTTGGCTTTTGGATGGTTATTTTCTTTGGCAGGAAAAGCTGTTCAGAAACCTTTATGATCACGTTCGAAAAAAAGGCGAGGGAGAGATGATCGATTTTTCAATGAATGTGAAACCATTTGTGTCCGAAACAGGCTCATGGATCCGTATTTGTCTTTCTACTACATTAAGCCTATTTTACTTACCAATAATTGTTATTATCGTAATTACAATGGCGCTTGTTTGTAAATATTGATTCCGATGGTTAAATATAACAAAAAAGGCTGATATAATTAGATGAAATATATGTAAACTACTATTTTATGGAGGAGAAATGACCAGTATCAAACCGAGATTATTTATTGGCTCTGCCAGAGAATCCGCTGACTATGTTGATGCCATTCATGAAGCACTTACTCATGTTGCTGAGGTTACTCCTTGGACCTCGGGTGCATTTCGGCCGCTCGAATATAATATGGAAAGCCTTGAACGACAATTAGATGAAAATGATTTTGCTGTATTTGTATTTTCACCGGATGATGTTGTAAATATACGAGGTACGATTACATTTACGACAAGGGACAATACTTTGTTTGAAATGGGGTTATTCTGGGGTAGATTAAGAAGAGGACGAGTGTTTTATATTATTCCACATACCACACCGGAAAGTGAGGATGCAAAAGGGTTTCGTTTACCTTCCGATCTGGACGGCCTTACGGTATTAAGGTACGAAATGCGTGCTGATCAAAATCACGATGCTGCTGTTAATGTCGCTTGCAGGGCGATCAAAAGAAAAATTCGCGAGTTGGGCGTCTTTCAAAATCCAGCTAAACTCTTAGCGGAAGCTCAAGCAAACAGGGAAAAAGACTATGCCTTAATTCGCATCCTTCGAACCTTGTCAAAACGACTTTTAGCAGACCCAGCGAAACAGTTTGAATATCTACAAGAAGCTGTTCGGAACGCTTATCTTGCGCCATCATCCTATTACGTTGAAGGAATAGGGGTATGGCAAGCGGAGGGAATTGATGGTCTAAAACAAATAGCGGGAAATGATGGTATAGGGAAATTTTACCCGTTTAATGTTAATGAAAATAGGCGAAAAACAGATAGAATTATTGTCGTTGATTGTTTTTTACAGAGTAACGAACTGGTTTTTCAAAAAAGTAGTGCCTTTGATAATACGTATGTATTATGTTACCCTATAGGTAATCAATTGGTTCTGACGGTTGAATTAACGGGAAGAAGGCTATTAAGCCAAGCAGAGATTGACGATATTTTTCTCGATAATTACAATCTTTTAAGCACGATTAACACTATCTTTGGAGGTGCCTCTTCATGAGCAGAGCAGCAGTATCAAAAGTAGACCAAAAATCGTATAAACTTGGAGAAACTGTTGCAGGTGTAAGAGCGGTTATTACCTCCATTCACGGAAAAGAAGAGTCAGGAAAAGTTATCTATAAACGAAAAGCAGACTATCGAGAAGACCCCTATCAGAAGCGGGCATAGGGGACAGGAACCCTGTCCCGCCCCGCGAACTGCTCGTGCCTATAACGGAAATCAACATTCACTTTTAACACAGCCTTCCATAAAAAAGCTCAGTGAATGATCTATTCACTGGGCTTTTCATCGGTAATGGTTTCGAAAAAAATTAGATTTTTTTTCAATTACATATTCTCATTTATTATCGCAAGGATCTGATGGTCTACCCATTTCCCATTTATCATGATATTTTTCCGAGCAACCCCCTCTTGACGAAAGCCCGACTTTTCCAGAACCCTGATGGACCCCAAGTTATCTGGCTTAACACCAGCTTCTATTCTATGCAGCTTTAGCTCAGTAAAAGCATACTCAACGAGTAACTCGATTGTCTCTGTCATATATCCTTTTCCATTATGCGCTTTGTCAAGGACATAGCCAACGATACAACTCTGCGCCGGACCACGCTCCACCTTAAACAATCCAATACTTCCAATTAACTCTTCATTTTCATTGAGAAAAATTCCAAATGAATACGCCTGATCATTGTTTATTTTTTCCTGGTTCGTTTTAATCCGCTCTAGTTGTCCTTTCAATGTATAATAAGATTCCTTGCGATCGATAGAATACTCCTCAAAAAACGAGCGATTTCTGACTTCTAAAAGTAAGGTTTTTTCTGCATCAGCACTTTCAAGTGGTTTAAGAAAAACCCGGCTGCCCGCTAGCTTCATTTGCACAATCTCCTTCTTCCCCCTAACTTTTTCCAAAATAACCAATATTCCCTCTATACTAATTTTACTCTTGTATAAAAAGACGCAATCCAAGTGTTTCTTTTTGCAATGGGGATGAAAATTCAGAATTTTATTGACGAATGTTTGCTTCATAATATACTATTAAATCATACTTAAATATTTACGAATGATATTCGGCAATGACGAATGGAGGGGGAAAAAATGGCTGAACGCCTAATCCAATCTATAGAACGAGCAGCAGACATCCTCGAATTATTTTTGGACTTCGATCAGGAACTAAGTGTAAAGGACATAAGCGTTAAACTAGGATTGTCCAAAAGTACCGTACACGGTCTTATCAAGACCCTTGAATATCGAGGATATTTGCAGCAAAACAAGGATGATTTGAAATATAGGCTTGGCCTGAAGCTATTTGAACTTGGAAACAGGGTTAGTCATCAATTTGATCTTGGAAAAATTGCCCGCCCGATTATTAAGGAACTTGTAGATGAACTAAAGGAAACCGTTCACCTAGTTGTCTTTGAACGGGGGGAAGTCATTTACATTGAAAAGTTAGATGGTCCACGGGCATTAAGAATTTACTCTCAAGTTGGAAAGCGTGCTCCGATTCATTGTACCGGGGTAGGAAAGGCGATTCTAGCTTTTCAAGAGGAAGAAGAAATAGAAAGGCTTCTCTCAAACTCTGATTTGGAATCATATACAGAGTACACGATAACCGATAAAGAAAAGTTGAAAAAACATTTACTTCTTATTCGAGAACAGGGCTATTCCATTGATGATGAAGAAATTGAATTAGGACTCAAGTGTGTAGCTGCACCGGTATTTGATCATCATGGTCAGGTGATAGCGGCGATTAGCTGTGCAGCTCCTAAAGTAAGAATGGATAACCTGAGACTTTCTGAAGTCAGTAAGCAAATTCAACTAGCAGCTGCAAGTATTTCACAGACCATGGGTTACAAAACCAAACCATCACATGTGTAGGCTTGGATACAAAAAAATAGATTGCATATAAAGGAGGAGAAAATTTTGTCAAAAGTAAAAGTTGCTATTTTAGGTTCAGGAAATATTGGAACCGATCTCATGATAAAGCTTGGACGCTCTGATGTATTAGAGCTTACCGCTGTAATTGGGATTGATTCAGAGTCGGATGGTTTGCGACGTGCAAGAGAATTAGGGTATTTAACAATCGATACAGGTCTGCAAGGATTTCTGGAAAACCATTCAGACTTAGCGGATATCGTGTTTGATGCTACCTCAGCAAAAGCTCATGTCCGCCATGCCAAAATGTTAAAAGAGGCTGGAATTAAAGCCATCGATATGACGCCGGCGGCCCGCGGGCCATTTGTTGTTCCATCCGTTAATATGGGATCGAATATCGAAGAAGCAAATATTAACTTGATTACCTGCGGTGGTCAGGCAACCATTCCGATGGTTCATGCGATAAATCGTGTCAGCCCTGTGGAATATGCTGAAATAGTCGCGACCATTTCAAGCAAAAGTGCAGGCCCAGGAACACGTGCGAATATCGATGAATTTACGGAAACCACTTCAAGAGGAATTGTAGAAGTTGGCGGCGCGAAAAAAGGGAAAGCCATCATCATCTTGAACCCGGCAGAACCACCAATTTTGATGCGGGATACCGTCTATGCCCTTGTAGAAGAGGGAACGATGGATGAAGCAAAAATTACGCAATCCATTAAAGAAATGGAAAAAGCGGTTCAATCCTATGTGTCTGGATACAGACTGCGTACAGAGCCTATATTCGATGGAAATAAAGTGACCATCTTTATCCAAGTCGAAGGGGCTGGAGACTACTTGCCTAAATACTCTGGAAACCTTGATATTATGACAGCAGCAGGAGTTAAGGTAGCCGAAGAATTTGCGAAAAATCAATTAACTTATCAGCTAGTTAAATAGAAAGGAGTCTTACCAAATGACAAACGCCCGGGATATTTATATCACAGAAGTAGCATTACGTGATGGTAGTCATGCAATTGCCCACCAATTTACTGTTGAGCAAGTACTAAAAGTAGCAAAAGGATTAAATGATGCAGGAGTTCCTTATATCGAGGTTGCACATGGCGATGGCTTATCAGGCTCCTCCTTACAATATGGTCTTTCTAGAACTAATGAAATGGAATTAATCGAAGCAGCTGTTTCGGTTGCTGACAAGGCTAAAATTGCTGTTCTTTTAATACCAGGTATTGGTACGGTTAAGGAATTAAAAGAAGCTGCCAACTTAGGCGCCAAAATGGCACGGATTGCCACCCATGTGACAGAAGCAGATGTTGCTCCACAACATATCGCAGCGGCAAAAGAACTAGGAATGGAAACAGTCGGATTTTTGATGATGTCCCATATGGCACCGGTTGATAAGCTTGTAGAACAAGCCCAATTAATGGAAAGCTATGGTGCTGATACGGTGTATGTCGTGGATTCCGCAGGAGCATTACTTCCTAATCAGGTCCGCGAGCGGATTCGTGCCTTGAAACAAAGTTTAGGAATTAATATTGGCTTTCACGGCCATAATAACTTGTCTCTTGCAATGGCGAATTCATTAGTTGCTATTGAAGAAGGAGCAACACGCATCGATGGAAGTGTCCGCTGTTTAGGTGCCGGAGCAGGTAATACGCAAACGGAAGTACTTACTGCTGTGCTGGATCGGATGGGAATTCAAACAGGAATCGATGTTTATAAAATGATGGATGTAGCCGAAGAAATTGTTGCTCCGATTTTAGAAACACCACAGGAGATTACTAGGGATGGTCTTGTTCTTGGGTATGCAGGTGTCTATTCAAGCTTTGCGCTTCATGCGAAACGGGCAGCAGCTAAATTCGGTATTGATTCACGGGATATTTTAGTAGAACTAGGCAACCGCAAGGTAGTCGGCGGTCAGGAAGATATGATTGTTGATGTAGCTGCAGAAATTGCTAAAGTAAAGGCCGAAGCGGTACGGTAATAAATAGAAGAAAAGAGAAGCCAACGACCTATATGTAAGTAGTTGGCTTTTTTCTATAATAAAAAATGGGGAGTATTCATTTTCTTTTATTATATATGCATGTATGTGGGCGTTCTTAAATAAACATCCACTACACAGACTGTTTTGGACGATAAAACTCTTTGGGAATAGGGCCGAAAGTTCTACGGTGATACAGCATTGGATCTTTCTCTTTATTGATTTGAAGGGCTGTCACTTCTCCAATGAATACTGTATGATCGCCTGCTTCAATGGCTTTAAATGTTTTACATTCAAATACACCAAGAACACTATCAATAATTGGCAATCCATTGCTCGAAAACTTCCAATTGCAAGTACTAAAACGGTCATGATGTTTAGTAGCAAAAGTTTTACAAGGTTCTACCTGTTCTTCTGCCAATACATGAACAGCAAATTTCCCACTTTCTTTAAAATCTTCAAGTAAAGAAGATCTGTGATCGATAGACCATAGAACCAATAGTGGATCAAGCGAAACAGAAGCAAATGAATTTACTGTCAGCCCTACTGGTGTTCCATCCTCTTTTATCGTTGTAACGATTGTTACTCCAGTCGGGTAGTCTCCCATAATTTGTTTAAATAAATCTTGATTCGTTTCTCTTTGCATG
Organism: Neobacillus soli NBRC 102451; assembly: GCF_001591665.1. Taxonomy (GTDB): domain Bacteria; phylum Bacillota; class Bacilli; order Bacillales; family Cytobacillaceae; genus Neobacillus; species Neobacillus soli. The sequence goes on along the minus strand of NZ_BCVI01000060.1, from coordinate 58,818 downwards.
TATTCATTCTCCTGTTCTTTTGAAATGGATTGCATTTCTACTATCATAAACGGAATATTTTTAATTTTAAATCGCTACATCCAACATTATGAAATTTCATTAATTCTTTTGTTAAGGAAAAATGTAAGCTTCTACTATTTAATATTTGTGATAAGAGTTAGTCTATTTTATAATTAAAATTATGTACATATTTTGAATTTTCAGAAACATTGAATTTCTCTTATTTATTTTAAAGAAGGTTTGAATTAAGGAGAGTGAGTTAATTTGATTACTTCAGTAAGTAGAGCGTGTCAAATATTAAGTTGTTTTACGCAGGAAGAACCTGTGTTAGGAAATACGGAGATTGCAGAAAAACTGGGATTAAGCACTAGTACAACGCATCATCTTATCACAACCCTTTGTAAGGAGGGGGTTTTAATGAAAGATGTAGACAAAAAGTACAGACTAAGCTGGAAGGTACTTGAATGGAATAATAATGTCATGTTTCAGCAAGATTTTTATGATAAAGCCATGCCGTTAGTAAAGGAATTAATAATGATATTTAAAGGGACAGCACATATCTCCATGTTTGATCAAGGTGATGTAGTCCATGTCTTAAGAATCACTTCAAAAGATTTAGATTCTGTTCCTACGTATCTCGGTGCAAGAAGGCCTGCCTATTGTACAAGTGCAGGCAAAGCATTACTTGCTTATAATAACGCTTATCTTCAAAAAACAGTTGAAAAAGGATTAATAAGACAAGGTCCGAATACCATTACCGATGTCAAGCTGCTTGAAAGGGAACTGAAGTCTGTCCGGGAACAAGGTTACGCGATAAGCGATAATGAAAATGATACGTGCACTTATGCCATAGCTGTTCCAGTTTTCTCCTATTCAGGGGAAACGATTGCTTCGGTAAATTTAGTTGGTCCAATAAGCTATATGAAGGGGCTTCATCGCCAACACATTATTCAAAGTGTTGTTAGTACTGCTAAAGCCATTTCCCGAGAATTGGGCTACATTGAGTTAAAAAGTGCCAATAAGAAATATGCAAAAAGATAATTCCATTTATGTATAAATTTTTTAAAAAAACCCCCTAAATTTTCATAAAAATTTCACTATTTTAAATCCTGTGATCGAAATATATTGTTTTTTTAAGTATAGTGATAAACAAATAGTAAAGATTGGAGGATTGAAGGACTTAAAGATTACAAATTTGTAAACGTTATCATTATTTTTAGGTCTTATGATTGCGCTTACTAACAGCCCCGTGACAGAAGAAACTAATCGAATTGTCTAAGGGATTATTAAAACGCAAATACTTCGAAAAGGGATATATTTAGGCGAATTTTATGGAATTTGGAGGTAATAACGAATGGGGATTAGAACAGGAGAACAATATATTAACGCTTTAAAATCACGTACACCAGAGGTCTGGCTTCGCGGTGAAAAAATCACAGATGTGGTAAACCATCCAGTATTCAAACAGCCAATTAAAGAGATTGCTAAGTTGTTTGATTTACAGCATGACCCTGAATACCAAGAAAAAATTACACATATATGTGAAGAAACTGGCGAACGGGTGAACAATGGATATCTTATTCCAAGAAATGGAGAAAATCTTAAAGCGCGCCGGCAGCTATTTGAAATATGGGCTGAATCTACTTTTGGTTTGATGGGCAGAACACCGGATTTCCTTAGTATTGTTGTGACATCCATGGCAACAAATGATTGGTTTTTCCGTCAGTATGGAGAACGGTATGGCGATAATATCATTAACTATTACCGCTATATTAGAGATAATGACTTGTTCTTGACTCATGCTATCGTAAACCCGCAGAATGACCGCAGTAAAGCTTCATTTGAGCAAAATGATGAGTTTTCTCACCTTGGGGTAGTAAAAGAAACGGAAGAGGGATTAATTGTACGCGGTGCTAAAATGTTAGCAACTCTTGCACCTATTACAGATGAAGTAATCGTTTATTCATATCCAGGATTTAAGCCGGGCGATGACAAGTATGCGATTTCGTTTGCCCTTCCACTTGACACTCCTGGATTGAGAATTTATTGCCGGGAAGAGATGCAAGATGGAAAACGTTCTACTTGGGATCATCCATTAGCCTCACGTTTTGAGGAAATGGATGCGATTTTAGTATTTCATGATGTCCTGGTACCATGGGAACGAGTATTTATTAATCAAAATGTAGAAGCTGGAAATTTACTTTATCCTAAAACAGGTGCCAACCTTCAGCCTGCCCATCAGTCTGCCGTCAGAGGTTTGTGCAAGCTTTCCTTTGTAACAGATGTGGCCTGTTCAGTAGCAGATGCCATCGGTGTAGATGGATTCTTGAATGTACAAAATCAATTATCTGAACTGATTCAGAGTGTAGAGACCATCCGGGCGTTGGCGCGAATTGCCGAGTATGAATATACGCTGACAGACCAAGGAGAAGCTTTGCCAAATATTGTGCCGCTGGAGACAATTAGAGGATTACTTCCCAAAATGTACCCAAGGGCCATTGAAATATTACAGACAATCGGTGCAGGCGGCCTGTTGATGTCACCAAGCGGTGCGGATTTTGTCAATCCGGAAATCATGGAGGACATGGAGAAATATTATGTCGGCCGTTCAGGGGTCTCTTCGGAAAAACGAGTCCGTTTATTCAAATTGGCATGGGATTTATGCGGAGAGGCATTTGGTCAAAGGTTATTACAATATGAACGTTATTATTCCGGCGACCCTGTCCGTAAAATGGGAATGTTCTATAATGTGCATAAGAGAAACAATCCATCCTATCCGCTTGTGGAACGGGCATTAGAAGAATCTCTGCTTATGTCCGAGGAATATAAGACCAAGGTGCAAAATGTGTAAAAAACACCATGAAGAGAGGTAATCCATTGAAAGTCCATCAAACTGACAGTCTCCAATTACTTGGATCAGTTGTTGCTATTGGTGCCTTCGATGGTGTGCATCGCGGACATCAGGCTGTGCTCCGTGAGATGATAAAATACAGCCATTTAGAAGGGGTGCCGAGTGTTGTTTATACATTTGATCGCTCCCCTCGTTCTTTTTTTCAAGGGGCGCAAGTATTGACAACGCCTGAAAAGAAGGTTCAACTGATGAAAGATTTAGGGGTAAATCATATCGTTCTTGCCAATTTCAATCAACAATATATGCAGCGAACAGCCGACGACTTTATAGAAGAGTTATCGTTATTGAATCCTGTAAGAATTTTTGTTGGTGATGATTTTCGCTTCGGCCATAAACGGACGGGAGATGTTACATTATTAAAACAGCATTTTGCAGTCCCGACCATTCATCCTGTTCGCAGTATGGATGGAGAAAGGATTTCTTCCACCAGAATTAGAGAACTTATTTTACAGGGAAAACAAGAGCAGGCACTTCCACTTCTTGGTTGGACCTAATTGTTCAGGAGACTGCCTCTCCGAGTATTAAATGGCACAGCCAGCAAATTTCAGCTGGCTGTGCCTTTTTTAATCTGTATTTTATTTGCGCAAAACCTCAGTAAGTCCTGCGCAAATAAAATAAAGACAGTATAGCCAGTTTGAAAAGCTTAACTAGTTATACCGTCTATAAGAAGAAACTATTCTACCACATGGAAGCTAACATCGTTCATTCCGTCAAATTTGACGGAAATGTAGTCGCCTGCGTTAAAACGGACAGCTTCGGTAAGGGAACCTGCTAGGATAATTTCACCGGCTTTCAGTGATTTTCCTTTCCGGCTGAGCATAGCTGCCAGCATAGAGATAGACAGTGCAGGGTGCCCTAAAATAGCACAACTGGTTCCGAAGGCTTTCGCTTCGCCGTTAATGAAAATGGTTGCACCGACTAAATCGGATTGGAAATCCTCAGGTTTACGTAAGCTGTCCCCGAGAACAACTCTAGATGCGGACGTATTGTCAGCAATTACGTCGGGAAGAGTGAACTTAAAGTTTTCATAACGGCTGTCGATGATTTCTAAGGCAGGGAAAATGTACTCGGTTGCATCTAAGACGTCTTCAACCGATAAATTTTCTCCTTCTAAGTCTTTCTTTAATACAAAGGCCAGCTCCGCCTCTACTTTCGGATGAATCAATTGGCTGACAGAGATGCTGCCGCCGTTTTGAACTTTCATATAATTAAACACATACCCGAAGATCGGCTCTGTAACGTTCATTTGGGTCATTTTTGCTTCACTTGTCAGACCCATTTTTGGGCCAAAAATGCTATGGCCTGCTTCCAGTTTGATTTTGATGATTTCATCTTGGATTTTATATGCATCCTCTACCGTCAGCTCAGGATTTTCTGCGGTAATTCTAGTTACTTCTCTTTTATCCAGTTCTGCTTGATGAAGAAATTCAGCAAGGGAATGTATTTTTGTTGCTTCCACCGTTTTCACCTCATTAATAGTTTTTATGATCCAAACACGTCTTAACTAAAGCTAACTGATACCTCTCCTAACCCTGCGAATCGAGCTGTGAATTGGTCTCCATGGTTAATGGAGATTGCTGCGGATAAGGCACCAGAAAGGATGATTTCCCCAGCCTTTAATGGAATATCATATTCTGCTAATTTTGTAGCAAGCCATGCAACACAATTGGCAGGATGTCCAAGGGCTGCTGCACCGACACCGGTGTTTACCAATTTACCGTTTTTATATAAGCCCATCCCTAATTGGGCGAGATCTACCTCTGAAACTACAAATTTTTGTTCTCCAACGACATATAAGCCGGAAGAGGCATTATCGGCAACGGTGTCCTCAATGGTAATCTTCCAGTCTTGGACGCGACTATCGACAATTTCAAAAGCAGGAACAATATATTCTGTTGCCAAGAGCACATCCAAAGACGTGATATTAGGCCCTGTTAAATCCTTTTTCAGCTTAAAGGCAATTTCTGCCTCGATTTTAGGCTGACAAAGGATATTTGCTGGAATAACGGAATCATTTTCAAATTCCATGCCGTTTAGAAGGTGACCGTAATCAGGCTGGTTTACCCCAAGCAAATCCTGCATGGCCTTTGAGGTAAGACCGATTTTTTTCCCAGTAATGACTTGCCCTTGATTCAGCTTTTCCTGAATGTTGATCAGCTGGATTTGATACGCTTCATCAATGGTTAAATCAGGATTGTCAGCTGACAGGGGGGATATTCCTTCTCTTTTTTGCTCCGCCTTGCGGAGAAGAAGAGCAAATTCTTCCGTTTTTTTACTAGATTGAACAGTCACTTGAACTCTCTCCTTTTTATCTTTCGCTTTTTAGTTTGGTCCCGACAGCAAAACGATTTGCCGGAACCTCATTTACGATCACACGAACAGATTCGATGGGTGCATTTAAACTTTCCGAAACCGTTCGGGCCACATTTTTAATACAAGTTTCAATCACTTCATTATCCCGGCCTTGCACGAGTGTAATTTGAACAACTGGCATTTTTTCACCCCAAATCATGAAGAGGAATAGAAAAACATTCCCTTGTTCGACAATACCGAATGTCGTTCTTAAATATTGATACTTCTATTATAAATTAAACACAATAGGTAAAGTCAACCTATTTTTAGTCAATTTTGAAAATTAATTGATTTCTATACATAAAGGTTCCCTTGCTTATGAAAAGGGAGTTTCTTATAATAAATTTAATATAATTCTAACTATTTTGTTAGTATTGCTATTATTATAAGATTTATTTTGAAAGGGCGAATCTACTATGATTGAGTCCGTAAAAAAGGCATGCCAAATTATCAGCTGTTTTTCTAATAAAGAACCTGTATTAGGGATTGGCACAATCGCTGAAAAATTAGGGCTACATGTTAGTACAGCACACCATCTCGTCAGGACATTGTGTGATGAAGGTGTATTGATGAAAGATCAAAAGAAAAAATATCGACTTGGCTGGAGAGTCCTTGAATGGAATAATCATGTGATGTTTCAGCAGGATGTCTATGAAAAGGCAATGCCTTTAGTAAAAGAATTGATTCTTAGATTTAAAGGAACTGTCCATATTGCCATGTTTGACAAAGGTACGGTAGTTTTTGTATTAAGGGTGTCTTCAGAGGAATCTACACCGATTCAAACCTATATAGGGTCTAGGAAGCCGGCTTATGCGACAAGCTCTGGAAAAGTCCTGTTGGCTTACAATTCTGTTTATTTACAGGAGACGATAAACAGGGGCTTGTCACATGAGGGGCCAAATACGATAACGGATATTAACCAATTGAAAAAGGAGCTATCGGAAATCCGTAAAAAAGGCTATTCGATCAGCAATAGTGAAAATTCGGATGACATGTATGGAGTGGCAGCACCGATCTTCTCCTATTCAGGCGAAATTATCGCAGCGGTTAATTTAGTCGGTCCCCCGTCCTATATGCAGGGCAGCAATCGTGATATGATTATCCGCAGTTTGAAAAGCACCGCACAAACTATTTCAAAAGAGCTGGGGTATATTGAAATTTAGCTAAAGAGTCGTGTTAGAGGCAAACTACCTTTTTTGCCGAATTTAAACCATGCCTGTAGTAACCCATTCTTTAGGGAGTGGCTACAGTTATGGTTTTTTTATTTATCCCTATATTTCGGAAAATATAAAATTTTCAAAAAATAAATCATTATGTTAATCAGTTTACAATGAACTGTTGGATTTGCATTTACAATCATGAACGAAGGGTTGAACTCTATCAACTTTCGAGGAGAGTGATAAAAATTAGCGAACGTCAAAATTTATTGATTATGAAAATGGAGGGGTAAAAATGGGTTTTATGGTTAATTTGAAACAAAAGATGGATGACCATGCCTTAGAAAGTATTCCTGACAATGAACGTAAATCTTGGCTGCAATTATCCAATAACACAATGGGGGTTTGTTCCACGATTGCCATTATGATGTTTGGGGCATTAGCGACTTTTTCTGCTGGGATGAAAGTAGGATTACTTGCAGGTATTGTTACGATTTTAATTGGAACAGCTATCGGGTTCCTTCTTGGTGATATTTCTCGAAAGGAAGGTCTTTCTAGTACAGTCATTACTCGATACTATGGATTTGGAGTGAAAGGTTCAGTAGTATCTTCAATTGTTTTTGGTTTTATGGTTCTTGGCTTTTTAGCTTTGGAAAATGCTTTACTCTATAATGGAGTACTGTTTTTCTTTAAAATGAAGCCAACCGCGTTAAATGCTGTTGTCATCTACGGGATTTTTACTTTAGCTTGGATCTCCTTAGCCTTATTTGGCATAAAACTAGTATATAGGGTAGCGGGAGTTACATTATTAGCTCTTACGATAGTCTTACTATACATGATCATTCATACGATGGGGTTCAGTGGAATCAGTTTAGGAGAAAGTATGTCCTTTGGCCGTCAGTTTGGACCATCCCAGGGCATTATGGATTTTGTGGCTGCTTTTAATATTTTAATCGGTTCTAGCGGAGCTTTAGCACTAACAGCGGCAGATTCTTGTCGATATGCACGTACAGGCAAAGATGTATTTTTGGCCAATCTTACTGGAATGTTAGTAATGAATATTGGTATGGTTATTGCTGGCGGTACCATTGCATATATTGGGATGGAAAAGGTAGTCAATCATTATGTAGCAACCAGAGGCTTAACACATCAAGCGGCTTCGGCAGTTGCTTTAAATGATATGGCATCGTTTTTCATTATCATGGCAGGGGTCATCGGATTTATCGTCTTATTCCTTGCCAATGGGAAAGCACAAGTATTAAATACGTATAGTGGTTCCTTAGCAATGACGAATGTTTTTTCTGCCTTTGGATGGAAAGGAAACCGCGCCTTATCCGTTGTTCTTTGTAATATTATTGCTTTAATTATGATTGCAATGAATATTTTGGGTTTAGTAGCAAAATGGTTAAATATGTTAGGCGTATTAACTACTTGCTTAGCTACCATCGTTATCATCGATCACTATTGGGTAAAGAAAATTACACATAAAGAGGTTGGTGTCCATGTATGCGATACACTGAATGTCGCTGGGGTACTTACACTAATCCTCGCCTCTATAGCGGCTTTAACAATGAGTTTCATCCCAATGCCATTTGTAACTTCTACTGTTATAAGTATTGTCCTTTATCCTATCTTACGGTTATACATTTTTAAGCCAAACCTTGCCTCTAGTCAACACGACCATCCTACCAGCGCTGAAATAAAAGCTTAATAAGGTCGTGATGGTTCTTTCACCTCGTAGAAGTAGGAAGGGCCGTCACAACTACTGCGTAAGGGTTTTTCTTTCCTAAGGGAAGAAGAACCGTCCGCACACAGCTACTAAAAAGAATACATCTATAAGAAAAAGAGGCTAATAATCTATTATATGTAGATTATTAGCTTCTTTTCATTTCATTATATGAAAAATTTAAAGGGGGAATATCTTTTGATTTAGTTTAGAACTGTTAAACGGTAGGAGAGATTGTTTAGACCATCGCGCAGGTATATTCGGCAGCTGTAGTAACTCTGTATTTGTTTAAGAGGGAGCGGGCATAGGTTAAGGAGGATGATGCCATTCTATGCCCCAATCATTTTTTTATAAAGACCTGCTTATACAGGTAGTTGTTGATTATAAAATTCTTTTGGAATCGCACCGAATACTCTACGGTGATAAAGCATAGGGTCTTTCTCTTTTTCGACTTGAAGATCTATCACTTCGCCAATTAATACGGTATGATCGCCTGCTTCAATGGCTTTAAAGGTTTTACATTCAAATACCCCAAAAGCCCCTTCAATAATGGGTAATCCGTTAGGGGAAAGCGTCCAGTTGCAAGTACTAAAGCGGTCTGTATGCTTGCTAGCAAAAGTTTGACAGATTTCTTTTTGTTCTTCTGCTAAAACATGGACGGCAAATTTTCCGCCTTCCGTAAATTCCTTGAGTGAGGACACTCGATGATCAATTGACCACAGCAGCATTAAGGGATTAAGGGATACGGAAGCAAATGAATTAACGGTTAGTCCCACCGGTGTTCCATCTTCTTTTGTTGTCGTAACAATCGTTACACCTGTTGGATAATTCCCCATAATTTGTTTAAATATCTCTTGTCTATTTTCTTTATTCATAATAAACCACTCCCTTTAAAATGTTGAATTCGTTCATTTAATTTGCTGGGCTGCTAGATAGCCGGAAGTTCCCCCAAGACCCGGTCCCGGATGGGTGGAGGCTCCGATATGAAATAAATTTTTTATAGGTGTTTCATGTCTTTTATATTTGGAAGTTGGCCGCCATAACAGCAACTGATCAATTGATGCCACACCGGAATAAGGATCCCCACCGACTAAATTGACATTAGATGACGCTAAATCTAAAGGGGAAAGAATTTTTCTACTTAAGATAATGTCTTTGAAGTTCGGGGCATGCTTGCTGATGCGTTTTTCAATCCGTTCTGCATAGGCTTCAATTACCTCTTGGGTATATCCGTTAGAAGCATCAATTTCGTCCAAGGCATCCCCTTTTAAGTGCCTAGGCATCTCTAATAATTGAACCCAAAGTGTATGCTTCCCTTCTGGGGCACGGCTCGGGTCAAATGCTGTGTGTTGGCCAACGGCAATGGTGGCCTCTTTTGGCAGTAGTCCGATAGACACTTCGTTTACTGATTGACTTACAGCTTCAACTCCACTTGTGATGTTGATCATGGCTGCTCTGCTAAATTCAGGATTTTCCCAATTCAAAGGGGCATCTAAAGCATAATGGATTTGCATTGATGCGTTGCCATATTTAAAGCTGTTCAAATCTTTCTTTAGTGATTCAGGTAGGGCCACTTCTGTTAAAAGTTTCTCATATAATTGGTGGGGAGTTACATTAGCTAGAACATAATTAGCGAAATACTCCTGCTTTTCAGTCTGGACACCTTGTACTTTTCCATTATTAATAAGAATTTTATCCACGTTCTCACTGGTTATAAATTGGCCGCCATTTCTTTCGACGATTTTCATTAACGCCTTTACTAGTTGATTACCGCCTCCTTTCGGAATGGGCATACCGGCGGCTTCAAGAGCAAATACGAGAACCTGGAGCATAATATTACCTGCTGCATCATTCGGGCCAAGCCCTGTATGCAAAATCCAGGGGGCGAGGAGTGCTTTAATAACATCACTTTCGAAATGCTGGTCAAGTAACTGCGAGGCAGACTTCAGCATGGTTCCTACTTCTCTTTTAAATTCCTGAATTCCCTTTCTCCTAACCGTTTTTAGTATTTTACGGATGGAAGACCAGGAAACAGGTTCATTTGATAGCAGATGAAATACAAAATCGGAATTCTCTTCAAATTGCTCCATTAGCTCACGATACCTGTCCCCATCACCGGCCACAATCTGATTAAATGCTTGGATATTTTTTTCTCGATCGGTATATAAAACAGCACTTTTACCATTAGGCAAAATGACTCCGGCAGTAACATCCGTATTGAGGTATTCAAGGCCGTATTTTTCTAGGTCCTCTTTGAGCTCTGCATAGGCAGGACCGGAAACGAAATTTGGATGCCAGCCGGAAAAAACATCTGTTTTAAAGCCCGGGGCTGTTATTTCACTTGTTTTAATACAACCACCTATCCAATCATTTTTTTCGAGGACTAATACTTTGTGCCCTTTTTTTGACAAGCAGGCTGCCGCAGTTAATGAATTAATACCACTTCCAATAATTACGGTATCAAAATGCTTCATTACCGCCCCTCCAATATAGTATTTATGCCGTGAATGCATGGATAAAAATAGATAGGAGGGGAATGTGGATAAAAACATTCCCCTTTAAAAGTTTAAAACTTTAGGCTGTTTTCTAAAGGATTGTTGCTTTTTTGGATTCGCCCATTGAATGGCAAAATTCGCCCATTGAGCATCGAAATTCGCCCATTGAAACTACAAATTCGCTCATTGAATACCAAAATTCGCCCATAGACGGGTTTGGTAGTTAAATAATTTATGAAATTTGAGTATTGAAGTTTAAAAATACATCGAAAACGAAACTTATTAACTTGAATTAGTTTTGTTTGCGAAAACAGCCAAACTTTAGTATGATGACTGATTAAACGCGATTTAATTGTGGTTCTTTGGTATTTTTAAAGTTCGGCATGACTCTCTTGCTTAATAGTTCTTGCTGTTTTAAAACCTTCCAATGATCCATGCCTCCATAGTTTGTCAGGAAGTCGATTTCTACTAATCCTTCAACCTCTTTTTTGATTTTCTCAATCTTTTCGCAAATAGCTTCAGGTGTTCCTGCCCAAACAACATTCTTTTCCAGGAGTTCTTCATAAGTCATCTTTGGTAGGTTTTGTAAGATCCCCTTTGTATAGAAAAGGAAACCTGCATTTATCATTCTTTCTTTTTCAGGTAATCCAGCTGTAGGTGCAGCATTTCCCAAAAGAAAATTATAGAAATGTTTTTCGGCCTCTTGTCTGAGCTGATTTTCATCACCATCGCTCAAATACACGGAGCGGAGCCAGATAATTTGCGGTTCGTGCCCATTATCCCAGCAAGCCTTCCGATACACATCAAACTTATCTAATAGAGTTGCTAAAGGCAGTAATGGTGGGACAAATATTCCCCAGCCTTTTTCTCCAGCTTGGCGATACGTATGTTCACTTGTTCCTCCAGTAGTAAATTGCATCTTCCTCTGAAGCGGTCGAGGGCACACCTCTACGTTATCTGCCGTATAGTATTTACCAAAGAAGTTAACTTTCTCACCACGAAGCGCTTGCTCAAGAATGGCAAGGGCTTCCTCAAAACGAGGTTTTGCCTCCTCAATAGGAGTAATCCCTTGGTTTGGATAAACCCAAGCATGACCACGACCTACCCCCACTTCAATGCGACCATCTGTGATAAGGTCAGCAGCGGCAATCTCACCTGCTAAACGCAGTGGATTTTGCTGAGGCAAGATGTGAAGCGCCGTTCTGAAACGAATATCTTTCGTTCTGCTGGCTACAGCTGCATATACAGCTAATGGGTTTGTTGAGATGGAAAATTTAGAGAAATGGTGATGGTCAATTAGAGAATACACATCAAAACCGGCTTTATCGGCATGGATGATTTGTTCGATTACTTCATCATATACTTGTTTTTCGGTTTTTCCAGAAGGCAATTGCATTTCAGAATAAAGTCCAAATTTCATTGCAAACAACTCCTTAAGATTATTTTTACTGCTTGATGGAATTGTATAGTTAAAGCTCCCTCTTCTTCTGCTAACTCATTAACATTATTAATAAATCAATTTTCAAAAATTTAAAACATACAAAAAAACAATCAAAATGTTAACCGATATTCTGCACTAGAAATTAGAAAAAACTCCTATTGTAGAAGTTTTGTTCACTTTGCAAACAAGCTTCTACTTAGGAGTTTTTACTATACAGCGGTATTCATATACTCGGCCAAAAGGTTGATAAGATTGCCTTTTCCAAACTTGATTTTGCATTCTTCTACATCTTTTAATGAACTAATATAAAAAAGAAGGAAGTCTAATATTTTTTTTCGACGAACCTCGATACTTTCAGCGGAATTCTTATAGAACCATTCATCGATTGTGTTGTATACACCCCTATTTAAACCAAATGTTTCTTTACAATACCTGGAAAACGACAGATCAGGAAGATTTATTATTGTTTTTTGTTCAACAAATGTCATCGAATTCCCCCTTTTTATTTATTACTTTACAAAATAAAAACAGTAGTCATTGTTAAACTATTAATATTTTTTTATAAACCTTTGCGAAATTTTAGGATAATTGTTAATGGATTAACGGAAGCAAAATATCAGTGCAGTATTATATAGCTAGTAAAAGGTTATCAAATAACATACAAGGAGGAATTTCATTTGTATAACACTGGAGCAGCATTTTTAGAAGCTTTACAAGAAGCGGGTGTTTCTTATATTTTTGCAAATTTGGGAAGTGACCACCCGGCGATTATTGAAAATTTGGCGATCGCAAAAAAGGAAAATAAGGAATTACCAGAAGTCATTACCTGCCCTCACGAATTTGTAGCATTAACTGCTGCGCAAGGGTATGCACAAGCAACAGGTGAGCCGCAGGCAGTGATCGTTCATGTAGAATGCGGTACACAAAATTTAGGTGGAGCCATTCATAATGCCTTCAAAAGCAGAGTTCCTGTATTAGTTTTTGCCGGTGCATCACCTTATACCCAAGAAAATGAATTGGCTGGAAGCCGAAATGAGTTTATTCATTGGATTCAGGATGTTTTTGACCAACGGGGGATTATGCGCGGTTATACAAAATATGATAATGAAATTCGAAGCGGCGCGAATGTCAAGCAGCTTGTACATCGTGCATTACAAATTGCTAAAAGTGATCCTAAGGGTCCAGTTTACCTAATGGGACCAAGAGAAGTGATGGAAGAGCGGGCCAAGCCCGTAGAGATTCAAAAAGAACTATGGGAGCCGATTTCCCCGGGAGCAATTTCTCCACAAAAGATTAAAGAATTAACGAATGATTTGCTGTCAGCTAAAAATCCACTTGTTGTTGCCTCATATTTAGGAAGAAAAAAAGAAGCGGTTGAAGAACTAGTGCGTTTATGTGACAGATTGGCCATTCCTGTCATTGAATCTATACCTAGTTATCTGAATTTTCCGAGTAATCATTCGATGCACTGTGGTTCCTATTGGAATACTGAAAAGCAGATTAATGTTCTTGATGAGGCCGATTTTATACTTGTATTAGATAGCGACGTTCCCTGGATTCCTGTCAGAAACAAACCGTCGAACAATGCAACTATTTATTACATTGATGTTGATCCGTTGAAAGAACAAATGCCTTTATGGTATATCCCATCAAAACGTTTTTTTAAAGCTGATGCATACACAGCACTTCAGCAAATCAATGATTATCTGGATAAAAATAGTGATATCGACCAAGGGGTGGTATCCCAGCGCTGGAAAAAACACTCCAAATACCATAATCGTCAAGCAGAAGAAAGAGGTATTATCGAAAAGGCAGAAAGCGATGTAATTACACCTGAATTTCTAACCGCCTGCATAAGGGAAATAACAGACGAGAATACAATCGTATTGAATGAAGGAATTACAAGTCATGAGGTAATATCCAACCATATAGGGGCATCTATTCCAGGGTCTTATTATGGAAGCCCTGCAGGTTCACTTGGATGGCACGGTGGTGCCGCAATAGGTATGAAATTAGCTAATCCAGATAAGACGATTATCAGTCTCACCGGGGATGGTGCCTACCTATTCAGTATTCCTTCCACTGTTCATTGGATGGCAAAGAGATACAACACCCCATTCTTAACAGTTATTTATAACAACTCTGGTTGGAAGGCACCAAAACAGTCAACGCTTGGTGTCCACCCACACGGTATCGCCAAACAAACGGAAGAATTCTTTGTCCATTTTGACCCGCCGGCAGATTTATCGAAAATTGCTACTGCTGCTGGGGAAGCGCACTCAATTATGGTGAAAAATCGTGCGGAACTGAAAAGTGCGCTTAAAGAAGGATTGCAGTTCGTGAAAGAAGGGAGATCTGCTGTGATTGACGTTTATATCCCACATGTTTATTCTGCTGAAAATACCAATACCTTCGTAAAGGAGACAGTCTAATGATTGTAAAAGTAAATATTTTGGAGTCCCTTATCAATAAGATTGCAACTGGAAAAATAGAGGTTATCGATCTGTCGCAAACCCTGAATGAAAACACCCCTGTTATTCAGTTGCCAGAGCCTTTAGCAACAACGGGTGGATTTAAATTAAAACGGTTGTCAATGTATGATGAGAAAGGGCCAACTTCATACTGGAATGATTTTACCGCAGGTGAACATTGTGGAACCCATTTTGATGCGCCAATTCACTGGATAAGTGGTAAACAGCATGATAGTGTTGACACGATTTCAACGAAGAACATGGTGGGAGAAGCATATGTGATTGATATTAGAGAAAAAGCAAAACAGAATCCAGATTATTGTGTAACAGTGGGGGATATTCTTGGATTTGAAGAGCAATATGGAAGAATTACAAAACATTCTTGGGTATTAATTCAATCCGGATGGGCGCAATATGCAGATAATCACGAACAATTTTATAATATTGGCGACGATGGACTGCCGCATACACCTGGGATTAGTAAAGAGGCTTCTATTTTTCTTGCAGAGGAACGTGATATTTTGGGAGTTGGTGTAGAAACCGTCGGAACAGATGCGGGGATTGCCGGTTCATTTAACCCTCCATACCCAAATCATCATTTCATGCATGGCGCGAATAAATATGGCCTCGCCCAATTGACGGCTTTAGAAAAACTTCCTGCAAAAGGTGCTGTTCTCATCGCTACTCCGTTAAAAATAGAAAAAGGCAGTGGAAGTCCTGTTAGGGTTATTGCCTTGGTAGAAAAGGGCTAGGATTAAAGAAAATTGAAATAAAAAATGAAAGGTGGACTTCTTCACCTTTCATTTTTTTAAGCAGAAGGGTCGTGAAAATGCATAATTTAAAAGATTTATAAAGCTTATTTAAAGGCTTAGATAAATTTATAGTCTTGCCTTAAGTGCCTCAGGGTCTATTATGTAAATCTTTCTATTACTGATCAAAATGATCCCTTCGGAGGCCCATATTTTTAGAATTTTATAGATTGTGATTCTTGTTAAGCCAGTATAGCACGATAGTTCCTGCTGGGTTAAATTGATTTCTTTGCTTTCAAGAGAATTCATCAAATATAGAAGCGATTGGGCGATTTGGCATTCTGTGCTGGTACTTGTTATATTGATATTATTTAACAGGAGCTTTTCTTTAAGAATAAGGGATTCAGCAAATAAAATCGTTACCTCTGGGTGTCTTTGAATAAGGTTATGATAATCTTGTTCTGAGAAATAGTATACAACACTATCTGTATGACAAACAGCTGAACAATAGTATGGTAAATGATCAGCTTCACCCGCTATAACTCCTGGTCCAACAATATCTAAAATCCTTTTCCCTTCCTCTAGATTGTTAGAGATAATTTTTACTATTCCTTTATAAATATAATAAAATCCAGTTCCTGTGTGACCTTGTTGGAAAATGCATGATTTTTTTTTGAAAAAGAGTCTTTTACCGTATTTTAAATAATCTGACCAAGATTGTTTTAACGTAATCAACAGTATTTTCCCCTTTCGTTATCATATGAACCAGATTTTAGAGTGAAAGCTCGGCATTATCTCTGATGTAAAGCGCTTTCAAGTTATTGAGGTCTAATATGTGAATCATGTGTCCCTTTCGTACAATTATATTTTCATTTAACCATTTCTGCATAATTTTGTAGATCGTTACTCTTGAAGTTCCAATATATTTTGCAAGGGAATTTTGTGAAATCGAAAAAGGGCTTTTATTATTCTTTTGATAGAGCTGAACAAAGTAGTATGCCATTTGCTGCTCAAAAGGCTTATTGATCATTCTAATGGTTTCAACAAGTGATCTAATATTATAAATTAATATATTCATAAAAATTTTGTTTGCTTCCGGATGTTCTTTACATATTTTAGTGAATGTTTCTGCGGAAAAATAATAAAGTGATACGTCTGAATCACATACGGCTGTGGTTGAATAGGGTTTTTCGGTAATTCCTTCTTGTCCTAGTAAATACCCATCGATTACGTAGTCGATGATTCGTTCTTTACCATCTTCAGAAAGAAGCTGGATACTCATCTTTCCTTTGGCCAAGTAGTAAAATCCAGAGCTTTTGTTCCCTTGTGAAAATAAAATATCTCCTTTCGCTAAGGTCTTTTTATTACTATAAATCAGATAAGGTTTCCATTCGTATCTCATTCATTCTCCTCCTAATCTTTTCACTAGAAATATGCTATTCCTCATTTATTCATAATAAAATTCTGTAAATTTAGATATTTATGATAATTATGATATAAAATTTCTTATTAAAATGCTAACTCTTTAACAAAAATCACTTTTTAAATGTTAAATCTTTAACAAAAATCACATATAGTAGTTTGTTGTTGTAGTTAATAAGATCTATGACGGTAGGAGGGGGGAAGATGGTTAAAAAATTCAGTTAGGAAATTTTGCATTAATGGAATAATACGTTAATTTGTTAACTATTCTTGCTATTTTGCCTGTTTATAATATAGGTAATCTCGAATTAATAAGGGATCATGAGAGGTTTCAAATTCCTTTTTTTGCATAAATGGAGGTGGTGACTAATAGCAAGCACATAGCTTAAAAAATACAAAAAAATTCTATTATTATAAAATCTAAACAATGGAGGAGAAATCTTATGGTAACCTTGACCCAAATCAATCCTAACACAATCGAATTTGCTGAAAAGTATGGTCCAATTATAAATGGTAAGATGGTAGAACCGATCAATGGTTATATTGATGCAGTTAACTCGGCAACTGGAAAAGTACTTTCAAAAATAGGCCGCTGTGGTCAAGAAGAGATTGATCAGGCTGTAAAAGCAGCAAGAGAGGCATTTCCAGGATGGTCCAACACATCTATTGAAGAACGGGCAAGACTTTTAAATAAAATTGCTGATGTGTTAGAAGAAAACCAAGAGCGCTTAAAGATGATAGAATGTATGGAAACGGGTAGGGCTTTGCATGAGTTCGATCCGGATTATCAACTCTCAATTTACCAATTCCGTTATTTCGCCGCTGCGATGCTTACCTTTTATGAAGGTGAATCCCGACCTGTTCAAAACGGTTATTTAATAACAAAGAAAGAGCCGCTTGGCGTCTGCGCCCAGATTATTCCTTGGAATGTTCCAATGATTATGACATCTTTTAAGCTAGCCCCAGCTTTAGCAGCAGGTAACACGGTTGTATTAAAGCCTGCAGAAGATGCCTGTCTATCAGTTATGGAGTTTATCAAACTTGCAGCGGAAATTCTCCCTAAGGGTGTTATCAACGTTGTTCCAGGTTACGGAGAAGAAGCAGGACAATCACTAATTGAGCATCCAGATATAGACAAGCTGGCCTTTACCGGCAGTGTAAATGTAGGCCGTTTAGTTGGTAAAAAAGCGGGCGAAAAACTTATTCCTGTCACACTCGAACTTGGTGGTAAATCACCTCATATTGTTTTCCCAGATGTGGACATTGACCAGGCCGTAGAAAATGCTGTTTTTGCGTTTACGACCTTTAATGGGCAAAGCTGCATTCTTGGAACACGGCTTCTTATTCATCATGACATATATGATAAGTTTGTTGAAAAATTAATTGAAAGGGCAAAACAAGTAAAAATTGGCCCGCCTACTGAACGTTCGACACGCATTGGTTCCATTATAAATGAGAAACAAGGAAAGCGAGTGTTGAGCTATTTTGAGATTGCCAAAAACGAAGGTGCGAAAATTCTTCATGGTGGAAATCGTGTGACCGTTCCAGGTCATGAAAATGGCTATTTCATTGAACCAACTGTTATTGAAGCGGAACCGCACATGAGAATTGCTCAAGAGGAAATTTTTGGTCCAGCTTGTACAGTGACACGCTGGAATGATGAGGATGAAATGATTAAAATAGCAAACGGTGTAGATTATGGGCTAGCAGCAGGGATTATGACAAATAACCTTGAAAGCGCTTTAAACACTGCTAATAAGCTTGAAGCAGGAAGTGTCTGGATCAATTCTTATTTTAACTTCCAATCAGGCGCTCCATTTGGCGGTTACAAAAACAGCGGCGTGGGAAGAGAATACAGTAAAGAAGCACTCGACGCCTACAGCCAGTCCAAAACCATTGTCGCAGCATACAAACTCCCTCCAGCAGGATTTTTTAAATAATATAAAGTATATAGTTGTTCCTGTATATCTATAAACTACACTGTGCGAGGGTGGTATTTCGCCAAAGACAAACCATAGCTGTTATGAAATATTCTTAAGTGAATAGTTTATAAAGTTGTGGTTTTTTTGTTATCTTTCAAAAATTGTATAAGGAAATTATTTTTTAAAAAATTCAACTAATTTCACATTATGAAAAAATTCAATTTTTATGAAAGCGTTTTTACACTATATTGGTAATAGAAACCTAATAGATTGTAAGGGTGATATATTCTCTTGAGCCTTTACTAAGAAAAATAAATTGAAAATTGGGGGAATTATAAAGATGGCTACGATGACAAAATTAAATGCGTTTAATCTAGTGAAATGGATTGAAGAAAATAAGGATCAACTGAAGCCGCCAGTGAATAATAAGGTGCTTTGGGAAGATTCCGAATTTATTTGTATGATTCTTGGCGGCCCGAACAGACGCCGCGACTTCCATGTCGATCCTTCCGATGAATTCTTTTACCAAATTAAAGGTGATTGCTATGTTGAAGTTATTAATGACGGAAAGCGTGAAGTCGTAACTGTAAAGGAAGGAGAAGTATTTATGCTTCCTGCAAACGTGCCACATTCTCCGCACCGTGTTGCGGACACTTACGGCCTTGTTATTGAACGCAAGCGTGGAGAAGGAGAACTAGAGGATTTCGTTTGGTTCTGTGATAACTGTGATCGTGAAATGCATCGTAAAACTGTTCAATTAACAAATATTGAAACACAAGTAAAAGGAGCCATTCAAGAATTCAACAGCAGCAAGGATCTTCGTACTTGTGAAAGCTGCGGTCACGTGATGTCAGAAGAAGTAAACGAATGGAATCCTAAAAATAGTCAATAAGATCAACTGCAGTTCTGGCTATGTTGTTGATACAGAATAAGTATGGAAGCTTCGATAAGAAAGCTTTAGATGAAAATATAGGATTGAATGAAAGAGATATTTTAAAGCGGAGGAGAAATCATGAGAGTAGATTTTCATACACACATCATTCCAAAAGACATTCCCAACTTCGCAGGAAAATTTGGCGGCGAACGCTGGCCGACGCTCGAGAAAACATGTTCCTGCGGTGCAAATATTATGGTGGCCGGGAAGGTGTTCCGCGAAGTAACGGATCAGGTATGGGATCCTGAAAAGCGAATCAAGGATATGGATGAAGAAGGTGTGGATATCCAGGTATTGTCACCTATTCCGGTGACATTCTCCTATTGGGCTGAGCCAGAAGCAGCGGAGGAAATGGCGAGAATTCAAAATGATTTTATCGCCGAAACCGTGAATAAGTATCCGGACCGCTTTATCGGGCTTGGAACGGTTCCGCTCCAGGATGTAGAGGTTTCAATTCGCGAAATGGACCGCTGCATGCATGAGCTTGGATTAAAAGGCATCGAAATCGGGACGAATATTAACGGTCAAAACCTCGATGATCCTGCTTTTACGAAGTTCTTTGAAATGGCGGAAAAATGGGAAGTGCCGTTGTTTGTTCACCCATGGGAAACATTAGGCAGAGAGCGGATGCCGCGCCATAATTTCATGTACACTGTCGGAATGCCGAGTGAAACTGCTCTTGCTGCCGCTAGTTTAATCTGCGGCGGTGTGATTGAGAAATTCCCTGGACTAAAGGTTTGTTTCGCCCATGGAGGCGGATCATTCCCATATATATTACCGCGCCTTGATCAAGGATGGAAGGTATGGCCGCATTTAAGAGTCATAAATAAGCCGCCAAGCTATTATGCGAAGAACTTTTATTTTGATTCATTGAATTATGATCCCTTAAACATTAAATATTTGGTCGATCGTTTCGGTCATGAAAAAATTGTCATGGGATCTGATTACCCGTTTTTACTTAGGGAGATCCCGCCTGGAGAAGTTGTTGATCAAACTGTGGAGCTTACAGAAGAGCAAAAACAGGATATTTTAGGAAGAAATGCCCTTGCCTTTCTAAATGTTGAAATAAAGGAAGAGGTAAAATCATGAGTACACCGGAAGAAAAGCTGGAAGAACTTGGGCTGGAGATGCCGTCATTACGACCTGCACATGGAGATTATGTCGGCTGTGTCAGAACGGGGAATCTGCTGTTCACCGCTGGTCAAGGTGTGGACCAATATCACGGCAAACTGGGCAGAGATTTAACCGTGGAAGAAGGGTATTTAGCCGCCCAACAATCGATGTTGAACCTTTTAAGTGTTGTGAAAAATGAAATTGGTGAATTAAGCAAGGTAAAGCAATTCGTCAAGGTACTTGGCATGGTCAATAGCACGGAAGAGTTTACCGACCAGCCGAAAGTCATGAACGGTGCATCTGATTTACTCATGAAGCTTTTTGGTGAAAAAGGGAAGCATGGTCGTTCAGCGGTGGGAATGGCGCAATTACCGAACAATACCGCAATTGAAATTGAGATGATTCTTGAGATCGAGGAATAGGAGGAACGGGTGTGGCGAAAGAATTAGTAGCTGAAAATACCATCATTCAAGATGCGAAACTGTTTATCAATGGGGAATACCGAGATGCTCTATCGGGAGAAACATTTGATTCCTTTAATCCAGCAACAAATAAAAAGCATGCATCGGTTGCCAATGGCGGAGTAGAGGATGCCAAGTTTGCCATCGATGCGGCCCAGCACACGTTTGCGAGCGGGGTTTGGAGCAAGATGCCTGTCGAAGAAAGATCAAAGATCCTCTGCCGGATGGCTGATTTAATCATGGAAAATGTCGATCGGCTGGCCCTTGTTGAAACGTTAGATGTCGGGAAGCCGATTAAGGAAAGCCGCGGATTTGATATCCCCCGTGCAGCCCAAAACTTCCGCTTTTTCGCAGAGATGGCGAAATACATGGTACACGAACACTATGATATGAGCCATCATATGTCCTATGTCCAATATGCCCCTGCCGGTGTTACGAGCCTAATCATTCCGTGGAATCTGCCGTTCATGCAAATGACGTGGAAAGCATCTGCTGCATTGGCAGCGGGAAACACTGTCGTGATTAAACCGGCATCCTATACACCATTGAGTGCTGTTTTGTTAGGGGAAATTGCGAATGAAGCAGGCTTGCCGCCTGGGGTTCTAAATATCATTACAGGCCCGGGAAGTACAGTCGGAACGGTGATGGCGTCACATCCATCGGTACGGAGAATTTCCTTTGTTGGCGAGTCCAATACAGGAAAAACAGTGATGCGCAATGCTGCTGAAAACTTAATTCCTGTTTCGTTGGAGCTCGGCGGTAAGTCAGCAAATATCGTCTTTGAAGATGCGGACTTGGATGAAGCGGTTGCTGGTTCGATTGAAGCGATTTTCCGCAACCAGGGTGAAATTTGTTTAGCCGGTTCGCGCATCCTTGTTCAAGAAAAGGTATATGACCAATTTTTAGATAAATATGTTGCTGCTGTGAAGAGCATTAATGTCGGCGATCCGACCGACGAGTCTACAGATATGGGAGCGCTCGTGTCGAAGGGGCATTTACAAACGGTTGATGAATACGTACAAATCGGGCTAGCAGAGGGAGCAAAGCTTGCCCACGGTGGTAAGCGCGTTGCCGAACTTACAGTTGGAAACTTCTATGAGCCGACTGTTCTCTATGATGTAAATAATAAAATGCGGGTTGCCCAGGAAGAAATCTTCGGACCTGTACCAGTGATCATTCCCTTTAAAACGGAAGAAGAGGCGATTCAAATCGCCAATGATTCCATTTACGGTTTGGCGGGTGTTGTGTGGACAAATGACTTGAGAAGGGCGCATCGTGTGACCTCCCAAGTGCATTCCGGCTTATTATGGGTGAACTGCTGGTACGTCCGCGACCTGCGCACGCCATTCGGCGGAGCCAAAGCAAGCGGCATCGGCCGTGAAGGCGGACGCCACAGCTTCGATTTCTACACAGAAGCAAAGACGATTACAATGAAGAAATAACGTTTGTTTGGTTACGTACGGGCTCTTTCGATTCGCTAATAAATGGCTGGGAATCGACGATAAATGGTTCGAATTCGCTGATAAAATTCAACTAGATCCCTTTTTCCCGATTTTTGTGGTGAAACGGGTTTCAATGAGTTCAATTAATAGTTCAAAAGAATGTAAAAACAACCAAAAGTAAAGAAGGTGAACGAAAGAGGGACCTCCTTTTGTTTATTTCGTATCATCCAGAGGTAGAACCAGAGATTGCTTTTTTACTAGGGAAAGACTTACAAGTGGGAAACGTTCTGGAAGACAGGGAAACCACCCGAGGCAGCCTCTCCCCCCTATTTATAGATTAAATAACAAATTACCACCCTTTAGTTCAGTGAGGGTGGTTTTTCATTTCATCAATCTTACATAATACTCAAATAGTTGGAATGGTATTATCTGAAAACTAGGAAATCTCTCCTAAAGATAAATAACAATCGATATATTTTCCTAATTTTCTTTATATTTCTTTAATTTCCCTTAACTTCCAATTTACAAAAGGGGAGTAAGATTGGTTTTGTAAACAAACCCAATCAAAAAGGAGATGTTAAAATGAAACACAAAAAGTTACTGGCAGCATCGCTCGTTACCTTGCTTCTTGGTTCCACGTCAACCTATGCGGCTTATACGAAATTGGTCGGTCCTAAAGAAGATGGAACAGCTGTTACCCCTCACAGCTGGACGGTTACTCCTCCGGGTTCACAAGTGACGCTTGGTAATTTTCCAATGGGTGGTGCGTTAAGTCCGGATCATCGCTATCTTATTGTTTCCAACGATGGTCAAGGAGACCAATCTATTCAAGTAATCGATATAAGCACCCAGCAAGTAGTTCAGACCATTCCTTACAAATCTCCCGAAGCCCTTTATTTAGGGGTTACTTTTAGTCCGGACGGTAAAACGGTCTATGCATCAGCAGGAGGCAATAACAAAATCCGCGTTTATGGATTTGAAAACGGAACATTGACTGAGCATTCTCCGATTATGCTGACAGATAAAAACAAAACAAACTTCTATCCGGCCGGATTATCTGTTTCAAAGGATGGAAAGTATCTTTTAGTTGCTAATAATTTACATCATTCGGTTTCAAAAGTGGATCTTACAACCAATCAAGTTGTAAAAACCACCTCTGTTGGTAAAAATCCTTACACTGCCGAATTAAGCCATGATGGGAAATCCCTTTATGTAAGTAACTGGGGTGAAAGCAGCATCAGTGTTGTTGACCCAGAAACGTTAACCATTAAAAGCACGATTCCCGTCGGACTGCATCCAAATGCGATTATTGAAAACACGGCGGACGGCAAACTCTATGTAGCGAATTCTGATAGTGATTCCATTTCCATCATTGACCCTAATCAACAAAAAGAAATCAAAACAATTTCCCTAAGCCCGTATAAAAATGCTCCCACAGGAAGCCAGCCAAATGCGCTTGCCTTAAGTAAGGATGGAAAAACTCTTTACGTTTCGAACGGAGGAAATAACGACATAGCCGTTGTTGACCTAAAAGCAGGAGATGTTACAGGGCTTATTCCTACTGGCTGGTACCCAAGCGGTATCTACTTAAATGATGATAAGCTTATGGTCCTGAATGCGAAGGGCCTTGGAGCCGGTTCGAACCGGGAAGGACAGTATATCGGGAGCATGATCAAAGGAACGATGTCGTTTATCGATACTCCGAATGAAAAGCAGTTAAAAAAATATACGAAGCAAGTAGAAAAGAATAATGAGATTTATAAGCCAACTGGATTCAGTGCAAGTGACAAATTCCCAATCCCTCGCTTTGAAGGTCAGGAATCACCGATCAAACATGTCATTTATGTGATCAAGGAAAACCGCACATATGACCAAGTATTTGGCGATGTGGAAAAAGGAAATGGCGACCCTAGCTTAACCATCTTTGGCAAAGAGATTACACCTAATATCCATCAACTTGCTGATCAATTCGTCTTATTGGACAACTTTTATGCGAATGCAGAAATCAGCGCCCAGGGTCATAACTGGTCTACAGCCGCACAGTCCAATGATTATGTAGAGAAAAACTGGCTGGCTAACTATTCTGGACGTAACCGCGGCTATGACTTTGAAGGGGATAACGAGGCTGCCTATCCAAAAGCAGGATTCCTCTGGACGAATGCAGCTCGCTCAGGTGTATCATTCAGAAACTATGGAGAATTCGTCGATTATGACAAAAAAACAGGAAAATATGTTGCGAATGAACCTAGCATCGGCAATAATTTTGACCCAGATTTTCCTTCCTATGATCTTAAAATTTCCGATCTTACCCGATATGAGGCGTGGGCAGAAGAATTTCAGCAATTTGTAAAAAACGGGAACCTACCACAGCTGCAAGTTGTTCGTCTGCCTAACGATCATACACTTGGAACGAAGGTGGGAGAACTAACGCCGCAAGCGATGGTCGCACAAAACGATTATGCACTTGGAAAGCTAGTCGATATGGTCAGCCATTCCCCTTATTGGAAAGAAACAGCTATATTTGTGACAGAAGATGATGCCCAAAATGGCTGGGATTCGGTGGATGCCCACCGGACAACATCACTTGTCATCAGCCCTTACACGCAAATCGGGAAAGTGGACAGTACCCTTTATGATACAACTTCCATGCTGCGTACGATGGAAATGATCTTGGGCATGAAGCCGATGACCCAATTCGATGCCTCTGCTGTTCCAATGGTCAACTCGTTCACGCATAAACCAGCGTTTACTCCTTTTAAGGTGATCGAACCAACCTATCCGCTAGATCGGAAAAATGGGGTTAACGCACCAATGGCAAAGGAATCTGCAGAACTAGACTTTACAGGGGTTGACCATGCAAACCCTGAAAAATTAAACAAGATTCTTTGGAAAGCGACAAAAGGAGATAAACCATATCCAGGGGATAAAGAGTCTAATTAAATAATGATAAAAAGGGTGACACAAAGAAAAAAATAGTGGCCCCACAACCACCTATCCATGTATATAAACAATCGTTTATACATGATGTGGCGAGTGAGGACTCAACCCTTTGGTCACCCTTTTACCTTGTGGAGTTTGTAAAGGGAGGTTTATTTTTCCATGAATCGATTTATTGAAGCAGCAATGAAACGGTCGGTATTAATCTTAACTTGTGTCGCTTTGATCATCACATGGGGGGCGATGTCTGCTTTTCAGATGCAGCGGGATTATCTGCCGCCTATTAACAACACGGCTCTTATGGTTACGATTCAAGCGGACCATGATCAAGCAGATCAGGTTAAACAAACGATTGCGGCAAAAGTTGAGGAAGCTGTCCAATCGGTTGATAAGCTTAGCTACATAGAAACCAACTCGTTTGATGGAGGTTTCATGGCAAGCCTTTACTTCCCGAACCATACGGATATGGAAAAAGTAGAAAACGACGTAAAGAAGGCTATTGATAAAATGAAATTGCCTGACCATGTGAATACACCTTTGGTTTCAAGGGTCAGCACGAACTCTTTTCCGGTGCTGCGCTTAAGTTTGACGAGCGAAAAAATCGATGAAAATCAATTGCGTACATCGATGGAAGCGAAAGTGACAAATGAAATCAAACGTGTTCCTGGAGTCATGGATGTACGTGTAACCGGAGCAGGAAAAGCCGGATACATGTTGACGCTGAAGCCAGAGCCAATCGAAAAATATCGTTTAACAGTAAAAGATATCCAAAATGCCCTTTTTTCGATTCATCCGTTATGGCCGCAAGGGACGATAAAAGAAAAAGGCGGACCGGAAGGACAAATATCGATGCCGATCCGGGTTACAGGTTGGGATATGAATCGCACCGATTTAGAAAATATTAAAATTCCTACACCTGACGGCGAAACAGTCGATTTACATGAAATCGCTACGATTAAGAGCAGTTTAGTAGACTTACAAACGATTTCAAGAACGTCGGGACAACCAAGTGTTCTTCTTGATGTATTAAAAACACCTTCAGCAAACGTTACGGATGTCACAGAACGGATCAACGAACGAATCCAAGCCATACCTGAAGTCAAGTCAGGAGCCGTTCATCTCTCCATCATATTGGACCAAGGAAAAGAAATTAACACTGCTTTAAAAGGGTTAATCAAAGAAGGATTATTAGGAATTGTCTTCTCCGTCATCTGTGTATTTGTATTTTTTAGAAATATCCGTTCAACACTGATTATTGCCCTGTCATTGCCGATCTGCCTCCTTGCCGCAACAGCTATCCTGAAAGCGATGGATGTCAGCTTGAATATCTTAACCATTTCTGGATTAATCGTCGCGATGGGGCGAGTGGTCGATGACTCGATTGTCGTAATTGATAATATGTACAGAAAACAAATAGAACAATCGGGCGACCTGGTAACAGCTCGGCAATTGGCGAGCGGGGTCGTGGAAATGATTCCTGCGATTGTTTCATCTACTGCAACTACTGTTGCCGTATTTCTGCCTATTTCCCTCATCGGCGGGATGATTAGTTCTGCTCTTTCTGGATTTGCCTGGTCCGTTGTCATTGCCCTTATCACATCACTGGCAGTTTCCATTATAGTCGTACCTGCATTAGCCTATTTATGTTGGAAAAAACAGCCGATTACGAAGTCAGTTGACGTGGAGATGAAAGCGCGAAACGTACTTCAATGGGTATTTTTAAAGAAAAAAGTGATTGTGGTCCTTACTGTGGCTTTATTTGCTATTACAGCGGTCATAGCTGCTTTCCTGCCAGTGAACTTTTTTCCAAGAGAAAATGCCAATGGTGTGACCATTCAGGTGGAGCTTCCTGAGAATGCCCAGCTTGGTGACATTGATGCTGAGGTAAAAAATATCGAAACCATCTTAAAAGACAGAGCAGAGGTCGAAACCTTCACTTCTACTCTTGGTTCAACGTTTACGCCGATGTTTGATGATGTATTTGATGAAGGCGGCGGCTGGATTCAAAAGCAAAATATCGCCAATATTTCTGTTGGAATCAAGAATCAAACAGACACAGACCTATTCGTGAAACAATTGCGCAGCCAGCTTGGAGCGTTATCAACATCTGCTGTCTTCACCGTTGCCAATCAAAATATTGCCGGTGATGATTCACGATTAAAGGTGAATTTAACGGGGGCAGACCAAAGTGAACTAGATTCAGCTGCGATTCTGGTAAGAAGTAAATTGCAGATGATACCTGGATTGAGTGTGGAAGGAACAGCAAACGATGCTGATGAGTCGATGAAACATTTCCTTGCACTTAATCAGAAGAAAATTCAACGATTAGGTCTTCATGTCGATGAAATAACGAATCGAATTAATAGCTATTTACCCCAAAATTTAAGAATGGACGTTGTCAATGGAGATGTACCAATCCCAATTGAGCTTCATATGGACACCGCTCAAGGTCAACTTGTATTTGCCGGTGATCCAAATCCGGAAAAAACGATTCTTTCAAAAATTG
Organism: Neobacillus soli NBRC 102451; assembly: GCF_001591665.1. Taxonomy (GTDB): domain Bacteria; phylum Bacillota; class Bacilli; order Bacillales; family Cytobacillaceae; genus Neobacillus; species Neobacillus soli. The sequence continues at coordinate 30,779 of NZ_BCVI01000060.1, read as the reverse complement.
GACATGAAACGTTTACTGCCAAGGATGGTTCACAGGTGTCGCTGGCGGAAATTACGACATTGGAGACGAGCAGCCAAACAGTTATCAGTGAACGGGACGGCCATCCATTTGCTGCCGTGACCGGTAACATTGTCACAAGAGACATTGGCAAGGTAACGAGACAAGTTAACGAAACAATGAAAGGGTTGAACCTTCCTTCTGGTGTTGACTATTCGCTTGGCGGAATCTCGCAGCAAGTCACGCAAATGGTAATGGAAATGAGTCTCGCGCTCATCCTGTCACTTGCACTCGTTCTGATGATTGTAAGTGCGGTATTTCGTGGCTGGCATGCACCGGCTGCCGTATTGATCTGTATTCCGCTGGCCTTAATTGGGTCTATTTGGGGCATGGCGATTCTCGGAATGGAATGGAATCTTGCCGCCTTGATTGGAATGTTGATGCTTGCTGGGATTGCCGTCACCAACGGAATTGTCCTCGTCGATAAAATTGAACGGAATCTTGCTGCAGGAATGGTAGTGAGACAGGCAATCCTTTTGGGAACTGCTACAAGGGCGAGGCCGGTGTTCATGACAGCGGGGACGACGATCCTGACCCTGCTTCCCTTAGCGGCCTCAAGTAATGGAAACACACTTGTTTCTCAAACCCTCGGGGTTGTCGTTGTCGGCGGCATGATCAGTTCCACTCTTATCTGCCTCTTAATTATACCAATTATGTATGAATGGCTGAGTGTAAAACGGAATAAACGAAACACCGTTCAGCGGCAACAGGTATCAGCGTAAAAATTTCGGTGCCACTGGCACGACTCGAAATTTGTTGGAAAATTGATAGACTTAAAGATATTAAGAGATCCATACGCCAAGAGGTGATATCCCCTCTCATGAGCCAGGCGTGATGCCTGGCCTTTTGTTATTTTTGAAGGAGGAGGGAAGGATTTATATTTTTAGCCAATTACAACTTAATAGATACATCTAGAATCACCTAACTTAGACGGTTTCATGAATTTAGAATCAAAAAGGTCGAGGATTTTAAAGGGCCTTTAGCAAAAATGAAGCCAATGTCCCTTATTGGATGCGTTTCTATCATGCCTCCCTATTTATTTAAGACTTTTACTTCGCCTTCTCCACCAATTATGATAGTGTCCGTCATTCCGATGAATAGACCAGTTTCTACCACCCCTAATAGGAGCTTTAATTGATTATGCAGCCCTAAGGGATTAGGGATGGTCTGGAACTGACAATCTAAAATATAGTTTCCGTTATTGGTAATGAAAACTTTCTCTTCCTTTTTTCTTAAATGCGGAGTGGCGCCAAGCTGTGCAATTCTTTTAGCTGTCACTTCCCAGCCAAATGGGACAACTTCGACCGGGAGTGGGAACTTCCCTAAGGTTGTGGCCATTTTTGATTCATCTGCTATAATAATTAGCTTCTTCGCATTGGCACCGACAAGCTTTTCACGTAAGAGAGCGCCGCCGCCGCCCTTGATCAAGTTGAAATTGGGATCAATTTCATCGGCTCCGTCAATCGCAATATCTAGACATTGCACTTGGGAGAAATCAGTTAACGGAATATTAAATTCCTTGGCCCAGTCCTCCGTACCTAAAGAGGTAGGAATGCCTTTAATAGTAAGCCCTTGATCGACTAACTCGCCCAATTTTTTCAACAGCCAATAAACGGTTGAACCAGAACCTAAACCAATCGTCATTCCATCCTGAATAAATTCTGCTGCTTTCTCACCAGCAGCTTTTTTTCTTTCATCTGTCGAGTTTAAGTTTAACAAAGGGGCCACCTCACGTTTTTATTTTAAATAATAGCATATGTTGTATTTTCCTTGAAATCTGTCACATCTAGTATGTCATATTCGACGATGAATGTTTCCGGATGTTCAGCACTAAAACCCCCGAATTTTTCATATCTCTCATTGTTCGAGTTTTTCATTTTTAACAGGCTCTAAAAGGAATTCGCCAATTAAAGAGGAATACTTATTAAGTAAGCAATTTTTTTAATGCAAATAAAAGAGGTGTTAACATGAAGTCATGGTCAAAAGAAATCGAAATAGAGGCACCGATTGATCAAGTTTGGGGACTGTTAGATGGATCATTAGAGGAAATGCAAAAAATTATGCCGCAAGTGGTAGATCATAAACCTGTAAAAGTGACGGATGAAGGTGTTGGAAGTATCTATCGTCAAAAATATAAAGAGGGGAAACGTATAGAGGAGTACGATGTCGAGACATTAGAATATGAAAATGCTCCTGATAAAAAGAAATTAAAAGTAGGCTTCACGCTTGCAAAAATGTTTGAGATTACGGCCTTGTATGAACTATGCCAAATCAACCAGCAAAAAACGCTGTTTACTTATACCTGCACGAATCGCCCGTTGAAATCGTTCCTTAAATTATTTTTACTCTTTTCAAGTGATAAAATTGTCGTGCAGTTTTGTGAGAGAGTCAAAAATGTAGCAGAGGAAGAATATAAAAAAACAAATTTGTTAGTTTAATAGGGGCAGTTGGTGGTAATTAAAAGTTTCCGTGAATTCGAGCAAAAAAGTTGAAGCGGGACGAGGGGACGCTTCTCTCGCTTCATTTTTTAATTTTTGAAGCACAAGAATCGACATGCCTCGCGTCCCTCTGTTATTGAAGAGAATGTAAAGTCATTTGTTGACCTCTGTTACCTTCAAGTGTTAGTGTTACGTTTTTTCCTTGGTGGTTAAATAATTCATTTATCATGTTGCCTGAGGCTTTTGCCATATGAGTGTATCCATCAGGCGTGATGAAACGAAAAGTTCCCCCAGGCTCTACTCCACCTATTTGTGCTGCTACGGTTATTTGATTTGGAGTAGAGGCAGTTGTGGCAGGGATGTTGATTGTTTGGCCAATTTTCAGCTTTGTTGGGTTTACTGTTGGATTTAGTACTTGAATGGCCGAGACAGAGACCCCTAATGTTTTACCGATTTTTGTAAACGTATCACCGCTCTTAATCACATACACTGTGCTGTTGGTCTTAGTAGGCTCAATTTTTGTATTTGCCGGTGCGGTATTCGTTAAATAGGTTGCACTAACAAACGCTTTTTTTCCGCCCCATTGAATCTGAGCCCAACCATTGGAGGTTGATGTCACAGCTACATGATCGTTTAATTTGAACGAACCTAGTACCGGACTGTTCGTAGAAGCAGCTTCTCTAACTCGCAACGATGAGGCAGTGACTACCATTGTTTTTGCTTGAGATTCAATTGATTGTTTTTGTAAAAGATAGTCAGCGCTGACAAAACAAACTCGGCCCTTGATCAGAATGCCGGCCCAGCCGTTTTCTACGAATGCAACCTTGACAACATCCCCTTTTTTATAGGTTCCAATAATACTACTTTTAGTGGTTGGTTGCGAGCGAACATTAAGTGTAGTGGCGGTAACTGTTTTGTCTTCTACTTTTGGTAAAAGAATTTTTTTACCGACAATGGAAGTCAGCCCATTGGCATCTAAAATTTCTTGTGCAGTGACTCCATGAATCGCAGCGATCGTTTCAATTTTTTCGCCGCTTTTTACTTGATATGTATATTCTTTGATAAAGGCTGCATCCGCAGTGCTTGTATACAAGCCAAGAACAACGGTAAATATGCCAGTCACAATCAGTTTTTTTATGGTATTTTTTTGAATCCATTGGTTAACCTGTGAAACATATGTATTCCAATTTGCTCGAATATCTTTTAAGAATCCTTTGACATCTAGTACATTTCGAAGATCAAACTGTATGCTTTTATAATATTCACGTTTTTCCATCCTCGAAGTGAAAACCGGTACACTTTTTGTGTGCTTGCTTTTTCCGTAAGTTTCTTTCCTGCTTAATGTTAATTCGCCATTTCCAGTTAATTCCTTCGTCAAAATCATCATTTCTCCTATTCTCTCTTTTTAGTTATAAATAAGACCATGACTCATATGATCTACCCCATTGTAATATTCGAAATGTTGGATCGTTTTCTGTCTTAAATTTGTAATAATTAGTTGAAAATACATTATGGTGGATTGATTTCCACTTTTAGGTGTAGAAGTGGGATTAGTGGATTCTGCTAACGTTTAATGCGGTGTAGGACCATCCTGCGGAGACCCCCGCTTATTAAAGCGGTAAGGCGTAAAAGGCAAACAGAGGGGAAAGATGTTCCTCTCTGTTGTTTTTCAAAAAAGTCCTTCGTCAATATTTTTAAAGGTAACGGCGCTCAAAGGTTTATATATTAAGGTTAATGGGCTTGTTAAAGTTTTCTTAAGCCCTTCTCTTCATGAATCTCTCGAATACCTTCCTCACAAACTCCATATGAACGCCAGGAGCAAGTTTCACACACAATTTGAATATCAGTTGGGACGACAAACTTTCGTATGCACGACTCAATGTCTTTCCAACTCAGAATTTGCCCGATTTTAAGCCCCATTTTTTCTAAAATAACGGCGTCTCTTTCATAAATATTTTCGTCTTGGCAGTGGTATTTACCTGAGTTGGGGTATTTTTCGCACAACTGATCAGGTCCCTTTACGAGCTGAATTAACGTATTGGGGTTTTCTCTCAAGGTTTGATGCAAATGTGTCATATTTTCCACGTATTCTTCGGAATAACCCATTCCCCGATAGCCCAAAAGGCAAAAAAGATGATGTCCCCGCAACTTATACATAATTCTCCCCCCAGTTTCAATTATATTTAAATGTTAACTAAAGTAAATTCAAGGTTAACAACTATTACTCATCATAACATAGCACACCTGAACGATTGGGAATTTTTGTTTTACTAACAGGTACATTGCATGTGGAAAATTAGTTAAGCAAAAAAGCCTGAAAGGGGGGGGCAGCGGGAACCGTCCTCATGATTCAGGCGTTCAAAGCCAATTGGATCATCAGTTCGATTCCTGCGGGAATGGCGGCTTCGTCGATGTCGAATTTGGGATGGTGGTGCGGGTATTGGCTTTTTTCGCTTTGCATGCCAACATTGATGAAAGCTCCGGTTTTTTCCTTTAAATAATAGGAGAAATCCTCAGCGCCCATCACTGGTTCCTTTACCACAAAGACATCTTCTCCAAAGGTTTTTACAATGATGTCTTTAGCCACATCGCATGCCTCTGGATGATTGTACAAAGGTGGCGTTCCCTCAATAAAGCGGTAATGCCCTTTTGCTCCAAAGCTTGCACAAATCGATTCCGTTAACTGAGCCGTTTTTTTATGCATCAACTCTGCTCCATCAAACGTCATGGCCCTGATTGTTCCTTGTAATGTAACCTTTTCAGGAATGACATTATAGGAATTGCCCGCCTGCATCCCGCCAAACGAAATCACGCCTGCATGCATCGGATTCAAACTTCTGCTGACAACCGATTGAAACGCCTGAATCAGGTGGGTTGCGATATAGATTGGGTCCACCGTTTGATGCGGATAGCCGCCGTGTCCGCCTGTTCCTTCAATCGTAATATCAAAATCATCACTTGAGGCCATGGCATAGCCGGTGGCAAAGCCAATTTTTCCAAGAGGCATACCGGAGATATAATGAATGCCATAGATGACATCGACTCCGTCCAATACACCCTCTTTTACAAGCTGCTGTGCACCGCTTGGTGAGGCTTCCTCTGAGCTTTGAAAAATCAAGACAATATTGTTTTTTACGAGATGTGGATTTTCGCTCATCCATTTGGCAGCTGCTAGCAAAGTTGCCGTATGACCATCATGACCGCAGCCGTGCATAACGCCTGGTACGGTTGAAATATAGGGCTTGTGCTCCCCTTCTTCTTGAAGTGGAAGGGCGTCCATATCAGCCCTAAGCGCAATGGTTTTGTTTCCTTCTGTTCCTTTAAAAGAGGCAACCACATTTGGTGCCGAAAACCTTGAATCTAGCGGAATACCAAATTCAGCTAATTTCTCTTTTACATAGGCAGCTGTCTTATATTCTTGTCCTGATAACTCAGGGTGCATATGAAAATGCCGGCGCTGCTGAATGGTCCAAGCGACTAGCTCTGAATCTATTAATTTTTTCTGTAACATGATTGCCCTCCAGGTAGTTATTTTTCTAAAATATGTTTGTATTTTTATACATTAATTGTAATTTATATTCAGTGGAAATACAACTAAATAGCAACTAGGCACCATTTTCAATTTTATTCCAAATGGTGTCTGCGAATCTCCGGCAGCGCTCAAGGTCTGTTGTTTGCGGTGAGACCTCGATTTTTAGTGTGACAGCCAAACGACAGTGGGCATAGAGCATGTCCCGAAAAGCATCCACTGCGCCGCAAAAGTGGGGGTAAAAGCTGTCACCAGTGCCGACAACACCGGTTACAACATGCTTGGTATCCATGGTTTCAAAAGCGCGATACAGCGCGCGCATTTCAACGGGAATCTCCCCATCACCCCATGTGTACGTACCGATAATGACCGCATCAAAGGACGGTAAATCCTGTAAAGGGAACTGGTCACTCCGAAACAGACAAACCTCTATTTTTTTCCTAAGAAATAAATCTCTTAAGACATAAACTAACTCTTCCGTATTCCCTGTTTTTGAGGTATACACGATTGCGAGATTCATAGTTCATCGAAGCCATTCGATTGCGTTACCTTCGCATAGGTCCGTGATTTTTGTTCAAAGAAATCCGATTTGGTTCCATTCATCATTTCATCGCTGAACACATGAATCCATGGCATCGGATTGATTCGCTCCTCATAAAGATTCGCTAAACCAAGCTGGCGCAACCGTTTATTAGCAAGGTATTCCGTGTAATCATCGTACTCATCTAAATCAATTCCAGTTATATCTTTAAGGATGAAAGCGGCCCACTCTTTTTCCAGCTCGACAGCTTGTCCAATGGTTGTATAGACATAGTCGATATTTTCCTGATGATTCAATTCTGGATTTTCTGTTAACAGAATCCGGATAAACTGGGCGATGAAATAAGCGTGCTGCATCTCATCCCGCTGGATATAGCTGATCATTGTGCTCGTCTTGAGCATTTTTTGTTGTCGGGCAAGGTGATAGAAAAAAGCAAAGCCAGCATAAAAATAAATCCCCTCGAGATTTATCGAATTGACAGCTAATTGAAATAAATGCTGCGGTGTCGGGGTTTCACGAAAGCTTTCATAAGCCTGCAAAATCAACTGGTTCCGTTTTTGCACGATGGGGTCACTTTTCGCTTGATTGAACCGGGCCTTCTGCTCGCTTAAAGGGACAAGTGAGCTAAGGATGTAAGAATAGGATTCATTATGAACCGCTTCCTGCTGAGCAATGACGGCAAAAATCGCCTTAAAGCTGGAATCGGTCACATAATCCATCACTTGTGTCATCGTTGGTGTTTGCAGACTATCCAACGAGGCCAGCTGGGTATTGATCCTTAGAAATACTTCTTTCTCAGCCGCACTAAGCATATCCCATTGTTTAATATCATCCTGCATATTAATTTCCTGTGCTTTCCAAAAATTCCCCAATAATGTTTGATACAAATCGTACATCTGCGGGTAGGCGATGTCATTCCAGTTCAGCAGGCCGGAAGATTCACCGTTAATGATTCCGGTTGATTTATTAGGAAACTCCGGGTTTAACAATTTTATTTTTGCTAATGGTGCATGAATATCCATCTGAAAAAACCTCCTTGTTTGTTTTAATATTAATGCTTTGAAATTTAGTTGCCGAAATCTCCATTTAGGTGGTTTATAAAGCCCGATAGCCAAGCTGAAAGTCAATTACGGTCGATAAGAAAGGTTTATAAAGCCCGATAGCCAAGCTGAAAGTCAATTACGGTCGATAAGAAAGGTTTATAAAGCCCGATAGCCAAGCTGAAAGTCAGTTACGGTCGATAAGAAAGGTTTATAAAGCCCAATAGCCAAGCTGAAAGTCAATTACGGTCGATTAGAAAGGATTATAAAGCCCGAAAGCTAAGCTGATAGTCAATTACGGTCGATAAGAAAGGTTTATAAAGCCCGAAAGCTAAGCTGATAGTCAATTACGGTCGATAAGAAAGGTTGGTTCACCTAGTTCCTTAACCGTGTTTGTCCTCTTTTATCTACAATTTGAACGAAGGCTCATATACCTCGTGCTAGCTTTGGCACGCTTCACATTCTGCTATTTCTGCCTGCGAGGTACTTCTAACGTAGTACGTTGTTTTTAGCCCATGCTTCCAAGCTTCCAAATGCAGGTTCAGTAATTCTTTGGCTTTAATATCATGACGAACAAAAAGGTTGAAGCTGATCCCTTGGTCGATGTGGCGCTGCCGGGCCGCATTTTGTTTAATGCTCCATATTTGATCTAATTCATGTCGTGCCCGGCGGTAATACAGATACGTTTTATGATTCAAGTCCGGTGCTGTGACTTTGAATTTAAAATTTTTCTTCTCCTCCGCATATTCAACCGAATAGATGGGGTCAATGCCATCTGTGGAGGCGCCGATTTTCGCGGTTGATGAGTTAGGAGCTACGGCCATTAACCAGCCGTTGCGGATTCCTCGTTCAGCAACTTCCTGTTTTAACTCCATCCATCTTTCCGAACAATAATTTTTCTGCTCAAAATAGGCCCCCGTTTGCCACTCAGATCCTTGAAACTCCCGATATGCGCCTTTTTCGATTGCCAGTTCTTTAGAGGAGTGGATTGTATAGTAAGCAATCTCCTCATACAGTTGGTCGGCCAATTCCACCGCGGCCTCTGACTCCCAGTGTATGCCTTCAAGGGCAAGCAAATGATGCCATCCGAATGTTCCGAGACCAATGGCCCTGAACTTTTGATTGGTTATCTGGGCTTGTCCAACGGAGATTGTATTTAAATCAATCACATTATCCAGCATTCTTACTTGAATGCGAATCAATCGCTCAAGAATATTGGCCGGGATCGCCTTTGCCAGATTAATAGAAGACAAGTTACAAACCACGAAATCACCGGGCTTGCGAACGATGACAATGTTCCCGTCTTCATCCTGGTATTCATTGATGATGGTTGTCGCCGACATATTTTGTGCGATTTCCGTGCATAGGTTGCTGCAATATATCGAGGTGCGGCCGGCCCCAGCCAGATGCTTATTGGGATTTTGTCTGTTTACTTCGTCACGGTAGAACATGTAAGGGGTACCCGTTTCCAACTGAGATACCATGATCCGCGCCATAATTTCCATCGCCCGGTACGTTTTCCTTGGCAGCAACGGATGATTCACAGCTTCTTCGTATTTTTTTGAAAAATAATCCTGATCGGTTTCATCATAAAAATCCTCGAGTCCCAGTGGGTTCCCGTTATCATCCTTCCAGCCCATATATTGCTTGACTTGATGGGGACAAAAGGTATGCCACTCGCCGATACTTCTTCCATTCTCATCTGTTTCCTGCAGTTTTTTCATAAAAAGATCGGGTATGGCCACGCCGGTGAAAATATCATGGGCTTTACGGCGTTCATCACCATTATTTGTTTTCAAATCAAGAAAGCCGTTCATAATATCTTTATGGAAGACATCCAAGTACACAGCAATTGCGCCTTGCCGCTGCCCCAGCTGGTCGACACTTACCGCAGTATCATTGACCAGCTTAATCCACGGAACAACCCCTGAAGAGTTGCCTTTGAATTTTTTAATATCGGAGCCAAGTGCGCGGACTTTTCCAAAATAGAGGCCAATGCCGCCCCCATCTTTACTCAGTCTCGCGGTATCCCAATTATTTAAATAAATACCGTCAAGAGAATCGTCAACAGTATCAATGAAACAAGAGGATAGCTGGCCGAAACTTTTGCCGGCGTTCGCGAGTGTGGGCGTCGCAACGGTCATATAGAGATGACTTAGGGCCCAATATGCTTCTTTTACAAGCTGTAACCGTTTGGAGGAATGTTCATTCTGCATGATCGTCATCGCAATGATCATAAAGCGCTCTTGCGGCAGTTCAAACACATTTCGCTCATGATCTTGAGCGAGATAGCGATCAGCAAGTAGAAATAACCCGATGTAAGTAAATAGAGTATCCCGTTCGGGGGCAATCACACTAGCTAGTTCATCGATTTCGTCTTTCGTATAGGTGCTTAGTAGTTTGCTAGAGTAAATGCCGATTTCTGTTAATTGTTTAATGAGGAGGTAAAAATCTCCGTACTTTGCCGTGTGGTCGTATCCGCGGTTCTTGGCCGCCTTTTGATACAATTCATTCAAAAATAAACTAGATGCGACAAAGGTCCAATCGGGCTGGTCCATGGCAATATGATTGATGGCATAGAGGAGTGCGTGCTGGTTAGCTTCAGCCTCTGGCACGTTCAGTTCTCTAATTTGTTTTTCAAGCATGGTTGTATCCAATTGGTATCTTTCTGAAGATTGTTTGAGACAATCTAATACTAATTGAATTTTATTTTTTACTTTTGTAGTCATCGTCATTTCCCCTTTAACAAAAAAATCCGCTCAAGGGATTTGAGCGGATGAAACGATCACACGACAAAAGGAAAAAAGAAGACTTCCTGCCTTTTGCTGCCATCGTTCATCTCCTCAATCCCCGAAGAAGTGAAACTACTTAAGAAAGACAGGTCTCCTGACTTTTGCGTCATTCTACTTTGAGCCCTTCCCATATAAGCGTCTATTTTCATAAACTCTCTCATACAGTGGTTTGCTCATTTCGTCAGCAATTACAGTTGCGGGGGCAGTTCCGGATTCTCACCGGATTCCCTATTAAGCCGCTAGCGGCATCTATTCCTAAGGCGAATACAATATATAGTTTTATTTTCAAAAAACTAAACAATATGTAGATATTAAGCTGAAATCAATCATAGTATAAATAGTTTTAGATTTCAAGTATTTTTAGAGGCTATACCAAGTGCCAGTCATCATCTACGCAATTGGAAATAAAAATAAGGAATGCTCTGATTGGTTAGAATAAAAACGTGAAAGGGGTATGAATATGGATTTTACAATTAACTGGAAAGAAAAAATGGCATTTTCGGGCGTTACTCCCTCTGGTCATGAGTTTAACATGGATGCAGCTCCTGAAGTCGGGGGAGAGAACACAGGCGCTAGGCCGACAGAATTACTTTTACAGGCAGTTGCAGGTTGTACAGGAATGGATATTATGTCAATCTTGCATAAAATGCGCCTCGAGCCTTCCGCCTTCCAAATGGATGTGAAAGGCGAACGAGCCGAAGACCATCCCAAAAGATTCACAACGATAAACATTCATTATGCGTTTGATGGAGACTTGCCGGAAGACAAGATCATTCGAGCAATTCAATTATCAAAAGACAAATATTGTTCCGTCTCCCACTCCTTAAATTCGGAAATAACCGTAAGCTACTCCATTAATGGTGTTAATGGAGAAAAAGACATATAATTTTAAAAAAATAAATGCCCTTTTACTGGAAAGGACGTTACTTCTTTTAATTAGAAAGAGGACTTATTCTCAGACCCGGCGTGCGACCTAAGGGACGGTTCTTACAGGGGTCAATCGGAAGTTTTGCGCGCAAAAAACTGGAATCAAAAGAACAGCTTTTCATTGAAGATTTCACAAAAATGGTAAAGAACTTACCAAGAATTAAAAATGAAACACATGAGTGGTATCAGCAAAATAAATTTACGTTAATGAAAAAAAACAAATTCACCTTTTCTGGAACAAATGCATATGAACGCCAGGAACAGGTTTCACACACTATTTGAATATCGGTGGGGACGACAAACTTTCGTATGCACGACTCAATGTCTTTCCAACTCAGAATTCGCCCAATTTTAAGCCCCATTTTTTCTAAAATATCGGCGTTTCTTTCATAAATATTTTCGTCTAGGCAGTGGTATTTACCTCTAACTAATCTATTGAATCCAATCTCCAAACCTGATAATATTTAAGAAATTTTAAAAACATACTTGACAGGTAGGAAAGGTCAGAATAAAATAAAAATAATTCAAGTTCCTTCCCACAGAGGATTTAAATTAAATATTGAGCTGATTGGAAAACCAAAGGCTTATACTCCATTACCCGAGTATAAGCCTTTTTTCATTAGAAGGGAGAACTGCTCACTATGAGATATCCGATTAGTAAGTGGAGTCCACATTGTTGTCCTTGATCTAGGTAAGAAAATACGGGTTTATTTTTTTTGAATTAAAACCAAGTATTCTTATGAGATATTGTTAGATTAGAAGGGGTGATAATATGGCAGTAGTGGATCAAGCGAAAGAAAGTTTTATTCTAGCGACTTTAAAAGGTATGGAGTATGGTTCGGTCGTGATAACCATTCATGACGGCACGATTACTCAAATTGATAAGACAGAGAAAACTCGATTTGGAACGAAAAGGGTCGCCCCAAATGAACAAAAATCATTCACAAAAAGTGACAACACTTACTAATCAATTGGTTATACTCTTATGAACATGTTGCCGATCAGTCATTCTGAAGGCTGCTTAATTTTTTGATTGTGCAAAGGGAGCTTTGGACGGACTTACTTACAAAAAGTCTGGGCTTAAGTCCTTCTGCATAATGTGAAAATTCAGCAGCCTTTTATTATTAAAAAAATTGGAGGATATCAAATGAAAATTCATAAAAAAATGGCCTACAAATTTACATTAGTCCTTGTTTTACTGGCGGTCATTTTAGCAGGTTGCAGCAGTAATACAGCAAGTAGTCCCAAAAAACAAGATAACGATGATAAAACCAAACAAGAGGCATCGAAAAAGAAGGACCCCGTTCAATTATTAAATGTCTCATATGATCCAACCCGTGAGCTCTATGAAGAATTTAATACGGAATTCGCTAAATATTGGGAAGGAAAAACGGGTCAGCGCGTTACCATCCAACAATCACATGGTGGTTCGGGTAAACAGGGCCGTGCTGTTATTGATGGGCTTGAAGCAGATGTTGTGACCTTAGCATTGGCTTATGACATCGATGAGATTGCAAACCTAAGTGGAAAAGTGGATAAGGAGTGGCAAAAGAGGCTGCCGGATAATTCAACTCCTTATACCTCGACGATTGTATTTTTAGTAAGAAAAGATAACCCGAAAGGTATTAATGATTGGGATGATTTAACCAAAAAAGGTGTTTCTGTTATCACGCCGAACCCAAAGACATCTGGGGGGGCAAGATGGAATTATTTAGCGGCATGGGCTTATGCGAAAGAAAAATATGCTGGCGATGAAGCTAAAATTAAAACTTTCATGAGCCAATTATATAAAAATGTGGAAGTTTTAGATTCTGGTGCACGCGGGGCTACGACAACTTTCGTGGAACGGGGGATTGGCGATGTCTTGATTGCCTGGGAGAACGAAGCATTCCTGACACTGAATGAATTAGGGAAAGACAAATTTGAAATTGTCGTGCCTTCGATTAGTATTCTCGCGGAGCCTCCAGTTGCTGTGGTTGATAAAGTGGTCGACAAAAAGGGAACGAAAGAGGTAGCAGAGGCCTATTTGAACTATTTATACACCGACAAAGGGCAGGAAATTATCGCGAAAAATTACTATCGCCCACGGAACCAAGCTATTCTTGACAAGTATTCAGATCTATTCCCCAAAATCAATTTAGTTACGATTGATGATGATTTTGGCGGTTGGAAAAAGGCACAGGAGAAGCACTTTAATGACGGTGGTACCTTTGACCAAATTTATCTACCAAAGTAAGCAGACTTACTCATTGATAGGCGTTCCAGATCCTAGCTTCTTTGAGATTTGGGACCCCTTATGTATCTTCTACGGAAGGGGACAACCTCATGGCTCACTTGCAAGGCTTGAAAGTCAAAAGAAATAGTGTTCTGCCCGGATTTGGCATTTCCCTAGGGTTTACGATGTTTTATATTAGCATCCTCGTCATTCTCCCTTTATCGACGATTTTTATTCATTCTGTGACGGTCCCGTGGTCAAAAGTTTGGGAGACGATTTCTGACCAGAGGGTGGTTGCTTCCTATCAATTAAGTATTGGGGCCTCTTTATTAGCCGCCTTCATAAATGTTGTTTTTGGTGTGTTAATTGCATGGGTCTTGGTCCGCTATCGTTTTCCGGGAAGACGAATGATTGATGGCCTCGTCGATTTACCATTTGCCCTGCCGACTGCGATTGCAGGAATTGCCTTAACAACTTTGTACTCGCAAAATGGCTGGATTGGCCAATTCTTGAATTTTAAAGTGGCTTTTACTCCACTTGGAATTACGCTTGCCCTAACCTTTATCGGATTACCCTTTGTCGTTCGAACGGTGCAGCCTGTTTTGCAGAACGTAGATAAGGAAATAGAAGAAGCTTCGGCCAGTTTGGGAGCAAACCGATTGCAAACGTTTGTAAGAGTTATTTTCCCTGAGTTGCTGCCTGCGGCACTAACAGGTTTCGCCCTAGCCTTTGCCAGGGCACTCGGTGAGTATGGCTCGGTTGTCTTTATTGCCGGGAACATGCCCATGCGCACGGAAATTACCCCTCTTTTGATCATGACGAAGCTAGAACAATATGATTATGCAGGAGCAACGGCCATCGCCGCGGTTATGCTTATTTTTTCTTTCATTCTTTTATTCGTCATTAATTTACTGCAGTGGTGGACGAATAGAAAATTTATCTAAATCAATAGGAGGTAATTATGGCTGGACACGTTTCGGTGCACTATTCAAGTTTACCGGTAAAGAATACAAAAAGTGATTCTGAGGCTCGGCTCGTTCGCTGGATTCTAATTATACTAGCCGTAGGATTTTTATGTTTATTTTTGGTTTTACCGCTGGTAGCTATTTTTATAAAAGCATTTGATAAGGGCAGTGCCGTTTTTCTAGCTGCCATTAGCAATCCAGATGCTTTATCGGCAATCAAGTTAACGATGATCATCGCCCTGATTACCGTGCCGCTCAATGCCATCTTTGGCGTAGCTGCTGCTTGGGCGGTGACCAAGTTCAATTTTAAAGGAAAAAGTCTTTTGATTACGATTATTGACCTTCCGTTTGCCATCTCACCTGTTATCGCGGGATTGGTGTTTGTTCTATTGTTTAGTGCTCATGGCTTATTTGGACAATGGCTAATGGATCATGATATAAAAATTATTTTTGCGGTGCCAGGTATTGCACTTGCTACACTATTGGTGACATTGCCCTTTGTAGCCCGGGAACTAATTCCGTTAATGCAAACACAGGGGACGACCGACGAGGAAGCATCATTGACGTTAGGCGCGAACGGATGGAAGACCTTTTTATTGGTAACGCTGCCGAATATAAAATGGGGATTACTATATGGCATTATTCTCTGCAGTGCCCGTGCAATTGGGGAATTTGGAGCGGTATCAGTCGTTTCAGGTCATATTCGGGGGCTGACAAATACCATGCCGCTTCATATTGAAATTCTATACAATGAATATCAATTTTCCGCGGCGTTTGCGGTTGCGTCCTTGTTGTCATTTTTTGCGATTATTACGTTAGTCGTGAAAAATGTGATTGAATGGAAAGTAAAAAAATCAGAAATCCCTGAGGAAGGAGCATCCTAAGATGAGTATTCAAATCCAAAACATCTCTAAATCGTTTGGGACATTCCAAGCCCTTGATAATATTACAATTGATATTCAAACGGGGGAACTCGTCGCACTTCTTGGGCCTTCGGGATCCGGCAAAACATCCCTTCTACGGATTATCGCAGGATTAGAAGCTGCGAATCAGGGAGCGATTCTTTTTGGGGAAGAAGATATGACCCTGATTAACACAAAAGAGCGTAAAGTCGGTTTTGTCTTTCAACATTATGCTTTGTTCCGCCATATGACTGTTTTTGATAATATCGCCTATGGGTTAAAGGTACGTCCTAGAAAAACCCGCCCATCCAAAAAGGAGATTGAAGAGAAGGTCTATGAATTACTTAAGTTAGTAAAGCTAGAGGCATTTGCCAATCGATATCCTTTCCATTTGTCAGGTGGGCAACGGCAGCGTGTGGCCCTTGCTAGAGCATTAGCAGTTGAGCCCAAGGTTCTTTTGTTAGATGAACCATTTGGTGCCTTAGATGCCAAAGTTCGGAAAGAACTTCGCAGATGGCTTCGAAAACTCCATGATGATTACCAGATTACGAGCATTTTTGTTACGCATGATCAGGAGGAGGCCCTTGACGTGGCTGATCGGGTTGTCGTCATGAATGAAGGGAAAATTGAGCAGATAGGTACACCAGAAGAAGTCTATGAAAATCCGATTAGTCCTTTTGTGTATCACTTTTTAGGCAATGTTAATTTGTTTAAAGGCCGTTTGCATAACGGGAAATTACAGCATGGTAGTTTTGAAGTCGATGCACCAGAATTCGCTGGAACAGAGAATAGAGAAGCAGTAGGATACGTCAGGCCACATGACATTAGTATCGAACGCGAAGCAAGCCCGGATGCCGTTGCTGCTAAAATTAGCTATATTCATATTGTAGGGGCAGCTGTACAAATTGAATTAATCCGTAAAGATGAAGGAGACTTTTTGGAAGTAGAATTAACGAAAGAACACTTTCGTAGCCTAAATCTAAAATCAGGTGAGGATGTGTATGTAAAGCCAAAACAACTGAGGGTGTTTATACCTGAGGATTATTCGATATAGAGGACAAGGGGACTGGAACGATTGCTAGATTTACCTAAGCCAGGCATCATGATGCCTGGCTTTTTGGCCGTTTTGACGGGTAAAGGGGATATTCTCCAAAAAGGTACCTGAATTACTTTGAAGAGGATGGTGATACGCTATCCACATTCACTAAATGCTAAAGTGCAGATTCTTTCATTTTAAGCAAGGGATATCCAATTCTGTTCATTAATTTTTAATTATCTTCTTACAATCTAATGAAATTTCTGAAAACTCCATTGACATATACTGAATTTGTTTTATCATGGAAAATATAAAACGTTGTTTCGCCAATGAAACAATCACTATTTAGGGGGAGAAAAATGGCTTTTTTACAAGTGGAGGATTTAACGATTCATTATGAAATCGAAGGGGAAGGTGCCCCATTAATCATTTTACATGGCATGGGGAATAATTCGCAATCCTGGAAAAAACAATTAAAGGGTCTATCTGAGCAGTTTACGGTCATCGCATGGGATGCGCCCGGATATGGGAAAAGTTCTGATCCAAAAGAGGAATTGAAGGAATTTACGCAGTTTGCCGATGTGTTAAAAGGATTTATTGAAAACTTAAACTATGAATCCGTTACGCTTTTAGGACATTCCATGGGTTCAGCGATTGCCCTTGACTTTTGCAGCCGATTCCCGCAAATGGTTGATGCGCTAATTATTTCCGATGCGACAAGAGGGGCAGTGGCCCTGAGTAAGGAAGAGAATGAACGGAAATTAAAAAATCGCTTAACGAACATGGAAACAATGGAGCCAAAAGAACTAGCAAAACTACGGGTAACGGATCTTCTTTCGCCACAGCCTGATCCTGAAATCAAGAAAGAAGCAGAAAGAATCTATGGGCAAATTCGGCCAATGGGATTCCGCTCTGTCGCTTATTCCTTATTTCATTTGAATCAAATGGATACCCTATCTTCTATCACCGTTCCTACCCTTGTCATTTGCGGTGAATTGGATAAAGTTACCCCGGTAAGTGAATCAGAGGTTTTTCACGATGCGATTCAGGGCTCAAAAATGGTTATCATACCTGGGACAGGTCATTTGTGCTATCAAGAAGACCCGAATCAATTTAATTCAATCGTCCTCGAGTTTCTAACCACTGTAGCAAAAAAATAAAGATACAGTTTCATTGCTTTACTTTGATATGATTGTACTATAAGAAATTACTAACATTGAGATGGTGAAATGCTGATGGCAAAAGAGGAAAAGGAACGGTATAGTGCCAATTCTTTAGTGAGAGGATTGGAAATTTTAAAGTTATTTAGTGAAGAGCGGCCGACATTATCCTTGGTAGAAATCGCGAAAGAACTGGATGTAAGCCGGACGGTCCCATTCCGGTTATTGTATACACTGCAAACACTCGGGTATCTTTATCAAGATGAACATACCAAACGATACAATTTAACCCCTAAGGTATTAGAATTGGGCTTTGCATACTTAAGCACATTAAAGCTTCCAGAGATTGCCCAGCCCTATTTAGAAAAATTAAGGGATGAAACGGGGGCCTCCTGCCATCTATCGATATTGGATGGACATGAGGTGGTCTATGTGGGCAGTGCTGCAGCGAGAGGGGTATCCGCTGTTAATGTGAATATCGGGCTTAGACTTCCAGCCCATGCAGTAGCAAATGGAAAAGTTCAACTCGCCTATCAACCACAAGAGCGGTTAAATCAAGTATTATACGGCTCAAACTTAACACCTTTCACCGAACGGACCAAAACTGATTTTGTGGATTTCCAACAAGAATTAGCGACCATCCGCGAGCAGGGCTATGCGATCACAAAAGGTGAGTTGCACCATGGAATTCAATCTGTGGCGGCACCTATTATCAATCGCAGCGGTCAGGTTATTGCCGCCATTAATTTGGTCGCAACCGACACGATTCTTCATAATGAATTTATTGAGAAAGCCGCACTGCCTAAAGTCCTGGAAGTGTCAGAAATACTGTCTGGATTTATGGGCAATCATGTGAAAAACTAATAACAAGTCAAAAAAAGCTTGCGAGCCGCGCAGGCTTTTTATTATTCAAATAAAGCTTTAAGTTTTACATATGAAACGTGTTTTAAATTGTCAAACAAAATTCACAATTTATGTTGACACAATATTCATAAGATTTTAAAATAGACTTATCAGGAAACTGTGTTTCGTATACAAAACATAGTGGTTGCTGCAAATAATAAAAAGGGAGGCATAAAAGTCCAATTCGGCCTTTAGATAGTTTATAGTAAATTTAAAAACCATTTGAAAGCGTATTCACTTCATTAAAATAAAGGGGGCTCTTTAATGCTAAAAGGTAATAAACGATGGATTTATATTGCTGTACCCATTTTCTTCTTTTGGTTTTTTGGACAAATTGATAAATTAGGAATCTCCATTATTCAAACAGATCAAGGTTTCTTAAATG
The DNA here is from genome assembly GCF_001591665.1 of Neobacillus soli NBRC 102451. GTDB lineage: Bacteria > Bacillota > Bacilli > Bacillales > Cytobacillaceae > Neobacillus > Neobacillus soli. The sequence goes on along the minus strand of NZ_BCVI01000060.1, from coordinate 11,889 downwards.
ATCTTGGCTTAACAGGTGCAGATAAGAATGCAAAAATTGGAATGATTACCTTTGTGTTTACTATTTCATATGCGCTATCCAATGTCATTTGGGGATTTATCATTGACAAGCTTGGTGCTAGAAAGACAGGTATCTTGGGTTTGGTTGTATGGGCAATAACCATGGTTATTGGCGGATTATCTACTTCTTATGAGATGTTTATTTTGAGCCGCATTGTCCTAGGAATTGGTGAGGGGATGATGATTCCCATTTGCGGGAAGTTTATCTCAAACTGGTTTAACCATCGTGAACTTGGTCGAGCGCAATCCACTTGGCTTGCAGGCAACTATTTAGGACCTGCATGCGGGGCTGTTATCTTAACAATTATTATTGCTAGCTTTCACTGGCAGGCAGCCTTTTTCCTCTTAGCAGGATTTAATATTTTTGTCGTCCTTCCAATGTTTATCTTCCTAACACGAGATACTCCGGAAGAACATCGGGGAATAGATAAAAATGAATTAGCTTATATTCGCCAAAAAGATACCAAAGCATCCACGAAAAAGCAAAACTTTGCTCAAGACTACCGTTATTGGATTGTTTGGTTCGGAATGTTAGTGGCATCCTTTTTATTTTTCGGTATTAGTATTTGGCTTCCTACCTATTTAGTTGGTTCGAAAGGTTTTACAAGAGAGGCAATGACAGGCATCACCTCTTTATCATGGCTCTTTGCGTTAGGATTCGTCTTAGTTTGCGGGTTTTTATCGGATAAAACCAAGCGGCCTAGCTTGCTTGCGACGATTTTATTTTTGTTGACGGCCTTATTTTTAACGGCTGCGATTCTTTCTCCACAACCGGTAATGGCCGGAATCTGCATGGGCTTAGCGATGGGCGCGCAAGGCGGCGTCTTCCATTTAAGTAATTTATTTATGGTTAAATTCTCTACACCCGAAACAGCCGGACGTGCGGCTGGATTGATGGGATTCACCAACATTCTTGGCGGGTTTTCAAGCTATATCATGGGTTGGATGGTTGATATTTCCGGCGGTGACTTTGGACCTTCTATTATTATGTTGATCATTGCCTCTACACTTGGTTTCGCTGCCTATCTGTTTACATTGAAAAGAGAGGCATCAGAGCTCAAGCTGGAGAATTTGCCTCCCAATCATTTAGCTTTATAACAAGAAAAGCATGTTTAGATGTTATCTATACAAAACAAAGTTTTAAAAAATTAAATTGTCCCAATATTTATAATTGACAATTATAATGTTGGGATTTACTATTAGTTTATAAGGGAAACAATGTTTCAAATATAAAACATACATTAAGAGGAGTGTTGAAAATGTCTGAAGAGAAGTTTTCAGTAGAAGCGTTTGAAAAAAAATATGTGGCCCGCTTAAATGATCGTTCATTAGATTGGAATGTCTTGAAGTTTCAAGAAGAGGTGGATCCAGCTTATCGCCGGGCTCAAATGAGATATATCGGCCGCGGCGCCACAGCGAATAATGATGCAAATGTCATTGCAGCTGAACACTTTACATTAAGCACGATGGTTTTACCATCAGGCTGCAAGGGACCGCTTCATTTACATGATGATGTGGAGGAAGTTTTCTTTGTTATTAAAGGCAGTGTGACCGCGCTTATCCAAGAAGTGGGCGAAAGTGAAGTTCATGAAATCGTTTTAAATGAAAGGGATTGCATCAGCTCTCCTCCTGGAGTCTATCGCGGACTTCGCAATGACAGCGATGAAGAGGCATTAATGCTTGTGATGTTAGGCGCAGTAAAGCCGAACCTACCGACTTATCCACAAGGTAGTGCGTTAGAAGAACTTCGTATCAAGCGTGCAAAAGAAAGAGAAGCAATTATTAACGGAAAATAAGGCAGATGTTTCAAACAGAAGCCCTGATTACCTAGAATTTGTTCGTTAACAGGGATGGTCCTCATTTTTACATGTGAGGTCATCCCTGTTATTTCACAAAAAAATGGAGGTGGCATGATGTTAGGAATAACACATTTGCGGCATATAAGCTTAATTACCCCAGTTCTCCAAGAACAGTCTGATTTTTATGAAAGAATTTGGGGATTGGATAAGGTTTCGCAAGATGATGATGCTGTTTACTTTCGTGGGGCCGGTTCTGAAAATCATATATTAAGCCTGCATGCTGGCGAAAAAAGAGGCCTGCACCATATCGCGTTCGGCATGGTGGATAAAAATGCAGTCGATCGAGCAGCTGAAACACTTGCGTCAAAAGGTGTGAAAATTGTTTCTGCTCCGGGCTATTTGGATGAAGAGGGGAAAGGCTATGGCTTGCGCTTTGTCGATCCGGAAAACCGCTGTATTGAATTATCCGCATGGGTGGAAATGCATACCACGATTTGGAACAAGAAAAATGTTGATCCGGTCAAACTCAACCATGTCGTCATGAATACGAAAGACCTGGATATGATTACCGCGTTTTATACCGATATCTTAGGGTTTAAGGTGACAGACTGGAGCGAGCACCAAATGGCTTTCTTGCGCTGTAACAGGAAACATCACTCGATCGCCTTCAATCAGGATCAACATGCTTCGGTTAATCATATCGCGTATGAAGTGGATACCGTCGATGAGGTCATGAGAGGAATAAGTAATGTCAGAAAAGCAGGCTATCAAGAGATTTGGGGCCCCGGAAGACATGGTCCTGGCAACAATATTTTTTGTTACTTTCAAGATCCCGGGAAGTTTGTGATGGAGTATACCTGTTATTTGGAAACAATTGAAGATGAGGCAGATTGGATCGCGCGTGTCTGGAAACGTGTCCCACATCTCATGGACCAATGGGGAATTGCCGGACCGCCAAAACCGGAAACACGGGCAGCCATGGGTGGAGAGGCAGATCCAGGCTGGGTAGATGTCAAAGCATTGGTTTAACCGGAAGGGGTGTCATGATGGATTTAGGATTAAAGGATAAAGTAGCCGTGATTATGGGCGGAACCTCTGGAGTTGGCTTAAAAACGGCTGAGATGTTTCTGCAAGAAGGTGCAAAAGTAGCTGTTTGCGGAAGAGATAGCGAGCGAAAAGAAAAGGCCTATGATCACCTCCTGAAATTTGGCGCAAAAGAATCCATTTTTGCCGCCACATGTGACGTAACAAATAAGGATGAGGTCAACGAATTTGTCAACGGAACAGCTGCCTATTTTGGCAGGATTGATATCCTTGTCAATGCAGCCGGACAAAGTGTGATGGGCCATTTCTTTGATGTAACCGATGAACAGTGGCAGCAGCAGATTCAGTTAAAATACTTTGCGATCATTTACGCAGTGAAGGCAGTCCATCCTTATTTGGTTAAACAAGGCGGCGGACGGATCATTAATATCAATGCAACATTGGCGAAAGAGCCGGAAAGACATATGATTGCGACAGCGGCAACGAGAGCTGGATTATTGAATTTAAGCAAGACACTCTCCCAAGAGCTTGCTTCCGATAATATCTTAGTGAACTCGGTGAGTTTAGGATTAATTCGAACCGATCAATGGGAACGAAGAAGATTGAAAAATGCGCCTGAGATGAGCGCGGAAGACTATTATGCGGACTTAGCCAAAAAGAGAAATATCCCTTTAGGAAGAGTAGGGGAAGCCGACGAAGTGGCCAGTGTGATTTTATTTTTAGCCTCAAGTCAAGCAAGTTATGTGGCGGGTTCAACAATTGAAACAGCTGGAGCGCTCGGGAAAGCGCTTTAATTATAGGTAAAGGCAGGAATGAATAATGAGTGAACTAAACAAAAGAGAATTTACGACCGCTGACGCAGTGGTAAAAGAGCTTGTCCGTGCGGGCGTGGAAACAGCGTTTGGCATTGTTAGTATTCATAATATGCCGATTTATGATGCGATTCTTCGGGAAGGAAGTATTCATTTGGTCTGCTCGCGCGGTGAGAGCGGAGCGGCAAATATGGCGGATGGATATGCGAGGGCGACAGGTAAATTGGGCGTTGTGATTACAAGTACGGGAACGGGTGCCGGAAATGCAGCAGGTTCCTTAATTGAAGCGTGGGCAGCGGGCGTACCCGTTCTCCATCTTACCGGCGAGGTGGCTTCACCCTATTTAGGAACGGGCCGGGGCTATATCCATGAATGCAAAGACCAGTTGTCGATGATGGAAGGCTCTTGTAAAAAAGCCTTGCGCTTAAGAAGACCTGAGCAGGCAGCAGGGGTTGTCAGACAAGCCATTCAAGAGGCGTTTGCCCATCCGGCAGGACCTGTCACACTTGAAATCCCCATTGATTTTCAATCTGCCATTATCCCTAATCATGCGATTGAGGAAATCAGAATATCAGCTCCAACCAATCATCCCATTCCATTTTTTCCTGAAGAGGCATTAGCCAAAATTGCTGGTGCAAGCCGGCCGGTCATTTGGGCAGGCGGTGGAGTGATTACCTCTGGTGCATCGAAAGAGGTTGCAGCCTTGGCAGAAACGATTGGGGCGGCCGTCATTACAAGCCAATCGGGAAAAGGCAGTATACCCGAAAATCATTCACAATGTATCGGTCACTTTGCGGCCAATGAATTAACGAAAAACTTACTGAAAAACGCTGATTTGTTAATCAGTATTGGCGTTCGATTTAGAGGAAATGAAACAGCCAACTGGAAGGTCACCGTTCCAAACGAACATATCGCGATTGATGCCGACTGGCAGGCGATTAATCGTAACTACGAAGCTAGCTATGGAATCGTCGGGGACGCGAAACAAATATTACAAGCATTAAATCTAGGACTCTCGCAAAAATCAATCGTTCCGAATCCTAGCTATCTTGATGAAGTCCAGTCCGTACGGGAAGAATTGCGTTCACAGCTGCGGGCGACACTTGGTCCATATGAACAAATCCTCGATGGGATGCGAAAAGTGCTTCCTGCTAACACGATTTTAGTCCGCGATGTCACCGTTCAGGCGAATGTGTGGGGCAGCCGCTTATTTGAAATCTATGAACCAAGGACATCGATTCATGCGTCCGGCGGCGGGATTGGCCAAGGGCTGCCAACAGCGATTGGCGCTCAAATGGGCTTTACCGATCGTCCGGTGGTGCTGATGGCAGGCGATGGCGGGTTTATGGTCAATGTCGGTGAAATGGCCACCGCTGCTCAAGAAAAACTGCCGCTAATTGTCGTCCTGTTTGATGATGGCGGCTATGGAGTGCTCCGAAATATTCAAAGTGCAGCTTATGGCCGTCAGGTGGCCGTTGATTTATTAAGTCCTGATTTTGTGTTATTAGCGCAATCGATGGGATTTGATGCCTCGCGAATCGGTTCACCGGCAGAATTTGTCACTGAGCTTGAGAAGGCAGTGGAAAACCAAAAGCCAACGATGATTGTTGTTGATATGGACGCGGTCGGACCAATGGCGAAACCATTTGGAGGTCCTCCAGGTGCAGCCGATGCGTTCAAACCGAAAAAGTTATAGGGGGAATTAACGTGATTTCAACACATCCAGTTGTTTCAGGAAAATATCTGATTGGCGGGCAGTGGCTTCAAGCGGAAAAGACAGCGAATGTCATCAATCCAGCGAATACGAATGAAGTGGTCGGCGAGGTTGCTTTATGTTCCAAGGCGGATGTAGAACAGGCGGTAGCTACCGCGGTGAAAGCCTATGAAAGCTGGTCGCAAAGTGAAATTGCGGAGCGGGCTAAGCGGATGCAGCTTGCTGCCGATAAAATTAAGACAATCGTTGAAGAGAATGTTAGTTTGCTCGTGCGCGAGAATGGCAAGGCACTTGTGGAGGCAAAAAAGGATTTGCTTCGTTGTATCGATATTATGAAGCAAGGGGCAGAAGAGTTACTGCAATGGTGGCAGCCTGAAAGCCTGCCGGGCAATCAAAAGGTGCAAATCCGCAAGCGTCCGCGCGGTGTGGCTGCCATTATCTCACCTTGGAACTCGCCGTTGATTCTTACCTTTAAGCGGGTCATTCCGGCAGTTTTGACAGGAAACACGGTGGTCGTTAAGCCGGCAACCAGCTGTCCATTAACGATTATGACTTTCTTACAAGTGGTCGCTTCTCATTTTCCGGAAGGGGTCATTAATATTGTGACGGGTTCTGGCGGTGTGATTGGCGATGCGTTATGTTCTGACCCGCGCGTTCGGACGATTGCCTTCGTGGGCAGTACGGAAACGGGAAAAGAAATTATGCGGGCCGCTTCTGGTACCGTTAAGAAACTGTATATGGAACTGGGCGGGAATGATGCAGCGATTGTTCTGGCTGATGCTAAATTAGATGAGGAAGCCATCAAGCGCCTTCGTTTCGGTGTCCTGCGTGCGGCCGGGCAAGTATGCTCCGCCATCAAAAGGATCTATGTGCATGAATCCAGATATGAAGAAGTTATTGAAAAATTAACGAAGGAATTCAGTCACATTCGGGTGGGAAATGGGATTCAGCCGGATGTTGAAATGGGTCCTTTAAATAACAAATCACAATATGACTATGTAAACGGCCTGATTAAGCGGGCGGCTGAAGCAGGGGCGAATGTCATTACGGGCGGAATTCAACTGGATCCGGAATCGTGGGACCAGGGTTATTATATTATGCCGACAATCATTACCGGTGTTGACCAACAGAGTGAAATCGTTCGTGCTGAACAATTCGGCCCGGTTATTCCAGTCTTGCCGTTTTCAGATGTGGATGAAGTCGTGGTGCTTGCCAATGACAGTGAGTTCGGTTTAAGAGCTTCTGTTTGGACAGAGGATGAAGCGCTTGTTGAGAAATTAGCCGACCGCTTAGAGGCGGGAGCTGTCTTCCACAATAACCATACCGTGTTCCAGGATCTTCACCTTGATTTCCCTGGGCTAAAAGAAAGCGGACTATCCCGTGAAACAAGACATTGCGGACTGGAATACTTCGCTGATTCGTACGGTTTGGCGAATTAAAGGGGGACTCCAGATGAGAATTGGGTTAATTGGCGGCGGGAATATTGGAAAGTTCCTTCTGCAAAGCATCAATCGTGATGGACTTCTTCCAGGTGGCAAAATTGTTGGCATTTATACACGCAATCAACAGTCGGGCGGACAGCTTGCTGATGAGTTTGATACAGAAAACTATGATGATATGCAATCGCTCATCCAGTCCGCTGATATTGACTTAGTAGTAGAAGCTGCAACCATTCAAGTGGTGAAAGACTATTCGGCGGCCATTTTAAAAAGTGGAAAAGATTTAGTGTTAAGCAGTGTTGGCGCCTTGGCTGATGTGAACTTTTATCAAAATCTTGAAGGAATCTGCCGGGATAGCGACACTAAGATTCATTTGCCAGCAGGGGCGATTGGCGGATTGGATGTCCTCAAAGCAGCGAAATCCGTTGGAGAACTCAAATCGGTTTCGATTATTACCAGGAAACCGCCGCAGGCATTACCGGGCGCGCCGGCCGACCGAGAGCAGGTAATGTTCGAGGGCTCTGCCGCTGAAGCGATTGAATTATTCCCAAAAAATATTAATGTATCCATCATTTTGTCGTTGGCAGGTCTGGGGCCGGGTCAAACCGGTGTGAAAATTATTTCTGATCCTTCAGTCGGGAAAAATAGTCATTCGATTGAGGCGACAGGCTCGTTCGGAAAATTATCGCTTCAAGTGGAAAATGACCCGATGCCGAATAATCCTAGAACGAGTTACCTGGCTGCCCTAAGTGTGCTGTCCGTATTGAAAAATATCGATGCGGTCGTAAAAGTGGGATAAGTGTTAGACTGTTGATTGGGACATTCGTTTATTATAATGAAGAAAACAGGGGAAGCCCAAAGATTTTAGTGTCACTCCCCTGGAAAATGAGAAACAAATGAGGACTTGGGGGGAATTTTTAGATGATTAAAACGAATATAAATCTTGAAGATATGTCTCAAAAAGAAGCCATTGAATACTTGAGTGAATCCGTTCAGCCTGAAATTGGCGCGATTCCCGCCTATCTATTAGGAGATCCAATGGTCTATGATATCGAACATAAAAAGGTATTTTTAAAAACATGGCTGTTTATTGGTCATGAATCTGAGATCCCCAATAAAAATGATTTCATTACAAGAGATGTGGCAGGTTATTCCGTGATTGTTTCACGAGGCGCAGATGGTGAAATTCGTGCTCTTTATAATATGTGTACCCACCGCGGGATGAAGCTTTGCCGGGCGGATGCAGGAAATAAATCATCATTTACTTGTCCGTATCATGGCTTTAATTTTAAAAACAATGGCGATTGTGTCGGCGTTCCGCTGCAAAAGGATATTTATGGCGAGGAATTCGATAAATCAGGATTAGGGCTTCATAAAGTTAGAATCGAATCCTACAAGGGGCTTATGTTCGGTACATGGAATGATGAGGCTGAATCATTAGAAGACTTTTTAGGTGATTTTAAATGGTATATCGATATTTTTGCTGGCCGGGCAGAAATGGAAGTCATCGGGGCGCCGCAGCGATTCGTTATTCATTCCAACTGGAAAATCGGCGCGGATAATTTTGTCGGTGACTCCTATCACACCATGGTTACCCATGGTTCGATTGTCAAATTGGGAATGGTTCCGAGTGCTACCTATTCTAAAAAAGGTTATCAAATCCATACCAGCAAAGGCCATGGTTTAAACCTGGGTACGCCTAATCCTGATTTTGCTTTTCCGGAGGAACTAAAAGAGGAATACAAGTCTAATTTAACAAACGAACAGTATGACGTTTTGGCTAATTTGAAAAATATGATCGGCAATATTTTTCCAAATCTATCATTCTTGATTTCTCACACGAAAGTAAAGGGCCAGTTGATCTCGAATACGTCGGTTCGTCTATGGAGACCGGTGGGTGCCGACAAAATGGAAGTCATTACATGGCTGTTAGTGGAGAAAAACGCCTCAGACGATTGGAAGCGACGTTCGCGCGAGTCGTTTGTGTTAACCTTCAGCCCTTCAGGCATTTTTGAACAGGATGACACGGAGGTATTTACCGATATTACAGCGGCAGCCTCCGGGACGATGCCATTAGTGAAACAGCTGACCTATAATTATACGATGGGCTTGCACCGGACACCTGTTGAGGATTTCATCGGCCCCGGTGTCGTTTTTGATGATAAATTCACGGAGGCCAATCAAAGAAACTTTTATCGTTACTGGCTTGATCTCATGACTACGTGAGGTCGCATTCCTGAGGCGGGGGAGCTTTTTATAAAAAGATTGGAGGAGTCATGATGAGTTTAGAGAAGATGCTGGCAACCTATGAATTTGAGCAATGGTTATATGCGGAAGCGAAGTTTCTTGATGATATTGATTTTGATAGCTGGTTTAGCCTGCTGCACCCGGCTATTTCTTATCAAATGCCGGTCAGGGTCAATAAGGAAGGGATGGAGCGTCCCGATTATTCGTTAGATATGTTTGCTTTTGATGATGACATTGAATTATTGAAGATTCGCGTCGATCGTTTAAAAACAGATTACGCTTGGGCTGAAATACCGCCGTCGCGGACACGGAGATCTGTCAATAATGTCCGTCTGCTTGAGTATGTTCCAAATGATAAAGCGGTGGTCAACAGTTATTTGACACTCTATCGCAGCCGGAGTACAGATATCCATCACGATTTAATTTCAGGAGAACGCCACGATGAATTCACGTTTGCTGATGGGGAATGGAAGCTGTCTAAGCGCCGATTCATTGTCGACCAAACGACATTAAATACACGGAATCTGGCAATTTTTGTTTAAAGCTTAAAGGAGAAAGGAGCGCATTGATGGCACAGCTTAGCGGGAAATCCATTTATTTAACCGGAGGTGCCTCCGGAATTGGCAAGGCTGTCACCGAAGCATGTGTTAAAGAAGGGGCAGTTGTCACCATCCTTGATAAGTCTCGGGCAGGGTTAAATGAACTAAAACAGCAATTTGGGGAATCCGTTCAATGCATGGAAGGTGACGTGACAATTTATGAAGATCATGTTCACGCCGTAAAAACGGCTGTCGAAACCTATGGTCAATTAGATGTCTTTGTCGCCAATGCCGGTGTATTCGATGGATTTGCTAAATTTGAGCAAGTTACACCGGAAGCCATGTCCGCTGCTTATGACCTGCTTTTCAATATCAATGTAAAGGGATATTTTAACGGGGCAAAAGCGGCAACTGCGGAACTGAAGAAGACTGGCGGGAATATGATTTTCACTGTTTCTGGTGCAGGGTTCTATCCGGATGGCGGCGGGGTTTGGTATACAGCGAGCAAGCATGCGCAAATTGGGTTAATGCGCCAGCTGGCATTTGAATTAGCACCCGATATACGTGTGAATGCGGTCGCGCCTGGCGGAACATTAACGGCATTACATGTTATTCCACCGTTGCAGCCGTTTGTAACAGTAGTCGATAATGAGACGAAAGAGAAAAGCATCAAAAAACGCAACCCGCTGCAAATTGCTATGACATCTGAAGATCATGTCGGGGCCTATCTCCTGCTTGCTTCCGATCAAGCACGCGCGATAACCGGTGAAGTGATATCAAGCGACGGTGGCCTAGCTGTTCGCGGGCTTGGCTAAAGCGGGTGTAAAGGCCGGTGCCTGTCACCGCCCGAATTTTGTCGAAGATTGCTAGGTATTTATTGTTAGGGCTCCCTGGATTAAAATAACCGAGGTGAATCTAGATGACCGAATCATTGACGGAAAAAAAGCCATTAGCTGGAAATAACGTCGTTAATCAAATTGCATTCGTTGTCCGCGATATTGAGCAGGCATCAGCAGCATTTGCGAAACTTCTTGGCATCCCGAAACCCAATTGGTTCTTAACAGGTGATCATAATGTTTCAAAAGTGGTCTTTCGGGGCCAGCCAAGTGGCTCCCGGAGTAAACTAGTTTTTATAAATACTCCCACGGTACAAATCGAATTGATTGAACCGAATCAAGACCCTGGCACGATGCGTGAGTTTTTGGATACAGTTGGGGAAGGCATTCATCATATCGCCTTTGATGTCGATTCTATTAAAGCTAGACTTCCTGTTTTTGAGGAAAATGGTTATCCGCTGTTGCAGAGCGGGGAATTTACATCCAGTGATGGAAGATATGTTTATGTGGATACGTTCAAGGAGCATAAGACACTAGTGGAACTGCTGGAAAGTGCGGAACCGCGGGATACTGCTCTGCCCACAGATGTCTTCACGCCTTTATTAGGAACAAATAAAGTGGAGCAGCTGTCGATTGTTGTGAAAGATCTTGATGCTGCAGCAGAAGCGTATTGCAAGTTATTGGGTGTGGAGGTACCGCCGGTTATTCAGTCGGGCCCGAGTGAGCTTACACAAGTTGTTTTTGAGAGAGAACCAACCGAAGCTAAATCGAAATATATGTTTATTAACACGCCATTACTTCAGCTTGAATTAATTGAGCCGTGCGATTCACCAAGCACGTGGAAAAAGCACCTGGAAACACAGGGTGAAGGTGTCCACCATATATCATTTGTGGTAAATGATATCGAGGAGAAAGTGAAATTGCTGGAGGATATGGGCTATCCAGTCATCCAACGGGGAAATTTCTGGAACGGTAAAGGCAGGTATGCCTATATGGATACTACCTCTACATACAAAGTAATCATCGAATTGCTTGAACGATTTTGAATGGGATTTTAATAAGTTCGAAATATGATGGAATAATGGACGCATTTGGCGTCCTTTTTACGTTGTCTTGGTAAAAATGCTCCCTTTTAGTATAGATTCCTCCATTTTCAAATTGATTCCAAGGATAAAAACGATGGTACAGAGATTTAACAACAATAATGGTTATGCGGCTGCCCTTATGACAATAAACTTAGATTATGCGGGGAATATTTACGAACGCTCCGCCACAAACAAATCACTTATTTTTCAAGAAAGTGATGTTTATTTGAATATAAACTTTTGGAGGAGATTTTGTGGCGAAAGCAGGGCAAGTGATTACTCATTCAGTAAGTGGTTCTCAGGTGATATTTATTG
>NZ_BCVI01000059.1 GCF_001591665.1 Neobacillus soli NBRC 102451 | reverse complement strand
GGGCGCTGGAGCTAGACAGTTTTCAAAGCTGAAAACTTTATTTTGAAGAGCTAACATTTTTTATTCAAAAATGGTATTCTAGGCAGGAAGATATAATTTAGATAGAGAATAAGTAATAGGGAGTTTCCGTAAAGGTGGTGTTGGGGATGAAGCAATCGTTTACCCGCTTTTTTGGCCTCGGCGACAAGGGAGAACAAGAGGTTGAGCTTGAAAAAGAACTAAATATAGAAAAAAATGAGGAAATAAAAAAAATACCTATAGATCATATTGTAGCAAACCGTTTCCAACCTCGAACGGTATTTGATGAAGAGAAAATTGAAGAATTGGCGCGAACCATTCACATACATGGAATCATTCAACCGATCGTGGTTCGGGAGTTTGCTGTCGATCAATATGAAATTATTGCGGGGGAACGCCGCTGGAGGGCCATGAAAAGGCTCGGATGGGCTGAGGCGCCGGCAATCATCAAAAATTTATCGGATACCGAAACTGCATCTGTTGCTTTGATTGAGAATTTACAACGGGAAGAGCTATCTCCGATTGAAGAAGCAATTGCCTATGGAAAACTGCTTGAATTGCATAATTTGACGCAAGAGGCTCTGGCTCAACGGCTTGGTAAAGGGCAGTCTACGGTTGCAAACAAGCTGCGTTTACTTAAATTACCACAGCAAATCCAAGAGGCCTTATTAAATAAAATTATTACGGAACGGCATGCACGCGCTCTTATTCCTCTAAAACATCCAGAAAAACAAGTGGCAATGTTAGCGGAAATCATTGAAAGAAATTTCAATGTCAAGCAAACAGAGGAACGTGTCGTTAAGCTGCTTGAACAAAGGAATGAAAAGCCCAAACCGAAGCGAAAGGCATTCAGTAAAGACATGCGAATTGCCGTGAATACCATTCGCCAATCCTTAACAATGGTCACGGACAGCGGCATCAAGCTTGATGCTGCTGAAGAGGAATTTGACGAATTTTACCAATTTACGATTCGAATTCCGAAAAAAAGTAAATGATGAATAGAAAAATAGATTCTGGAACCAGACGTCCCTTCGTTTGGTTCTTTTTTTCCTTTCAGTCATAAAAAAAATTAATTGTGCCTGCAATTCATGTTAAAATAGAACAATGGAATTTTACTTTCCATGATGAATGAAAGATAATGACAAAATAGACGGAATTATTTTACTTAATAGATTTTGAGAATAAAATTTTTATAGAAATAAAGGGTAGGTGACATCGTGGGCAAAATTCTTGCAATCGCGAATCAAAAAGGCGGAGTCGGCAAAACGACTACCTCTGTCAACCTAGGTGCCTGCTTAGCATATATAGGCAAACGTGTCTTATTAGTTGACACTGATCCGCAGGGAAATGCAACAAGCGGAATTGGAATTGAAAAGGCAGAAGTTGAACAGTGTATCTATGATGTATTAGTAGACGATGTAGAAGCAAAGGATGTTATTAAACCGACATCTGTTGAAAATTTGTATGCTATACCAGCGACAATTCAACTCGCAGGGGCAGAGATTGAATTGGTTCCGACTATTTCAAGAGAGGTTCGCTTAAAGCGTGCGCTTGGAGAGGTCAAGGATCAATTCGACTATATTATTATCGATTGTCCGCCATCTTTAGGCTTATTAACGATCAATGCCTTAACGGCTTCGGATGCCGTGTTGATTCCTGTCCAATGCGAGTATTATGCCTTGGAAGGCTTAAGCCAATTATTAAATACGGTCAGGCTTGTCCAAAAGCATTTAAATCAAGATTTAAAAATTGAAGGTGTGCTCTTAACGATGCTTGATGCAAGAACAAATCTAGGCATCCAGGTAATCGAAGAAGTAAAGAAATATTTTCAAGATAAAGTCTATAAAACCATTATTCCAAGAAATGTGCGTCTAAGTGAAGCTCCGAGCCATGGTGAACCAATCATTACATATGATTCAAAATCCCGTGGGGCTGAAGTGTATTTAGATTTAGCAAAGGAAGTGGTCTCGAATGGCTAAAGGTTTAGGAAAAGGGCTTAACGCATTTTTTAATGAAGTAGGTAAGGAAGAGACAGTCCAAGAGGTCAAAATCAAGGATCTGCGCCCAAACCCTTACCAGCCTCGGAAAACCTTCCAACAAGAGACAATAGACGAATTAAAGGCTTCAATTATTGAACATGGAATCCTCCAGCCTCTTGTTGTTAGAAAAAGCATTAAAGGCTATGAAATTGTTGTGGGTGAAAGGCGTTGTCGTGCTGCTAAGGAAGCAAATCTTGAAACAGTGCCTGCTGTAGTGCGTGAGCTCTCAGAACAGCAAATGATGGAATTGGCCGTCCTCGAAAACCTACAAAGAGAAGATCTGAATCCCATTGAAGAGGGAATTGCCTATCAAATGTTAATGGAAAAGTTAAAGCTGACACAGGAAGAGGTGGCAAGGCGTCTAGGTAAAAGCCGACCGCATATTGCCAACCATATCCGGCTCCTTTCTCTCCCGCCGAAAATTCAGGAATTAATTTCAACAGGAAAAATAACGATGGGTCATGGACGTGCATTATTAGGACTCCGCCAAAAAGCAAAATTACCAATGGTAGTTGAAAAAATTATTAATGATGGCCTCAATGTTCGTCAATTGGAAAGGCTTATTCAACAATTAAATGAAAATGTTTCACGTGAAACAAAAAAGCCAGAGGTTAAAAGAGATGTATTCATAAAAGAACGGGAGCATTTCCTTCGGGAGCGATTTGGAACGAATGTAAATATTAAACAGAATAAAGACAAAGGCAAAATTGAGATTGAATTTTTCTCCAAAGAAGACCTAGAACGGATCCTAGAAATGCTAGATAAAGAAGAATCTATGTAAACCATCCTCTCGATGGTTTATTTTTTTACAGAAATTCCTTTTCAATGAAAATAAAACATGATAGGTTATAACTATTACTATTTCGAGAGGCGAAAAAAGGGTGAAATAACATGTTTTTATTAGGGACACTTGTTAATGGGCTGTTAATTATTATTGGAACTTTATTGGGGAAGCTCCTCCATCGTATCCCGGAAGGTATGAAAGTAACGGTTATGTATGCAATTGGCTTGTCTGTCATGGTTTTAGGCCTGCAAATGGGTTTAAAAAGTGAAAATTTTCCAATTGTTATTATTAGCTTAGTCGTTGGTGCAGTCGCAGGAGAGCTGCTAAAATTAGAGAATAAATTAAATGATTTGGGGCAATGGCTTGAAAGAAAAGTTGGCTCTAAAGGAGAACGCAGCATTTCAGAAGGCTTTGTGAACGCCACCTTAATCTTTGTCATTGGGGCAATGGCCATTATTGGTGCACTTAAGAGTGGAATTCACGGTGACCATCAAGTATTGTACACCAAATCATTGATAGATGGGTTTACCGCATTATTCCTAACAACCACATTAGGAATTGGTGTCATCTTTTCTGCTGTCCCTGTTGTTCTTTATGAAGGATTAATTGCCATGTTTGCCACCCAGATTGACCGCTTTGTTCCACAGGCATTAATGAACCAGTTTATTGTCGAAATGACAGCAACGGGTGGAATTATGATCTTTGCAATCGGCTTGAACTTAACAGGAATAACCAAAATTAAAGTGGCCAACCTGCTTCCGGGCATAGTCGTAATTGGAGTTATTGTAACCGCTATTTATATGTACCATCAATTCATACAATAAATAGGAAAACAAAAGAGCTAACGCTGCCGTTTGCTCTTTTAGTTTGTCTTCTCATCTTCTATCCAATTTAATTCCTTCCAATTTTGCTTTGGATAGCGCAGGCTTGCCTGATAAATCCCATTTGCTATTGTTTTAGCCATCCTCATGACAAGGTTAAGACGTGTATTTTGTAAGACAAAAAATTCCATAAAACCGCTCACGTTGACGATGCCTGTGATATGTATATCGCCCACGGCGGGAAGTTCCTTGTTTACCCCTGCTCCCGGCTTGACTGGGCCACTACCCACTTGAATGACACCGACGTTTTTGATCCTACCTAAGCAGGCATCAATACCAATCATAAAGGGATCCATATGCTTTGTTCTGATTTCCTTTAGCCGTTCGGCAAGATTAACTGCATGGATCGGCTCATCCAGAGTTCCGTACACATAAAACGATTGAAGGCCCCTTTCCTCCAATAAGGTTCCAATAAGCGGTCCTAATGAATCTCCTGTGGAGCGGTCGGTACCAATACAAATAAACACAATCGGGCGGCTTGTTAACCTAGGGATATTCGCCAGTAATTCCTCGGCGAGATTTTCCACCGCAAAGGCATCATCATGGATGATTCGTGTCTTGGTCCTCCTATCAAAAATGCTGGTCTTCAGATTCATTAAGCCCACTCCTTAACCGTAGTAAGTCTTAACATTATACGGAAAATTCAGGGAATCTATACATAAGTATGCAGAAAAGAAAAAATACACAATGCTATTATCTATATTGAAAAGTTGCTAAAATAGGTTTGAGGAAGGTGTAAAAATGAACCCTACTGAAAAGGAAATTCAAACAGGTCTTAGTAAATTTCAAAACGAAGATACATGGTTGCACCTTGGCGAAGGTCTGCTAAAAATTATTGCCATACTGGTTATTGCCAATATCCTCATTCGGATTGGCAAAGTAGCGATTCACAACATTTTTAAAATTAGAAACTTCTCTCCTCTTAGTACCTCGGTGCGCCGGGAAGAGACACTTTCAAAGCTGCTTGATAGTGTTCTTGTTTATGTCGTTTATTTCATTACGATTATGATGGTTCTTTCTGTTTTAGGAATTAATGTCCAGGCACTTATTGCCGGGGCTGGAGTTGTCGGCCTGGCAGTAGGATTTGGTGCACAAAGCCTAGTAAAGGATATTATTTCTGGCTTTTTTATCATTTTTGAGGATCAGTTCTCAGTCGGTGATCATATTCGGGTAGGACTATTTGAGGGGAATGTCGAAACAATAGGGTTAAGAACGACAAAGATTAAAAGTTGGACAGGTGAAGTCCATATTTTACCAAATGGGAGTATTACTCAGGTGACTAATTTTTCGCTAAATAATAGTCTGGCGATTATTGATATTGCCATTTCCTATGGAGAGGATATTGAAAAGGCGGAAAGGGTCATTGAAGAAGCCCTTAAAACGATGCCAAGTCAATATGAACAGTTAACAAAGGCCCCAGATTATTTAGGGATCCAATCAATGGGGACAACTGAGATTGTTTTACGGGTGGTTGCTGAAACATTACCGATGCAGCAATCAGGAGTTTCCCGTGCTATTCGGAAGGATATCAAGCTGTTATTAGATGAGAATGGAATAAAGGCTCCAGATCCAAGATTGTTTATGTACCAAGGTGGTTCTGACCAACCTAAATAATATGTATGGGAGGGGTAAAGATGGAAGAAAAGGATTTTGCCTTAAATGATGTCGTTGAAATGAAAAAGCAGCATCCATGCGGAACGAATCGCTGGAAGATCATTCGTCTTGGGATGGATATAAGGATAAAGTGTGAAGGCTGCGGTCATAGCGTCCTCATTCCAAGGAGAGAATTCTCAAGGAAAATGAAGAAGGTTTTGGTGAAGCATGAAGAATAATTTCATGCTTTTTATTTGAAAGGCGGAAGCGACCGTAGAAAGTAGATATAAAGTTTTGCATCTTGGGGGTGGACATTTTGGCACATGTACGAAAGACGGCTTGCCCGTTAAATTGCTGGGATAGCTGTGGATTCAATGTAACGATAGAGAATGACAAGGTTACGAAGGTAGAAGGAGACCCCACCCATCCAATTACACTAGGGAAAATTTGTGGTCGGGGCCGGATGCTTGAAACGAGAGCAAACTCATCAAAGCGGCTATTGCACCCTTTAAAAAAGGTTAACGGCAGCTTCGAGCAAATCACTTGGGAGCAGGCTCTTGATGAAATCGCCGCAAGATTACAAGAAGTTAAGGAACAACACGGATCTACAGCCGTTTTGCACAGTCATGATTATGCAAATAACGGGATATTGAAAAACCTCGACCAGCGATTTTTTAATAGCTATGGAGGAGTAACGGAGCTTTACGGATCTCTCTGCTGGGGGGCGGGAATTGAAGCACAAAAGTGGGACTTTGGTGAGGCTTGGAGTCATGAACCAAATGATATTTATAATAGTAAAAATATCATTGTTTGGGGTAGAAATGTTGCCCGGACAAATATGCACTTTTATGAAAAGTTGCTTGAGGCAAAAAAACAAGGGGCAAAATTAGTTGTCATCGATCCGCTTTATAATGCGACGGCAAAAATTGCTGATGAATATATAACGATTAAGCCGGGAATGGACGGATTACTAGCTGCTGGGATTATCAAGGAAATGTTCCGTTTAGGGTTAGAGGACCGGGAATTTATTGAGCAATTTACCCATGGTGTTGCTGATTTATCACAGCTTCTTGAGGAAATTTCCTTAGCTGAAATTAGTGAAATCACCGAAGTATCCTGTGAGGTCATGACGAAATTAGCGGTTGTATATGCGGATAAACCAACGGCAACTTATATGGGTTTAGGGATGCAGCGCTATAAAAACGGCGGAAATACGATTCGTTTCATTGATGCCCTTGTCGCCATCAGTGGAAATATCGGTATTGCTGGCGGCGGCGCCAACTATGCCAATCTCCAAGTAGGCCAAAGCTTTGCTTTCGAAGAGTTGACACTTTCCAAGCGCAAACAAAACCACAGACAATTTTCAATCATGAAGCAGGCAGAAGAAGTCTTAGCAGCAACGGACCCAGAAATAAAGATGATTGTCGTAACCTGCGGGAACCCGCTTACCCAGGTGCCTGACACCGAAGTGGTAGAAAAAGCCTTCACTAAGGTTCCAACACTGGTGGTCATCGAGCAATTTATGACGGATACAGCGATGCTCGCTGATTATGTTTTGCCGACAACGACAGCTTTTGAGGAAGAGGATTTTTATTATTCCTCAATGTATCATCATTATGTCAATTATGGTCCAAAGCTCGTCGCCTCTCCTGGTGAAACAAAGTCAGATTTATGGATATGGACACAATTGGCGAACAGGCTGGGTTTTGGTGAGGATTTTGATTTTACTAGAGAAGAATGGCTACAGATGACCTTGAAGCCATTGGAAGACAAAGGGATTACCCTTGAAAAATTACAGGCATTGCATACCATGGAACTGCCTGTGGAAAAAGTCCCGTGGTCTGACCGGAAGTTTAAAACACCAACGGGTAAGTTTGAGTTTACTTCCTTCGCTGTTCAACAAAAGGGCGATAATGGGAGATTAACATTAGCGGTTCCGGATGAATCGAAATGGAATAGCCCTAAGCTTGCAGAAAAATATCCCTACAGCCTGCTAACGATTCATCCCTTACGCTCCAATCACTCGCAGAACTATCATCTTTTAGGAGCGAATCTCAAGCTAAAGGTTGAGGTTGCACAGAATATTGCTGAGGAACAGGGATTGAAGAATGGGGATTACGTCAAGGTATGGAATGACCGCGGTGAAGTTAAAGGCTATATTTTTATTTTAGCAAAGGCCCACCCAAATACGATTAATATCGATGAAGGGATTTGGAAGCAGTTTGGCGGGTCTGTAAATAACCTGACCTCAAGCAGGGAATCCGATAACGGGCTAGGGAGTACCTTGTACGATTGTCTTGTGAATCTTGAAAAAGTAAACTAACTGCCGCTGCAAAAGCGGCAGTTGTCTTTTTTTAGATAAATGCCTATAATTGTGAAAGGCTTGCCACTTTGATGAATATAGAACTAATTTTTTTATTTAAACATAGATCAATTTTTTTAGAGGAGTGAAATAAATGGCTTTAACAGCTGGGATTGTAGGATTACCGAATGTTGGTAAGTCTACATTATTTAATGCAATTACACAGGCGGGGGCGGAATCGGCAAATTACCCGTTCTGTACAATCGACCCGAATGTCGGAATTGTCGAAGTACCTGACCACCGACTTCAAAAATTAACGGAGCTTGTCCAGCCGAAGAAAACCGTACCAACGGCGTTTGAATTTACGGATATTGCTGGAATTGTGAAAGGTGCAAGTAAGGGTGAAGGGCTTGGAAACAAGTTTCTGTCCCACATTCGCCAAGTGGATGCGATATGTCAAGTAGTTCGCTGCTTTGCAGACGATAATATTACCCATGTATCCGGTAAAGTGGACCCCATCGATGATATTGAAGTCATCAATCTGGAGTTAATTCTTGCTGATATGGAATCCGTCGAAAAGCGAATTGGCCGTGTTGAAAAATTAGCCAAACAGAAAGACAAAGATTCCGTTGCTGAATTTGAAATCCTTTCGATGCTGCGTGATGCATTTGAAGCAGAAAAACCTGCTCGTACGGTTGATTTCACGGAAGAACAAATGAAATTAGTTAAAGGATTGCATCTGTTAACCATCAAGCCTGTCCTTTATGTCGCAAACGTTAGCGAAGATGATATTGCGAATCCAACTGAAAACGAATATGTTCAAAAGGTTCGTGAATTTGCTGCTGCAGATAACGCTGAAGTTATCGTTATTTGTGCAAAGATTGAAGAGGAAATTTCGGAGCTTGAAGGGGAAGAAAAGCAAATGTTCCTTTCAGAGCTTGGGATTGAAGAGTCCGGCCTTGATCAATTAATTCGGGCAGCCTATAACTTACTTGGATTAGCTACTTACTTCACTGCCGGGGTTCAGGAAGTTCGTGCCTGGACATTCAGAAATGGCATGAAGGCGCCGCAATGTGCGGGAGTCATTCATTCCGATTTTGAACGTGGCTTTATACGTGCAGAAACAGTCTCCTATGAGGATTTACTAGCCGCTGGCAGCCATACTGCTGCTAAGGAAGCCGGCAAAGTTCGTTTAGAAGGCAAAGAATATGAAGTAAAAGACGGCGACGTCATCCATTTCCGTTTTAATGTTTAATTAGTTGGAGCTGACTCTGTAGTCAGTTTCCTTTTTATTAGTGGCTCTATTAAAGCCCAGCGTTGATTTTTGCCACTATGTTGATTGGAGCGGAAGGCACGAAGACTCCTGCGGGAGTACGGGGCCGAGGAGTCTCCCCGGCACGCCCGCGGAAAGCGAAGCTTCTTGAGCGCAAATCAACATACAAGTTTAACAGAGCTAATTTTTTTTAAAAGAGTAATTTACGGAATGAAATATGGCATTCATGTGAAGGACATTGCAATTCCATTCCAACTATGCTATACTTTCAACTTGTGAGTAATGAATAATTGCTCCTTGCCCAATAGGGCCGTTTAGACCAAAAGGAGGTGACTGTGATGAAAAAGTACGAAATTATGTACATCATCCGCCCAACGATTGAAGATGAAGCAAAGAAGGCTCTTGTAGAGCGTTTTAATACGATTCTTCTTGATAACGGTGCGGAGACTGCTGAAACAAAGGATTGGGGAAAACGCCGTCTTGCTTATGAAATCAACGATTTCCGTGACGGATACTACCAAATCGCTAAAACAACATCTTCAGCTGCTGCAGTACAAGAATTTTCTCGTCTTGCAAAGATCAGCGAAGATATCATTCGCCATATCGTAATTAAAGAAGAAGAATAAAAATAGATAAAAAAGTTTTTCTGGAGTAAATGTTTCACATGAAACATTTCTAGGAGAAAGGGAGTTGATTCTGATGATGAATCGTGTCGTGCTTGTTGGACGGTTAACGAAGGATCCTGATCTGCGTTATACACCAAATGGTGTTCCTGTGGCTACTTTTTCTTTAGCGGTTAATCGCCCATTTTCAAATCAGCAAGGTGAAAAAGAAACAGATTTTATTAATTGTGTTGTTTGGCGCCGTCCTGCTGAAAATGTGGCAAACTTTTTGAAAAAGGGCAGCCTGGCAGGCGTTGATGGTCGTGTTCAAACCCGCAACTATGAAGGACAAGATGGTAAACGTGTTTACGTTACAGAGGTTTTGGCAGAAAGTGTACAATTCCTAGAACCGAAAAGTTCATCTGGCGGCGGAAGAAGCGACAACGATCATCAATTCGGTGCTCCACCACGGGAACCGCAAGGCAGTTCTTATGGACAGAGCAATCAGAATCAACGCCCGAATCAGAACCAGAATCCAAATAAAGGTTTTACAAAAGTGGATGAAGATCCATTCGCGGGAAATGGCCAAATTGACATCTCTGATGATGATCTGCCATTTTAAAAAAACCTTTCTGAACATATAAATAAAAAAATATCAAAAAGGAGGGAATTTTCATGGCAGGAGGACGTAAAGGCGGTCGCGCAAAACGCCGTAAAGTGTGTTATTTCACATCCAATGGTATCACTCGCATCGACTATAAAGATGTGGATTTACTTAAAAAGTTTATCTCTGAGCGTGGAAAGATTTTACCACGTCGTGTAACTGGTACAAGCGCTAAATATCAGCGTAAATTGACAGTTGCTATCAAACGTTCACGTCAAATGGCATTATTACCATTTGTATCTGGAGAATAATATTAAGAAAGGCAGTAAGGGTTCGCCCCTGCTGCCTTTTTCTTATACTCTACAGTTGAATCGGACCACATATCTAGATAAAATAAGAGAGAGCTTTGAAAAACTTAGGGGTGAAGTAGTGAAGAATGTCAACAAACTAACAGAAGGTGCCATCCTATTGGCAGTTTTAGCTGCTCTTATCTTTATAACGATTTATGTTCCAGTTATTGGATCTATCCTTAACCTTGCCCTGCCGTTACCATTTATCATGTTTGCTGCAAAGAATAACGTAAAAAATATCTCAGCGTTCTTCCTAGCTGGCATATTTATCTCGTTTATTGCTGGCTCTTTTATAGGAATTGGATTAATGCTGATTTACGGCGCCGCAGGTGTGGTAATCGGCTATTTACTGCAGAAAAACAAGAGTCGGACCGCGATTTTTATTTCTAGCTCGCTCACATACATGGCTGGGTTTGTTATTTTTTATATTGTTGTGGTTGCCTTTTTAAAAATGGATATTATTCATGAGTTTACACTGATGTTAAATGAATCGTTCAAGAGTTCTCAAGTTTTGCTTAAAGCAATGGGGAATGAAGAGCAATTAAAACAATTGCAAGCGCAAAATGCAGCACTTATAAAAACAATTGAGACACTCGCGCCGAGCGCTTTGATTATGGCATCCTTTTTCGCTACCTTTCTCACCCAGTGGATCTGTTTTCCAATTGCCAAAAGATTCGGTGTCAAGGTTGAGCCGTGGGGCAATATCCGAAATATGATCCTGCCAAGAAGCCTTTTATGGTACTATTTAATTGTCATTGTGGCGAATATGCTGTTTCATCCTCAAGAAGGTACATATATATATACCGCCTTAATTAATCTTAAATCCATTTTAGAAATGTTTCTGATTGTTCAAGGCCTTTCCTTTTTGTTTTATATTTTCCATCAAAGGTCAGTTTCAAAGGGACTTCGTGCATTTATTGTAATTCTAGCTTTCATCATACCCATTTTTCGTACTATAATATTGATATTAGGTATTACTGATATGGGCTTTGAGTTTAGAAAGCGTATTGAAAAGAAAGAGTAGACTTCCGTTTAGGAGCTGAAAATCTTGCCTGCATTTCTAGAAAAGCGGTCAATTCGTTACCCCTTTTACGGGTTAATAGGCGTGACAGTGGTCCTGCTCATTGTCCTGTTTTTATATAATTGGATAGTAAGTGCAGCCGGGCTGTTATTAATGCTTTTTCCTATTTACTATATGTTTGTCATTGACCATCGCCAAAGGAAAGAGATGGAGGAGTATATCTCAACCCTTTCTTACCGGGTAAAAAAGGTCGGTGAAGAGGCCCTAATGGAGATGCCAATCGGGATTATGCTCATCAATGATGAGTATTATATTGAATGGACAAATCCCTATTTGTCTTCATGCTTCGATGAGGATACATTGGTCGGCAAATCGCTTTATGATGTGGCGGATACCCTGATTCCATTAATTAAGCAGGAAGTTGAAACAGAAATTATTAAGCTGCATGGGCGGAAGTTCCGTGTTATTCATAAACGTGAAGAGCGGCTGATCTACTTCTTCGATGTCACCGAACAAAAGGAAATCGAGAAAATGTATCAGGATGAACGGACGGTCATTTCTATTATCTTTTTAGATAATTATGATGATCTTACACAGGGGATGGATGATCAGATGCGTGGCAGCATCAATAATTTAGTAACGTCACTCCTGAATAAGTGGGCCCAGGATAATGGTATTTTTTTAAAAAGAATATCCTCGGAACGGTTTATTGCTGTTTTCAGCGAAGGGATTCTGCAAATGTTAGAAAAAGAGAAATTTTCTATCCTCGATGTGGTCAGGGAAATGACTTCAAAGCAAAATGTGGCGTTTACCTTGAGTATCGGCGTCGGAACAGGTGCTACCTCCTTACCTGAATTAGGAGCTTTAGCTCAATCAAGCCTTGATTTGGCCTTAGGCAGGGGTGGCGATCAAGTGGCCATTAAATTACCAAGCGGGAAGGTAAAATTCTTTGGCGGCAAAACAAATCCGGTTGAAAAACGGACAAGAGTCAGGGCTAGGGTCATCTCCCATGCATTAAGGGATTTAATTACGGCTAGTGATAAAGTAATCATTATGGGCCATAAAAACCCTGACATGGATTCGATTGGTTCAAGTATCGGCATTTATAAAGTCGCACAAATGAATCAGAAGGAAGCCTATATCGTATTGAACATGCAGGAAATTGACAACGGTGTGAAACGGCTTATGGATGAAATCCGCCAGCACGAACAGTTATTTTTGCATTTTATCGGGCCTGAGGAGGCACTTGAAATCTCCACGGACAAGACCTTGCTCGTCGTTGTTGATACCCATAAACCATCCATGGTCATGGAAGAACGACTGCTTAATAAAATTGATCATGTGGTTGTGATTGACCATCATCGCCGCGGTGAGGAATTTATTAGCAACCCATTACTTGTCTATATGGAGCCCTATGCGTCATCGACTGCGGAGCTTGTCACTGAATTTCTTGAATATCAGCCCAAGCGGGGGAAAATAGAAATGATTGAGGCTACCGCCCTGTTAGCGGGAATCATTGTCGATACCAAGAGTTTTTCATTAAGAACTGGCTCAAGGACATTTGATGCCGCCTCCTACCTTCGGGCCCATGGAGCCGATACCATTCTCGTCCAAAAGTTTCTCAAAGAAGATGTTGATACATATATAAAGAGAGCCAAGCTGATTGAGTCAGTTGCTTTTTACCGTGACGGGATTGCCATCGCAAAAGGAATGGAAGACGACCTTAATGACCAAGTCATTATTGCCCAAGCCGCAGATACGCTGTTAACTATGGATGGTGTGCTTGCTTCCTTTGTCATCTCAAAACGGAGCGAAGGAATCATTGGAATCAGTGCAAGGTCACTCGGGAATATCAATGTCCAAGTGATTATGGAAAGCTTAAAAGGCGGGGGTCACCTGACAAATGCAGCCACCCAATTAACTGGTTTATCGATAGCAGAAACAGAAGACAAATTAAAGTTAGCGATTGATGAATTTTTTGAAGGAGTGAAAAAGGAATGAAGGTTATTTTCTTAAAGGACGTTAAAGGTAAAGGAAAAAAAGGCGATGTGAAGAATGTAGCGGATGGTTATGCACATAACTTCTTAATCAAGCAGGGTTTAGCGATGGAAGCAAATAATGCCAGTATCAGTACATTGGATGCGCAAAAGAAGAAAGAAGAAAAGGCTGCGGCTGAAGAACTTGCCGAAGCGAAAAAGCTGAAAGAAACCTTGGATAAAATTACGGTTGAGTTATTTGCTAAAGCCGGTGAAGGCGGAAGACTGTTTGGTTCAATCACCACAAAGCAAATTGCCGAGGAACTGCAAAAGAAACACGGAATTAAAATTGATAAACGCAAAATGGAAATAGTGGATGCGATTCGTACGCTGGGCCACACAAAGGTTCCAGTCAAGCTTCATCATGAGGTTACTGCGATACTGACTGTTTCAGTGGTAGAGGTAAAATAAATACTGCTTTTGAATACTGGATAAAACTTTCCAGTACGAAATGGTTACAAAACATGATAAGATATAAAAGTTGTTAATGATGTGATCAGGTGTAACTGATCACTTTTTTCTTTATGGGATATGATATGATAATTAAAATGACCTTTGCTAAATTACCCTCTTCATGATAGGAGGTTTTTGATAGATGAATGATTTATACGCAGATCGCATGCCGCCGCAAAATATTGAAGCCGAACAGGCCGTTTTAGGGGCAATCTTTTTAGAGCCATCCGCACTCACCTTAGCTTCAGAAATACTAATTCCTGAGGATTTTTATCGTGCTTCGCATCAGAAAATTTTTAATGTGATGCAAAAGCTAAACGATGGAGGTAAAGCGGTTGACCTTGTTACCGTAACGGAGGAGCTGGCTGCAGCTAAACTGATTGAAGATACTGGCGGCGTCAGTTATTTAAGTGAGTTGGCGGGGTCTGTTCCGACGGCTGCCAATATTGAGTATTATGCGAGAATAGTAGAAGAAAAATCATTACTTAGAAGATTAATTCGCACGGCTACTGAGATTGCCTCTGATGGTTATTCCCGTGAGGATGAGGTCGAAGCACTCTTAAGCGAGGCGGAAAAAAATATTATGGCGGTGGCTCAAAGAAAGAATGCCGGAGCCTTCCATAATATTAAAGATGTCCTTGTCCGAACGTATGACAATATTGAGGAAATGCACAACCGCGTCGGCGATATAACGGGTATTTCCACAGGATTTGCTGAACTGGACCGAATGACGGCTGGATTCCAGCGTAATGATTTAATCATTGTCGGTGCCCGTCCTTCCGTGGGTAAAACAGCCTTTGCCTTGAATATTGCTGCAAATGTTGCCACGAAAACGAATGAAAATGTGGCGATTTTCAGTCTTGAGATGGGTGCGGAACAGCTTGTTATGCGGATGCTTTGTTCGGAAGGGAATATCGATGCGCAAAGGCTTCGGACCGGTTCCCTTACGGATGATGACTGGGGCAAGCTGACAATGGCGATGGGAAGTCTTTCGAATTCTGGGATCTTTATCGACGATACTCCTGGTGTTAGAGTCAATGAAATTCGTTCAAAATGCCGGCGTTTGCAGCAAGAGCACGGTTTAGGAATGATTTTAATTGATTATTTGCAGCTTATCTTAGGAAACGGCAGATCTGGCGAGAATCGTCAGCAGGAAGTATCGGAAATCTCACGTTCTCTTAAGCAGTTAGCTCGTGAGCTTAAAGTTCCGGTTATTGCCCTTTCACAGCTTTCCCGTGGTGTTGAGCAGCGTCAGGATAAGCGACCGATGATGTCTGATATTCGTGAATCAGGTAGTATTGAGCAGGATGCCGATATCGTCGCCTTCTTGTATCGTGATGATTACTATGATAAAGAATCAGAGAATAAGAATATTATCGAAATCATTATTGCAAAGCAGCGTAATGGTCCAACGGGGACGGTTTCGTTAGCCTTTGTAAAGGAATATAATAAATTCGTAAATTTAGAGACTCGGTATAATGATGCGCCGGGTGCATAATTTTTGGAGTCAGCCAGACTATTTGGCTGACTCTTTTTATATAGTTAGAGTTTGCTATTTATACGAACAAATACTATATTTTAATATAAAATGTTCGTGTTTAATTGATTTTTCGAGGCGTAATTGGTAAACTGAATTAGTGATGAATAAGTATTTACGGGAAGTTAAAAATTTTGGAGGTGCCTTTTATGTCATCAGTAGTGGTTGTTGGTACGCAATGGGGAGACGAAGGAAAAGGAAAAATTACGGACTTTCTTTCTGAAAATGCAGAGGTAATTGCACGTTATCAAGGTGGAAACAATGCAGGGCACACCATTAAATTTAACGGAGAAACCTACAAATTACATTTAATTCCTTCAGGGATTTTTAATAAAGAAAAAATTAGTGTCATCGGTAATGGCATGGTGGTTGATCCTAAAGCGCTTGTAACTGAGCTTGCTTACTTACATGAAAAAGGAGTTACTACCGAGAATCTTCGGATTAGTAATCGTGCCCATGTGATCCTTCCCTACCATTTGAAATTGGATGAAGTGGAAGAAGAAAGTAAGGGTGCTAATAAGATTGGTACCACGAAAAAGGGTATTGGCCCTGCCTATATGGACAAAGCTGCGCGTGTTGGGATTCGAATTGCCGATTTGCTAGAGCACGATGTGTTTGAGGAAAAATTGGAGCGGAACCTTGCTGAGAAAAACCGCTTATTTGAACGGATTTATGAGACTACCGGCTTTAAGAAGGAAGAAATATTAGATGAATACTTTGAGTATGGACAGCAGATTAAGCAATATGTCTGCGATACATCTGTAGTGTTGAATGATGCCCTGGATGACGGTAAGCGGGTCCTTTTTGAAGGTGCCCAGGGTGTTATGTTAGATATTGACCAAGGTACGTATCCGTTTGTTACATCATCTAACCCAGTTGCCGGAGGAGTAACGATTGGTTCAGGAGTTGGTCCATCTAAAATCACCCATGCCGTTGGCGTTTGTAAGGCCTACACTTCCCGTGTCGGTGACGGACCGTTCCCTACTGAATTACATGATGAAACAGGAAATCGCATTCGTGAGGTTGGGCGTGAATACGGTACTACAACAGGACGTCCGCGCCGTGTCGGCTGGTTTGATAGCGTCGTCGTGCGCCATGCCCGCCGTGTCAGCGGGTTAACGGATCTTTCTCTTAATTCAATTGACGTCTTAACCGGTATTGAAAGCTTGAAAATATGTACGGCCTATCGCTATAAAGGCGAACTCATTACAGAGTATCCGGCGAGCTTAAAGGTATTAGCGGAGTGTGAACCTGTATATGAAGAACTGCCAGGCTGGACTGAGGATATTACAGGCGTTAAATCATTAGACGAGCTGCCTGCCAATGCCCGCCATTATATTGAGCGCGTCACCCAGCTGACTGGAGTTCCGTTGACAACCTTCTCGGTCGGCCCTGACCGTAATCAAACAAATGTCGTTCGCAGCCCGTGGAGGCAAATCTAAATTATTTATGAGAAGCCCGTATTTTGGCGGGCTTTTCTCTTTGAACATGTAAGGTTTGCGAGGGATGGAAAGTGTTTGTTTTGACGATTCGCAAATAAAACGGAGTAATTCGCAAATAAAAGGCTTGGATTCGCAAATAAAACCAGGTAATTCGCAAATAAAGTGGATTTTTTCGCAAATAAAACTAGAATGCGTCCTTAAATAAGTGCTTATGACAGAACTTCTTGCCCCGAAGATGCATTTTCATATGCCGTTTTCCTGTTTTATCCGATAATCCGAACAAAATATCAACGAAAAGCGCATGTTTATTGGCAAAATGGGATCAAATTAAGTGGAAGTTTAAATAGAAACTATATTTTAATAACTATTTTTAAAAAAGGTATTGCTTAATGGGTATTAACCATGCTATTATAAAAAGCGTCGTCACAATACGACAAATTAAGTGCGAGCAATTAGCTCGATTAGTGAATCATCTTATGTACGAGCCATTAGCTCAGTTGGTAGAGCACGATCGAATAAGCTTCTTCGAAACAGCATCAGGGCACACGCCGAGCTGCTGCTTGCTTAAGCTTCCTGAGGCGTGGGCATCCGACGAAATAAAAGATTAGTGAATCATCTTATGTACGAGCCATTAGCTCAGTTGGTAGAGCATCTGACTTTTAATCAGAGGGTCGAAGGTTCGAGTCCTTCATGGCTCACCATTTATTTTTTTGTGGCCCCTTGGTCAAGCGGTTAAGACACCTCCCTTTCACGGAGGTAACACGGGTTCGAATCCCGTAGGGGTCACCATAGTTTGGTCTGGTAGTTCAGTTGGTTAGAATGCCTGCCTGTCACGCAGGAGGTCGCGGGTTCGAGTCCCGTCCAGACCGCCATTAGTTGGCTCAGTAGCTCAGTCGGTAGAGCAAAGGACTGAAAATCCTTGTGTCGGCGGTTCGATTCCGTCCTGAGCCATTCTATAAAAAAGGAAGCTTGCGTTTGCAAGCTTCCTTTTTTGTTATTGTAAAATTACTCTTGCCATCCCATTGAAATAAAGGTTCCTCCTTTTTACAAAAAAAGCATAAATAGTTTGTCCTATTTTGTAAAATAAAAGTCTACTACGCTAGAACTATTAAAAACCCTGTTTTAATAGGAATTTCCCCCTAATTTAAAAAACAAATAAGGGAAAAAACGACTAGAATATTTCAGTTAAATGTAGGGAAATGTCAGCTATTATACATTTTTGTTACATTATAAAGACTATTCCTCCATTTTCTAAATATTATGGTAAGGTAAAGAAGGTTAAAAAACTAGGGAATTCTTAGTAGTCAAAAGTACTAGATAAATAGAGTTTTATCGTGATTTGGGAGGAAGAAATGTTATTTTTGAATAGAATATCTAAATCAAAAAAGTTCTTAATACTGAAAACGACGGCGATTACTACTGTGGCTGCATCTGTCATTGCCTTTAGTAATGGTCCTGCAGCGTTTGCCGCTTCAGCAAAATCATCAACCATTTATCATGTCTATCTTAACGGTACATATATTGGCAACGTAACAAATAAAGATGTAGCCAATAAAATCATTGCTGAAAAAGCGGACGCTACGAAAGGCTCCTTCAAGGCAATGGATTTAAAAATTGGCCCGAAGGATCAATATATTTCTGAGCAGGCTCTCAGAACAGCATCAACAACTGAAGAAACCATCCCGACGATTAAGGACACCTTCTATATCGAAGCGGAGGCGACTGCCATTGTTATCGATGGCAAGCCGGTTGTTTACGTGGAAAACAAAGAGACTGCGGAAGAAGTCATGAAGAAGCTTAAACTGCGCTATGTCTCTCAGGATCAATTAAACGACCTTGAGGCAAGAAAAGCTTCAGAAAACATGTCATTACCGGAATTAAAAGAAAATGAGTCACGTCTATTAGACGTTCGCTTATCGAAAAATATTTCAATCGAAGCAGAAAATATTGCTCCGGAAAGAATCATGTCTGCTAACGAAGCAGTCACCTTTTTACAAAAAGGTACGTTAGAAGAAAAGAAATATGTCATTCAAGCGGGTGATGTGCTTGAAACCATTGCTAATAGCCACCATTTGAAGATGGTTGATATTTTGGCAATCAATCCGGGTTTAACAAAGGATACACTCTTAATGATTGGTCAAGAAATAAATATTACCGTTCCAAAACCATTTATTGAAGTGATTGTCGATAAAGAAGTAAAGAAAAAAGAGAAAATTGCCTTCACGAATGAAGTAATTAAAAACTCATCAATGCCAAAAGGCGAGACAAAAGAAAAACAAAAGGGTCAAAACGGCTCCCGATTGGTCACCTATTCCATTTCAGAACAAAATGGTGTATCCGTTAAGAAGGAGCAATTGAATGAACAAATTCAAAAGCAAGCTGTCAATCATATCGTCATAAAAGGAACAAAGGTTATTCCTTCTCGTGGTGATGGAAGCTTTGCTTGGCCAACAGTGGGCGGTTATATCTCTAGTAAACAAGGTCCGCGCTGGGGCAGAATGCACAAGGGGATTGATATTGCTGGACCAAATAACAGGTCAATAATGGCCGCTGATAATGGCGTTGTTGTCTTTGCCGGCTGGGGCGGCGGTTATGGGAACAAAATCATCATTGACCACCATAATGGTTATCGTACGCTCTATGGTCACATGTCATCGCTTAAGGTAAAAGCAGGCCAAACCGTTTCAAAGGGCACTAGTATTGGTGTTATGGGCGCTACAGGGGATGCAACAGGGATCCATTTACATTTTGAAGTATATAAAAATAGCGGCTTGGTCAATCCGCTTTCCTATCTAAGATAATAACATCTATCTAAGAGGTCTCTAGTCCAGCACTAGGGGCTTTTTCCTTTTGAAAGAAACAATTGGCTAAAAAGATAGTTATTCCAATCCTGCCAACTAGTTTTAGGTGAATTTAAGCGGATAAAATGGTACAGTAAACTAGTATAGTTATGACTTTAAGGAAAAGGGCGGAGCCACGCAAAAACGAATTAGTCTATCTATTTGCAGCGAAAATATACATTTTTCACTTTGTATTGGTGAAGCTTAGCACTAATCACACCCGCCTTTATTTTATATTGAATAGATCATCTTATTTATAAGGAGTGATGATATGGAGAAGAAAATTCTCGTTGTCGATGATGAAAAACCGATTGCAGATATCCTGCAGTTTAATCTTAAAAAAGAGGGCTATGTTGTCTATTGTGCCTATGATGGAAACGAAGCGCTAAGTCTGGTTGAAGAAATCCAGCCTGATTTAATCCTTTTAGATATTATGCTCCCATTAAGGGATGGTATGGAAGTTTGCCGCGAGGTCCGAAAGAAACATGAAATGCCAATTATTATGTTGACGGCCAAGGACTCTGAGATTGATAAAGTGTTAGGACTTGAGCTGGGTGCCGATGATTATGTGACGAAGCCATTCAGCACAAGAGAATTAATTGCCCGCGTAAAAGCCAACTTACGGCGTCACCAACAAATCTTGGCACAGCCAGATGCAGAGAACGAAACAAATGAAATAGAAATTGGTTCACTAACGATTCATCCCGATGCCTATGTTGTCTCAAAACGGGGTGAGACGATTGAATTGACACACCGCGAGTTTGAACTCCTCTACTATTTGGCCAAGCATATTGGTCAGGTAATGACGAGAGAACATTTATTGCAAACCGTCTGGGGTTATGACTATTACGGGGACGTAAGAACAGTGGATGTAACAGTCAGACGCCTGCGTGAAAAAATTGAGGATAGCCCCAGTCATCCAACTTGGATTGTTACGCGCCGCGGGGTTGGATATTATTTGCGGAATCCTGAACAGGAGTAATCTAATTGATTAAAAAAGTTGGTTTCTTTCGCTCAATACACGTAAAATTTGTTCTTATCTATGTCCTGCTTATTTTAGTGGCCATGCAAATTATCGGTGTATATTTTGTCAAACAGCTTGAGGAAACATTGAGGACAAATTTCCAGACATCATTAAAAGCCCGTGTTAATCTGCTGGCCTACAACATTGTTGAAGAAATGAAAAAAGAGAGAACGCCTGAAGATCCAACACTTGAAGATGATATTAAGAAAATCCTGAGGGATTTTGAAGCGGGTGATATTTCTGAAGTGCGGGTGATTGAAGGCAGATCCCTTAAAATTCTCGGGACTTCTCAACAAAATAATCAGGGTGTAGTCGGTCAAAGGACAACAGAGCTGCGGATCAAACAATCGATGGTTTTAGAAGAGGATCAAAGTGCAATAAAAATTGACCGGCAAACAGGCCATCGAATTTGGGTCCTCTCTACTCCGATTAAATCTGGGAAAAAGGTAATTGGTTCCATCGATCTTGTTGCAAAAATAGAAAATGTCTTTGAGCAAATGAAAACCATCAATGGAATCTTTGCAACAGGAACAGCGATTGCCTTATCGATTACGGCTCTTTTAGGTATTTTGTTGGCCCAAACAATCACCAGGCCGATTGCTGACATGAAAAAACAGGCCCTTGCGATGGCAAAGGGGAATTTTTCACGGAAAGTGAAAGTGTATGGCTATGATGAAATTGGGACGCTCGCCATTACCTTTAACAATTTAACAAAAAAACTGCAGGAAGCACAGGCAATGACAGAAGGAGAACGGCGAAAACTGTCATCGGTGTTGTCGTATATGACGGATGGAGTCATTGCTACTGACAGAAAGGGGCGGGTGATCTTAATCAATGAGCCCGCTGCGGAAATGCTGAATGTTTCACGTGAAACAGTCCTGACTCAGCCAATTGTATCCTTATTAGGTTTAGACGATACGAATTCATTTGAGGACTTACTTGAGGAAAAGGATTCGTTAATCTTAGATTATAGTACGAAAAAAGAGCGCTATTTCCTTCGTGCTAATTTTTCCGTCATTCAAAAAGAGACCGGCTTTGTTAATGGTTTAATTGCGGTCCTTCATGATATTACCGATCAGGAAAAAATTGATGTGGAAAGAAGAGAGTTTGTTGCCAATGTCTCGCATGAACTGAGGACCCCGTTAACCACGATGAGGAGTTACCTGGAGGCTCTCGCTGATGGCGCATGGCAGGACGCAGAAATTGCCCCTAATTTTTTAGAGGTCACACGGACGGAAACAGAAAGAATGATTCGTCTAGTCAATGATCTGCTCCAGCTATCAAAGATGGATAGTACCGATTACCGGCTTTCGATGGAGTGGGTAAATTTCGTTGATTTCTATCACCGTATCATCGATCGGTTCGAGATGTCGAAGGAGCAGAATGTATCCTTCAAAAGAATGCTGCCTGTCAATAAGATATTCGTAGAAATTGATGAAGATAAAATGACGCAGGTCTTATACAATATTATTTCCAACGCCTTGAAGTACTCTCCAGAAGGCGGCCAAGTCACTTTTTCGATGAAAGAAGAGGAAGATAAAATTATTGTTAGTGTTTCGGACCAAGGTGTGGGGATTCCAAAAGAGAATATTGGAAAAATCTTTGACCGTTTTTATCGTGTCGATAAGGCAAGAACCCGTAAATTGGGCGGGACAGGCCTAGGCCTTGCCATCGCAATGGAAATGGTCAAAGCTCACGGCGGGGCTATATGGGCATCAAGTAAAGAAGGAAAAGGAACGAAGATTTCCTTTTCACTTCCCTATGAGCGTTCGGAAGAGGATGAATGGTTATGAGATACGAAAATATTAAATCAGCAATTTTAACTATATTAGTGTTGGTTAGTATTCTTTTAACATGGAACCTTTGGACCTACCAGCCCAATTACGACACAATGGAAAAGAGTAAAACTGTCAAGGAAGTCGCTCTAAGTGAGAAACAGGAGGTTCAGAAAATTGTTCGACCTGATCGGGTCTTGTTTCATGTGAAGGGTGCGCATTACGGAACCAACAATACAGAAGACCTTGAAAAGATGATCAAGGAATTAAGCCAGTGGGCTTTTTATGATGTAAAGAAGTATCCCTATGATATGGATAACATCAAGGAATTAACTCATGGAAGCGGCAATGCTGAAATCACTTTCCCGGGGGAAGTTCCGATTGAGTTATTTCGCAGTGTTTTAACGATTGAAGGGAAAAAGGTCCCCTCTTTCGACTTCAATCAAATAATTATCAATGTGGAAGATTCAGAAAAGGAAAATGGAATTGTTTACTTTGTTTCCTCTGAAAATCAGCAAGTGTATATTAGCCATATCTCATCAATCAATTTAAGTGCGTTTAATCATAAATTTTATAAGAATGCAGCCCGTTATCCTCGCTTCTTTGCTTTTGAGTCCAATCAAAAGCGAACCATCTTTCTTCCAGAAGGGGAAACGGAAATGGTTTCTTATAAGTATATACCTGTTCCCCTTAATTCGGAGGAATTTAAAGAGGCACTCTTCAACGATCCTAGTTTTGTTCAAAAAAGCTTTATCCCACAAGGAGAAGAGTATACAAACGGTTCTAGTAAAATGACTGTAAATTATAATAGCAATATCCTTCTTTATGTCAACCCGACCGTGGAAGACACGTATAGTAACAGCTCCTATGATTTAGTGAAAAGAAGCATTGACTTTGTCAATGACCATGGTGGCTGGACGGATCCCTATCGCTTTGTTTCTAAAAATGAATATAGCCAATCCGTCACCTTCCGTTTATACAGTATGGATGGTTATCCGGTCTTTAACGATCGAGGCCTTTCGGAAATCGTTGAATTTTGGGGCCGAGATGAAATCAGTAAATATGTGCGCCCGAACATGGCCTTAGAGCTGCCTTTAACAACGGAAATGCAAAAGGTCACACGTCCATCGGGTCACAAGGCATTAGAGTTTTTAAAAAGTAAACAGAACTTTAAGCCAGCGCTTCTTGAAGAATTATTCTTGGGCTATCGAATGGAAAGGGATTCGGAGGAGAATAAAATAATTCTCTTAGAACCTGCCTGGTTCTATCGTTATGATAAATCATGGGGCCAGATTACGATGGACGACCTGGGAGGGTTGAAGCATGGACTGGAGTAAAATTAAAACTATTTTTATCTTAACGTTCTTAATTTTAGATGTTTATCTTTTATTTCAATTCATGAAGATCCGCGATGCCAATAAATTTGAAGTCACTACAGAGGTCAAGTTTGAAGATAAACTGAAGGCAGATGAAATTGAGTATAATGACCTCCCAAAGGCGCCCATTAAGGATCAATACCTTAGTGCGAGGCCAAAAATGTTTATGAAAGCGGATATTACCAAACTCAAAGGAAAGCCGGCAGCTTTTAAGGAACCCTCCGCAACGCTGCAAATAGTGCTTGAGAAGCCGTTCCAGTTAAGTTCCAAGTTTGAACCAGCGGAACTGTCGGCCTTTTTAAAGGAAAATGTTCTTTTCGGTGAACAGTATCAATTTTGGGAGAAGGACGACAAAAATAATACGATTACCTACTTTCAGCAATATGAGAATTTTACCTTGTTTCAAAATACTAAAGGGATGATTATCTTTAATTTGAATGCGGAACATCAAATTGTTTCTTATCAACAAACCTATCTTGAAGGTATTGAAATATTAACGGCTAAGGAAGAGATTCTCGCACCGTTAAAGGCGATTGAAACCTTGCATCAAAAAGGTGTGCTGAAGCCGAAGAGCAAAATCACCAAGATTGAGCTTGGCTATTCGACATTGATCCAGCTTGGCGCATCATCTCAAGTTTTAGCGCCAACCTGGCGCTTTGTAGTTAATGATAAGGAAAGTCTTTTTGTGAATGCATTTGAGGGACAGATTATTCAATTTAACAGCGATGAAAAAGATAAGGTGGAGTGAAATAGTATGTCATTGAGATTTAGTATCCTAGCGAGCGGCAGTACCGGGAATGCTCTGTACGTTGAGTCTGATGAACATTCCTTTCTAGTGGATGCTGGGTTTAGCGGCAAGCAGATGGAGTCTCTTTTTGGAGAAATTGACCGTGATATTAGTAAACTCTCCGGGATCTTTGTCACGCATGAACACAGTGATCATATTAAAGGGATCGGTGTTCTTGCCCGTAAATATCATTTGCCCGTGTACGCAAATGAAAAAACCTGGCGGGCGATGGAGAATTCTGTAGGCGTGATTCCAACCGAGCAAAAGTTTGTTTTCAATATGGAAACGGTGAAGAGCTTTGGCTCCACTGATATTGAGTCGTTTGGAGTTTCGCATGATGCAGCAGAACCGATGTTTTATGTTTTCCATCATTCCGGAAAGAAAATCGTCCTGATCACCGATACCGGCTATGTGAGTGACAGGATGAAAGGAACCATTGCGAATGCTGATGTGTATATTTTCGAGTCGAACCATGACGTGCAAATGCTGCGAATGGGCAGATATCCTTGGAATATTAAGCGGAGAATTCTCAGTGATGTGGGCCATGTTTCCAACGAGGATGCGGCACTTGCCATGAGTGATGTGATTGGGGACAGAACGAAGCGGGTTTATCTTGCCCATTTAAGTATGGATAATAACATGAAAGACTTAGCAAAAATGGCTGTCAGCCAGACCTTGGAGGGGCAAGGCCTAATTGTTGGCGAACAGTTTGGACTATACGATACAGACCCGAAAAAACCAACGGCGGTAACAGCGGTATAATGCTAATTAAAGAATGAAGATGCCTTTTTTAAGGAGTCTTCATTCTTTTTTTTTATAAGGGTGTTTTAGAGGTAGCTGTTGTTTTATTAAACTTAACTGCTCTCTTGATTAACTTAGCCGGATTGGAACCCTTTCTCCTAATTTTTCTGATGGATAGGGTTCCAATAAGCCGGATTGGCCCCCTTTTTCCAGATTTTCTTGATGGATAGGGCTCCAATAAATCAGATTTAATAAATATCCTCCGGCTTTTTGTGTTTCCTTTATTTCAGTTAGAGCGCTTCAGGCCTGTCGTGAGCTGACCAGGGCGCTTGCGCTTTTCTTATAAAAGTATGAATAATCCATGAACAAAGTCGTAAGTTTCTTGGATGGATGGGCAATTATTAGTAATTTAAGGATGAATGAGTATAATTGTTAGTATAAGCCAAAATAAATGATAACAATCTTTTCGGGAAGAGAGGAATGGTGTTAATTGGGTTACTATGATGATCATTCACAGGAACGCTATCAGGGACAGAAAGGTAAAAAGGGCGGGGTATTCCTTGCAAGTTTAGTCGGTGCCATACTTGGTGCATTTATAGTTATCCTTGCCATTCCGATCTTGTCCAATCGGGGGATACTGCCCTATCAAATGGATACGAATCAAAATACGGCAACGGGGACAAATAACACAAATCAGCAGAATACGGTAAAGCAAATCTCGTATGATGTGAACACAAACACCACGAAGGCTGTGGATAAAACTGGTGATGCGGTTGTGGGAATTAACAATATCCAGTCAACCAACTTTTGGTCAGATAATGATAGTAGTCCGGAGGATCCAGCCGGAACAGGATCAGGAGTCATTTATAAGCAGGAAGGCAATCGTGCCTATGTTGTTACCAACCATCACGTCGTTGAGGGGGCAACAAAGCTTGAGGTAAGCTTGACAGACGGAACAAAGATACCGGCAAAACTCTTAGGCAGTGATATTTGGACTGATTTAGCTGTTCTTGAGATTGATGCCAGTAAAGTAAAAAAGGTTGCCGAATTTGGTGATTCTGATCGTTTGAAAATGGGCGAACCGGTGATAGCGATTGGGAATCCACTCGGTGCCACCTTTTCCGGATCAGTCACCCAAGGGATAATTTCAGGTATTAAGCGGACGATTCCCGTTGATATCGATCAAGATGGGATTGTCGACTGGCAATCAGAGGTGCTGCAAACCGATGCTGCGATTAATCCAGGGAACAGCGGCGGTGCGTTAATCAATATTGCCGGCCAGGTGATTGGGATTAATTCGATGAAAATTGCCCAGAACGCGGTTGAAGGAATTGGCTTATCGATTCCAATCAATTCAGCCAAGCCTATTATTAATGATCTTGAGAAATTTGGCTCTGTCAAACGTCCATATATGGGTGTCGATTTAAAATCAGTAGCTGAAATCCCTGCGTACTATCAGGAAGAAGCCCTGAAGCTACCGCGTAATGTGAATTACGGTGTGGCACTAAGACAAGTGGTAGCCAATTCACCAGCGTCTAAGGCAGGACTTCAAGAGTTGGACGTCATCGTTGAAATGGACGGAAAAAAGATAAATGACGTCATTGACCTTCGCAAACACTTGTACCAGAAGAAGAAGATTGGCGAGCAGCTCAAGGTTAAATTTTATCGTGATGGAAAGTTAAAAGAGACAACGTTAACGTTATCGGGAGAAAGATTACAATGATTTTGTAAATGAAAGCAGGAAAGTGAATGTGGTGTTCACTCTCCTGCTTTTTAATATGGTATTATGTATGGGGCCATAAGTATGATTACGGCTGAAAAGGTAAAAAATAATGTGGATAATTGAGTTCGGGAAGGTGAATGGTTTGATTTATAGTTGTGAGGAACATATTGAAATTGCATTAGATGATATTGTGGATCAATATCAAACATATCCAGTATTATCACAAGTGCCTGTGGATAAGTCATCAACAGGCTGTGAATATTGCGAAAAACAAGCTGTATATATGGTGGCGAACAAATGATTCCATACAATATGTGGATAAAAAATGTGGACATGTGGATAACTGTTGGGGATAACTTGTTTGTAAGCTGTTTGTAATCTGTTTGTAATCAAGTGAAAAGGGTTGTGGATTGTGAATATCTCGATCATTACAGTTGGAAAATTGAAAGAGAAGTATTTAAAGCTTGGGATTGAAGAATATTTAAAAAGATTATCTGCCTACGCCAAGGTGGAAATGATTGAAGTAGCCGATGAAAAGGCCCCAGAGGAACTTAGCGAATTAGAAATGGTTCAAGTTAAGCAAAAAGAGGGCGAAAGAATCCTTGCGAAGATCAGCCAAGATACCTATGTGATTGCCTTAGCGATTCAAGGGAAACTAGGATCGTCCGAAGAGCTTGCTGATTCCTTAGATAAACTAGCTACATATGGAAAAAGCAAAATTGCTTTTGTGATTGGGGGGTCATTGGGGTTGAGTGATGAGGTATTGAAGAGGTCAAATGAGCAGCTAAGCTTTTCTCGGATGACATTCCCACATCAGCTGATGAGATTGATATTGGTTGAGCAGATCTACCGGGCTTATCGGATTAATCGGGGGGAACCTTACCATAAATAGAGGCAGTTTTTTACCTGAATTGCATTTATAGGTTGGGAAAATTTTACAAAAGTAATGGCTAAACAAGATACATTTTTTATGACATACCTGTTTAGCCTATCTTTTTTATTTTATGTGCTTTATATATTTGTACTCCAAACTAATGATTAACTGAATTAAAATAATTCAGTTAATCATTAGTCGCTAAAGGAATTGACTACAAGTTGCCAAAGAGAATAATCATGTATGTTATTCTAAAGTTGAGGCAATTTCAGAAATAGTGATTTCACTTCCCAAGATAGGTGAATCTTGTTCAGTGTCAGTTGGACCTGTATGGGCTTCTTTGAAAGCAGCGCTATTTTTCCAACGGGTAAAGTCTTCAATAGTCTTCCAATACATATTTACATTCAGTTCATCATATTCTGAAAGATTTTTAGTAATTAATACTTCGACTTTTACAAAACCGTCCATTGTTTGTAAGATGCCTGTTCTTGTGAATATTGGCGCCATTTTTGCCGCAAAACCTAATTTCGTTTTAATTCTATTTGTAACGATAATCATTGTTTATTCCTCCTTGGATATTCTCTCGGGCTATTCTATAATCATCCTCTAGAAGAGACTGTCTTCATTTCAAAAGATTGGTCAAGTTTAAGACGGCCATCTTCCATTCGATAGACTTGATCACAATATTCCAACAATCGTTCATCATGGGTTACCATAATAGCTGCTTTGTTCCTGGCCTTTGTTTCTCTGGCAATAAGTTGAACTACTTCATGTGCCCTTTTCGAATCCAGACTTGCTGTTGGTTCATCTGCTAGAATGATGGAGGGATTGTTTATAAAAGCGCGGGCAATCGCCGTACGCTGGCGTTCGCCTCCAGACAACTGATCAGGTAATTTTTTTAATTTTACTGCTAAACCCAGATTTTCTAATAGTTCTTTTGCATTTTCCTTATCTTCTTTTGTCACTTTACCTGCCATTTTTTTCACTACTAGTAATTGTTCTAGTACATTTAAATAGGGTACTAGATTACTTGTTTGCAAAATAAATCCTATTTCCTCTAACCGCAATCGCGCTAAATCCTTAGGGTTTAACTGATTAAGGCTCTTTCCGTTAAGAATAACCTCGCCTTTAGATGATTGGAGTAAGGCGCCTGCTATTGCGAGAAAGGTACTCTTACCCGAACCTGATGGGCCAATGACAGCAATAAACTCCCCTTGTTCCACCGTTAGCGAGACATCATCAAGGGCTAGAACTTGATTTTCACCCTGTTGGTACAGTTTAGAGACACTGTTGAATTGTATTCCTGACATTACTCCAACCTCCCAATTGCTTGAAGCGGGTCTATTTTTGTAACTTTTCGAACGGATATCACAGAACTTAAAATTGAAATGACAAGCAATAAAAGTGAGTAAATGATAACTAGTTTAAAGTCGAGTGAAAATGGCATTCCATCTGGAAGAATTAGGGCTGTCCCATATGTTAACAAGATTCCCACCACTATACTAACAAATGATAAGAGAAATACCTGGGCTACAATGGCTTTTCCAAGGAACCGATTGCTGGCACCAATGGCTTTCAATATCCCAAATTGATTTGATTTTTGCAGGGTAAGGACATAAAAGAATACACCCAGTACAAATGTTGAGATGGCCAAAAGGAATGCGAGCATCATCATAATAGTGCCATTTTCTTCTTTATAACCGGGCATTCCCTGGACGGCAGTGCTTTTGGTTACTGTTTCCGTGTCTTTGAAAAACTTATTTAGTTTTTCAGAATCGATATTTTCACCTTGCATCATAATCGCATTTACAGGATTCTTAATCCCTTTATCAGAACCTGGAGCTGCAAATTGAATGGTGCGCCATTTATCCAAAGTAGTAAAAATGGCAGGTAAATGATTGTAGGTTTCATTTTCTACAAACCCGACAATTTTCATTTTTTCTAAAGATCCTTCTATCTTAAGGGTATCACCGAACTTAAATCCCTTTTTCTTTAACGTATCATTGGCGATAACTTCTAATGGTTCGTTTGCTTCAAGAGGCTTTCCTTCTATCACATCTGGTTCAAGAAAATTACCAGGTGTTATTCCTAAGATGGCGACATCTACTTTTTCTTTATCAGCAGAAGCAGATTCCTTTAGTACGGTTCCCATTGT
The DNA here is from genome assembly GCF_001591665.1 of Neobacillus soli NBRC 102451. Lineage (GTDB taxonomy): Bacteria > Bacillota > Bacilli > Bacillales > Cytobacillaceae > Neobacillus > Neobacillus soli. The sequence continues at coordinate 50,720 of NZ_BCVI01000059.1, read as the reverse complement.
TGCACCCATTCCGGTTGCTGCAGAAACATCATTTGCTTTTTCCAGTTCCGCTGCCAATGATTCATTTAAAAGTGACCTGCTCATGGAGGCTCTTGATCCTTCTTCGAATGTCACATAATGCGCATCCATATTTTTAAAGGTTGCTGCGCTTAGCGTTGATAGGCCATTGCCTAGTCCAGATAGGATAAAGACCAGCCAAGCAATCAGGACAGTTATAACACCAATCATTAGAAACCGTAATTTACCATGCTTTAACTCTTTTAAAGCAAGAAACAATTTATGTCACTCCTTTATTGTAGATAATATTAGTCACGCGTGATTAATAAAAGTATATTAGTTATTTGCTGAATAGTCAACTGTGATTATATGATTAAAATATGGTCATTTTTTTGAAATTCAAATAAAAAAGGAACCCTCAGTGGGTTCCTTTGAATCATCTGATTAAAAAATTTAATCCGAATAAAGAAGATGATGAATGGTTTTTTCAAGAAAGGTAACTTCTGCTTCTAACATTGTAATTTTATGTTCGACTGCAAGATTGACACCGGTTCGTATTCCATGTGCTGGGGTCTGGTTAAATAGATCTATTAATTTCTTGTTTTTCATTAATCGTTCTTTCAAGGCCGGTATTGCTTTATCCATCGGGAGAAAATCAATAAACATTAACCCAATATCTCCTTGGTAATTAACACTTTCTGCAGAAGATAGATTATCCAATAATAATTTATAAAAATAGTTTCGGCCATTTTCATTTATAGAGTACACTTTTCGGGTGGGTCTATTTCCTTCTTGCTCTAGCTGAATATCTATAAGACCCTTTTGATTTAGTTTATCCAGAGTTGCATATGCAGTAGGCTTTTTCATATCTGTAACTGTACTTAAGTTTCTTTCGATAAATTCATTAATTTGATATCCATGTTGACTTTGTCCCATGAGTAATCCAAGCAGAATTAGTGAGCGATGTTCCACTGAAATCCTCCCTTCTTTCATACATTCTTTATATATTCTCTCGTAAATCTTATTTGTAGTCAATTGAGGACTTACCACAAACTGATTTGTAAAAAAACTGCCGGTTAAATAGGTGCGGTGAACCTTACCATAAATAGGGGCAGTTTTAATTAGGATTTCCAAGAAATGCCAAAAAAAGGGAGATGCATTTCAATTTAAATTGAAATGTATCTCCCTTTTTTAACCTTATTAATAAATGAAACATTTCTAGGAAAACTTTGCTTTGTGTTCTGAGCTTCTCCCTTTGCGATTGAAACTATTTCTAGCAATACCGATATAACCAATACCTCCTAAGATAGATAAAGTGGGCATTAAATTCCCCAGCTACCCTTCTAATCCGGTTCTGTCACAACCCGTATCTTGTCGAATTTATCGACATATTTCGGGGCGTGACTGTTCTTTAGATTGAAGCTTCGTAAATAGATTCAACTGCTTTTGAAAGTGCAGCATTAAATTCTTCATCTGTTTGTTTGACATTCAAATCCTGGCTTAAAGCCCTGGAGAAGCTAGCAATTAGTCCTTCATTAACTTTTAGCTTTTCATTCGCTTCTTCTCTTGAATAACCACCGGATAGTGCAACGACACGAACAACCTTTGGATGGTCGATAAGCTCTTTGTACGTGTTTGCTTGTGTAGGAATCGTTAATTTTAACATCACAAATTCATTTTCACTCAAATTATTGAGATGATTTAGAATTTCTACTTTTAATAGCTGCTCACACTTTTCTTTTTCGGTGCTGTTAATATCCACTTCTGGTTCGATAATTGGAATCAGACCTGCATTGATAATCTGTTTACCAACCTCAAATTGTTGATCAACAACGTCTTTTATTCCTGCTGTATTGGCTTTTTTTATAACTGAACGCATTTTTGTACCAAATATATGACGTTCCTTCGCACGCTTTAATGTTTCGTCCAAATCGGCAATTGGCTTCATCATTTGTACGCCATTGTTCTCCTCAGCAAGCCCTTTGTCCACTTTTAAAAAAGGTACAATGCCTTTTACTTCAGCAAGAAAATCACCTGTATATTTACCCTCGATTTTGCGATCCATCGTTTCTTCAAACAGAATAGCACCCAAAATTTTACTCGAATCAAAAGCGGGTGATGTGATGATTCTTGTGCGCATTTCATGTACAAGATTGAACATTTCTTCCTCGTCCCTATACGCATCCTTTAAGACACCGTAAGCAGCTAGTGCTTTAGGTGTACTTCCACCACTTTGGTCCAGTGCTGCAATAAATCCTTTTCCGTTTTTCATCTTTTCAAATTGATTTTGTTGCATCTACTTTCACTCCTTTTCCTTAATCGTACCAAACTCCATTGGCATCGTAAGAAATATGTTGAAGCAATTGTATCTTTCATTATAGCGTTAATAAGGATGAGGTTTAATCATAATGATTGGCAAATGGAAACTTACCAAATGGAGCTGTTATTAGTAACATACCCTTTTCTCATCTATTATTTCAAATTTCCAACTTTCTCCTCTTTGAAATAAGCGCCTGCCACCACCCGATTTTTATAGAAAATAAAATGCGGGGGGTGACTAGGCACTGCTCTTAATCATTCTTATTTAAGTGTGTGCTAATATCTCGCTGCTTTGTTTTCTTGAAGATATGGAAGCTATGGCAGAATCATTGAATCCTTTCATGATGAGCCATACTGCTAAAATCATCTCATTGGCTGCTACTGGCAGTGCCAAAATAGCACCCCAAACAGAAATTTGTTGAATGACACCGAACATAACTAATAAGGAACAAAGGAAAACAAGTGTTGCCCCCGTCATACCCAAGATAGAGATAAACCTGGGTACGAGCTTGGATTTATAAAATATATAACTGTACATCATTGTATTGATGCCCAGCATGAAAAGAGGACCAAGCATAAATGTCCAGTCATGTATGGCTTTTAATAAAATTCCTGAAGCTTGAAAAGAGGAGGAATCCGGGGCACCTGATGCAACAAATTCCTGGCTTAAGGTCAGAAGGGACAGTACGCTGATTACGCCAACAGTAATGATAATTGCTTCAAGAAACCTGAAGCAAACATGCCATAGAGCGATCGTTTCATTATATTTTCTTAAAATGGGAAACATCGTCGTTGCCGTACCAATCGCTGAAACGACAAGCATTAACTCCATAAGCGCTCCCAATATCACTTGGTTGGCGTGTTTGGAGCCATTTATCAAGTAATCGGGACCCTTTAGGATCGGATCATATAAGGTAAGACCAATTACTGCCGTAACGGCTGCAAGTAAAAACAGTACTCCCACAATTCTTGCTGCCTTTTTGGCAGATAGGAAAGTATAAACTTTCCGATCACGCATAAGTGCAGCTACGCCTCTGTCTTCGCCTAACGGCTCGCCAATCTGCGAGTTTTCTTTATTTGAATTCATCTTTTTATCCCCTTTTTAATAAATTCAAAAACGGTAAAGCAAAAAACAATCCGAGTTCTTACTTCTTGGTGTTTTCTCCATAAAAGAATACCTCTTCCAACGGTAAGTTAAAGACGTGAGCTATCCGAAAAGCCAATTCTAGAGATGGGGAGTAGTTTCCTTTTTCGAGAGCCACGATTGTTTGTCTTGTTACACCTGCCTTGTCAGCCAATTGCTGCTGAGTCATTTCATCATGGTTGAATCGTAATTTTCTGATATGATTGCCGACAAGATTTTTTCCCATTGTTAAACTCCTTTCCGATAGTGATAAAGTTTTGTAACGGAGCCAGTCACATCGGATACGAATCCTGAAGTGATTAGAATCAAGAACATCAACTGTGACGGCTGAGAGATGACCAGCGAACCCATTGCAAGAAGAAAACCAATGATAAACATAAAAAAGGAATTTCTATTCGCTTTCAGAGCAATTAACTTATCCAGTTCATCTTCAAAAGATGGTTCCTTTTCATTGGTCGTTATTCTAAAGACGATGTTAAAAATAATGCTGATCAGAATGTGAGCGACAATTGAAACCAAAGTCAAGATGAGGACGAAGGAACCCCAAAAGCGATAGGTTTCGGTCGCCTCCAGCCCCCCCTGGGGATAATGCGGGTACATGTATAAACAAAAAGATCCGAAAATGAGAATAGCACTGATCAACGATACGATGCTTTTCTTTTCTTGATAAGTCATTTTCCACACCCTCTTTACACTTATTTTCACTTATAGTGAAGTTTGTTATACAAAATGTAATATAAACTATACATGAAGTCAAGTGAAATTTACAAAATTGGGCCGAATCCCATTTTAGAGCATATTGTGCCAACCTTTGAAGAGAAGCAACTGATTTTAAATAATCTTGGATATTGAAAATGAACCATACGTCATTTATTATTATAGAGAATTCATTGATAGGGAGTGATAGGGTTATGCCAAAAGTGTCTGACGAACACAAGGAGCTTCGGATTCAACAAATTCTGCTGGCAGCATCTGAGGTGTTCAAAAGTAAAGGGTATGAACAAGCGACATTGAAGGATATTGTTGAGGAAGCAGGGATGAGCCGGGGATGGATCTATTTATATTTCAAGGATAAAACTACCATTTTCATGGCTTTAATTGATTATTTAGATGCGCAACTAGAGGAGCGGATATCGACTTTATTAAAAGAAAATAAAGGATCCGCCCACGGGGTATTAATAAGTTATTTTCAAGAGACTAGCCAATCGATTGATCGTCTAAAAGACAGCGTTGTGCCTGCCATCTATGAGTTTTGTACCACAGGCTGGAGAGTGCAGCAAGTGCGTGATTATTTTGTGAATCGATATATTCGTGTGACTGCGATATTTATTGATGTGATTGGTAAGGGGGTGGAAAATGGGGAATTCAAACCAACCCGATCTGTGGATGAAATTGGGAAATATATGATTTCTAGTCTTGACGGTATTATGCTGCATAGTTTGGCGTTTGGTTCACAACAAATTAATGCCGTGCAACAAGTTAACCTATTGATTAATCAGTTAATGGAAATGCTTTCAGTAAATTTTTTAAAAATAATGGGAAAAAATTCTTGAAAATGAACTCCGTGTCATTTATTATTAATGACATGGAGTTCATTTATTTTTTCGGGTAGTGATAAGTAAGGGGGGGTTGATGTGGCAAATGACATCATTAAAGTGGAAGGTTTATGTAAAGAAATGAAAGGCAAGGAAATCGTGAAAAATGTATCATTTTCAGTGAAGGAGGGAAGTATCACAGGACTTCTCGGTCCAAACGGATCTGGAAAAAAACCATCATCCGATTGTTAAGCGGGGTCATTGAACCTTCAAGTGGAGACATCCGGGTAATGGATCAGAATCCTTTAACAAATGGGGAGGAAATTAGGAAGAATTCAGGCATTGTCACTGAAACCACTAGTTTATATGAAGAAATGACAGCTTGGGAGAATCTAATGTTTTTCTCTAAAATTTACGGCATCCATGATTCAAAAAGAGCAGAAGAACTGCTGGAAGCGTTTGGTATGTGGGAGCACAAGGACAGTACGATAAGTACCTTTTCTACAGGAATGAAGAAACGTGTTTCCCTTGCTAAAGCTTTGCTTCAAAAACCAAGAATCCTATTTTTAGATGAGCCTACAAACGGACTGGATCCTGAAGGAATTCATCTCGTTCTCGACTATCTGAAAGTTCTGTGTGAGAAAGAAGGTGTTACGGTCATTATCTGTTCCCACGTGCTGCAGCAACTCGAGGGTATTTGCGATACGTATCTGTTTATCAAACACGGTGTATTAATGGAAGGCGGTTCGATGGAAGAAATTGAAAAGCGCCACCTCAAAAAAATACGTGTAGACGTCGTAACGGGGTTAACGGTGGAGGAAACAGTCTTCGCTGGCTATCCGTTTCAAACAATCCGCAAGAATACATTAAGATTTGAGCTGAATAGCAAGGAAGACATCTCTCCACTACTTGCTGCATTGCTTGAACGGACATGGGTGCACGGTTGCACGCTTATAAATAATACGTTAGAAGATTATTATTTTCTCATTGGAGGTGGAATAAATGAATAAGGAAATGATCAAGGCAATTGCTCTTAAAGACATAAACATTGTGATGAAAAGCTCGAAAACATGGGTGCCGATCTTTGTCGTTACATTTTTGTTTTGTGTCCTGTTTCCTGCCATTCTTGCTTATCTTGGTTTTCGTACGGAGGTTATTTCAGTTGAAACCGATGGGGATATCAAGAAAATGACCGAAAAAGTAATGGGAATGCCGTCAGCTGGGGAGATGAAGGACACGTTGCTCGCGCTGGGCAGCACAGGAAAACAGCTCTCGTATTACTTTTTAAATTTCACCTTTATCTCTTTATTTTTAATGGTCGCAGTCATAAATTCCACAGTGACTTCTACCAGTAGTTTTGCGACGGAGAAAGAGAGAGGGACGTTAGAAACTTTGCTGTTTTCGCCTATCTCTATTCGAGATCTGTTTATCGGGAAAACAATGGCTTCGTTTATCCCAACACTTGGAATCACATACGCGGCCTACATCGTGTGCGTTATCATTGTCAATGCTATTACCTATCCGGTATATTCCAAACTGATCATGTTCAATGAGATGTGGTTTGTGATGATGTTTTGGGTCACCCCAGCTCTCATTTTACTCGTCATTTTGTTCAATGTGTTGGTTTCAGCACGTTCGAAAACATTGCAAGAAGCCCAGCAGCTTGGAGGAATCATCATTCTTCCCGCAGTAGGTTTCTTTATTTCTCAAACGGCCGGTCTTTTTCTACTAACTGTATGGATTTGTTTTCTGATTGGCTTGTTTTTGTTTGGCATGGTCGCCCTTTTGTTAGTCTTAACGGCCAAATACAATAATCGCAATGTCTTGTTTGAGAGTCAGATTCGATAGAAAAGGAGCTTGTAGATGGATACGCAACGAGTTAAGTACCCAAACCAACGTATAGCCGGACTTTGGTTTATCTGGATAGGCATCATCATCATTCTTTCAGCTGTTTTCAGTAACGGTTTACTTATCCAGCCAGCTCTTTTTGCAGGGGGATTTACAATCGGCTTCTTACTCCTCTATATTCTTCCTTTTAGTAAAAAAAAGCTTTCCTACGGCGAATCCACAAAGGTTCAAAAAATGACAAGTAATGCTTCCTTACATTAATGGTCGGATTAATAATGGCAAGTGTTCAGTGGATCGGCCATTCTGACCTTAGGAAATTGTGGTTGAGTATTTTTTTGGCCGTCGGAATTCACTTTGTTCCCTTTTTTATTGTACATGGTAAATCATTATTGGTATTGGCATTCCTGACGATCCTATGTTCCATTCTTGGGCTGGCTCATACATCCGTTCCCTTTCATAACTTTACCTATATCGACGCCTTCATCAAAATTTGCTTTGGTATCCACCTATTCACTAGGAGTCCCGAAGTGAATGTTGATTTGTTCCGAAAAGGAACGTGAAATAGGATCCAAACGAAAATAACACAAGCTGGCGGAAAAATGGTTTGCATAGCTTACTGGATGTTGTAGGGACAATCGTTGTCCTGTTCGTTGCACTTCTTAATTAAAAAGAGCGATGTTTAATTAGCTCCTTTCGTTTTAAATGACGTAAATTTTATAAAAAAGGGGAATTTAATTGACGCTCAGATCGTCCAAGGAATATTAATTAATTTATCATAGTAAAGGAGTACAGCGGGTTTTATCCCCGCTGTTTTGTATTCAATAAGTTTTTTAGAAAATTACCTTCATTTTTTGTTCTTAAAGTGCTGGTTGATAGTCTTACAAGTGTGGAGAAGGGCAGCTGCTAGCTTTTCTTCATTGCCATAAAAACGGGTGGATGGGAGCGGAATGGAGACAGCACTTAAATTCCCCATACGGTCCTTAATAGCTGCACCTACTGCGCAAATTCCATCAATATGCTCTTCCCTTGTAAATGCAACTCCCTTTTTACGAACCATTTCTAACTCCTTTAACAGCTCATCCCGGCTTGTAATTGTGTGATCATTATACTGTTGCAGGTGCTCTGGTAACAGTTTCTCAACCTCATTTATAGGCATGGAGGCGAGTATGGCTTTTCCGTTTGCCGTGCAATGTAATGGGAAAGATGCACCGGGCTGGGAAGTTGCTTGTAATGGATGCGGAGCGATAATTTGATCGACAAAAAGCACCTTACCGTTATCCAAAATAGATAAATCTACTGTTTCATTGACTTGCTGCGATAATTTTACTAAAAATGGCCTGATTTCTTCTCTTAAATCACTGTGAACAGCAGAAGCAAGCATTGCTATCTCAGGCCCCAGACGGTAACCGCCATTAATAGAAGCTGGCGCCACAAACCTCTCCTGTTCTAGTGTCGTAACAATTCTTTGAACCGTAGACCTGGCCATGCCAACCTCTTTGGCAATTTGCGATAAGCTCAATCCTTTTGGATGAACTCTAAGAGCCCTTAATATATTAGCCGCCCGAGAGATCACCTGAACATTAGATGTTTTCGTTTGTTCCTGTCTATCGTTGTTCATAGGTATGTCTCCTCCCTCCATATCTCCATTTTATAATAACAGCTGAAAGTCGCAAAGGTAATCTATTGACAAGTGATTTTAACATTCATTATAATAAAATTAACCATTATATGATACAATTGTACCACAATGTGGTTAACTAGTGAAGTCATTATTAGCAAAAATGTGATAAATGATTAATGAAAGTTTCCAAATGATTTCTTTATATAAACCATTAAACAATACGTCAAAAATCGATGAGGGATTTAGATGAGTTTAGTTAAAATTGGTGTAATAGGGATAGGAAATATGGGTAGTTTACATGTTCAAATGTTGAATAAAGGACAAATTGAAGGAGCTATGTTAACGGCGGTTTGCAGCAGTAATGAAAGCCGAATAGCATGGGTGAAGGCCCATACAAACGGAGATGTAAAAATTTTCAAGGAGGAAGAGGCCTTTTTCACTGAATCAGGAATCGATGCTGTACTTATTGCAACACCGCATTACAGTCATCCGGTATTAGCCAAAAAGGCCTTTGCAAAAGGGAAACATGTCCTTATAGAAAAACCGGCTGGCGTCTTTACCAAAAATGTACTGGAAATGAATGCTGCAGCGAAATCTTGCGGGAAAGTGTTCGGCATTATGTATAATCAAAGGGCAAATCCGCTTTATCAAAAAGTTCGGGACCTTATTCAATCAGGTCAGTTAGGGGAAATAAAAAGGACGAATTGGATTATTACGGATATGTATCGCCCACAAAGCTATTATGATTCGAGTAAATGGAGAGCCACATGGAAAGGAGAAGGCGGAGGTGTTTTATTAAATCAGGCACTTCACCAATTAGATCTTTTGCAGTGGACAACGGGGTGTATGCCAAAGCGCATCCGATCAATGAGTAGTTCCGGAAGGTATCATGATATTGAAGTAGAAGATGATGTAACCGCATTTTTGGAATATGAAAATGGAGCAACAGGTGTGATTACTGCTTCGACGGGAGAGGCACCAGGTACGAATCGCTATGAGATTGTCGGAGACCGCGGGAAAATCGTCGTTGAAAATGAGGAACTTATTTTTTACCAATTAACACAATCTGAACGCGAATTTAATTCTTCATATGAAGGAGGATTCGGCCAGCCTGATTGCCAAAGAATCGAAATTCCTGTGAAAAGTGAAAATGCCAATCATGCCATCATTATTCAAAACTGGATTGATGCAATTGTTAAGGATTCACCCTTACTTTCACCAGGTGAAGAGGGTGTGAAAGCACTAGAAATTTCAAATGCCATCTATTTATCCTCCTGGTTAAATGAAACGGTACTATTGCCAATCGACCCAGACCTATATTATAAAAAGTTGCAAGAAAATATCAACGATTCCACATTTGTGAAAAAGAATGTAACAAACACGACATTAGATGTCAGCGGGACGCATTAGTACAGCAAATCAAAGGGGTCAGTCCCCCGCCGCCTTAATACTTTAATGCAGCGGGGGACTGACCCTTTTGACCCTATTTAACTACTTTAATATAAAAATAGATATCCTGCCTGACTCTTTGCGGCTCTGTTAGGAGCTTGTAGCCATGTTTGACAGCCTCTTCGGGGACGCTTCGAAAGGATTGCGGACAGTCCGCGATGACCTGTAAGACTTCCCCAATTTTCATGTTTTTTAGCGCATCCAGCGCATAAATGACTGGGTATGGTCAAGGCTCCCCGCGAATATCTAAAGTGTAGTTCACATCCATCACTTGCGACATACATTATACCTCCTTCGTAACGTGAGAAATTCTTTCCATTTTTTTATGTTTGATACCCGTTCCGTAACGGAACCGTTTTTCCCACCAGTTTGATAGTAAGAACCAAGCGGCAAGCATGGCTATTGTTCCAAATAGTGCTCCCATAGGTCCCCATTGTTCCATTAAGTTTACTTTCGACCAATTTTCTACAAGGGCATGATAGATGCCAAGATGATCCCAGCCATAGGCGAGGGCTGTAGCGCCGATGATATTACCTGCACCTACTACCCAGAATAACAATTGGCCTTCCATTGCCCGATACATCATGCCTGTCTCACAGCCGCCGGCAAGTACAATACCAAACCCAAAAAGCAGACCGCCAATTACCGTGCTTGGAGCTGCCACTTTAATAATGGAAGCAGAGCCGCTTTGAATATAGAAAAATGTAACCACAACACTGATCAGCATCCCAACGGCAATCGCCTTGGACATGACCGCACGGCCGCTGACCCATAAATCACGGAAAGCGGAAGTGAAACAAATTTGCCCGCGTTCAATAAGAATCCCAAACAGCGCTCCAGCAATACAGGCAACTGCGAGCATTGATTTGCCTGCCGCGAAAAAGTAAAGAATAAGTGCGAGGTATAGAAGGGCAAAAATGAGACCTATGACTGGCTGAACTTTTCTTTTCTCAACATGCTGAGTGCCAGCCGGGTTCATCGAGCCTTTCATCAAGGTCGGTTTTCCCCGCCACCATTTGGTATTGACGATTTTAACACCAAAGTAGCTACCGATGGCAGTGGTCACCATAAAAATCCAAGAGTGGAAGGAGAACTGCGGTACACCCGTGAAAAAGGCAGCCAAGTTGCACCCAAGGGCAAGGCGTGCGCCAAAACCGGCGATGATTCCGCCAATAAATCCTTGGATTAAACGCCGCTTTTGCTTCGGTACGCGGATTTTAAAGCTATTGCTTAGTAAAATCGTAATCAGTGCGCCAGCTAGCATTCCAATGACAATCCAGCCATCAGTCCGGCTGATGGGAGTCCCTTCAAGGCCCACAAGCTGAAAATACGCCCATTGCGACACATCGACCCCGAACCATCCGAGGACGTGCCCGCCTAACCTGGTGAATTCCCCGGTAACCGCCCAAACTGTACCGGTGATTCCAAAGTACAATGCACTAGCAAGACCAGCTATACCAACGGCGATATAGGGATTCCAGTATTCTTTGAAGATTTTTTGATATAGATTCATGAAGCTTAATCCCCTCCCTTTTACTTAAAGGCCATGTCCTAAACTGTTTAAACACAAAAAATGCCCAGGGGTTTCTAGGCATTTTAAAAGTTCTTTTATTTAGTAGTGTAACGATTATTTGGTTTCAAAGCAATTGGATTTATCGATAAGTTAGATTGATAACCATCGCAATGATAAATACAAGAGGTGTGGTGACTGCCCCTTTTTATCCGCGAATATTTGCTGCAACCTGTGTGGCCTGGTAACAAATCGATTGGCTGATTATGATATTTCCCTAAAAGCTGGTGAAGCAATCCTTGCCGGCGCGCTTTCCGGCATGGTCGCTGCAAAGCCAGGCGACAATTTTACAGCAAGATTTGCTCATCTTGGGCAAGTATGCGATAACTTTAAATAATTGGGTTTAATTAGATCATTGACTCATATCTAAGGAGGAAAAGAGATGGCTAGTGAAATCATTAAGCAAATTGCTGATTACTTGGTTGCTGCAGAAGTAGAAAAACGAGAAGTTTTCAAGGTAACAAAGACAATCAAACCTGATTTAACAGTGGAGGAAGCCTATCAGGCCCAGGAAATACTCGTGCAGAAAAAATTAGATGAGGGACACAGAATCGTTGGCCCTAAAATGGGTTTAACAAGTAAGGCAAAGTGGGATCAAATGGGCGTATCGGAGCCAATTTACGGTTATGTATTTGATTATATGCTGATCGATAATGGCGGTGTACTCCCTTTTTCAGATCTAATCCATCCGAAGGTTGAGGCAGAAATTGCATTCCTGATTGGAGAAGATATCGAGGGACCTGGAATTACGGGTGCTCAGGTATTGGCTAAAACGGAGTATGTTTTACCTGCACTTGAAATCATCGATAGCCGTTATGAAAACTTTAACTTTACACATATGGATGTTATTGCAGATAATGCTTCTACTTCTAGAGTAGTATTTGGAAATACACTTAGAAAACCAAGTGAATTTGACCTGGAATTAGTAGGAGCGACATTATCGATTAATGGCCAAATTAAGGAACTTGGGGCTGGGGCAGCTGTTTTAGGCCATCCTGCCAATGCAATTGCTGTATTAGCAAATATGCTTGCAAGGAAAGGGGAGAAAATTAAAAAAGGCGAAATTATTTTATCTGGTGCCTTAACAAGTGCTGTACTGTTGAGAGTTGGAGATTTTATTTCTGGTAAATTTGATGGTTTAGGGGAAGTTACTTTCTCCGTAGGAGAATAAAACATTTATCAATAGGAAAATCAATTTAAGAGGAGGGAATTACTATGCCAATTATTCAAGTAAATCTTATAGAAGGAAGACCGCCTGAAAAAATAAAAGCACTAATTGAAAATATTACAGATACAGTTGTTGAAACGTTAGATGCACCAAGACAAAGTGTAAGAGTATTGGTGACAGAATTGCCAAAAACCCATTGGGGAAAGGCAGGAGTACCAGCTTCGGAGAGCAAATAATCAAAAAAAGGATGGCTCTTGTTCTTCCATGGCAGGAAGCTCGAGAGCCATCTTTCTTAGTAAATTACAACCGGATCGTAAGTACTGAGATTATCGTATACGGCTTTCATCATGCTAGGGGGCGTGTTGACGCAGCCGCCTGAGCCTGCTGTTAGATAGGCATTACTTGCCCAGTTTGTCCGCCAGCTGGCATCGTGAAACCCTTGTCCGCTGTTTGTAAACGGAGCCCAGTAATTGACCTTAACAGCATAATCAGCTTTACCAACTGCACTGCCCCTGAGTGTATACTGTGGTCGTTTATAGAGGATATACCACACTCCCGGTGATGTATCTTCACTGGTGCTGTGTTTGCCGGTTACTACATTCGTGGTGAGTGCCAACTTTCCATCCGTGTATATCCAAATCCGCTGTTGGGCAATCGACACTTCCGCATACGTACCGCCAATGCCGTTATTCGTTGTTGTTTCATAGCCGATACCTTCATTGCTCCAGCCATTTCCGTAAATATTGGAAGCAGAAATTGATTTCTCTCCTTTGACAAAGGCTTCCTGAATCATCGCCGTTTCTTTCTCAACATTAATTGCCCAGCCGTAGCCTTGTCCTTTTACCGAAATAACCGATCCTGAATGGGTCTTAAAGGTGAAATTTTTATTTAATGTGGATTGAGAACGATTAATTTCATCAATCTTGGTCTTAATGTCACTCACACTGATGGTAACCTTGATATCTTTTGATACAGAGGCATTTTTAATTAATTCACTTGCCTTTAAAGGATACACTTTGTTCTGTACCTTATAATCAATGGTTCGTTGAAGGAGTTCCTGCAGTGCTATCTCTTCATTTTTTACAATGGAACTGTCTTCTTTGATGGGCTGTTTGTATACAGGTTTCAGATGAATATCACTTTTATAATCCTGCTTTTCGTAATCCTTCAATAGACTAGCAACATCATACTTTTCTCCATTTATGCTTCGGGAGATTACAATTTTGCCGTGTTCCAATTTCGCCTTCGCATCTTTGGGTGCTTTTAAGCGCTTATTCATTGAAAGGAGCTTCTCTTCTATCTGCTTTTTCATCGTTTGGCTTCGAAACTGATCCGCCTTTTTGGGTATCAACGAATAAGTTTTTTCTTTTAAGGAAGGAAAAAACGACCACTGTTTTTTTAGTAATTTCTTAACCTCAGGAAGATCCTTGTCCGTAAATGCCATCGTTGTATCTTTTTCATCTAAAATTTGTTGTTTTCCGACATAGACTCTGTTTGTTAATTTAGATGTTTTTAATTTAGTTATTACCTGATCAGCTGTCAGCCCACCGACCTTTGTGTCATTAATCATAATCTTCGAATTGAACCGGGTTGCCTGATAATAGCTAATTCCCGCAAGTATGAGTGCAATAATAACGATGATGCCTATCGTGATAAACTTCCAACTCTTAAACCATTTGGTTGAGCTCCTCTGCCTTTTATCCATTCTATTAATTGGTTCATTTATCGTGCTCATAATATTCCCCCGCTATTACTTTTAAGTTACTACTATTATACTACTAGATTTCATATTATGGAATTTTTCAAAAATCAAATTATTTAAAATTTCGGTGCCTGGCACGCCCCGAAATTTGTCGATTTACTTGGTTTTATTGAATTTCTATTATAACCGGTTTATCATTTAACTTGTGGATTTTAAATTATTAGATTTTTATTGAATTGGAAAGAAGGAAATAGATAAAATTGAAAACGTATAAAGGTATTTTTATCTTACTGTTACTATTACTTGTCTTCGGATTGGCTGGCTGTGGGGATGAAAAAACAGTAACAAATGTGGGGAAGCTGCACTTTGAAAATCCGTTGAAAATTCCGCAGCTTCTCGAGCCTACAATTGGAAACGATGGTACAAAACATTTCACCTTAACGATGCAATCAGGCACTACAGAATTTTTACCAGGGAAAATGGCAGATACATGGGGAATCAATGGTTCCTATCTTGGTCCGACCATTAAGGCTTCACGCGGTGACAAAGTTGCTTTTGATGTAGTGAATCACTTGGACGTGGCCTCAACGATCCACTGGCATGGGATGAAATTACCGGCAGTGATGGATGGAGGACCGCATCAAATGATTGAAGCAGGAGAAACATGGTCGCCCAATTGGACGATTGACCAACCGGCAGCAACCGACTGGTACCATCCCCACGTACATGGTAAAACAGCACAACATGTGTACCGAGGACTTGCTGGCCTGTTTCTTATCGATGATAAGGATTCCAAAAAGTTACCTTCTGATTACGGTGTCGATGATATCCCACTCATTGTTCAAGATAAATTGTTTACTAGTGATGGTCAGTTATCAGAGAAAGATGATACGACTTTTGGCACACTTGGCAATGAAATCCTTGTAAATGGAACGTATGACCCATTTCTTAAAGTAACAGCAAGTCAAGTTCGGTTTCGATTGCTAAATGCCTCAAATGCAAGAGCCTATCATTTTGGTTTTACTGATGGTCGGTCATTTCAATTGGTAGCAAATGATGCCGGCCTCCTCCAAAAGCCGGTTACATTGAATCGTGTTATGCTAAGTCCAGGAGAACGGGCAGAGATGGTTGTTACATTTAAACCGGGAGAGGAAACGATCCTTCGCAGTTACAGCGAAGGCAGTGGTATTGAAAATGGTGAATTTGATTTATTAAAAATTGTTGCAGCTTCTAAATTAACAGCGTCAACTCCAGTAGCCGGGCAGCTTTCTACCGTACCGCCAATAGAGGTTCCCAAGGATGCTAGGGTCCGTCAATTTAAAATGACGATGGAGTCGATGATTAATGACAAAAAGATGAAAATGAACCGAATTGATGAGGTTGTGCCGGCGGGTACACGAGAAATATGGGAAATAGACAATTTTGGCTGGTCTCATAACTTTCATATTCATGATGCGGCATTCCAAGTGTTGGATATAAACGGTAAGAAGCCTCCAGAGTACGAAAGAGGAAGAAAAGATACTGTGTTTATTCCTAATGGTTCAACGGTTAGACTCGCGGTGGAATTTGGAAACTATCCCGATCCTTCTCACCCACTTATGTATCACTGCCATATATTACGGCATGAAGATGACGGGATGATGGGACAATTCTTACTTGTAGAACCTGGTACAGAATCCCAAGTATCAACCCAGCTGCCTAAAAACAATCATGAATATCAACATACTAATCATCATTAATAAACATGATTTCAAAAAGTGACCAACTCGAAGGAAAAGAGCTGGTCGCTTTTTTTGATTCGTGGTGTTTGAATAGTCAGAAATATGTCTACACTGTTGAAGAAAATTATTTTACGTTGAGGTGGTATTTTGAAAAAGGTTGTATTTTTTAGTGTGCTGGGGATTGTCCTGGCAGCGGGGATTGTATTTACGTTGTTTTGGGATAAAAAGGATGAGGCGAATGATGTGGGTAAGAAACAAGATTCCGTTCAGCAGGATGCAAAAGAGGTAATGAAAAAGTCAGTAGAGGTATCGGTTTCGAATGATGGGAATGTCAATGCGAATCATTTGTATATCCCATGGACCATAAACAAGAATGGCAGCTCGTTTTTCTTAAGTCAGCGGGAAGGCTCAGTTATTCAAATCGACGGAGACTTTGGCCTAGTAAAAGTAGAGGATGTAAAGGTTTCAAAGGCTATTTTCCATGAAGGTGAAGGTGGTTTTCTCGGGTTTACACTAGCACCAGACTTTAATCAAACAAAGATGGCCTATGCGTATCATACTTATCAAAAAGATGGTAAACCCTTGAACAGAATTGTTTCATTGAAGCTCGAAAAAGATACATGGAAAGAAAACAAAGTTCTTTTAGAAGGAATCCCTGGCGGAAAGTCAAATAGCGGCGGCCGGATTAAGGTTGGGCCAGATGGAATGCTTTATGCCACCACAGGTGATGTTGGCAAGTCGGATAACGCCCAAAATCTTAAGAGCTTAGCTGGAAAAATTTTAAGAATGACGGTAACTGGCGCTATTCCTAAGGATAACCCATTTAAAGACTCGTATGTTTATTCCTATGGTCATCGTAATCCTCAGGGACTAGCCTGGGATAATAAGGGGAATCTTTATAGCTCCGAGCATGGAGAATCAGGGCATGATGAGATTAACCTCATTCAATCGGGAAAAAATTATGGCTGGCCAGTTATTCAAGGAAATGAAGAGGCAAAAGGTATGGTGAAGCCGATTATTCAATCAGGTGATTCCACTTGGGCGCCATCTGGAATGGCCTTTAAAGATGGAAAGCTCTATGTTGCTTCATTAGCCGGTAAGAAGATTTTTTCGTATGATGTCACAAGTAAGAAACTCCATGAGTTTTATGCAGAAGCAGGCCGATTAAGAGATGTACTGGTAGATAACAATGAGTTGTATACGATAACCAGTAACCGAGATAAACGCGGGAAAGCAACAGAAAAAGATGATCGATTAATCCATCTTTCTTTAACTGAAGAGGCATCGACTAAACAAGATTAGCAAAAAAGGTAATCATCCATGTGGATGATTACCTTTTTGCATTACAAGACGGGGGCATTATCCGCCGCTTAAACTCTTAACATATTTGGCTACAGCTTTGATCTCATCTGCTGATAATGTATCCTTAAATGCAGGCATTCCGCCTCCGCCATTTTGCACCTGATGAATGACACCATTGAGGTCCATTTTTGTCTTCTGTAAATTTGGACCATTGTGGCCACCAGCGCCTTGATCACCATGGCAGGCTAGGCAATTATTTTTATAGATACCTTCTCCAGCTGCCGTGTCGGTTGTTTCTTTATTGGTTTTATTCTTATTATTATCGGCCTCTTGCTGTTTTGTTTCAGTGCCTTTATCCTTGACCGGTGAAACATTGATTTTATCCTTAGGAATATCGTTTACAGACTTATATTTACCTTCTAATGAGAAGGTATAGATTCTATCCCCATGCTTAGAACCAGCCAATGTATTTCCGGCCGCAAAGATAGAAATATACTGCTTCCCATCGACTTCATACGTGATTGGCGGAGCATTTGCTCCTGCATCCATTTTAAACTCCCATAATTGGTTGCCCTTGGTTGCATCGTACGAAATAATTCGGCCGTCATTATGTCCGGTAAAAATCAGATTCCCTTTTGTTGTTAAAATGCCGCTATAGGCAATTGTATCCCAATTTTTTTGCCAAACAATTTTATTTGTTTTAATATCGAGTGCGGTTACAGTACCCTTGTGAGGGGACTTTTCCACCGGCTGCCAGACGCTTCCGATATACTCTTTTCCTTCTTTAAAACGCTCATCTTTATCTTCGCCGTAATGGGCATAGGCAAAATAGTTATCATTCCCTAACACATAAAAATACTCAGTGTCTGGGTTATATGCCGATGGCGGCCAGTTTGCTCCGCCTTGAGGTGACGGTTTAAGGGTAACGGGCTTATCCCAGAAGGGAGTGAAAATATTTCCAAATTTCCCCTTAAAGTCTTTTGGTAAATCGCGTTTAACATCTTCCTCAGTAATTTTTTGTGGCACAAAGGCATCCCCGACAGGGACCGGCTGGGTAGGGGAGGTCTTTTGGTTTTTATCTTGCGGGACAGGTTTTTCATTGATGCCAATTAACGGTTTCCCGTTTGTTCGGTCTAGGATATAAAGCCATCCTGTTTTCCCAGCTTGTACGATTCCCTTACGCATCTTGTCCTTTATTTTTACATCAAATAATACAACGGGATTTGCGGGGTCTAAATCCCATATATCATGATGCACTTCTTGGAAATGCCATTTATATTTTCCTGTATTGGCGTCCAGTGCTAGAATCGAGTCGGAGAATAAATTATCTCCATCTCTTTTGCTGCCATCCAGGTCTGGGGATGTATTTCCAGCTGCAAAATAAATCATTCCCAACTCCGGGTCAACGGCTGGCGTCTGCCAAACCGGCGCTCCGCCGGTTAACCAGTTTCTGCTCCCTTTAGGCCAAGTTTCGCTTCCTTTATCGCCCGCGGCAGGCAGGGTATAGGTCCGCCATATTTGGCGCCCGATTTCCGCATCGTATGCAGCAACAAATCCTCTAATTTGATACTCACCGCCGGCAATCCCTGTATAGACTTTTCCGTCATAATAGAGGGGAGCACTTGTAATGGTATATCCTTTTTCCCAGCTTTCAACCTGTGTTTCCCATTCCACTTTTCCTGTCTTTTGATTTAGGGCAACCAGTCTTGCATCCAGAAGGCCGACAAATACCTTTCCGTCTCCGATTGCTACCCCGCGGCTTGTCCAGCCGCAGCAGACAGTGTTCAGCCCATTAGCCAGTTGCGGCTTATATTCCCAAATCATCTTTCCAGTTTTAGCATCGAGTGCTTGGACCTCATTTGCCCCGGTAATGGTGAACATGACCCCATCGTAGACAAGTGGTGTTGCCTCACCTGAATATTTAAATTCCTTACCAGAGCCTAGGCTCGTGACCCATTCCAACTTCAAATTCTTTACGTTCGACGCCTTGATTTTGTTTAGTGGAGAATATCTTCCGTTGTTGATATCTCCGCCATTTGTTACCCAATTCCCTGCAGGGGGTTTGGCCAGCTCAGCAGCTGCAAACTTTGGTGCAACCTTCGCATTGTAATCCATATGCTGATAGGAGCGATAGTTGGTGTCAGCCAATTGCTCCTTCGGCTTTTTTTCAGCAGCATTTGGCTTGCTGTCTTCCCCCTTGGCATCTTGCTTTTCCGTCTTCGTTTCATTTTTCGCATTCTTCTCAGGCTTGTGCGTAGTACTACATCCGCCAGCAATTAAAAACAATAAAATAATAGTAATCCAAAAAGACTTTTTCACCCATTCAACATCCTTTCCATTTCTTTTACTGTAATTTACCCGGATATTAAGAAAATAATCTAAAAGATGAATGGAGTGTTTATATACGGTTGAAAATTTTTATCAACAAAAAAAGCCAGCTCATAGATTGAGCTGGCACTTTACCGGTTCGAGAAGTAAAGCTATGTGGTCTCGACAATTTCCGACATAAATCGGGTGGTGCCAGGCACTTAGTTTTCTTCTATTTCTCTCCGGTTTTTCTTGAATAGTTTTGATAATAGTTCGTAAACGATTGGAACGACAATTAACGTTAATAACGTTGAACTTGTTAACCCGCCGATGACGGTAATACCGAGTCCTTTCGAGATTAAACCGCCGCCGCCTTGGCCAATGGCTAATGGGATTAACGCGCCGATGGTAGCGATAGCCGTCATCAGGATCGGACGCAGCCGGGTTGCACCTGCTTCGAGAACTGCGTCACGCATCGTCAGCCCATCTCGTTCCATATGAATGATCCGGTCCACAAGTACGATGGCGTTCGTGACGACAATACCGATGAGCATTAATAGCCCCATCATAACCGAAACAGAAATGGTTTCACCGCCAATTAATAAGCCGACAAATGACCCAATTACTGCAAAAGGTAACGAGAAGAGAATCGCAAACGGTGCCACACCTTCACGGAAGGTTACCACGAGAATGAAGTAGACGATGGCAATCGCCGCTGCCATGGCTAGACCCAGCTTTGTAAAGGTTTCATTCATGTCTGCTGTTACACCTGCAACATCGACGGTAACACCTTTTGGTAAAGCTAATTTATTCACTGCTTTATCTACTTTCGATGATACTTTGGAAATATCTGCACCTTTGACTTTTCCTGAAACAGTTGCGTAGTATTCCCCTTTATTACGCGCTAGCGTATTTAGGGTTGTTCCTTTCTTCACTGTGACAAGCTCGGATAGAGGCATGGTTGTACCAAGTGCTGTTGGTACTTTTTTTGCTAAAATATCATCAATTGATTTTGGCTGTGCGGCTTGTTCTTGCTGAACAATAACATCTAATGATTGACCATTCTTTTCAACAGTCGTTAACACATTTTCTGTTTTAGCCGGGCTTAACATCATTACGAGCTGACCTGTTGTTAAACCATACTGGATCAATTTATCTTGAGCAACTTTAAATGTATATTCAACATAAGCATCCTCTGCCGTTGAGGTAACATCCTTTAAACCGTTATTTTTCTTCAAAACGCCTTCGACCATTTTGACAGATTTATTTAGTTTATCTAAATTTTCACTGTGGAAGGAGTAGCTGACTTCATTTGTCGAACCCGACATTGATGAGAAGTTCTGGCTTTTCCATTTGCCTGTTTGACCAAGGCCTGCCACATACTTTTCTACCTTATCACGAACTTCAGAGAAATTGTCCATTTTTGGATCGAAAATCAGGTACATCAAGGCACCGCCGCCAGAACCGCCCATCATCGCTGCTGACGTATCACCAGCTTTCGTTACAGATACTTGAACGATATTAATATCATCCCGTTTTAGCATCTTATCTTCGACGACTTTAATGTTTGCTAACGTATCTTCCGGCAGCTCGCCTGCTTTTGGTGTGTACGTTAAGTACATTACTTTATCTTCTTCACTGCCCATGAAGCTAAAACCGATGAATGGCGTTAACGCCAAACTGCCGGCTAACAAAATAACAGCAAGTAGCGAGGTAATCACTTTATGGTTAAGGGCCTTATTAAGGAAGCCTTTGTACCAGTTAGCTAATTTACCGGCCTCTTTATGATTGCTTTCTGTCTTTTCACGATATAACTTCTTTCTAAATAAGAAGTGAGAAAGGGCAGGAACAATGGTAATCGCAACTAGGAGGGAAGCCACTAGCGCAAATGCCATCGTTAAGGCGAACGGCATGAACAACTCGCCGACCATGCCGCCAACGAAGATTAGTGGTGCAAATACTGCAATCGTCACTAATGTGGAGGACATAATCGGTTTGAACATTTCAATCGTCGCTTCGCGTACTAAGGCGCGGCCTGTTAATTTCTCTTCTTTTAAATGCAAGCGCCGATAAATATTTTCCACGACGACAATCGAGTCATCGATGACCCGGCCGATGGCCACGGTAATCGCCCCAAGCGTCATAATATTCAAGGTAATATTCATCCAGTTTAAGAGCAGTAACGCCATGAAAATTGAAACGGGAATCGATATAATCGAAATAATTGTTGATTTAAAACTGCGCAAAAACAGAAGAATGATGAGCACAGCAATTAAACCGCCAAATAACGCCTTTTCAATCATCGTTGAAACGGATTCTTCAATCGGTTTACCTTGGTCAAGAGTGACATCAATGACAAGACCGTCGACTTTTGCCTTTTCTTCTTTTACTACCTTTTTCACCTTGTTAACAACATCCACCGTATTGGCCTGCTGACCTTTGACAATTTGAATTGCAATCGCTTCTTTCCCATTTGTCCGGGAAATCGATTGTACTTTACCAACCGTCTTAATCGTCGCAATGTCGCCAAGTTTTACAAGCGGGGATGGATTAGCTGCTGATGGGGTAACAGGAATCAGCATATTTTTTAATTCGTTTGCCGTCATGAACTTGCCATCAATCGCAACAGCTTGTTCACCTTTCTTAAACTCATAAAGTCCTAAGGAAACAGCCATGTTACTGGCTTGAATCATTTGCTTGACCTTATCTTCAGTTAAGCCCAATTCAGCCATTTTTGCTTTGTTATAGGTAAGGTCAACTTCTTCAATATGCTGACCTGTAATCGTTGCCGAGGCAACACCTTCGATTTTCTCGATTTTTGGAAGTAGGCTTTCTTCTACAGTTGACGTTAATTCAACAATATCATCTTTTGAACTACTTACACTTAGGGCCACAACGGGCATCATGTTCATGCTAATCGCTGTCGTTGTCGGCTTCTGTGCCCCTTCAGGCAATTTCACGTCATCCAACACCGATTTTAATTCACGTTTTGCCTCGTCCATATCTGTACCATATTCGTATTCCACTTGAATATTGGCCATGTTGGAATAGGAATTGGAATTAACGGATTTCACGTGTTCAAGGCCTTCTACTGCCTTCTCTAATGGCATGGACACATCTTCCATCACTTTCTCAGGAGTTGCTCCTGGATATACATCCATTACCATTAAAAAGGGAATCGAAATATTAGGAATCGTCTCCATATTCATTCGGGTACCTGAATAAATACCAGATACCGTAATGATGATTGTCAGCAACCAAACTGCTAGTTTATTCTTCAAGACAAAATTGACTAACCCTTTCACTATTACACCTACCCTAGATTGACTTATTACACTCAATTTCTTATAATAGTGACTATTGAGTCATTTGTCAACGAAAGACCATAGGAGCGATTATGTAAAATGATGAAAAAACAACTAATTATGGAGAAGGCGTTAGAGCTTTTTGCAAAGCATGGTTTCGAAGCCACCTCTGTTCAGCAAATAACCGAGCATTGTGGGATTTCTAAAGGTGCATTTTACTTATCCTTCAAGTCAAAGGACGAATTGATTTTAGCGTTGATTGATCATTTTATGATGCAGATTACCTCTGATATTGACTACATAGTCAGAAACACAAAGGATGACAAGGAACTTTTATATCAATTTTATTATGCTACATTTGATTCTTTTCATAAGCATTCTGATTTCGCCAAAATCCTCATCAAAGAGCAAACACAAACATTTAATCAAGAATTCATGTTAAAAATGCATTACTATAATCGATTAATCCAGAACATCATCTTATCGTTGCTGGAACGTTTATATGGCGACGAAGTCAAACAGACAAAGTTTGATTTAATTTATTGTATTAAAGGCTTCATGAGCACCTATTCAGAGTTATTTTTATTCTATAACGCACCGTTAGATTTGGACTTATTGTCGAAGTCGCTTGTGGAAAAGACCAATTTACTGGCGAGGCATACCACCATCCCGTTTGTTTCACAAGAGCTGATCCAAATGATTAAGCAACCGTTGAATGAAGAAGTAACCAAGGAACAGATCCTCAAAATTATCGAGCAAAGAATAGCGGAAATGGATGAACCAATTGAAAAGGAATCGTTAATCCTGCTAAAACAGCAGCTGCTCGACCCGACGCTGCCGCGAGCTATTGTGAAGGGGTTACTAGAAAATATCAGTAATCACCCACATTGTAAATGGATATCATATTTACTGCGATGCTATTTTGAATTTTAAAAAGCCAACTCACCCGAGTTGGCTTTTGCTGTTGGGAAGGACGATTGGCATTTCGACAATATCTGACAAACTTCGGGTGGTGCCAGGCACCTATGTGAGGGCACTTATATGTGGTATTTTTTGTACCAGTCTACAAATTGGGTTAGGCCGTTTTCGATTGTTGTTGCAGGCTGGAACCCGATATCAGCTTGTAAATCGGAAATGTCGGCATAGGTTTCTTTCATGTCTCCAGGCTGCATGGGTAAATATTCTATTCTTGCCTTTTTACCAATTAACTTCTCTAGTGTTTGAATAAAATCCATTAATTTCACGGGATTATTGTTACCAATATTATAGATTTTGTAGGGGGCACTACTTGAACTTGGATCTGGATTGTTTCTATCCCAGTCCATATTATAGAGCGGCGGGTGACCTAGCAGGCGGATTATTCCTTCAACGATATCATCAATATAGGTGAAATCGCGGCGCATGTCCCCATTATTAAAGACCTTGATTGTATTCCCTTCAATAATCTGTTTGGTAAAAGTGTAATAAGCCATATCCGGTCTCCCCCAGGGGCCATAGACAGTAAAGAAACGAAGACCTGTGGTTGGAATATTAAATAAATGACTATACGTATGGGCCATAAGTTCATTAGCCTTCTTTGTCGCGGCATAGATGCTTACCGGGTGGTCGACAGCGTCTTTCGTCGAATAGGGAATCGACGTATTGGCGCCATAAACGGAACTTGATGATGCATAAATCAGATGCTCGATATGATAGTGTCTGCATGCCTCTAAAATATTGGTAAACCCAACCAGGTTTGAGTTAACATAAGAGTGTGGATTGTCGATGCTATAACGGACACCGGCTTGTGCGGCAAGGTTTATGACAATGGTAATCGTATAAGCTTCAAAAATCGGTTTTAATTCTTCGTCATTCGACAAATTCATTTTATAAAAATCAAAGTTGCCGCTTTTTTCCAATATATTTAAACGCTCTTTCTTTAATGCAATATCATAATAGTCATTAAGATTATCAATACCGATTACATGATATCCTAAGGCTGCCAAACGTTTGGAGAGATGGAAACCAATAAAACCTGCTGCACCTGTAACTAAAATGCTCATGGGAAAAATTCCGCCCCTTCACTATTTAGCGGAATAGGTGTCTTAGTCCATGCTCTATAGGTCTTGGAATCGATGGAACGTACTTGTCCTAAAAAGGCATCCAAAAATCCCCTTTCATGCAGGTCTTTAAATAACTCGAGCGGCCGATTTTGCTCCCGTTTGAACGAGTACACATGATCAACTAACTTAAAGCCGTTTCTTGTTACAATGATATGCCTCAGCGGGGCATCAATCTGCTTGAAGCCTGATTCTTTCATTGTTTTTAGAATATCTAGTAACCGCTGTGTTATTTCTTCTGAAAGTGTTGGTTGTTTTTTCAAAAACGTATTTAAATCTGGTCCGGAAAGATACTCCATTAACGTGTAATGGGGCCCAGTTTCATAAACTTTGGGGATAAAGGCTAAATTCTGACTTGATAAAAGAACTTCTTGTTCTTGTTTGGCATGATTCAGTTTTCCATAAATTTTCACGCATTGATCTTCAGTGACTCGATAAACAGCACCCTGATGTCCTTTCCCAATCAATGTTTGAGAAATCGTACTATCAATTTTTACCGCATTCCCTGATCCCCCATGAGTGACGGAAATCGTTCTGAAGTCGAATCTGTTATGGCTGAAATTGTTCTCCCACTCAGTGTAGGTGTCCGGTTCGAGCCTTTTCACCTGGGCGAGGAAGGAATCTTTTAATTGGATGGTTTTTAAATCTCTTAAAAGGCGATAGGGTACAGGGTTATCTTTTTTAAAGGAATTTACGTGGTCAATTACCTTAAGTTCTTCCTTTTGGACGACAAAAATATGCCGGAGTGAGGCATCAATCATCGTGAATTTCCCCTTTTTTAACTCTCTTAAAAGATTGAGAAGTTTCCTTGCGATGGATTCAGGCATATACGTACAGTTCCTTAGATACTCTATTAGCGTTGGGGCATTAAAATATTCCATGACCACATAGTTTGGTCCTGAATCATATAATTTGGGCATGAAGGATAAGTGCTGCCCTGCCTTAAGGGCAAATGCCTCCATTTTGGCCTGTTCCGGCTCAGCATAGACTTTTACACATTTAGCTTCTGAAAGTTTAAAGACGGCGCCTTGAGCGCCCATCGCAATCAGTGGGAATTTAGTAGGGTTATCAATCGCTAAAGTTTTTCCTCCTTTGGTTACAGTAATCGCTTTGAAATTCTTCATTGCCCTCCCCCTAACAGTTCATCATAATATTGAGCTTGCTTGAGAAGCTGTTGATTTAGATCAAAGTTTTGTTCCACTTTTTTACGCGCTGCTGCAGAAAATGTTTCCCACAAAGCCCTGTTTGTCAGCATAAATCCAAGGGCATCGGCAAGTTCATCCACATTGTTTTCCTGTACCAATAGTCCGTCCTGTTTGTGGGTAATTAATTCGGGAATTCCGGCATGATTGGTCGAGATCACTGGTACACCGGTTGCCATCGCTTCTTTTAATGTATTAGGTATACCTTCTACATCTCCATTAGATGCTTCTAAGCTGGCTGCACAAAATAGATCAGCATTGGTCATTTGTTCCCGGACTTTGTTTTTAGGGAGCTGATTTAAGAGACGGAAGGAATCTCCCAACTGAAGTTGATTGGCTAAATCTTTAAGGTAATCCTCAAGTGGACCTTTCCCAATAATCGTTAGTGTAGCATCTGGGAAGTTATCTTTTATTTTTTGAAAGGCTTGCATTAAGATATGGTGTCCCTTTTTTTCTACTAATCTACCCATGGATAAAATCCTTTTGGAGCCGCTGTTCTGTGGTGTCCGGTACGTGAATTGGCCAAGGTCGACACCGCCGTATAACACTTTGATTTTTTCCGAAGGGCAGCCCCATTCACGAATCCTGTCTGCTAAATACTGACAAACTGGAAAAAAACACTCCCCTTGGTTAAATAGAAGTTTCATATGTTCTAAGTAGCCAATTGGCTGATTAGCTAAGGTTGCATCCCGGCCCCTAATACTGGTGACTAACGGTAGATTGGTTTCCTCCTTAAAAGGAAGGAACAATACCCCTAATTGGCCATGGTGGGCATGTAGGAGGGAGATTTCCCGTTTTTCTATAAATTCTTTTGGTGAGAAAATTCCATCAAGATAATAAACCTTTTCATTAAGCAGAGAAATATCAACCATATACTTTGGCTGCCGGACCAAATGAATATAATCATATCCAGGAACTTCACGAATCTGTGAGATATATTGGGTGGGGTCAACCCTTAAATTTAAATGCATGGCTGTTGGCAAATTAATCTACTCCTTTCGACATAGACTGTGGATCTTTTATCCCTTTTTAAATAAATTATGCTCAATGGGATAGGAGGCTTGGACAAATAAGCATTTTAATTGTAAAAAAAGAGGATGAGCCGAAACTGTTGCTTATGTTTCGACCCATCCTCTATTTTTTCACCATTGCTTCGGTTCATAGTTTAAATCACTAAATAATTGCTGGCGTTCCTTCTTAGATAGATCCCGCCACTGTCCAATCGGAAGGCTGCCCAACTGGATATTCATGATACGCGTTCGCTGCAGCCTGACAATGCCGTAGCCAAGGGCCGAACACATCCGGCGGATTTGCCGATTCAGACCCTGTGTTAAAGTGATTTGAAAAACATATTTGGACATCTGTACGACCTTACAGGGAAGTGTCCTTGTGTTTAAAATTTCTACTCCTGCTGCCATTTTTTTTAAAAAGTCAGCAGTAATTGGTTTGTCAACAGTGACAATATATTCCTTTTCGTGCTTATTTTCAGCCCGTAAAATTTCGTTGACGATGTCTCCGTCATTCGTAAGCAGGATTAGCCCGTCTGAATCCTTATCAAGTCGGCCAATATGGAAGATTCGTAACGGATGATTCACAAAATCAACGATATTCCCCTTTATATGCCTTTCGGTAGTGCTAGTAATCCCAACAGGTTTATTTAAGGCGATATAGACGTAATTTTTTGCCACCCGAATCGTGCTGCCGTTAACAGTTACCTCATCACCGGGTTCAACCTGACTGCCGATTACGGCTATTTTCCCATTGATTGAGACCCTTCCTTCACTAACTAACTTATCTGCCCCTCTTCTAGAGGCTATTCCAGACTCGCTAATAAACTTATTAATACGCATATCAAACACACCCTTAAGTGGACAATTCTAATGTTAAGAATACCCAACCTCCGCCATATTTTCAAGCCGGTGCCTGACACCATCAGAAGACGGCTGATGTTACCGAGGGTTTAATGGATTGCATGGTAATCTTTTTTAGGGGGTGCCTTGGTTATTGTGTGGCATGTAAATGATTGTTTACAAAAATGTATACATGTTTACTGTTTGTAAACGTGATGTATACAAAAATGTTTACGTGTATACAAACTCGTACACATCCCGGTTTGACACTATGTGTACAGCTTTGTATTCCTTGTATACAAAATTGTTTACATGATTACCGAAGTTTACAAATTTGTTTACACTTTTACACTTATATTTCATTTTTTCAGGATCATTGAAGAATCTAGTAAACTTCTATAACATTAAGGAGAGTGCTAGATACTACATAACTACCTTTATAAATAAATCTATTAAATGAAAAGGAATGATGTTAATGACTAAGAATAGAATTGCAGCTGTTGATGTTGGAAATGACTCCATTAAGGCCATTTTTGGGGAATTAGAGTATGAATTGAATATTCCTAATATCATAGCGCGGGATACGGAAGACCGCCCCGTGATTGGTATAGAAGAACTTGATAACAAAAACCCATTAGACGGGATTCATATCAAGGTCCACTCCCCTGCCCTGAAAGAGAATAATGTGATTTATCGTATCGGTAATTTAGCAACAAAAAGTAATAATGCCACCGAATTGGATCCAGGCAGCAGCAAGTCTGAGGAAGACCAAACGTTAATTATGCTGTTTGCGACATTGGCATTAGATGCAGTAAAGGAAGAGAATTCGCAGATTTTTCCTCGAATGAAAAATGTCATTGATGCCAGCTATACACTTGGAACCGGTCTCCCCCTTCGCGAGGTAAAGGAAGGTAAAGACGCTGGATATCGCTCAAAATTAATAGGGTCTGTACATCAGGTTGAATTTTTGGTAACTCCCAAATATCAAGGTTTAAAGGTGAATATAAAATTTAATGAAGTAAAGGTGTATCCTGAGGGATTTGCCGCGTACATTAACCTGGTTATGGACAACAATGCAAAAATTATCAATAAGGATTTAATCGATAAACGCATTTTAATTCAGGATATCGGCGGATTATCAACTGATATCGCTGTTATTAAAAATCGCAATGTCGATGATGATAAAGCGCAAGGGTTTAATTTAGGTGTTTCGGAATCATTAGAAGCTATTCGTGAAGAGATTCGATCAAAGCATGGTGTGGAACTGGACAGCCGTCGTGATGTCGTCGAAATAATTACCAAGAAAAATGACCGCAATCATATTATGGTTAAAGGAAGCCGGACAAGTGTTCACGATATCACCGACCGAATTCTGCTTGATTTAGCCAAAAAACAATATCGTTTATTACGAAATGTCTGGCAAAAGAACTCACAAACAGAAATCTGTTATTTTGTTGGCGGCGGCGCCAATGTCTTAAAGGATTATCTTAAAACATTAAATAATAATTTAGATGGCTATAATATTGATTTCTTTGAAGATGAAAAGGAAAGTATTTGGATGATGGCCAATGCTTATTATAAGCTAATCAACGATTATGTAAGAAAGTCAGAAAAGCAAAAACCAGATAAAGAGCCTGTAAAAAGCTAAATAAGGTGATAATATGAAAAATGCTTCCGCGAATGAGGTAAAGAGGGGCCAAGCGATATCGTTCCGCATCCCTTCCGACACACCTGACCATATCCTAAAACATATCCAAAGGTTAAAGGAAACAGAGAGAAGAAATTTTTCCAGCAAAATTGCTGAATTCGTGATGCAAGGGGTGAGTCATTCTCATTCGAGGGAAAAGGAGACGATTACAATCCCCCTCCCCAAGAAATTAACAAAGGCGCAGCGGGATTGGTTAAAGCATGAGCACTCAGAGGCATTGTTGGGAAGTATTCTCTATCAGCTGATCTCTGACCCGGTTCGTTCGACTTCCTTGCTTGCCTCTTTAAATAGTCATTCTTTAGATATTGACGAGGCTCTATACCTGCAAGAGGAAGTATTTCCCGAGCAACAGTCTGCCCGTCAAACGGAGGATAACCCTTATCAGGAAATGGCCGCTGCAGTCGAGGTTCCATCTTCTTCTATCGATGTAAATGACTTGGAGGACGATTTGAGTGAGTTTGATTGGGAAAGTGCAAGGAACAAGAAGCCGCATGTTGTGGAAGAGAAAGACGAAGCTGAACCTGATATAGAGGATCTGCTTGGCGGATTTCTAGCAAATATGAATAAATAATGAAATAGGGCCAACCCTCACACACCGTCTATTGTGGCTGCGAGGATTGGCCTTTTTTTCTCGTATGAATTAATGCTGTTTGTTCGGTAATCTTTGGCTCTTTTGACCTGTAGCCTGCCGTTCTTTATTCTTATCGTCTTTTGCCTGGTTTTTATGAAGCTCTTCTACAAATTCATGTGTGCTTTTATTATCCATGCCGATGCACCTCCTTGAAAAATAGAACCGTTGTTATTGTGACCCTTCGCCATGAAAAATATGTAATGTCTGATGTCCCGGCAATAAACAAAAAAACCTCCTGAAAAGGAGATTTTTAAATAACGCCTTGCGTGATCATCGCGTCGGCCACTTTAATAAACCCAGCGATATTGGCGCCAACGACTAAATTGCCTGGGAAGCCGTATTCTTCAGCGGCTTTTACGCTATTCCTGTAAATATTAACCATAATGTGGTGCAGTTTGGCATCGACTTTTTCAAACGACCAAGATAATTTCGCACTGTTTTGGGCCATTTCTAAGGCTGAAACTGCGACACCGCCGGCATTGGCAGCCTTTCCAGGGCCAAACAGGACTTCGCTATTAAGGAATATATCGATTGCTGCCAATGTGGATGGCATATTTGCCCCTTCACCGACGGCCTTTACGCCATTGGAGACAAGAATCTGGGCAGATGTTTCATCAATTTCATTTTGAGTGGCACAAGGTAAGGCGATGTCACATGGAATGGACCAGATGCCTGAGCATCCTTCAAAATATTGTGCATGAGGGTGGAAGTTCACGTATTCGCTGATTCTCTTCCGCTCGACTTCTTTCAATTGTTTGACTGTCTCCAAATTAATACCGTTTTCGTCATAAATATAGCCGCCCGAATCACTGCAGGCAACGACCCTTGCACCGAACTGTGTAGCTTTTTCTATCGCATAAATGGACACATTGCCAGAGCCAGAAACAACGACGGTACTGCCGCTAAAGCTAAGACCCCGGTCCTTTAACATTTCATCAACAAAATAAACTACGCCATAGCCTGTTGCCTCGGTGCGTGCTAAGCTGCCGCCGTATCCTAAACCTTTTCCAGTCAATATCCCGGCCTCAAAGTTACCGTGCAGTTTTTTATACATCCCAAACATATAGCCGATTTCCCTTGCCCCTACCCCGATATCCCCTGCTGGTACATCGACATCAGGTCCGATATGGCGGTAAAGCTCGCTCATAAAGCTTTGTGTAAAGCGCATCACTTCAAGGTCAGATTTCCCCTTCGGATCGAAGTCTGAGCCTCCTTTGCCGCCGCCGATGGGCTGGCCGGTCAAGGAGTTTTTTAAAATTTGTTCAAAGCCCAAAAATTTAATAATGCTGGCATTCACAGATGGATGGAAGCGCAAGCCCCCTTTATAAGGCCCAATGGCACTGTTAAACTGGACCCGGAATCCGCGGTTTACCTGGACCCGGCCACAATCGTCCACCCATGGGACCCGAAAGGTAATCACTCTTTCTGGCTCGACAAGTCGCTCTAGTATCCCTTGCTCCATATATTTTGGGTGTTTGGCAAAAACAGGGACGAGGGAATCAAAAATTTCTTTCGTTGCTTGATGAAATTCGCTTTCAAACGGATTTCGATTTTTCACCGTCTCAAACACTTCGTTGACATAATCCCTGGCCGCCTTTGTCCCCGATTGTTTCACATCCTCTATTGTTTGCATAAAATCACTCCTTCTTGAAGATAAATAATTGTATATATAGACTGAATATTCTTTGAAATATTATCGTTTTATTTTATAATTGATTAATAATCTAAGCAATATGAAAAATAGATAAGATTAATGCTGAAATTAGATGAATAGAAAGTGGTGGGGAAAAGTGGAGCTAAGGCAGATAAAATATTTCATTGAGGTCGCAAAAAGAGAGCATGTGACTGAAGCGGCCCACGCCTTGCATGTTGCTCAATCTGCGGTGAGCAGGCAGATTGTAAATTTGGAGGTTGAGTTGGGAGTCGATTTGTTCATCCGCGAAGGGCGAAATGTGAAGCTGACGCCGATTGGCATCATGTTTTTAGAGCAAATGGAGCAGGCGATTAAGCTGATTGACAATGCTAAGCGGGAAGTGGAGGAATTTTTAGACCCAGAGAAAGGAACGATTCGAATTGGCTTTCCGAGCAGCCTGGCGGCTTATACATTACCCACAGCTATTTCTGCCTTTCGCGAGCGCTACCCGTTTGTAAAATTTCAGTTAAACCAGGGCTCCTACCGTTATTTAATTGATGGTGTTGTCAAAGGGGAATTCAATCTAGCGCTGCTCGGCCCTGTTCCTAAAAAGGAAAAAAAGATTATCGGAAAAACCTTATTTACGGAAAATATCGTTGCCTTACTCCCACACGATCATCCCCTGGCACACAAACGGATTTTAAATTTAAGCGAATTAAGAGATGATTCCTTTATTCTATTTCCTGATGGCTTTGTGTTACGTGAAATCATCGTCACTGCCTGCGGGCAGCTGGGCTTTCAACCGCAGGTTTCCTTTGAGGGGGAGGATATTGATGCCATTAAAGGCTTAGTTTCTGCTGGACTTGGTGTAACGCTTATTCCAGAAATCACCTTAATCGACGGCCTCCCGCGTTCAACCGTAAAAATCCCGATTACTGAACCTAATGTCACCCGGACCGTTGGAGTCATTATTCCCAGTGAACGGGAGCTGCTACCGACAGAAAAGCTTTTTAATGAATTTTTAAGTGAATTTTTTAGCATCCTAGACAGGTTCCAGCATTAATAACCGCCTTCACCAAAAGTTGGAAGCGATTATTTGTTGTGCTAAAATTAAGATTAAAAGATTACTATCTTATATATGTTAGTTAAGTGATTTTTGGTGCCTGACACCAAAGGGGGCTGTGAATTTGTTATTGACGGTTTTGATTATTTTATTGATTGTTTTTATTGGTGGTCCGCTTTGTTTGTTTATTTGGCTCCATTTTATGGCGAAGAAGCCGCAGCATTCGATTATCCGCGCTCACCCGTATTTGGGCTGGATGCGTTATCTCTTGGAAAAAATGGGTCCTGAACTGAGGCAATACTGGTTTGACGGAGATAATGGCAGCGGTCCGTTTTCGCGCGCTGACTTTTTGGGAATTGTCTTTTCAGCTAAATACAGGAGCGACCTGCTCAGCTTTGGTTCCAAACGTGACTTTGAAAAATCAGGTTATTATATCGCCAATGGGTTGTTTCCGCTTTTAAATGAGGAATTAAAGGTAGACAATCAGGAAAAAATCCATGCGATGAAATATAAAATTGACCATGAGGGCTTGTTTACACGGCGTGAACATCTTGAAAAGGATCAGGTCACACGCTGGCTTTATCCTGAGGAAGACGCCATTGTCGTTGGTCCTGAACGGGAGATTCCCTGGCGGCTGTGCGGACCGTTTGGCGCATCGGCTACCTCTTACGGGGCTGTAGGGGAACATTATATTCTCTCGACAGGCAGGGGCAGCGGTATGGCTGGCGGTTCTTGGATCAATACGGGTGAAGGCGGGATTGCACCTGAACATTTAGAAAGCGGTGCCGATGTGGTCGCCCAAATTGGGCCTGGTTTGTTTGGTTACCGTGACATTGACGGGAATTTCTCGCTGGCAGAATTTAAGTTGAAGGCTCAAGAAGTACATGTTAAAGCCTTTGAACTTAAATTTGGGCAAGGGGCAAAAATTCGCGGCGGGCACCTGGAAGGCTCAAAGGTCACACCAAAAGTGGCCAGCATTCGAAAGGTTCCTGTCGGTCAAACCATCAATTCACCCAACCGCTTTCCATTTTTGCGGAATTCATATGATACACTTCAGTTTATTAAAACATTACAGGATGAAGGCGGCAAACCTGTCGGAATCAAGATTGTACTCGGCTACCATTCTAATCTGGATGAATTTTTTGATGCCATGAATCGACTGCAAATCTTTCCTGACTTTATCACTGTGGATGGCGGTGAAGGCGGCACCGGTGCTACCTTTAAATCGATGGCGGACAGCATGGGGCTCCCGCTTTTTCCAGCCTTAATTGCGGTTGTCGACAAAGCCCATCAGTTCGGTGTTCGTGATAAGCTGAAAATCTTCGCGTCAGGAAAGCTAATCTCTGCCGATAAAATTGCGATTGCCTTAGGAATTGGCGCTGATGCAGTCAATTCTGCCCGAGGCTTTATGATTGCTAATGGCTGTATTATGGCGATGCAATGCCATACCGGTAAGTGCCCGGCCGGTGTAACGACGACCGACCCTAAATATCAAGAAGCACTGGTGCCGGAGGAGAAGCAATGGCGGGTGATGAACTATATCATCAATGTCCGCCAAGGGCTGTTTGCCTTGGGAGCCGCTTGTGGAATTGATACGCCTCGTAAATTCACACGGGACCATATTGTTTATAAGGGCGCGGATGGCCAAGTGAAAAGATTGTCGGAACTGTTTCCCCTTCCAGATTCCGTGGAGGATAAACCGAAAAGACATCTACTAGCTGAAGATACAAATTTAGATGTCGGTTAAAAAGAAACTATTAACCTATGAATAGGTGGTGAGGGGCTCCATGAAGATGCCTGCAAATATTGTCCTCGCCGACGGTACCTTAAATAATGAATTAATCGTGAAAAAAGAAACCCTTTATCAAGGGATGAATGGGAGATTTGTAGAAAGATTCTATCTGTCTCCTTCAGAAAGCTATATTTTTAAACCCTTAACGAATAATGGCCAATTGGGCAAAGAAGTCTGGGTCCATGAGCATGTGCTCCCCTTATTCCCGGCCATTTTTCCAAAAATTATTTCTTATAGGATTAGTGACACTTCAATGCTAAATTGGATGATTCTTGAGGACCTTGGCCCGCTTACACATGACTTTGATGAAGCGACTGTGTTGGGCGTGGTGAAGTGGGCAGCCTGGTGGCATTCGCTCCCGATTGAAAAATTGGCAAATGTTCCGATATCAGGGCTGAAACCAGGAATTGGGGAAATGGTGTCGGATATTTGTGGGAGGAAGGATGAATTTTTTCGTTTATTGCCGGGCCTAGGGGTAGAGGAGTGGCTTATTCAGTCCGTATATTCAGAGCTTAATGGAAAGAGATTTTCGGAGCGGCTCGTCTTATCACACGGAGATTTGCATGCGGGGAATTTTGCCGTTGCAAATAAGCAGCTGATGATATTGGACTGGGAACATACCCATTTAAGCTCACCCTACTGGGATTTGTACCATCTCATCGATCTGTCGCATCCCGATTTCCCGAAACAAGTGACGGACCAGCTTCGAGAGCGGGCATTGAAGTCGTATCTTGAGCAGGTGGATGTTGAGATTGATGGGGAGGACTTCATAAAGGAGTATTATTTGTTTGCTGCGGTGTTTTCGATCTGGATGATTTTATTGATTCAAAAGGACTTACAGATGAACGGTGGGAAATGGTCTGTAGGGCAGCTGAATACCCAGCTCGAGGAGACGGTTTCTAGCCTGAAGCAGTGTGCAGCAGCACTTTTTAAAAAGAAAAGCTAACCCCGCGCTCTGCAGGGTTAGCCTTTTTATAAAATTAAGCCTTTTGTTCAGTCAGTTTGATGGTTTCAATGACCGTTTGCGTTGCTTTAATCATATTATCGACGGAAATAAACTCAAATTTCCCGTGGAAGTTTTCGCCGCCGGTAAAAATATTTGGTGTGGGCAGACCCATATAAGACAGCTGTGAGCCGTCCGTGCCGCCGCGGATAGGCTTGACGATTGGCTTGATGTCCAAGCTCACCATCGCCTCATGGGCAATGTCAACAATTTCCATAACAGGTTTAATTTTTTCACCCATATTGTAATATTGGTCGTTCAATTCAAGGTTAAGATTGTCATGGCCGTATTTCTCTTTGAATTCAGTGACAATGTTTTCAAGCATCGCCTTGCGGGCATTGAATTTTTCCATGTCATGGTCCCTGATAATATAGTGGAGATTTGTTTGTTCGACATCACCATTGAACGAAAGCAGATGGAAAAAGCCTTCGTAGCCCTCGGTGTGTTCCGGAACTTCTTTGGCTGGCAGCTGGCTATGTAATTCCATCGCAATTTTCATGGAATTAACCATCTTGTCTTTCGCTGAACCGGGGTGGATGTTGTTTCCTTTGATAGTGATTTTGGCTGCAGCGGCGTTGAAGCTTTCGTATTCCAACTCCCCTAGCGGACCGCCGTCAACAGTGTAGGCGTGGTGCGCAGCGAAGGCCGCAACGTCGAACTTATGTGGTCCTCTGCCAATTTCCTCATCCGGTGTGAACGCAACGCGGACCTTGCCGTGCTTAATTTCCGGATGTTTTATTAGCTGGGCCATTGCGGTCATGATTTCAGTGACGCCGGCTTTGTTGTCGGCACCAAGCAGTGTCGTGCCGTCAGTTGTGATTAAGGTATGGCCTTGATAATCCGGCAGGCTTGGGAAATCCTTCGGTGACATGACCACCTTTAGTGATTTGTTTAGGACGATTTCATTTCCATCATAGTTTTCAACGATTTGCGGGTTAACATTGGTGCCTGTGAAATCAGTTGCTGTATCAACGTGGGCAAGGAAGCCGATTGTTGGCACAGTTTTGTTGGTATTAGACGGCAGGGTCGCCATCAAATACCCGTTTTCATCTAGTGTTACCTCATCCATGCCAATTTGTTTTAATTCTTTTTCCAGCATGTGCAGCAGTGTCCACTGGCCTTCGGTCGATGGACAGGTCTCGCTGCTTTCATCAGACTGCGTGTCCACTTTTACATAGGAAGTAAATCTTTCAATTAGTTCGTCTTTCAATTTGCGTGCACTCCCCTTTTTTAAGTTAATTTCATGATTATCATATCACTTTGGGAGAGCGGTTACACGTTTTCAGGAAACAGGTGAGTTTGGAGGAGCTTAATTTGCGTATAGCGCGATCCAACTTGCGGATAAAGGTCTCCAACTTGCGTATAGCGTCCTCCAACTTGCGGATAGAGCGCTCTAACTTGCGAAAAGCAATCCAACTTGCGTATAGTGCCTTCCAACTTGCGGATAAAGCGCCCCAACTTGCGTATAGCGAAATATCACTTGTTTAGACTAAAATCCATTTTATAAGTGCGATAGCGATATGCCCCTTCACTCGACAAGTTTCTGCTTTGCAAAATACGATTGGCAGTATAGATATCATCAACCCCCAAAAACGCACGGCATTCCCTATTCGTAATCGTCCGTTTAAAAATTAAAAACCACTCACGTAATGCCCTTTGATGGGCGAGATGGTCTGTCGCCTTACAAAAAGGACACTGCCAAGTTCTCGGAAGTTTAATCATCCCAAACCGATCGCAGACCACACACCATACCCCTGTTCGAAAATCACCAAATGGGATCCGAAAAGACTCACATATCGGCCTTGGAATATAACGTTGATGACTGTTAACGAGCTCAGCAGAAAGCCAATTAAAAGTGTCTATATCCAACTTTTTTGCAGGTTGTGGGATGCTTCGAATGTAGGAGGGAATCAAGTTGGGGAACAGAAGCTTTGTTTTAGCAGGAGGAACAGCGACAATTTGTTTCGGATAAGCCAGTACAACGGCACCATAAATGGGGAGATGGATGTTTCGGCTCTTAAGCCAAGCGGTCAATAAGTCGCGATTTCGCTCCAATTGGACGACTGGGCTTTCATAACCATCTTTGTGCCCGTCATCCCGGGTACGAACAAGCTGCGGGGGATTCTCTTTGAATTCCAAGATCCCGCCAATATTTTTAACCTCTAAGACAACACCATACCAAGGTGTCAACACATTGGTGTCCATTTGGAATTTTTCATCCGACGTGGGGGATAAATCGTGAAAAATATGGTGGTCAAATGAAAAGGAATGCTTCCGGAAGATCTCTGTCACCCTTTCTTCGCCTCCAATCCCCGCTTCTACCGACCCCTGCTTAGCCGCTAATACGGGGAGAATGGAATGGCCAACAGCCAACCGTTTTTGTGCGGCGATTAATCCTTCTAACTTCAATGACTTATCCCTGTTTTTAACTGTATTAATGATTCTTCACCTCCATAAAATAACCCTACAACATGCATCGTAGCACACTTCGAAATGTCCTACTATAGAGTTCATATTTTTGTAAAAAATATAGCTTGATTGCTATTGACCACACAAGTCAATGGGATTACAATGACTCCATTGACTCATGTGGTCAACTAATTTAAAAAGGAGTTCCGCAAGCATGTTTTCAAAATTTCTCAACTTAGATAAAGAAAAACAAGACCGAATCATCAATGCTGCCATAAAGGAATTCGCCCAGAAAGGATACAACAATGCCTCGACAAATGAAATCATCAAAGAGGCAGGTATTTCAAAAGGGTTGCTGTTTCATTATTTCGGCAATAAAAAGCAGCTGTTTTTATTTCTGTTCGACTATTGTTATGAGCTGATTGCTGAACAGTTTTATCAAAAGATTAACTTTACTGAAACGGACTTTTTTACAAGAATTCGCCAAGCGGTCATGGTCAAAATGGAACTTCTCGCAGCTTATCCAGACCTCTTTAAGTTTATGGAAGAGGCTTATTTAGAGGACTCAGCTGAAGTAAAAATAGAGGTAGACAAAAAGGTAAAGGAACTGAACGATGTCAATTTCGGTAAAATTTACGAGGGCATTGATTTTTCAAAATTCCGCGCTGATATGGATATCAAAAAGGTCTTAAAGATTATCACTTGGACCTTTGAAAAATTGAGTGAAGAGGAGCTTTATAAGGCAAAGCTTTCACCCACCCATCATATTGATTATGAAAAAGTATTCCTGCAGTCAGAAGACTATTTTGAGATTTTAATGAAAGCTTTTTATAAGGGGGATCAGCCACAATGAACGTGATTGAAATTAAAAACCTTACAAAAACGTATGGTAAAGCACGTGGAATTACCGACATTAGCTTTAATGTCGAAGAAGGTGAGATATTCGGCTTCATTGGCCCAAACGGGGCTGGTAAATCAACGACAATCCGTACACTGCTTTCGCTTATCTACCCAACGAGCGGCAGTGCGGCGATTTTTGGCAAGGACTGCATTCAATTTGCCCCAGAAATCAAAAAGGAAATCGGCTACCTGCCTTCTGAAGTTTTTTACTATGACAATATGAAAGTGAAAGACCTATTAAACTATTCAGCTAGTTTTTATAAAAAGGATTGCAGGAAGAGAATCATAGAATTAGCCAACATCATGGACCTTGATCTTAATAAGAAAATTGATGATCTCTCCCTGGGAAATAAAAAGAAGGTTGGGATTGTGCAGGGGCTGCTTCATGAACCGAAGTTGATTATACTTGATGAACCAACAAGCGGCCTTGACCCGCTGATCCAGCAAAAATTCTTTGAACTCTTAGAGGAAGAGAATAAAAAAGGCGCAACAATCCTATTTTCATCGCATATCCTTAGCGAGGTTCAACGCCTATGCAACCGTGTTGCCATCATTAAAGAGGGTAAGATTGTTACTGTTGAAAAGATTAGTACATTACAAGAAAATAACTATAAAAAGTTCAAAATGGAAACGAAATCAGCGCTTGAGGCGAATTATTTCCAAATAAGCGGCGTCAATAATTTAGAGATAAGGGGCAACCTAACGAGCTTTTTATTCAGGGGAAATATCAACACAGTCATGAGAAAAATCGCCGACATAGAAATCACCAATCTTTGGATTGAAGAGCCGGACCTTGAGGAGATCTTTATGCATTACTACGAAAAGGAGGCGTAACCAAGCCATGAATATATTTTTGCATGAGTTGAAGGCATATCGAAAATCACTGATCATTTGGTCGCTGTCCTTACTGTTGATCGTGGTCTTGTTTATGTCTTTTTATCCTTCCTTTGCAAAGGATTCAGAGGAGTTTACAAAAATAATGGCTGGTTATCCCGAGGCGATTAGAAATGCATTAGGGGTAAACCTAGGAAATTTCTTTACCATCCTAGGCTTCTATTGCTTCCCACTATCATTTATTACGCTGTGTGGTGCGATCCAGGCAATGAATCTAGGAACCGGCATTGTCAGTAAGGAAGTCCGTGAAAAAACAGCAGATTTTCTGTTAACAAAACCAGTTACCCGGACAACGGTGTTGACTTCTAAGCTGCTAGCCGCATTCAGCGTGCT
Organism: Neobacillus soli NBRC 102451; assembly: GCF_001591665.1. GTDB lineage: Bacteria > Bacillota > Bacilli > Bacillales > Cytobacillaceae > Neobacillus > Neobacillus soli. The sequence goes on along the minus strand of NZ_BCVI01000059.1, from coordinate 10,215 downwards.
TGTCATTACGACTATCGTTTATATAACGGCTGCAAGCATCATGGCGTTTCAAGTCAAGACGGACGACTTTAGCTTTAAACTATTTATCATGCTTTCACTGACGATGTTCTTTGTCCAGTTAATTTTTCTAGCCTTTGGAATCATCATTTCTGTGGTTGTTCCAAAAATTAAATCGGTGCTGACGGTCTCGCTGGCAACCGTCTTTGCCTTCTACTTTCTAGGGATGTTCACAGAGGGGGCGAAACGATATTTTTCACCGTTTAACTATTTTGACACGGCCTTTATCATCAAAAATAAAAGCTATGAGGCCTCCTTTTTAATTGCTGGCGCCATCATTATTATTCTGGCGATAGCGGCGAGTTATTTCGTTTATGCAAAAAAGGATATCCATTCTGTATAACGTGTTAATTGGAGGGGTTTGGTCATGAATATATTTTTACATGAATTAAAGTCCCATCGAAAGTCGCTCCTGTTTTGGAGCATCGGTGTCTTCCTCATGGTGGTATCTGGTATGGCCAAATATGCTGCCTACTCATCAGCAGGCCAATCGATGAATGATCTGATCGCGGATTTACCCAAATCATTAAGGGCTGTATTGGGTTTCAATGCGTTGGATGTATCAAAGATCAGCGGCTATTATGGAATGCTGTTTCTTTATTTGTTATTAATGGCAACAATCCACGCAGCAATGCTCGGGGCAACGATTATTGCCAAGGAAGAGCGCGACAAAACGTCGGAATTTTTATTCGTCAAGCCCGTATCAAGAACGACGATTATTACCGCAAAGTTATTAGCAGCCTTCACGAATATCGTCGTCTTTAATGTCGTCACCTTCGTTTCGTTACTTTTCTTTATAGGGAAATACAACAGCGATGGTGAAGCGGTTAATGGTGATATCGCCCTTACAATGGCGGGAATGTTTATTTTACAAATCCTGTTTATGGTCATCGGCAGCGCGCTTGCTTCTGTAAAAAGGAAGACAAAGACGGCTCCATCACTTGCAGCCAGCATCCTCCTGCTTTCGTATATGTTATCGATTGTGATTGACTTAAACGAGCGTATGGAAGGACTAAAATATCTGACCCCATTTAAGTATTTTGAGGCAAAGAATGTTATGTTAGGCGGCGGGTTTGAGCGGGTTTATATAATCATATCAATTGTATTAATCATTGCTTTTTCGACAATAACCTATGTTTTTTATAAAAAAAGAGATCTAAATGTGTAAAAAAGACCGAGATGCCCGGTCTTTTTTTGTTGAAAAATAGCGCGGATTTACAGCGTTTACTTCGGTTTCCGAATGGTTCTGAGTAGTTTACCTTTTTTTAATATAATTAATATATTGACTATTCATCTAATTCTAAATAAACTAGAACTGAAACTGAAAATTAAATAAGGGGGAAAAAATATTGAAAAAGAGAAGTTTACCGTTACTACTGATTTTGTTAATGGTATTCTCTAGCGTTGCACAAGCTGCTACTCTATCAGGTCCACAAAGCAGTAAAGCTAAGCAGTTAGCTAAAGTAACGCAGAGTCTACATAAACCTTCAAAATCAGTAACTGTTAAGGATGCAGAAAAGAGTTATAAAAAGACGGACAAGGTTCGTGTAATTGTCGAGGTTGATGGAGATCCGGCTATTACATATGCAACAAAAGAAGGAAAAAAGTATACTGAACTATCAAAGTCAGTAAAAACGCAACTGCAAACCAAAGTATTAGACAAACAACAGGCTGTAAAAAACCAGTTTGCTAAGAAATCTATTAATATGAAATTTAAACAAAATTTCACGACCACGTTTAATGGATTTAGCGGTACTGTGGAATATGGTCAAGTTCCTGCTATTAAGGCTGTTGATGGCGTAACAAATGTAACGATTGCCAATGAATATCAACGACCTAAAACCGAGCCAAATATGAAATATAGTAAAGAAATGATTGAGGCTCAAAAGGCTTGGGATTCTTATGGCTATAAGGGTGAAGGGATGATTATTGGTGTTATTGATACCGGTATTGACCCTAGTCATAAAGATATGATTTTAACAGACAAATCAAAAGAAGCACTTACAAAGGATAAAGTAGCTTCTCTAGTTACTGACAAAGGACTGCCGGGTAAATTCTATACTGATAAAGTTCCCTATGGTTATAACTACTACGATGAAAATGACCAAATTCTTGATCTTGGTCCAGGTGCATCGATGCACGGAATGCACGTATCAGGTACCGTTGCAGCAAACGGTGACGAGGATAAGGGCGGCATTAAAGGGGTAGCACCAGAAGCGCAATTACTTGCCCTTAAAGTATTTGGTAATGACCCAGAGATGCCTTCAACATGGAGTGACATTGAAATTAAGGCCATTGATGATGCAATCAAACTAGGTGCAGATGTAGTAAATATGAGCTTAGGTTCGACAGCAGCATTTGTTGACCAGGATGCGCCAGAGCAATTGGCTATTCAAAGAGCTGTTGATAACGGTGTGTTAATGTCTATTTCAGCGGGTAACTCCAACCATATTGGTGATGGCTACTCTAATCCGCTGGCACAAAATCCGGATTATGGTGTAGTAGGCGGACCTGGTAATGCAAACAGTTCATTACAGGTTGCTTCCATTGAGAATAACTTTATGGACTTAGCTGCAATTACGTATTCCTTTGATGGTACTGAGAATGGGAAAGCTCCATTCTTATCTGCTGGCAGCGCAGACCCATTAAAGCAAAATAAAAAATCATTTGAAATTTTAGATGCTGGTATTGGACAAGTGTCCGATTTTGAAGGCAAAGATTTCACAGGTAAATACGCATTAATTAAACGTGGAACTCTCGATTTTGTTACAAAAACAAAAAATGCACAGGCTGTAGGCGCTGCAGGGGTTATCGTTTACAACAATGCAGATGGCTTTGTAAGCATGGCATCAGAAACAGCGATTACAATACCACAATTATTCATGTTAAAACCTGATGGAGACAAACTTCATGATGAGTTAGCTAAAGGAACGAAAGTAACACTAGAATTTAAAGGCGATAAGGTAACATCGCCGAACCCAACTGCTGGAAAAATGTCTGATTTCACCTCTTGGGGTGTGACATCAAACTTGGATTTCAAACCAGAAATCACAGCGCCGGGTGGAAATATCTACTCAACATTAAATAACAATCAATATGGTGTGATGAGTGGTACATCAATGGCTGCGCCACATGTTTCCGGTGGTTCAGCACTTGTTCTTGAACGAGTGAAAAAGGATTTCTCAGCCCTAACAGGTTCGGCACGAGTAAATATGGCGAAAAACCTGTTAATGAATACAAGCCAGGTTATTGAGGATAAGGGAGCTTATAATGCAGCTTATATGCATAATCCATATTCTCCACGCCGCCAAGGTGCAGGGATAATGCAATTACACGCTGCTTTAAGCTCACCAATTGTTGTAACAAATACTGTAACAAATGAAGCAAAGGTTGCCTTAAAAGAAATTAAAGGAAATAAGGCGACATTTACGCTAAAGGCACAAAACTTCTCCGATAAAGAAGTAACCTATGCAGTAGATGGAAATGTACAAACGGATCTAGCCATTTTTGATAAGAAAAGTGGATTATTCATAGACCAGCTTGAATCTCAAGGGATTTATAAGGATGGTACCATTTCAGATGATGAACCATATGTTGGCGAGTATCCAATTTCATTTACTAAAGAGAACCTGACCATTCCTGCCAATGGCAGCGCAACGGTTGATGTAACTGTTGACCTAAATAATACAGTTGATTGGTATTACAACGCTCCATTAAATGAAATTTTTGAAAATGGTTATTTTGTTGAAGGTTTTGTTACATTAACAGATGTTAATGATCAAAACCCAGTGGTTTCTGTTCCATATGTAGGCTTTAATGGTGATTGGAATAAGGCATCAATCGTAGATTCAATGATTTATGACGGTAAAGATGCTGATTCCTTCTATGGATATACAGGACTTCTCACATCTGCCGGTAAAGACAAAGATGGCAATAACAATTATGACTATCTAGGTGTTAATCCAGCTGATGAATCTGCTAAGTCTAGCAAAATTGCCATTTCGCCAAATGGTGATGGTCAAAATGATAATGCAATTCCGATTCTATCATTCCTGCGAAATGCAAAAACGGTAGAATACAAGATTGTCGATAAAGATGGAAAAGTTCTTCGTAAAATTAAATCCGATACGGATGTCCTTAAAAACTATAATAATGGCGGAAGAGGTTTACAGTATTATCTAACGACTGCTGCTGCATGGGACGGAAAGATCAAGAACAAAGTAGTGGCAGACGGTCAATACTATTATGAAGTGAGCTCTACTATTGATTACCCTGGAAAAGAACCGCAAAAAGTGAAATTCCCTGTCCTTGTAGACACGGTTGCACCAAAGGTAAGTGCTAGTGTGGATGGTGATAAATTAACACTTGCATCAAGTGATGAAAATGGATCCGGTGTCGCTTATTATGATATTTCCGTAAATGGGAAATCTGTATATGGTGAAAAAGACAAGCCATTATCCGGTGAAAAAACAGAGTATACATTCAAAGAAGCACCTGCTGTTGATGCTACGGTAGAAGTTGTTGCCCATGACTTTGCTGGAAACACTAGTAAAGTAGTTTTAGAAGCGGCAAACGACAAATCGATTCCTTTTGTCCATGTTACTTCCATTGGAGCAACTGGAGTGTACACATCTCATGAGTTACCTGTTTCTGGATATCTTACAGATAATACAAAGATTCGTGAGTTAACTGTAAATGGCAGTCCGGTAGACTTTACATGGAATGCCGAGAAGTCACGTTACGATTTCAGCACAAAAGTGACTGTGGAAAAGGATGGAGTTTACAATATCCCTGTTTCCGCTACAGATGTAGCTGGTAATACGTATAAATATCTTGTTCGAGATCTTAGAGTTGATACAACTGCGCCACAAATCAATGTAGACGTCCCTACTAAGGTGAAAAAAGATGTAGATTCTGTAGAGCTTAAAGTAACGATTTCTGATAACTTTGACGAGCTTCAATATTTCGTGGATGGAAATGAGGAGTTTTTCAAAAAGGCCCCAGATTCCTATAATGAAATGAATAGCTTTAGTAAAGAAGTTACAACAAAGCTTGACCTTGAGCCTGGTAACAACACATTCATCCTTGAACTTGTTGATATTGCCGGCAACAAAACAACAAAAGAAATCACCATCTTCCGCGGTGAGTCTAAGTACAAGGTAAATTTCTACAACGGCAGCGCGGTTGTGAAAACAACTGAAGTTGTTGAGGATTCAAAAGTAACAGCTCCAACGGCTCCAACGAAGTCAGGTTATACGTTTATCGGCTGGTATAAAGATGCAGCCTTCAAAACAAAGTTTGATTTCACTAAGCCAATTGTTGCTGATACAAATGTATATGCACGATTTGCAAAAAATCTTTCGGCACCAGCATCTGTTAAAGCAGCTTCTGCTGACTATAACAAAGTAAATGTTAGCTGGAATAAGGTAACGGGTGCTTCAAGTTATGAAGTTTACCGTGCGACTTCTAAAACTGGTAAGTACAGTAAAGTAGCTACGGTTACAAACGGAAGCTATGCAAATAGCGGCTTAACAACTGGCCAAACTTACTACTATAAAGTAGTTGGTTCAAGCACAGTTGAAGGAAAGAAACTTTCAAGTCCATATTCAAGTGTTGTCAGTGCAAAGCCTGCCCTTAAAACACCAACAGGTGTCAAAGCGGCAGTTGCAAGCAAAACTTCAATTAAGGTTTCTTGGAGTAAAGTCAGCGGTGCAAACGGTTATGAAGTGTATCGTGCCACTTCAAAATCCGGAAAATATTCAAAGGTAAAAACAGTTACTTCAGGGTCATCTGTAAGCTATACCAATACTAAATTAACGAAGGGTAAAACTTATTATTATAAAGTGAAATCCTATCGTACGGTAAGTGGTAAAAAAGTTTACAGCTCCTATTCAAGTGTCGTATCAAAAGGCTTGAAGAAGTAATAAAAGAATAAAAGGAACGCTCGGATTTTGAATTGAAAATCCGAGCGTTTTTTTGTTGCTTTCAAGTTCTATTGAAAGGTCACTTTAAAAAAAGGCGCCTTTTTATTTTTGGATAAGAGAACGTTGGACGCTTGGCCTTTCTTATTATTCCGCCATTTTTACAAGTTTGATGATATCACTTGAGAGCCGATTATAATTGGGAGAATCGGATTTCATAGCTGTCTTAATGCCGTCAATCAGCGGCAATGCCTTTGGATTGGTAATCGTTAATATTTTTACCTGACCATTAAAGGCTTTCCCCATCAAATCTTTGGCCTGCTCTAAATTATCATCGTTTTTCAGCTTGGATGGGTCCACCCCATCAAGATTACCCTTTCCAGATGCACCGGAGGTATTTTTTAAAACCTTGCTTTGCAATTCATCATACCGTGTGGAGGTAGCTTCCTGTTGGGCCCGAGCCAGAATAATCGTGTCATCAATAACAAATACCTTGATTCCAGGAATACCTTCCCCTGATAGCCTTGATTCTAAGTGGGAGGAAATTCCGCCATCATGGAGGCTGGAGCTGCCGATTAGACTATAGACATTGGTGCCGACCCCGCCTGTTGTTTGATTATTTCTGTTGGTTGTTTTTTTCTTTGCTCGATCAACGCTTGGAATAACATTGACACTATTCTGCCCCCCATGCACAGTACCATTCCCCTTTTTATTAACAGATGGATCATGATTTTCTGCTGCCCCTACCCTATTTTCTTTCATACTTTGTTGTCCTGTACATGCTGAAAGGACTAATAACGCACCAAAGATAGGTATGCCCCAAATTTTCCATTTCCGTTTAAGCATATTTGTGCCCCCTTTTTTAAAAGTATTGTTCCCTTTTATTTTCTTAGTATGATTGGTTTATTTTGGGAACATAATGAAGGTAGATAAATGGCAATAATTGTCGAAAATTTGGAGGTTGGAAAATGGCTGAAGAAAATAAAGGGAATCCAGAATCCTTATCAAGAAGGAAATTTATTCGAAATACCGGTTTTACCGTGGGCGGATTGGCTGTTGGTGGTGTCTTAGGGAGCCTGCTGCCAAGAACCCGTGAAAAGGACAAAAACGAAACTCCTGTAAAGGCAGAAAACTTTAATCAGGCATTGATGTATTTTACACCAGAGCAATTTCGAATTACCGAAGCGGCAACCGAACGAATTTTTCCAAAGGATGAGCTTGGACCAGGTGCAAAGGCAGTTGGAGTGGCTTTTTATATCGACCATCAGTTAGCTGGCGACTGGGGCTTTAATGCGCGTGAATATATGCAGGCGCCCTTTTTCAAAGGTGAAAAAGTTCAAGGCTATCAAGGGCGGCTAAAGCGCAGAGACATTTTTGATATTGGCCTGCGTGAAATTCAAAATCACAGTATGGCGGTTTATAAGAAAGACTTCACAAAGTTAACAGATGAAGAGCAGGATGCGATTCTTAAGGATTTTGAGGGAGATAAAGTGAACTTAACAACCATTTCTCCGAGTGGGTTTTTTCAAATGCTCCGGAGCGCCACGCTCGAAGGAACGTATAGTGACCCATTGTATGGAGGCAATAAAAATATGGATGGCTGGAAGATGAGGAAATATCCAGGCAGCCAAATGGCCTATACCGACATAATTGACAAGGATTTCAAGAAAATTAACCCGCAAAGTTTAAAATCACATATGAATCATTAGGAAAGCGGAAGCGACCGTTTAGTGACGTATGGACTGGAGCGGTTCGACTGAGATAAAGGAAACACGGAGAGCGATAGCGAGCCGATGTTGACTTATCGTAGGGAGGAGCGCGAAGTACACTAGTCACTGGGAGCTGGAGCTAGACAGTTATCGAATTTCAAAGATTAAATTCTGATTAATTTATTAGAATGAGGTGGAAGCATGGCAAGGAAGTTACCGAAAGTTGATGTGGTGATCATTGGCGTCGGCTGGGCTGGTGGAATCATCGCCTCTGAATTGACGAAAAAGGGGCTAAAAGTGGTTGGGTTGGAAAGAGGAAAGGAACGAAAAACAGAAGATTACTTCATGGTTCATGATGAACTGCGGTATGCCTTGCGTTATGAGATGATGCAGGATTTGTCAAAAGAAACGATTACCTTCCGCAGTAATGAAAAGTTCCGCGCGCTGCCAATGCGGCAATATGGGTCATTTTTAATTGGTGATGGATTAGGAGGTTCAGGTGTCCACTGGAATGGGCAGACCTTCCGTTTCCTCCCCTATGATTTTCAAATTCGCAGCCAAACGATTGAAAAGTATGGAAAAAATAAAATCCCGGCAGAAATGACGATTCAGGATTGGGGCATTACTTATGATGAACTGGAGCCCTATTATGATACTTTTGAAAAAATGGCTGGTATATCCGGGGAGGAAAATCCGCTGGCGGGGAAACGATCAAGCAAATACCCTACCCCGCCGTTAAAGAAGACGAAAGCGATGGAACTATTTACGGATTCGGCTAAAAGAATGAAGCTCCATCCTTATGTTCAACCGGCAGCCAATTTATCGGAGTCCTATAGTAATCCAGATGGTATTTCACGCGCTGGCTGTCAATATTGCGGCTTTTGTGAGCGATTTGGCTGTGAATACGGGGCCAAGGCAGACCCGGTTGTGACCGTCATTCCGGTGGCACAGAAAACAGGAAACTTTGAAATAAGAACCCATTCGAATGTAAGAAGAATCTTAAAAACGGGGAAGAAGGCAACAGGTGTGTTATACACGGACGTGACAACGGGCGAGGAAATTGAACAGCCTGCTGATATTGTCGTACTCACTGGATTTGTCTTCAATAATGTCCGTCTCCTGTTATTATCGAATATCGGCACGCCGTATAATCCTAATACCGGCACAGGGTCCGTCGGAAAAAATTACGCCTATCAGGTGCGAAAAGGAAATGCGGTGGGCTTTTTTGACAAAAAGGAATTTAATAATTTTGCCGGTGCGGGCGCACTGGGAATGATTTTAGACGATTATAACGGGGATAACTTTGACCACTCCAAGCTGAATTTCATTCACGGTGGAATGATTATCCTAGGGCAGACAGGACAACGGCCCATTCAAAACAATGCCGTTCCAAAAGGGACGCCAACCTGGGGGGCAGACTTTAAAAAGGCCTCGCTTAAGTATGCCAATAGCACCCTGACAGTTGGCGGTGAAGGTTCATCAATGGCCTTCAGGCATCATTTTTTGGATTTAGACCCAACCTACAAAGATGCCTACGGTGACCCGTTGATTCGAATTACCTTTGACTTTGAGGATCAGGACCGGGAGATGTCCAAATACCTCGCTAGTAAATGTGCCGATATCTTAAAGGAAATGGGCGCTGATCATGTGGACTATATGCAGGATTTAGGGCCATATGATGTGTCTACCTATCAATCCACACACAATACCGGCGGCGTTATTATGGGCAGTGACCCTAGTACATCTGCAGTGAATAGCTACTTACAAATGTGGGATGTTGATAACCTTTTTGTTGTTGGTGCATCGGCATTTCCGCAAAATGCCGGCTACAATCCAACCGGTACTGTGGGTGCTTTATCCTACCGCGCGGCGGAGGGTATTTTAAAGTACCATGATAAGGGCGGTCAGGTCGTTTAAGGGCAGCAAGTTGTTTTTAAAATAGTTCAAGGTAATGGATTTTATCATAACAACAATGTTAATATGAAAACATAAATCGAATAAGGAGGAGAACGAATATGACAACCCAAAATGAAAACAATACATTGCCGCCAAAGACATGTTCCGTTGAACGTTTAATAACAATGGAAGATGATGTTAAGAAGGTCCTTGCAGGAGAAAAAACAGCAACACGCAGGAATGGCAGATATGCCGATCCGGGTGAAATTATGACGCTGGAAGGCCGAGAGTTTGTAGTTGAAAATGTCTATTCGCAAAGTTTAGGTGAGTTAACAGATGAGGATGTCCGTCGCGAGGGCTTCGACTCGGTGGAAGCGTATAAACAATCGATTCTTGCCTATCATCCGGGCATGCCATGGCTGCCGCAAATGCGTGTGTGGGTTCATGAATTCCGCCCTGTTCAAGAATAGAAAATAAGTGAGTGTTCTTGGTCCATGTTCGTATATGGGCCATTTTTTTATTTTATAGGAAATTATAAAATAATTTAGTGTGGATAACTTTGAATTAGTTATCTGAATCCAGCCCCAGCACCCAGTGGACTTCGCTCTTTTCCCTACGATAAGTCAACATCG